>CAVEPD010000001.1:0-116634 GCA_963617535.1 bacterium
ATATTTGCTGGTTGATTGGGTCGCTAGTGAAAGCATCGATGACCTCTTGCTTCTCGTTGGGACGGTCGATCGACAGGTTGGGGTTCTTACCGAACGACATTGTGAACGGATTGTTCATGATTCTTCTCCTTATAGTCTTTTACCAATTATAAAACCTTTTACTATCTTTTACTAATCTTTACTATTCTTTACCATTTTTAAAATCTTTTACCAACCTTTACCATCCTTTACTATTTTGGCTGGTCTAGCCTATATTTACGTAACGCGAAGGGCATAACCCTTACTGGAGGTGAGCCGACCATTCAAAATGGTTTGCTCTATTTCAACCAAGAGATTCGGAAGCTGGGCCTAGGCATCATCATGTTCTCCGGGAGAGAGAAAGATTCTTTGAGCGTTGATTTGGTTAACTCTGTGGACCTTCTTATTGACGGGCCTTTCATCGAATCTATGACTGACAACGAAAGAGTCCTTATAGGTTCGAAAAACAAATCCCTTACGTTCGTGACGGATCGGTATAAGCCATATGAGGGCTACTTTTATAATGAAACTGCGATTGAAGAAGTGACTGCGGAAGACTGCATCTTCATTAATGGGGACTAACGTGGCGGAAATCCTCATATTCTATTGCTCGCCTGCATTAGAAGCTTACCACCTACATTTAGGGAACGCCGCCGCTTCCCTCCTGACACTATTTTATGAGATGGTAGCTATATAAACTTATCGTACTTGCGGTTTTCCACGTACTCATTTTAAGGTAAGTACATCTATAAAGGCGTAAGAAAGGGAATATAACTATGGAAACGATTCAGGCAATTTTATCGAGAAAATCTAGCCGTTCCTATAAGGACACACCAATCAGTGAGGAAGCACTCAATACGATACTGGAAGCGGGAATGTCCGCTCCGGTGGGTTCCGGCGCTTATGATTCCCTGCATTTGACCGTTGTGCAGGATCAGAAGCTGTTTGCTGAAATCAACACAGCCGTCAACGATATGATTTTCAAAGTGTTGGGCAAGCATATGGATAAGAGCTTCGGCGCTCCCGTAATGATTTTCGTATCCTCTAAGCCTGCTATGCTGCCCGGTTTGGAATATGCCAATGCCGCTTGCGTGCTGGAAAATATGGCAATCGCCGCTACTGACATGGGAATTGACAATATCGTTTGGGGCGGTGCTGCGGCTGCCGCAGCACAAAATGCGGAGTTAACTAAAAAGCTCGGCATCCCTGCGGGCTTTAAGCCGCTGCTTTGCATCTCGCTAGGCTACGGCACGAAAAATGAGCCGCCCAAAAAGCATGAAATTTCCGTGAACAGGGTGAAAGCACGATAAGCAAGCGCGCAGAATGGATCGAAGATTCACTCGGCGCGGCAAAAACAAACCCCACGCAGGAAAACATCTCGTTGATTGAATGCTGCGGTTTCGGCTGCGCCAAATGACAAAATTCGTTTGAAGGCACGGAGACACTCAGCAAACTATTCAGTTAGATAAAAGATTTATCAAATCGGGCGATGCCTTGGCAATAAGAATATCCTATCTTGAAAATCAAATTGTCCTTTCCAACTTAGGAAGCGCAACTATATATTCAAGACAGCAACGGAAGGCATTGGCATCAACCTTTTTTCTCCAAAAGGCGAAACCGACAATTCAACTCCATTCTCGAACAAGTTTGTGCGGTGGGAAACCCACACGACATGTAAAAGAATAAAAATACGAAAAAAGCCCGCAATTATGCGGGTTTTCTTGTTCTTCCTAGTTTTAGGAAGCTCAATTATTAATCCGAATCCATAACGATGAACGTATATTGTTCGGATACAAGTCCAATGGCGGAGGAATGGGGATTCGAACCCCAGCTGGAGCAAGGCCCCACTATCAGTTTTCGAAACTGACCCCTTCGACCGCTTGGGTATTCCTCCGGAGCGCGGTTATCATACACCTATCGCGCTTTCCTAGGCAACGTTTCTTTGTCCTAGTTACCACTAAGTGGTACACTTTCCCCCATGAGCGAAAGAATCCCGGAACTCCTTTCCAAATATTGGCCGGTTCTAGTGACTGGCATTGTCATTTTCCTTGGGCTTTTGTTCGTGATCATCAGTTTCTGCGTCGACGCGAAGCGCAGGAAAGCCTATGAGAAAGAGCTCTTCGATAAGATCAACAGCGTGCGTGTCTATGTGATCAATCTCCCTCAGAACACGGTCTCTTATTTCAACGCGATCAATGTGGGCCGCGTCAAAAGAGAAAGCCTCAATGAGTTCTACCGTCATTTTCCTCTTTCTGAGCAAACAAGGGTCATGAACTGGATCAACGCGATTGCCGATGGCGTGGCGGATGAAAGCGACTTCCTCGAGGTCGACGTCAATGACACCTTCGACAAGAAACAATATTTTTCGATGCTTCAGGCGGATGAGGTGGACACCAGAAGGAAGATCCTCCATCTGCAGTCCTATCTCTTCAAATACATGGCTTCGAGCAAGATGAGCTCAAGCGGGGTGAATCACCACGGCTTATCAACCTCGAAAGACTTCGCGAAGGCGATGAATGGGAAGGGGAAGAAGAAAGGCGTCTCGATCGTTTATCGTTTCCTTTACAAGAAAACCCAGAAGAAAGACAGGGAGATCGATCCCTTGGTGTTCAACCAGCTTAAGAACGCTTTGTCTTATTTATTGCCTCCTAAGGGGTTCTTGATTGCCTGCTCTGGCAATGAGCTTATGCTTAGCGACACCCAGATAAGCGAAAGGGCAAAGGCCCTGTTCCTTGCGCGCAGCGGGCTCGTGCTTGCTAATCGCTTCCTTTCCTTGAATGCCCTCTCTAGCCAGATCGAGGTGCGCTGCGGCGCGGTGGAACATTACGCTTATCCCGATAATGCGGAAACCATCATCGCCGAAGCCCAGAAGATGGCGGAACTCGCTTATGAAGAGGAACAAGCCATCGTTTGGTATGAGAAGGGGAAAGAAAACCAAGACTTCCTCAAGGATTCGAATTACCGCACTGAAGTGGAACGCATCATCAACGAGAAGAAACTCGTCTATCCCTTCCGCCCCATCTATTCGATCAAAGAAGGCAAACCTATTGGCTACTTCGCTAAAGCCGAGCCCAAAGACACCTACTTCGACTCCATGGAGGAGCTAAAGGATTACGCGGCCAGGACGCAGGACGACAAAGAGCTCTTCACCACGGTCGCAAGGAACGTCATCCCTCGCTTCGTCAGCGAACGCCTTTCCTCCGACGAGAAGCTTTTCCTAGGCATTCGCACGGAAGAGAAATCCTATCTTCTCTCCGTCTTCCCTCGCATCGCCAAAGCCAAAGAGGCGAACCTCGTCTTCCTTTTCGGCGAGAATGATCTCTTGACCCACATGGATCCGGGCTACCCTAACGGCATCAACAATGACGTTATGGGCATCAAGGCCAAAGGGTTTGAGGTGGCGTTGCTCCTCGATAAGACCGAGCTTTCCCTTCCTTCCACCGTCTATTCTTGCTTCGATTACTTCGTCTGCTCCTTCGCCAATTCGGGCAATGCCTCCGAGATGGACGCGCGCATCAGGGCCAAACTCCACGCGCTTGTTGAGAAGCTCCTTAAGTACAACAAGCCCATCATCGCCACGGACATCCAAGGCTGGGGTCCGATCGAGATCTTGGTCCGTTCTGGACTAAACTATATCTCAAGCCAGGATTTCGCCCCCTATGACGTGATGATATTGCCCATCAATTCCAAGGCAATCCGCAAAGTCAACGACATGAAAAAGTAGTAAACTATCCCCCGGTTTTTAGAAAGGCAACTCAACATGGGAAACAACAATAATAAAAAGAACGACGCGATCACCGCGCGTGACGTCGATTTTGCCCAATGGTACACGGACGTCTGCCGCAAGGCGGAGCTCATGGACTATGCTTCCGTCAAAGGTTTCATCGACTACCTCCCTTATAGCTATGCGATTTGGGAGGAGATTCAGAATTACCTCAATAAGCGTTTCAAAGAGGATTTAGGCTCGAGCAACGTTTACCTTCCGATGGTCATCCCAACTTCCTTGTTCAATAAGGAGAAGGAGCACGTCGAGGGCTTCGCCCCCGAGACGCTCGTGGCGACGATGGGGGGAGGCAAAAAACTCGATGATCCTCTCGTCATCCGCCCGACCTCCGAGATCCTTTTCACCGATTTATATAAGAGGCTCGTCTCTTCCTATAGGGATCTTCCTAAGTGCTACAACCAGTGGTGCTCGGTGGTCCGTTGGGAGAAGACCACCCGTCCTTTCCTTAGGGGCTCTGAGTTCCTGTGGCAAGAAGGGCACTGCATCTTCGAGACCGAGCAAGAAGCGGTGGATAACGCCCTCAAAGCCAGGCAAGTCTACGAAGACCTTGGCAAAGAGCTTTTGGCGATTCCTTTCCTCACCGGCGAGAAGACCGAGCATGAGCGTTTCGCCGGCGCCGTCCATACCTATACCGTCGAAGCCTTGATGCACGATGGCAAAACGTTGCAGTCAGGCACTTCCCATTATCTAGGGACGGGCTTCACGAAAGCCTTCGGGGTCAATTTCCTCGGCAGGCAAAATAAATTAGAAGCCCCTCACCAAACCTCTTGGGGCGTCTCCACCCGTCTTATCGGCGCGGTGATCATGGTGCATGGCGACGACAACGGGCTCGTCTTGCCTCCGCGTGTCGCCCCGATTCAGGTCGTGATCGTCCCAATCCGCATGCAGACCCCTGGGGTATTAGAAGCCTGCCGCAAGATGAGGGACGTCATCAAGGGCGAAGGTGTACGCGTCTACTTAGACGAAGACGATTCTAGGACTCCTGGCTGGAAGTTCGCCCAATATGAGATGAAGGGCGTCCCCCTTCGCATTGAAGTGGGCCCTCGCGATTTGGAACAAGGCGAAGCCGTGCTCACTAGACGCGTGGACGGACTTAAGCAAACCCTTAAGATCGAAGACATCGAAAAGCAGATTCCCTCTGTCCTCGACGAGATCCATGAGGCGATGTATCAGAAAGCCAAAGAGAACCTTGAGAACCACATCTACGAAGTCTCTTCGATCGAGGAGATGAAAGAGGTGCTCGATAACAAAGGCGGCTTCGCGAAGATGGATTTCTGCGGGGATCCCGATTGCGAAGACCACATCAAAGAGATGACCGGCGGCGCGAGCACGCGCTGCATCGCGACAACGGACGTAGACGAAGACGCGACTTGCCCTTGCTGCGGCAAGAAGGCCAAGATGAAGGTCTACTTCGGCAAAGCCTATTAATCTGACATCAAATAAACGCCTTCGGGCGTTTTTTTGATGGCTGCGTGAGGGCTCACGCACAATATTTGCTTGGCCAAATGGTCTTGACCACAGACAAACGTTTCGGTAAAGTGACTTTGAGCTTACGAAGTAGGCCCACCAACGGCGGGAAAAAGTCTCGCCTTTTTTGTTCGATGGAAAAGACGCTTAGCTTGCTCGTTGACGAATCGGGCGGCTTCGTATTCAAGAAAGGTTCTTCCGGTTTTTACTTTTTGACGTTCGTTTTCTCTTTGCTTATATTCGTCAATACCTTTATATGAGAGAAAAAGAATTGTGATAGGTCTCCTCTAAAACTAGAAAGGATCATGGATAAAACCATTGATGCATCCGTGATGCCGCCACGATCCTCGTCCAGTTCGCAACTGCTTTTGCGACAAAAGTATGAACGAGTATGAAAATGATTTAAAAGTATGAAAGAGTATGAAAGGAATCGGGAAGCACTAAGACGTCATGGAGCTGACCGCATTCATTTCCCTTTCTTAGATTTAGATTGTCACCTTGATAAAAAAGCGCCTTTTGCGGCGCTTCCGATGTTTCCAATCGATTAAGGATGCAAAGTGAGATTGTCTTCCTTGCCTTTGGGGAGGTAGGCGGAGCAGCTTCTTTCGGCGATGAAGTTAAGGTGGTCGCCGCATCTTTCTAGGTTGGATACGAGGTTTAGATACGTGTTGGAGTTCTGCGGTTTGCAGGTGCCGTTCTCAAGCCTTTCGAGATGGCCTTGGACCATGCTGGTACGGAGGTTATCGATCTCGTCTTCGTAAGAGGAGACCTTGTTTAGCTTCTCTAGGCTAGGGGTATCGAATGCCTCTTTGGTGGCCTGGAACATCTCACCTAGCTTCGCTTTCATGTCCTTGATCTCCGAGATGACGATGTCAGAGAAAGTGAGTTCATCCTCAACTTCGTGGCGGGTGTAGCCGGCGATGTTGTCGGCGATCTCGCTTAGACGGACGAGGTCAGCGATGTCTAACTGCATCTTGGAGATCTTCGCGCTGGATTCAGGGGATACGCCTGCGCTGGAGATGGCGACTAAGAAGGAGCTTAGCTCTTTCGACATCTTAAGCACCTTTGTCTCTTCTTCTTCAATCTCGGCTTTTCTGCTTATGTCCTTGCTTAAGAAAGCGTCTAATGAATCGTTGAGGTTATGAAGGGCCTCTCCTCCTAAAAGATGATAGAAGGAGATTGCTTGGGACAAAGCAAGCTCCGGGGTGGAGAGGAAGCGTTCGTCGAGGAGATCGCTCTTCTTTTTGTTCTTTTTGTCTCTCACGATTTTGTTCGAGAGGAAGACGAAGAACTTGGTGAAGGGGAGGAAGATGGCGCTGCAGACGACGTTGAAGAAGGTGTGGAACATCGCGATCTGGAGCGCGGGGTTATTGGGGAAGAGCTTCGCAAAAGTCATCTCCATCGCACTAGGCCAGCAGAGCAAGACGATGAAGAAGATGACGGAGCCGAAGACGTTGAATAAGAGGTGGATGATGGAGGCTCTTTTGCCGTTAGTGGTGGAGCCGATTGCGGAAAGCAATGCGGTGGAGCAAGAACCGATGTTGGATCCTAAAATCAGGTAAAGTACGCCATTGCCGCTCCCTCCAACGACCGCTCCAGCCATAGCCATGGCGAGAACAATCGAAGTGACCGCGCTAGAAGATTGGGCGAGAACGGTGAGAAGGATGCCGATGACAAGAAGCAAGAAAGGATTGCTCATCGTGGTGAGGAAATCCTTCAGGTTCTGATTGTTGAGGAAAAGGCCCTTCATGTTGCTTGTCATGGTCTCTAAACCAAGGAAGAGAAGGCCAAGCCCAGCGATGAGGTCGCCCGCTAACGCAACCTTTGGGTGTTTCTTCGCGAAAATCATGCGCAGGACTACGCCAACAAGGGTGAGTGCAATCAAGATTTCCGTCAAAGGGAAGGAGTCGGAGCTAAGTCCGCCTAAAGCGACGAGCTGGGCGGTGATGGTGGTGCCGATATTGGCGCCCATGATATAAGTGGTTGCCTGCGCAAGGGTCATGGCCCCGGCGTTGACGAAGCCCACGACCATGACGGTTGTGGCGCCACTAGACTGCATGATCATCGTGGCCAAGGTACCGATGCCTAAGCCCGCGAGCTTGGAATTCGCTGTTTTTGCGAAAAGCTTCCTTAGGCCTTTGGTGGCAATCTTTTCGGTGGAGGCCTGAAGCATGTTCATGCCAATGAACAAGGCTCCTAATCCGCCACACATCAAAAGGATATAAATCCAAATTGGATTCGGATTTGCTGAATCAAGCATCAAGGGAATGAATGTTTGCATGTTTTTGGCGTTCTTTTTGCGTCACGTTATCATATCGCAAACAAGTTGGGTGTTGTCAGGAAAGCGTTATCAATAGCCTGCGATGGGGATTTTTCGTCCAAAAGGTTGTTGAATTTGCCCCTACCTTTCTCTTTTCCTTTGTTGTATAGTTTCTCCACGCGGAGGCGTACCCAAGAGGCCGAAGGGGGCAGGTTGCTAACCTGTTAGATCGGTGTATGCCGGTGCTCGGGTTCGAATCCCGACGCCTCCGCCACTTAGAAACGATGGTCTGATGCAGTTGCGTCAGGCTTTTTTCTTTAGGAAGCCAAGCCGAAAAGTGATTCGACCTTGAGCTTTTGCGGATTTTCGGAAGTACCACTGGGGGGATCCGCAATTCAATTGCAAGTTTTCATGCGTTATTGATTTCCGCTCTATTGGAACATTTAGGCGATTGGATGGAAACGCAAGGATGGGTCTTCTTGTTTGAAACGCCCCCGTAGGAACCGGCGCTCCACCGAAACGTTTCTTTGACCTGGGTAGCGCGGGTGACTCCGGGAGAAAAAGGAAAGGCATATACTCACCTTCCCTTTTGGGATATCCGCGAGATGTCATCATGATAAAAGAAAATAGTTTCTTCGCTGTTGCCTCGTTCTCTCCTTTTTCACGCCAATTCCCCATTTTTAGCCTCGCATTGCTAGAAAGAAAATAGGACTTTTTCGATAGAAAAAGGCAAGTTCGCAAAATACCTTTTGAGTAGCATTTAACCTAACGATAGATCGTAGAAAGAGCCATTATGAGAATTGTCCAAACCCTGAAGAACTGGAATTTGACTTTAAAAGGCCAAAAGATCAAGGCAGAAGTGCCGGGAGACGTCACAATCGATGCCTTCAAAGCCGGCATGATTGAGAATCCCTATATCAGGGAGAACTACAAAGACGCCTCTTGGATCGGCAGGGAGGACTTCGTTTATGAAAGCGTATTTGACGTAAGCGAAGAAGCTTTCGCCAAAGACAGCCAGACTCTCGTTTTCAAAGGCATCGATCTTTTCGCGGACATCTATCTCAATGACGTTTTGCTAGGCTCTACCAAGAACGCTTTCCTCGAATATCGCTTCGACGCGAAAGCCGCTTTAAAAGAAAAGAACAACGTTTTGCGGGTTTTTATGCATAGCACGCTTAGCGCCGCGGACAAAATCGACACGACTGGCTATAGCGCCACTTTCAATCTTCCCCGCATCTTTTTGAGGAAGCCCCAATGCCATTTCGGCTGGGACTGGGCCCCGAAGATCTGCGCTTATGGGATCATCGACGACGTCATCCTCGAAAGCGCGGAGCTTTATCAGATCACTGATGTCCACATCAAAGCGGACGACCAAGGCCACGTGAATTTCTTCGTCGAGACCAATTATTCGAACAACGATCTTCTCGCCCCAGATGGCTCCGTCATCAAAAAAGGCGCGGAGAAAGATGATGACCGCTTGGTCTTCGAAATCTCCAAGACCCCTTTCAAAGAAGATTATTTCAAAGCGGAAGTCGTTCTTAATGGCAAGAAGAACTTCTATGGCACGAAGCTAGATTCCTTTAAGAAGTGGTGGCCGGTTGGCTATGGTGATCAGCCTCTTTATCCCTATTGCGTCTCGCTTTATCGCGGGGGCAAGAAACTTGACGAGAAGAAAGGCTATTTCGCTTTCCGCAAAGTCGAGATCCTCGAAGAAGGAAAAGGAGATGGGCTTCTTGGAATGGACATGCTCATCAATGGCAAGAAGATCTTCCTCAAGGGTTCGAACTGGGTGCCCCCTGAATGCTTCTCGGGCACGATGAAAGATGAGAAGTACGTCAAATACATCAACCTTGCGAAGAAGATGAACCTCAATATCCTCCGCGTTTGGGGTGGTGGCATCTACGAGAAAGACATCTTCTTTGAACTTTGCGACAAAGAGGGCATCTTGGTTTGGCAGGACATTTGCTTCGCCTGCGCGGATATCCCAGACGATCATCCGGAGTTCGTTGCAAGCGTCGTTGAAGAGGTGACCTACCAAGTCAAAAGACTTCGTAACCACCCTAGCCTTGTCTATTGGTGCGGCGGAAATGAGAAGACCGGATGCTATGGCAATCTCATCAGCCATGGCGATTTCCTTGTGAACTGCATTCTTTACGGGGTGGTCTATAACCTCGACGATACCCGTCCTTACCGCAGGCAATCCCCCCATTCCTATAACGACGTTGGAAATGATTGGCATAGTGGCGATTCCCACCATAACTGCTTTGAACCGGCTTTGGAGAGAGGAATGAAAAACTACCGCGCGCAGGTCGCGGAGAAAATCGTCCCTTTCGTCAGCGAATGCGCGACCTTAGGACCTTCTAGCTATGAGACTCTTCATAAGATCTTCGGTGATGAGCATATGTGGCCAATGGACGAGATGTGGAACGACCGCTTCATGGAGAACCCTTATGCTGCCGTTTGCCTTGATTTCCCTCATCGTGAGCTCTTCTATGCGACCGAGTTCTATGGGGAGCCGACCGACGTCAAAGACTTCATTAAGAAAGCGATGCTCGCGCATTCTGAGGCCCTGACCGCGGAAGCCGAATATTCTCGCGCCCATCGCGACATCTGCGGGGCTTTCCTCAACTGGATGTTCAATGACATCTGGCCAAGCGGCACCTGGGCCGTCCTTGATTACTACCTTGAGCCAAAGGAAGTTTATTATGGCCTGGCTCATTCTTACGCCCCTCGCCTTGCTAGCTTCTATCAGGACAAAGAGGGCAAGACCCATCTCTTTGTCGATAATTCGACGAGTGAGGACGATGATGTCACGATCGTCTATGGGGCCAAAAAGATTGATGGGACCCTTATCTTTGAGAAAGAAGAAAAGGTCGTTTTCTCCCCGTCGAAACTTTATGACGTCGTTCTCCCTGTTTCCGAATTTGGCCTAGACACCTATCTTTATGCCTATTCCAAAGACGGGAAATACAAGAAGACCCTTTATTCTCCCTATAACTGGAGCGGGGCCAAATTCGAGAATAAGTTCGAATATCATTTGACCGTCGTTGATGAAAGGCACGCGAAGCTCATGGTCAAGGCAAAGACCTTCGTGAAGTCCCTTTTCATCCAGTTCCCCGAGAACTGTGGATACATCTATAGCGACAACTATCTGAGCCTTGAAGCAGGGGATGAAGCTGTTGTTGATATCGAATCCTACGAGCCTTCTTCCTTTGAAGGTTTGTCTCTTTCGGCCTTTTAATCTTCTTTAGTTGCACTTTTGTTTCGTTGCGCTTTTCTTGCACCCTTTTCACGCGCGTGCGCATATATAATCTAGAGGAAAGAGGTATTTTGGCCTTCGAGGAAAAGCATGGACAAGATTGATTCTAAATACAGACCGATTCCGTTTTGGAGTTGGAATGACGAGCTGGAGCCGGAAGATTGCGCGAAGCAAATTGACTGGATGCACGAGAATGGCATCGGGGGTTTCTTCATGCACGCGCGCGGCGGGCTTATGACCCCGTATCTAGGCGAGAAGTGGTTCAAGTGCGTTGAAGCTTCGGTGAACGAGGCAGTAAAGCTAGGCATGAATGCCTATGCTTATGATGAGAACGGCTGGCCTAGCGGTTTCGCGGGCGGGAAACTCTTAGAAGACGAAGACAATCGCGACCGTTATCTTGAATATTCAATTGGTCCTGCCGATCCGAAGGCTTTTGCCTGTTATGACATTTCGGGCGAGAAACTTGTCCGAGTGAAAGAAGGGGATAACGTCCTTAACCTCTACAAGAGGATTTCTCCTTCGACGGTTGATATCTGCAATCCTGAGGTGATCCAAAAGTTCATTAAGATCACCCATGAGGAATATAAGAAGAGAGATAATGGGGGTTTGCGGGGATTTTTCACCGATGAACCTCAGTATTTCCGTTGGGGACATCCTTATACGGAGATGCTTCCTGCCTACTTCAAATCTCATTACGGCGTAGACATCGTGGACCAGCTTGGCCTTGTCTTCGTTGAAAAGGAAGGCTACCGCGAGTTCCGTTACCGTTACTGGAAAGCCATGCAGGACATGATGCTCCATTCCTTCTCGGAACAGATTTACAACTGGTGTGATAAGAACAATTACCTCTTTACCGGGCATTACGTCGAAGAGACCACCTTGCCTTATCAGATGAACTGCTGCGCGGGGATCATGCCGATGTATGAATACGAGCATATCCCTGGCGTGGATTGGCTTGGCAGGTTCTGCCCGGATGTCCTTTCCCCGAAGCAAGTGGGCTCCGTCGCTCAGCAGCTTGGGAAGAAGCAAGTCATCACCGAGGATTTTGCTTGCTCTGGTTGGGATGTTACTCCGATTGAACTGAAGAGAAACACCGAGGCCCTATATTGGGGCGGCGTCAATCTTCTTTGCCAGCACCTTCTTCCCTATGCCGAATACGGCCAGAGGAAGAGAGACTATCCTGCCCATTACGTCCCTCTGAACGGCTGGATCAAGAAAGGGTTCAAGACCTTCAACGATTACGTTTCTTATCTAGGGGAATTCCTTGCAAGTAGCAGCGAAACTCCAAAGATTGCAGTTCTTCAACCGATCCGCAGCGTCTATTTCGACTTTAAGCGTAATGGCGAATGGCCTTATCTTGGCGTCGAGGCGATCGAGAAACCTTTCCAGGAACTCATTGCTAAGCTCACCGCGATGCATGTCTCTTGGCACCTCGTCGATGAGACTTTGCTTGCGAAACACGGTTCCATCAAAGACTCGTCTTTAGTTTGCGGCGAACGTTCTTACGACATCCTCGTCCTTCCAAAGCTCTTCACGATGGATGCTTCCACGGAGAAGCTCATCTCCGAATTCGTGAGCAATGGCGGAAAACTTTGCTTGCCTTATGGGCTTCCGGATTATCTGGAAGGCCAGCAACATGCCTATTCCTGGAAAGAGAATATCGCGCTTCCTTCTCTTGCCGGAATTGACGGATTCACTTCCAACGAGAGCGAGGGCTATCGTGTTTCTTGGAGAAAAGACAAAGATGGGAAAGACTACATCTACCTTGTGAACGTCGGAGAAGAAGTGGAAGTCTCTTTCGCGAAAGAGGGGATGCATAGCTTCGACTCCTATGACGTAGAAACGAAGACCACGAAGAAAGTCCCGCTTTCCTTCAAACTCGAGAAAGGCGGTTCGAGAATCCTTTATTTCTCCAAAGACGAATGCGAAGCAAAGAAACCTTTGGAGGAAATCCATTTGCCTTCTTCTTATAAACTAGCCAAGAAAGTGGATAACTTCCTCACGCTTGATCGCGTTTCCTATTCCTTCAACGGGAAAAATTACACCGAGGAGCTTTATCACCTCGACGCGTTCGCCGATCTCTTGAAGAGCCGTTATAAAGGCACCCTCTATGTTAAATACAACTTCGAGGTAAAGGACTTGCCTAGCAAGTGCGAGCTTGAGGTTGAGAACCCTCATTTGCTTTCCATTGCCTTAAACGGCAAGGAGCTTAGCAACCCGAAAGCCTCGGAATACGAGAAGACTCTCTCCGTTTATGACGCCTGCTCTTCTTTGAAAGTTGGCCAAAACGAAGTGATCTTAAAGATGGATTACTTCCAAAAAGAAGAGGTCTATTACGCGCTCTTCGGCGAGAATGTCACCGAGAGCCTTCGCAACTGCCTCGTTTATGATTCCAATATCGAGCCCATCTATCTGAAGGGCGATTTCGGGGTCTTTGGCGACTTTGCCGAAGGAAAGGATCCTACTATCGCTTTCGGCAAAAACTTCTACATTGGCAAGCAAAAAACGGAGATTTGCAGGCTTATTGAAGATGGCTTCCCCTTCTTCCATGGCGAGCTTCCCTTGCTTGGAACCCTTGAAGCGAGCTCTAAAGACTCTGAACTTGTCGTTACGAAGCGTTTCCAAATGCTCGACCTTGCGGTGAACGGCAAGAAAGTCGATTCCTCGATGTTTGATTATCGCTTTGACCTCTCAAAGTACCTTCATGAAGGAAACAACGAGCTTGCCTTGAACCTTGTCGTGAGCCCTCGCAATTGCATGGGGCCTCATCACAATGGGGAAGAAGACTTAGGGGTTGGTCCTTATAGCTTCGAGGATAAGTACCGCAAAGACGGCAACGAAAATCCGGAAGAGATGAAGACCTATTGCTTCGTCAGAACCATCATCTAAAACCAAAATCTAGCAAAGAGGCATCCATGGGGTGCCTCTTTTAAGTTCCTCTTTAAGGAGGGAAGACGAAGGACTAAAATTCGGGCCATATGGAAAAGCCATTAAAGAGAAAACTAATTCTTCTGATTAGTTTAGTCCTCTATTACATTCTGTTCTCCTACCTACCTTTCCAAATTTGGTTCAGCGAGAAAGGATTCCAAATCGCTCGTATCATCGCCTTTGTGCCAGCGGTGGCTGTCTTAATTTTTCTTAAGCATCTTTGGCACATTGAAATCAAGCGTCCACATGTTCAGCTGAAATACATATTTTTGCTTCCCCTCATTCTTTTCTGCTTTATCAATTTCTTGTCCGTTCCTATCTTCAATTTCCCCAAGTCGCAAGAAGCGCAGGATGTTGGCCTGCTTGTTCTTGAGCTTGTTTCCGACGGTGCGGCGGCGATTTTCGAAGATCTTTTATTCGTCGATCTCTTTATTTGCTTCTTTTTGGATGTGGTGCACGTCAAACATGCGAAGTCCCTTGCGATTTTCGCTAGCGCATTCCTTTTCAGCCTTGCCCATTGCTATATCTTCCTTTACCAAACCTATCCTGGCAGCTTCAACGATCCGTTCTTAGTCAGTTTGTTGCAGATTATCTACATCTTCCTGCTGGTTCTTGTCTGCGGGTATCTAGCGATTTACTTCGATTCGGCCATTATTCCAGTGTCGTTCCATTTCTTTTACAACGTCATCAACCACATCCTTTTCTACCATTTCTACGAATTCGACATCTCTTGGCCTTATGTCCTCTTCGTGTCGATCTTCGCGGTCTTTGGCATTTTCTACTTCGTCGCGCTTTGGCACTTGAGCGAAGAGAGACCTTATCGCAAAAATGAAAAACCCCGCAAAAGCGAGGTTAATGAAACGGAAGAGAAGTGATTTTATTCCGCTTTTGGAGTTTCTAAGGCAGCTTCGATTTTTTGGATGAGCTTCTTATCTGCCAGATTGGCGGTTTCTAGAATCGTGCCTTCGAAAATTTCCGCGGTGCTCTTGCCGTGAGTTTTGACAACGAGCTTCTTGGTCCCTAGAAGCGGGGCGCATCCGCGCTTGACGATCTCAAACGGCTTTGTCGCCTCCTTGATTCCTTTGAGCTGGAACAAGGCGCCGATTTTGCGGATGAAGGTGCCGGCCATCGCGAGCTTCATCTTGTCCTTCATGTAATAGAAGGCCCCTTCGCTGCCCTTGAGGAATACGTTCCCCGCGAAGCCATCGCAGGTGACGATGTCGGTGGTGCCGTCTAAGACGTGATCCGCCTCGATGTTGCCGATGAAATTGAGGGAGCTCCCTTTTAACATGTCATAGGCCTCTTTCGAAAGCTCATCGCCTTTTCCTTCTTCAGCCCCGACGTTAAGCAAGCTGACGCGCGGGTTTTCGACGCCGACGCAGTTAAGATAAGTCGTGGCCATGAGGGCGAACTGATAAAGATATTGGGGCTTGCAGTCCATGTTGGCACCAGAGTCGATGACGCGGACGTAGGAACCGTTTTTCGCTGGCAAAGTAGTGATAAGCGCAGGTCTTTCGATGCCCGGGATTCTTCCTAAACGAAGGACGGCTCCGGTTAAAACCGCGCCGGTGGGGCCGGCGGTGAGCATGCCGTCGATATCGTCTCTTTTCCTCAAAGCATCATAAGCGACCGCTAAAGTGGATTCGGGTTTCTGCTTCAAGAACATCGCGGGGTGATCGGTGTTCAGAACCGCCTCTTTCGCGTTCAAAAATTCAACGCGGGTTAAATCTGCGCCAAGCTTGGTAAGTCTTGCTTTGCAATCGTCGGTCGGACCAACGATCACTAAATTCAGGTCCTTACGGGAACTAAGGGCCTTGGTGGCGCCTTCTAGCACCGCCTGCGGCGCGTTATCGCCGCCTAATGCATCTACTAAAATTTTCATGCAAAAATTTTGCCACTTTTCTTTGCTAGGTCAATCAAGAGAAAAACGTTCACTTTCTTTAACTGCTTCCTTTCAGGAAGAACAAGTGTGATAAGATAGCCGCGATGACAAAGAAAGAACGAACAGCCATTTTAGAAGGCTATAAATCCCACAGCCTGAACAACGAAATCGAGATCCTCCGCTCCAAAAAGTGCGGATGCTTTTTTTGCGGGAAGACCTTTGATGCGAGAAAAGTCTCGCAATGGGAAGACGGGACGAACGGGGGAGCTTCCGCGATTTGCCCCGAATGTGGCATGGCCACGGTGGTTGGCGATGCCTCGGGTGTCCCCCTCACCAAAACCGTGCTCAATGAAATGAGCGAGGCTTTTTATGGAGGCGCGGACGGCGATAAAAGTCCCGAGGCTTTGAACAAATACATCGACCGTTACGTTGCCGGCAAAATCTCCCAAACGAAGAAGAACGAAACGCTTTTCCTCCATTACCTTATCGATCTTGCGTCTACAAAAGACCCTAGAGCCTATCTTCTTCTCGGCGATTTTTATTCTGGATCCGCTAAGCACCAGAAGCCTGATTATCAGTTAGCGATTGGCTTTTATTCCGCGCCTTTAGTGGCCCAGGACCCTTATGCTCTTTGCAGGCTAGGCGTCCTTCTTTTCGATGGCCATGGCCCGAAGAAGAACAAAATGGCTTGCTTTGAATGCTTCTCCAAGGCCGCGGCTTTAGGATCCCTTGAAGCCGTTTACCGCATTGCCGACTGCTATCACTACGGCCATCCAGTTAAAATTGATGACGATTTTGCCTACCGCGCGGTTTTGAATGGCTTCTCGCAAAGCTATTCTGATTTTTTGGGCTGCCATTTGCATCAAAGCCTGTTGCCTGAATTCTCCTATCGTCTCGCTAAGTGCGCGCAAAACGGTTGGGGGATCAACAAGGAAGAGAATTTCGCGCTCAAGTATTATTTGATCGCCCAGTTTTCTGCCGCGGCGAAATGCATTGCCCTTGGCATCGATACGACAACTTCTTTCACGGACGACATCAACGCACAAATCGCCATTCTAGGCAAAAAGATTGGCGCGAAGCAGGGGGAGCCCCTATTCGATACGGATACCTTTTTCGATACCTATGGCGATCCGAACACCCCGGATTATTCCAATAAGAAGTTCCATTTCATTTCCTATGAGAAAGAAACTGGGAATCTCGTCTTCGAAATCGAGAGTAGCCGCCCTGGCTTGCTCGTGGATGCCGCTAATCTTTATTGCGGCCTCAACAAGCCCAAAATCAAATGGTCTTTCATTGACGTTGTCTCCTTTGATTACAATGGCGAGGAGGATTTCGACGAGATTATCGTGACTGACGATGGCTATTCTTTCCTCCGCTATGGAGATGAGGAAGAACTTGATACCGTCATCGCTGAGATCCATTTGAGGCAAATAGACGATTCCGAGCCCGCCGATGAAGATGGCCTGCTCGTTTCAAAATAAAGGAACCCATATATGGAAGAAAACAAAGAAGCTTACGTGCACAAGGCTTTCGGCCCGCTTAAAAAATATCGGGTCAAAGTCGTTTTGGCGCCCATTTTCAAACTATTTGAGGCCGTCACGGAACTGATTGTCCCGATTCTTGTGAGCCGCATCATCGACCAAGGCTTGGATGAAAACGGTGCCCATTACCATGATTGGAATTACATCCTCATTCTTGCCTGCGTCATGTTTGGGCTAGCGATCGCTGGCTTTGCCGTGACAATGATTACGCAGTATTTGGCCGCGAGGGTGAGCAGTGATTATTCCTACGACCTGAAGAAAGTCATCTACGAGAGAATCCATTTGCTTTCCTCGAAGCAACTCGACGATTATGGGCGGAACAAGGCGCTTAACCTGCTGAACAATGATTCGTTCTTGGTGCAAAACGGCGTCCAAATGCTGATGCGTCTCATCGTGAGGGCTCCTTTCTTGGTCCTCGGCTCTATCGTGGCCAGCTTTATCATCAATCCTATTGCTGGCTGCGTCGTTCTTGGGTCTCTAGTTTTATCGGGCTTAGTGATTGGCTTGGTGGTTTGCTCCACTCCGAAGCAATACGCGAAACTTCAGAAGCAACTAGACATCATCTCTAGCCGCGGCGAAGACGAGATCGTCGGGGCGAGGGTTGTGCGTTCCTTCAACAAAGAAGCGGTGGAAACAAAAGAGTTCCGCGACGCCAGCGAAAGCTATCGGAAGCAAGCTCTCGTCATCTCGAAAATCAATGCGCTCATCAATCCGCTTACCTTCGCTTTGATCAACGGTGCGGTTCTCTTGGTTTTCTATATCGGAGGCTTCCATAACGATAGCGCTTCGCTTTCCGTCGGCGACATCGTGGCCTTGGTGAACTACCTCACGACCTCTTTGTCCGCGCTCATCATGTTCACCCGTTTGATTACCTCTCTTTCGAAGGCGTTTACTTCAAAAAAGAGAATCGACGACTTCTTGGCGCTTGAACCCGATATCGTTTCAGGCCCAATCGAGAAAGAAAATGAGTTGAAAGAAGGGGAGCCTGTCTTCGAATTCAAGAAGGCTTGCCTTAGTTTCGGCGGCGAGAGTCTCGCCCTTCAAGACATCGACATGGTGATTGCGAAAGGCGAATCCGTCGGCATCATCGGCGGCACGGGTTCAGGCAAATCAACTTTGCTCAATTTGATGGAACGTTTCTATGATTTGACTAGCGGCGAGCTTCTCTTCCACGGCCATCCGATTCAGGAAAGCAAACTCGAGAACCTTCGTTCCGAGATCGCTTTGGTAAGCCAAAAGAAACAGCTTTTCCGCGGGACTATCCGCTCCAACATGCTTTTAGGAAAGCCTGATGCGAGCGAAGAGGAAATCTGGAAGGCTTTAAAGGATTCTTTAGCGGAAGAATTCGTGACTCGCTACAAAGATGGACTCGATCATGAAGTGGAAGAAGGAGGGCAGAACTTCTCAGGCGGGCAAAAGCAACGTCTTTTGATCGCGCGCGCCTTGCTCTCGAATCGCCCTGTCCTATTCCTAGATGACGCCACAAGCGCCCTTGATTACAAAAGCGACCTCATGGTCCGCAAAAACATTGCAAAAGTCCAGGATTTGACCTTGGTCATGGTTTCCCAAAGGGCGACTTCCATCAAGGATTGCAACCATATTTACGTCTTGGACAAAGGGAAAATCGTGGGTCATGGAACCCATGAAGAGCTTCTAGCCTCTTGCCCGATTTACCAGGAAATCTATGAAACGCAGGTGAAGACAAAATGAAAAAGAAATCGCTGAACCTCTCTTCTCTCCTTCCCTATATGAAGGGGAACGTCCTATTGCTTATTCTCTCTTTCGTCTTGGCTCTTTGCTCCGTGACGGCGAAGATGGCTATTCCTTATGTGACGGGTCTTGCCATCGATTTAATGAGAAGCGACTCCTTCGCCCCGGACCAGTTAATGCCTTATCTTTTCTTGATCTTTGGCCTCATCATCGTCGGCGCTTTGTTCCGTTATGCCTTTGACTACGCTCTTTCTAAATGCGGTCAGCGTGTCGTGAAGAACATGAGGGATACGCTTTTCGACGCTCTGAACCAAGTGCCTCTTTCCTATTTGGACACTCATCCGCACGGCGATCTCCTTCTTCGCCTCACTAACGACATCGAAACTGTTCAGACAGGCCTTATCACAGGCGCGGGCGCTCTTTTTGAAGGCATCGTTCAAATCGCCATCACCCTTTTCTTCATGTTCTATCTGAACTGGGCGCTTGCTTTGACGGTTGTTTTGCTTACCCCGATCTCGGTGCTTGTCAGCCGCTTCGTCAGCAAATCCAACTCCGTTTACTTCAAGCAGCAAAACGCCAAGATGGGTGAGCTTACGGCCCATTCCCTGGAATCTCTTTCCAATCTTGAGGCCATCCATTCTTATGGGATGGAAGAAGCGAGAGAAAGCGACTTCCTAGAAAAGGACGCGGAGGTTAAGAAAGCCAACTTCAAAGCGACCTTCGCCGCCGCTTGGATCAACCCTTCCACGCGTTTGGTAAATAACCTCATCTATGCCTCCATCATCCTTTTTGGGGCATATCTCCTAATCGCTTCGCCTGCTTGGCTTGGTATCCAGTTCACGGTTGGGGCACTCTCTTCCTTCCTTTCTTATTCCTTGCAGTACATGACTCCTTTCAACGAAATCGCGGATGTCGCTAGCGATGTCTTCTACGCGACCGCCTCTCTTGATAGGGTTCAGCAAACCGTTCTTTGCGAGAAGGACATCGATAATGGCGCTAAGCCCCTTGGGAAGACCGTCGATACCCTTGAAGCAAAGGATATGAATTTCTCTTATGACGGCAAACGTCAGATCATCAAGAACTTCAACCTCGATATCTACAAAGGCCACAAGATTGCTCTTGTCGGTCCGACGGGCTGCGGCAAGACGACCATCATCAATCTTTTGATGAGATTCTATGACCCTCAGCAAGGCGGATTCGAGATGAACGGCATCCCCACGAGCGAAGTAAAGAAGTCCGAGATGCGAAGCCACATCGGCATGGTCTTGCAGGAAACCTGGCTTGAGAAAGCCTCCATTCGCGACAACATTGCCTTTGGGAGACCTGATGCAAGCATGGATGAGGTCGTCGAGGCGGCGCAAAAGGCTCACGCGGACGAATTCATCCGCAGGCTCCCGAATGGCTATGACACGATCGTCAGTAATTCGAGCGGCCTCTCCCAAGGGGAGAAGCAGCTTCTCTGCGTCGCGCGCATCTTGCTTGTGAAACCTGAGATCGTCTTGCTAGACGAAGCGACGAGCAACATCGACCTTCGCACGGAACTTGCTTTGGGGAAAGCCTTCGATGAATTGATGAAAGGGAAAACCTCCCTTGTCGTGGCCCATCGTCTCTCAACGATTCGCAATTCCGACTTGATTCTCGTCTTGAAAGACGGAGAGATCATTGAGCAAGGCAATTTCGATGAGCTTATGGGACAGAACGGTTTCTTCGCCGAGCTCTATCAAAGCCAGCTTGCCTAATCGCTTCAGAAAGAAGGATTCGCGCAGAGTCCTTCTTTTTCTTTTTTGCGGATCAAAATCAAAGACCGGTTTGGGGCATAGTCATAAGGCTTAAACCCGATGGTCTTGAAAAAAGGCAAAAGAGAAAAGCGCGTGGAAGGTAACAAAGCAAGCCAAGTCGCCTCTTTGTGGGAAGAGACGAGAGAAAGGAATAAAGCTTTCGCGTTCCCTTTCTTTTTGTAGAAGGGGTCCGTGAAAATGGACTCTAAGAAAAGTAGGGGCTCACCATAATAGCCAATCTGATCTAATAATTCGTTTTGCTTTGGGATGTCGTTCCCGTAGATTTCTTCCAAAGGGAAAAAGGAAAACGATGCGAGGGAAAGAACCTTTAAACCGTCTTTCAAGACGTAGGCTCTTCTTTCATTCACGGCTTGAAGGAATTTCTCCTCGTCAAAGAAGCTGTCTTCGAAATCCATATCAGCACGCCTGGCGGCTTTTTCGACGTTGGAGAGCTGATTGGATGAAATTAAGGTGATTCGCTGCATGGGGTCATTTTAACGAAAAAAGGGTATATGTGCCTGTTTTTCGTGAAGGGAAATGGGCTACAATAAGTACGATAGCCGTTTTGGCGAGGAGGGTTTATGAAACAGGCGATTTATTTATATCAGGCAGTCCCTTCTCGGGGCGAGATGCTTCTTGCAAATGATTCCTCATCCTTCACGCTTCCTTTTTTTGAGGAAGCTCAAGAAATCCTTGCAAAAGTCCATTGTTTTCCTCTTTCTGAGGATGCTTCTTTCTATCCGAACAACATGAGCGAAGATTCGGTGATGGAGCTTTCAAGGACGGATTTCCATTTATCTGAATGGTTATTGCCGGCGCTTATCGTCGATCAGAATGATGAGCCTAGCACCGCCTTGCTGATAAATCGCGCGCACCCTGAAAGTGTTCTCGTCATCTCCTTGAAAGATAAAGAGGCGATTGTGCGCTGCCTCAATGGCGTTGAAATCTGCGAGGAAGAAGGGGAGCCGATGAACGGAAAGGAATTCCTTTCGACTCTCTCTTTGGCAACGAATCCGACTTCTTTCTCCCCAGAGAAACAAAATAGGCCTGCCGATCTTGGCTACTATGTTCCTAACGATGAAGCTCAAGAAAGCGACGACGATGGCCCTGTCTATATCGACATTGCACGCCCTGCTTTTGAGCCTTCCTCCAAAAAAGGAACTTTGGATTTAGGCTCCTCCTATAACGTTAACGAGCCTGCGGAAGAAGAGGAGAGCGACCAGCCCGTTCATATCGATGTGGTCAAAGAATCCTTTTCAGCAGGCTCCAGCAAGAAGCCCCGTGATTTGGGATCTTACTCAAGGAATAGGAGAACTTTTGCCCCTAATCCCGAAGAGGGAAAAGAGGGGCCCAGTCAAGAAGAGATTGTCAATTCGCTTGTTCGCCCTGCCTTTGAACCCAACGTTCAGCCCAAGGCTCCAGCTTCACAAGCTTCCTTCACCGCCCCCAAAGTTCCTAACCAAAGGAAATATGGCTCAAAAGGAATCGAAAAGCCTGCTGAACCGGCCTCAGGAAAGAAAGAACAGGCTCCACAGGCCACGTTTGTTAAACCTGATTTTGTTCCTAATAACAACAAAAAGCCCGAGAATGTTCCTGACCCAAGCAAGACAAGGAATCAGCGTCCTTATCAAGCCAAAAATGAGGAACGCCCAGAGGCAAAAGCGGTCGCGCAGCCCTCTCTTCCTCCAAAGGTTGAGAAGGTTTACGCCTTCTGCAGGAAAAAGGATATTCATGGCTCAAGCACCATATTCAACGATCCTGCTTTGATGTTCGTGTCTCGCAAATTCGCTCGCGAAGGGGAGCGTCGTTTCGGCTCTGCCCCCGAGAACATCGACTCCTCGAAAACTACCTTTATCGCGATCGACGAGAAGGAGAGGCAGTCTTTCTTGGAGAAAGCCCTTGCTCCGACACTCGATGCTTGGGATCTGCTTGCCTTAAACGTTGAAAAGAACGGCATGCCCTATGCGTATTTGCTTTCAAGCAAGGATGATCAGCTTCTCTGCGCGGTTTACGAAGTGGATGAGAATGACAACCTTTCTCTTGCTTATCTCACCCATAACGGAATTTCCGTCGAAGATCCTTCCTTGGACTATAAGGCGCTTCGTTCCCTTTGCTTCCCTAGCAAATAACAAACCATGGCTAGCCGCGACCCCAAAGTCATTTCCTACACGATGTCGCGCATCCGCGGGAAAGACACAGGAATAGAACTTATTCTCCGCAAGGCGCTTTCCCGCTCCGGCGTGCATTACAGACTGTATTCCTCTAAAGTCTTTGGACATCCCGATATCTGCATCGAGAAACTAAAAATCGCTATTTTCTGCGATTCTGAGTTTTGGCATGGCTACCATTTCGAGGAGAACAAAACCAAAATCCACTCAAACCTCTCCTATTGGATTCCGAAAATCGAACGGAACATTGCTAGGGACAAGGAAGTGAATGAAACCCTGAAAAGGCAAGGCTACCTGGTTTTGCGCTATTGGGGAAAAGAGATTGAAAAGGAATTAGACCGGGTTCTTGCGGAGATTTTGGAGAAAATCAAAGAAAGAGAAGCTCTTTTTGCCTGGCAAAAGCAGATTAAGATAAAGACAACTTTGGCTTATATTGAAAACGAGGGGAGCTATTTGCTTCTTCATCGCATCAAAAAGAAGAACGACCTAAATGAGGGAAAATGGATTGGGGTTGGAGGCAAAATCGAAGAAGGGGAATCCGTGGTTCACGCTTTCAAAAGGGAAATCAAAGAAGAGACTGGTTTGGACGTGAATGCCTATTCCTACTTAGGCAAAATCGATTTCTTGAATGACGCCTACCCTCCAGAAAGAATGTTCCTCTTTAAAGTCACCTCCTTTTCGGGAGAGCTGATTGACTGCGACGAAGGGGAACTCGCGTGGGTTAAGAAAGAGGAAATGTCTTCCCTTCCTATGTGGGAAGGGGACAAGGCTTTCTTGCCTCTTCTTGAGAAAAAGGAAACGCGGCCCTTCTCTTTAATCCTTGAATATCGCGGGGGTGAGCTATACGCTACCCACGGGCCTTATTACCCTAAAGAAACCAAAAAGAAAGGTGCTAAGAAAAAGAAGAAAAAAGGACTTGATGAAAATAGGAAGCGTGCTTGAATATGCATGCTTTTGGAAGGCGATTAACCCCAGCTTTCCGAAAGCTTTTTTAGGAGAGAGAATATGAAAATCGAACGTGAGAAGGTCGCGATTGACCAACTAGAT
This sequence comes from bacterium, assembly GCA_963617535.1. Classification (GTDB taxonomy): domain Bacteria; phylum Bacillota_I; class Bacilli_A; order RFN20; family CAG-826; genus Alloenteromonas. The sequence goes on from CAVEPD010000001.1 coordinate 23,843, forward strand.
ATGCTTGACCAAGCCACGGGCTTTGGCCTCTTTTGCAAGGTGGTGGAAGATATGCTTCCGAAGAATGCAACCAGCGAAGAGAAGCAAATGATCCCAGCCCTGGTGGGTTCCCTCATGGGCCGCATGCATTTTGGAAACGATGGCTTCCGCGCTTTGTTGATTGCCCTTATTGACGCAGGAGTGAACCGCGGGGTTTTGCTTGGAACGAAAAACGCGGTCAGATGGCCTGATTGGGATCCCGAGGATCACAGCAATGAAGATTGTCATCCTCTCTGCGACGTCTTCTTCTCTTATTATTCCTATGTCCTTTACTCCCAAAAGAAAGTGGTGGTTCCCGATTTTGCCTTAGGGCCGATCTTCACACTCTCCGGCATCGCCATGGAAGGCATTGCCAGGGGCTACCATGTCGTTGACGACAACATGAAAGAGCTCTACCCAAAGTTCAAAGAGACCGTAGAAAAAAGCTTTGCTGAGCACGGAGATCCTAGCTTGGATCTTCAATCAACCCTGCAAAGCCTGGCTCTTTTTGGCGATACACGTCGAATCAAGCACTCCGCCTAATCTTTGAATTCGTACTTGGCGATTTCGCAATTATCGAGGCCGAAGTTCACGAATTCCTCGTTTCCCATATCGTGGAAATAGGAATTGAGCACTCTGGACATGCCACCATGGCAGACGAGCAAGACGTTTTCGTTCCGTCTTCTTGCCTTGATTTCATTCAGGAAGGGATAAACCCTAGCGACGACGTCGAGATAGCTTTCCCCGTTGGGGTAGCGTTTGAAGAAGCTTTTTCGCTGGGTCAGATAAGCTTCTCCGGACCGAGGTTTTCCTTCCATGTCCCCATAGAATTCCTCAATGATTCGCTCGTCGACGATAACGGGTGCATGGCGGTCTTCGTTGATGATTTCCGCGGTTTGCCTCGCTCTTTGCAAAGGGGAGACGTAAATCACATCGATCTTGATGTTCGCTAATTTTTCTTTCGTGAGTTTCGCTTGCTTGATCCCCTCTTCGTTCAAAGGGATATCAATCCTTCCTTGAATCAGCATTTTTTTGTTCCAATCGGTTTGGCCATGCCTTACTACGTATAGACTCATTCGTGATTTGCCTCCGGTTTATCTTTCCATTTTGAAGCGGTTTTGAATAGGGCGGGGAGCAGGAACGCGCAGGCGGCGATCCAAGCCAAAGCGTCCGCGAGGCAGACGGAGATGAAGGCGGCTTCGCTCGCCTCGCTCGTGATGACTCCTCCATTGACTAGGCTAGGCAAGAACAGGCAGATCAAAACGCGCGCGACAAGTTCACCGACTCCTGCGAGGAAAGGGAACAAAGGCTTTTCTAGACCCTGCAATTCATTGCGACCCAAGAAAAGCAAGGCAAGGACACCCATGAAAGGCATAACGGTGAACAAATAGGTGTTTCCATAGCGGAGACTCTCATCGTTGATCTTGTCCGCGGAAAGGAAGATTCTTTGGTAAGCGCCGTCAATCATAAGCAATAAGCCAATCGCGCAAACGATGACCCAAATGATAAGGGCCAAGATAATAGAAGCCCTGTATCCTTTTCTAAGCCTCTCTTTGTTGTTCGCTCCAAGATTTTGCCCCATGTAGGAGAGCATCGCGGTACCGAGTCCGCTCATCGGGGCCATCATGATGTTGAAAACCTTGCTTGCCGCCCCGTAGCCAAGCTGGGCAGGGGTGGAAGCGATCATCGCTCCCGTTGCATCCGTATCGAAAGAGATGACCGCGGCTTGCATAACGATGATGCCGATTTCGAGAATGGAGAACTGAAAAGCCAAAGGCAGACCATCTTTTAAATGGCGGACAATGAAACTCATGGACAAATGACAATCGCTTTTCTTGATGCGCATTTTGGGGTAGCGGATCGCCGCGTAAGCCATCGCGCCGAAGGCGGATAAAGCCTGCGAAATAACGGTCGCCCAGGCGCTTCCTGCGACGCCCCAATGGAAGACGACGATGAACAGGAGATCGAGCCCGACGTTTGCCGCAGCCGAGAAAATCAGGAACAAAAACGGGGTGAAAGAGTCCCCATAACTCCGCAAAACCCCAAAAATCATGTTGAAAAAGGCGGTCGCGAAAGTTCCGATGTACAAAATAAGGATATAGGTTTTCGCTGCTTCGTATTCGGCTTGCATCGAAGGGTCGCCCGTGCCACCTTTGATGCCGATAAGCGACAAAAGTGGATCTATCATAAGACAGCCAATCCCCGCCAAAACGACGGAGATGATAACCATCAGAATAATCTGGGTCAGATAACTCTTTCTTGCCCCTTCTTCGTCGCCTGCTCCGAAACGCTCGGCGGTGATGACGGAGAATCCGCTTGCCGCGCCGATTGCGAATTGCATGATGATCCAAACCGCTGGGGCGCTGCTATTGACTCCAGCCACTTCGGCCGCGCCGAGGTTTTGCCCGACGATGATCGTGTCGGTCAAGGTATAAATTTGCTGAAGGATGAGCGAGAGGACAATTGGAAAGAAGAACAAAAGTATCCCTTTCCAAATATTCCCCTTGGTGAGGTCAATCGGGTCGAATAGTTTCCTGAAGCGCTTAAGAAGTTTCATAAGCGCCGTTATTCTAGGCAGGTCAAGTGAAAAGAAAACACCTTTTTAAAGGTGCTTCCTTGAAAACGCTTCCTTAATCTAAGGCCGACCAAAGCCCGTTGAAGGGTTCGCATTCTTTGATGGGGGATTCTTCGTATTGCTTTACCAAATCCGCGGGGAGATATTTCTTCCTCACGATGATTTGGTAGACATAGGAGTCGAACCAAGCGGCATCGCAGATATAGAAGCCTCCATCGCCGTTGTCTCTCCCCCAAGAGTTCTCGATTTTGTAACGGTTTGGTTTATTGCCGACGAGATTCACCCCGGTGAACGCCATTGCGTGGCTGCAGTAGGTGGACTGGTAGTTGAGCTGTTCGCCTTTGCTAAGCTTGTCTTTTATGCCGAAGAGCAAATCCTCACGAATGAGACTCGGACTCATGAAGCCGGCTTTTCTAAGGGATTTCGCGCCTACTTCAGCGGCGAACCAGACGATTTCTCCTCCTTTCAAGGAAGAAACGACTGCTTTTCTCATTTCGCTTACCGGCACATCGAAGAAAGTGACGGGATCTCCTCCGACGACGTTGCCGACGTAAGGAGAGACATAACGGACGCCTTTTTCCCAACCAAGCGTTCCCGCGTCGCTTAAGGAAATCCAATCGTCTAAGTCAATGCCGATGTATTTCTCGTAGAACTCGACTCCGCTCATCTCCGGGAGACGGACGAATTTGCCGTCCTTGTCTTTGTATTCAAAGATGAATTTTTTTGGAGGCACGCCTAGCGAGATGGCTAGAATTCGATAGACTTCTTCTAGCATTCCTTCCTTTTTCTTGCGCATGTCCTCTTTGCTTTTGCCTTTCTCCGCCATATCGTGGAAGACTTTGACGTCGTTAGCGATGACGTTTTGAAGAACGTTGTTTAGCTCGCTGGTGGATCTGCTGGTGATGGTGTCTTTCATGAGAGAGCTAGGGATGACGCCGTATTTCTTTACTAGGGAAGTGAACATCGCCCAATGCCCGCCATCTGCGATGCCATTGTTGAGAAGATAAGCGTTAAGGCGGCTGCTGATGGGCTGATCGACGATGTCAATGGCCTTCTCGAGAGTGAAATTTGCTTTCTCTAATTTGTCGTAGAATTGCAAATAAGCCTGAGAAAGCTCGATGCTTTTAACTCCGAGCTTCTCAAAAAGGGTTTTCCTGAGAACGTTGAGTCCAGCGAACATCCAGCAACGTCCGGATTGGTTTTGGTTGGTGATGTCTCCAGCGTCGACTTCGATTGAAAAGACGTTTTGCAAGGACATCATCACATTGCTGTCGATGCAGCTATTGACGATTCCGTTGTATCTCACGGCCATTTCTTTGGCGGGGTCGATCTTGCCTTCTTGTGAGGCGGCGATTTTCTCAATATCTTTGAGGGTCAATTCTTGTTGCATAGGTACTCCTTAAAAGTTAAGCAAAATTAAAGATATACTTCTTCGCCGATTTGTCGAGGCGGTTTTTGAGATTTAAATCTTGACTTGATTGGCCCCTTGCCTATCCTTTTCCTGTGAAAAACCGTAAGTCCACCTTCTTGTTTTGCGCGGCATTATCCTCTCTCGCTCTTTTGTCTTGCGCTCTAGTTAATGCGCTTTCCCGAGAAGGCTTAACTCTTGCTAATCAAAGTCAATCTACTTATTGCGCTGACATCACGTTCGGGCAAAGCTCGCACGACGAAACCAATCTTTTGTCGGGAACCTCCAGCTTTTCTACAAAAAACATCGATATTTCAGAAGTTACTGATGTTTCGAAATGTTATGTTGGGAGTGGCTGTGGTGAATGTGCCTTAAAGATGGGAAGCAGCTCGAAGAGCGGAATCTTTACTCTGAAATTTAGTTCATCCCTTCCTATCACGTCCTTGAGGGTTCTCGCCTATCAATACAAAAATAATAGTTCCACCTTATCTGTTTACGAGGATTCCTCCTTTAAACCTTCGAACGACGTGAATGCGGTAGATGGAGGTAGCATTTACGATTGCCTGAGTTCGGATTGGCTTTGCTATACGGGATTTGACGGGAGTGTCAGTTCTTTAACCTTCGAGTCGAGCGCAAGACTTTACTTAGCTAAAGTTGTTTTCGTTTTGTCGGATACGCCAGCTTACTCTTCGGACTATTCTTCCTATTCTTCTTCCTCCGAAGAGAGGAGTTCGTCCAGCTCTTCTTCTAGCGAGGTCACATCACCTGAATCAAGTTCAAAGAGTTCTTCTTCGAATTCAAGCTCCGAAGAAAACGAGCATAGCTATCCTTTTGATACGAGCGAGTATTACACCTCCTATTCAAGCGGTGCCTTTACGAATTACATCGATCTTTCGCCTTCTACCGATACCCGTGTTGAGCCCGTCGTTTCCGAAGACGGGGAGAGCGTTGATTGCTACGCGAAGAACAGCAACGGGCGTTACTACGTCGTGGAGACGATTTACAAAGGCGGCGTCTATACCGATTCAAACGAAGTCGCTTGTTATATCAACGCCTTCGGAGAATGCCCTGCGAATTACGTTCTTTATTCGAACAGCAGATATTCCAATTTCCCGGATGGAACGTTGTCTTCAAGCAAGGCCAAGGAATACGTTTATAACACCTACGGGAGCAAAGGGAGACTTTACACTTATTACAGTCAGTTGGATGGTTATGTCACTTCAGTTCCGGTGAATTCGAAAAACAGCGATTTCCATTATTGGGAAGTTGATATCGCGGTGACGGACGCTTATGCGAGTTCGACCAGTTTTAATCGCGGCGGTGGACGTCTTGTCGTTTTCCCTTATGGGGTGACCACGAGCACCTACGATTCCGGCAAGACCTTCATCGTGAAGACGATTGATCATTATCAGCACGCCCGCGAATTCGCGAACTATCTTGAGGGTTGGGGAGCGAATTTCGATATGGAGTGCACACATTCCGATTACGAAAGTTATTCTTCCTTAACAACGGAGTCTCTTACTTTCTGAACTGAGTCTATAATTACGCCGACCCAAGGAGGGTGACGCAATGATTTCCTATTCTGATACCCATGTTGATTTGCTTCGGAAGCAGATGAAAAAAGATGGCCTTAAGGCTTATCTTATTGTCACGGGGGATCCTCATAATTCAGAAGAACCAGCGCCATATTTCGCCGCAGAACGCCGTTATTTTTGTCCTTTTGACGGAGACAACGCCTATGTGATCATCACGGAAAATGAGGCGCTTCTTTTCACGGATGGGCGTTTTTTCGTATCCGCGGAGAAGGAACTTAAGGGCTCTTACTTCAAGCTCATGAAACTCTACACCCCTGGTTACCCTAGTCCGGAGGAATACATTCTTAGAAATGGGCTATATCCTTTGGGGACGAATTTTCTTTTGATTTCTCCGGAAGAAGAAAAAGAGCTCAAGAGGGGAGGGGAGACTAGGGATGTTGATTATTCTTCTTTCGTGGAGAATCGCCCATCCCTACCCGATGATAAACTCTGGAGATTTGACGATTCTGAGTTCAATGACTTATCTAGGGATGAAAAGCTAGAAAAAGTCAAAGAGGGCATCTCGAAAGCGGGCGCGGAAGCTCATCTTCTCACCACGCTTGATGATATTGCCTACCTGCTCAATATCCGCGGAAACGATATTCCTTATACCCCTGTATTCTATTCTTACCTCTACGTTTCGTTAAAAGAGGGAACGCATCTATTCATCGAAGAAGGGCGTCTGGATTTTCCACTTGATGGGATTGAGATCCATCCTTATGGGTCGTTGCCTGATTTCTTGAAGGAAAGAGAAGGCGTTTTGACTTTAGTTGACCCAAGCCAGGCGAACGCGAAAGTTTGCTCTATTCTTAAAAATCAAATACATGCCCCCTCTCCTTCGCGCTTAATGAAAGCCATCAAAGGGCCGAAGGAAATTGATAACATCAAGAAAGCTCAAGCCGAGGATGGCGTCGCTCTTCTTAAGTTCATTGACTTCGTTGATGAACATAAAGAAGATGGCCTATCTGAATGGGATTTCGCCACAAAACTAGGTGAGTTCAGAAAGGAAGGGAGGCACTATATCGAAGACTCTTTCCAGACTATCGCCGCTACCGGGCCTAATGCCGCCATGATGCACTACGCCCCTAATGAGACTGTCCATGATGTCGTAAAAGAAGGACCAGAGCTCCTTGTGGATTCTGGCGGCCAGTATTACTGCGGTACAACCGATACGACGCGTACTTTTCCTTTAGGCGCGGTGACTCCCGAATTCATTCATGATTACACCTTGACTTTGAAGTCTGTCATCGCGCTTTCGAATTGCCTGTTCCTTGAAGGCTCTTCAGGCAGGCCCATTGACATGATGGCAAGGCAAATCATGTGGAAAGAGGGGATGGACTACAAATGCGGGACTGGCCACGGCATTGGCTACGTGAATGTGGTGCACGAATCGCCGAATGGTTTCCGTTATAAGGCGTCAAAAGGGAAGGACGATGGTTGCGAGATCATGCCGGGCATGATCACGTCTATTGAGCCTGGCGTTTATAAAGCGGGGAAATATGGAATCCGAATTGAAAACAACATTCTCGCTGTTAAGGCCTTCTCGACCCCCGATGGGAATTTCTTCCGTTTCGAAAACATCACTTATGTTCCAATTGATACCTCGGCTTTGGATTTATCCATCATGAGCGATGAAGAAATCGATTATCTCAATGAGTATCACGCTCTTGTAAGAGAAAAACTCTCGCCTTTGGTGGAAGGTCACCTAAAAGACGTTTTAATCAAAAAGACCGAACCCATACATCGGTAAATGACGCTTATTCGCCTTTGATTTCCGTGATCTCGAACTCAAAGCCGTTCTCTAGCTCTTTTTCTTCGGAACCGCAGTGGGGGCATTTTGGGTTATTCGCGGTCAAATAATCTTTGCCACAGTTTTTGCAATGGGCCTTCCCGGGGATGAAGTCTATTTTGAGTACGGCCCCCTCTAATAAAGTGCCTTCGCTTGCTGGTCCCCAGCATTCTTTCATATAACGGGGCAACACCCCGGTGATTTCCCCAATCTCCACGGTTATTTCCTTGATGGACTTGAGGCCTTCTTTTTTCATTAAGTCCTCAAGGGTATGGACCATCTCGTTGCATAATCCCAATTCGTGCATAAATCTTTTCCTGCTTGGAAATCCTAATCCCATCCCCTTTTCTTGGGAAGCGCATTCATTAGGAAGAGAAGGCGAATTCGCATAAAATGCTTTTATGAAATTAGCTTGCTTCGATATTGATGGCACCTTGCTTCCGAACTATAAGGATCCCATTCCTCAAGAAAACATTGATGCCGTTCAGCGCTTCGCGGATTTGGGGAATGCGATTGCTATTGCTTCCGGAAGACCTTTTGGCTCCTGCAAGAAATTTTTAGACTGCTTCAAGTCGGATAAGCGCTTCGTGATTGCCGCTGGGGGCTCTGTGGCCTGCGACTACGATGGCAATTTGCTTTGGAAAAAGACTCTCTCGAAAGAAGACTTCCTTCATTTCAGGAAAGAGTTCTCAAACCATAAAGGCGTTGGCGTCTATTGCTACATCGGAGATGATTCCATGGGCTCTTACTTCCCAGAACCTTGGGCGGACTTTGAATATGGCATCAATGCTTTTTCTCGGCATAGAGATTTGAACCTAGGATTAGAGGCGATTGATGAGTTTGGGGTGACCAAAATCATGATTGCCGCTTTTCCGGATATATCAAAAGACATTGTCTTTAAATCAGAGGACTATGAGAAATACACGATTGTAAGAAGCAGCCCCTATTTTTTGGAAGTCATGCCTAAAGGCGTGAGCAAAGCTTCGGGCGCTTATGCGATTTGCAAGAAGTTAGGCATCAAGAAAGAAGATGTCTATGCCTTTGGGGACTCGGGGAACGATATTGGAATGATCCAGGAATTTGAAGGCGTGGCGATGGGAAATGCGATGGAAGAAGTTAAGGCGGTGGCCAAATATGTCACCAAAAGTTGCGTAGACTGCGGCGTTGCTTACGCCTTAAAAGACATTCTCCATCTGATATAAAAAAGAAGGCTCGCGCCTTCCTTTTTTCGTTTTAGCTTACGCGACGTTTTTCCTGCGGAACAAGACGAATAGGACATTTACAACGGTTAAACCATCCGCGATGCCAGCGACGAGTTTCACGGTTAGCCAGTCAAGACGGAAATTTAGCGCCTGCGATACGATTGTCTCATCGTTTTGAATGGTTTCAACATTGAGGATATAACGGAGACCTTCGTTTAAATTGCCATCCATAAAGATGCAGACGGAACCGCCGATAAGAATAATCGCGCCTAGGACCGTCGCGACTTTCGAACCATATCCGACCTCGGAAAGGAAGAAACCGATTCCGAAGACGACGATGCCGATAATGGAAAGAAGCTGCAAAGCGATTTTCACCTGATCGCTAAGAGTTATAGGGTTTGCCGCCGAACTGACATCTTTTAAAGTCAAGGTTAATTCGGTGACGGAAAACGAATATTGAAAGGTCTTGGCGAGATTGGCCTGAAAGTTTTCGACCGTGAAGACGATCCCGTTCAAGTTGACAAGGCAATTCGCGTTGACTCCAACGGTACTCCCGTTAACGGCAGCAGTCGAAGCCATGGTCATCGTTCCCTCAAACGATAAGCAAATCGCCAGCAAGGCAATGAACAAAACTGGCATGGCTAGAAGATAAAAAATTCGGAATGCTTTTCTCATAAAATACCTCCGGCGCATAGTTTAGAATAAACTCCGATGAAAAGAAAACAACTTGAAACAATTTCTTATCTTCCTAAAAAGGACCTTCCTTTTTGGTGGGGGGAAGCAGTGGAAGCAAGTGAGCTTTTGCGTCTTCAAAACGTTGGCATGAACTGTGGCTTGGAATATACATCATTCCCTATTTTCAAGGGCATCGATTCTTACTCTAGATATATCCATTCAATAGGGGTTGGGGAAATTGTTTGGCGTTTCACTCATGACCCAAAGCAAGCCCTTGCTGGTCTATATCACGATATCGCTAGCCCTTGCTTCGCTCATGTCATCGACTTCCTTCATGGCGATTATGAATCTCAGGAATCGACGGAAATAGGAACTTCCGAAATCATTGCAAAAAGTAAAGATATCCAGGATTTGCTGGGTTTTCTAAACCTTAAATCCGAAGACGTGGATGATTACCATAAATATCCAATTGCAGATAATGACTCGCCTAGACTATCCGCGGATCGTCTGGAATACACCTTGTCGAATGCTTTGAATCTTCTTCGTTTGGGCCGCGATGAAGTTCAACGGATTTATGATTCCATAACCGTCTTGCCTAGTGGTGAAATTGGATTCGTGGCGCTTGAGCCGGCGAAGCGCTTTGGGCGTATTGCCCTGTCTTTGGGACGCATCTATTGCTGCGATGAAGACCGCTATTCCATGGAGGTCTTAGCTAGACTCATCAAGGAGGTCATTCGTCTTGGCGTTTTAAAAGAAAGCGACTTATACGGCGGGGAGTCCGCGGTCATTGCCAAGCTTATCTCTTCCCCCTTAAAAGAAGAGTGGACGTCTTATACCAAAATGAAAGAACTTGATAAGAGCCCCTTTGCTAAAGAAGGGTATCTAAGGATCTCCGCGAAGAAACGTTATATTGACCCGCTTGTTGGCGATAAGCGGCTTTCTGAAATCGATGAGGGCTTTGCCTCGGAAATAAAAAGCTATCTTTCCCAAACTTTCGACGTTTATCTAAGAAATAAGGATTAGTTATTAATCAAAGATTTAATTTCCTCGACTGAGTATTCGTATTTTTTTAAGCAGGAGCCGCAGATGACTTCGATGGGCTTGCTTTCTTTGATCATCGCCTCGAGCTCAGCCTTTCCGGCTTTCTTTAAAGTGGCCAGACCTTTCTTCCTGGAACAGTTGCAATGGAAACGAACTTCTTTCTCTTCCGTTTTCACTTGGCTTAATCCCTCTAGAAGATAAGAAGCGATCTCTTCGGGGGGCAATCTGCGGGCGAGGATCTCTTCTTTGGAAGGCCCCTTCCCTAGGTTGTCCGCGATTTTCTCCATGATTTCTTTTTTGGCGAATGGCAAGGCTTGGACCATATAGCCATAGCTATAGGTGACTTCTTTCTTTTCATTCAAAGTAACCCCTAACGAAAAGAAGGTGGGGAGCTGCTCGGAGCCAGCGTAGTAATACATAAGGTTGTTTTCGACGTCGTCTACGACCAGAGGCATCGTGGTGTGATAAGGGACCTTGAGCCCTTGATCCTTCGTGACTCCTAAAAAACCATTGCCTATTCCACCATTTGAGGCGGGTTTTGCGGCGAAACCTTTGACGCTCCCTTTGCTATCCGCGATTGCAATCACCTTGTTTAATGGTCCATTCCCTTCTAGTTCTAAAGTTAGCGTCTCTTTGCTGTCTTTTGCGGAATCCTCCATCAGCAAAGCGGCTGTTAAAAGATTCCCTAAATAGGTGATCGCACTTTCGCCGTAGTCCGCGATCTTCTGAGCATGCGCAACAAGACGCGTCGTAATGGCAATCTTGATGATATATTCGTCTTCTGCCCCGAGGTAACGGATCAGCTTATCTTTCATCTTGGTTCTTTTCTCTGAATTGCAGACGCGCTAAGAAACGCTCCTCCCCGTTTACTTTTCCAACAAGCATATAGGGGTTTTCTTCTTGGGAAGACAGGCAAAGCGAAACCTCTTCGCCTTCTTGAATCTCCTTCACGAAATTCAAAACGATGGAGACGGGTGTGTGCTTTTCGTAGAAGGCACGGTTTTTCGCGTCGACAATCAGCTCCAGATAACGGGTATTGTTCAAGTGGCCATTTAAATCGCACATCGAATAGGTGATTTTTCTCTTTTCAACCTCAATCATGTTTTCGGAGGCTTGAAGCTTCTCAGGACGTCCGAGTTCTCCATCGGCCTTTTCAGGGGTTAGGGGATGAGGAAAAGGGCAACGCATCACAACCTTGCGGGTAGAGGCCTGAAGCAAAGCCCAGGTCGAGGCGACGCGCAATAAAATCTCTCCGCTTTTGTTTTTTGCGAAGAAATGGCGGAAGTAGAAACAGCCGACCTGTTCCCCGGGATAGGTGGTCAATTCAATTTCTTCCATATAACGGGGCATCTTGCTGATTTCCACGTCCATGCGGGTCAAAACCCACATAAAGCCCTTGTCGGTTGTCTCCTCTTTGCCTGTTCCTATTGCTTCGGCGCCTGTTCCTGCGATCGCCTGAAGCAACCGGAAGAGACCAGGAATAGACAAGTCGAGGAAGGGATCAACCTCGTTGGAATCGATTAGAAATTTTTCGGAATACATGCCGAGATTTTACTTCGCTCTTCTGCAAAATGAAACGGGTAGAGGAAGGATGCTTTTAATACAAATAATACAGTATAATCCGCTCATGGCTAACTATGACCACAAGAACCCAACTTTTCTTGAATTGGCGTTACGCTATGAGCATCTGATCGATGCCGGGGCTTACAAAGAAGGCGATCGCTTGCCTTCAGTGAGGGAGGTCGCTATTTCCGAGCGGCTGAATCCCAATACTGTCGCCCGCGCTTTTCAGAAAATCGCCGCGGACGGTTATTGCACCGCGATAGAGAAGCGCGGTTATTTCGTCAACAAAAAGACGCTGAAGAATCCTCTCGTTGACCTCTTTATATCTCTATTAAAAGAAGGGAAAACAGAGCAAGAGATTCAAAAGGCTCTTAAAACCGCATTGAAGGAGGTCAATTCATGATCGAGATCCAGTACGTCAGCAAAAACTTCGGATCAACGAAGGCGCTTGATAGGCTCCAACTTTCCATTGGAGACGGCATCACGGGTTTGGTGGGCGAGAATGGCGCAGGAAAATCCACGCTTCTCCGCTGCATCGCCGGGGTGCTTAACCCCGAGGAAGGCTCCATCCATATCGACGGCAAAGAAAGAAAAGACGTCGAGGCGAAAAAAGAGATTTATTTCCTTTCCGATTTCCCTTACGCCCCGGCGAATTCGACGATTGATAAGGTCTATGAATTCTATTCTTGCTTCTACGATTTTGATTTGGACCGTTTCCATGAGGTCTTAACCAATTTCTCTTTGCCTCCCACCGGGAAGATCAATAACTTCTCAAAAGGCATGAGGCGACAGCTTTTCGTCGCCCTCGCTTTGGCGGCGAAAACGAAGTACCTCTTGATGGATGAGGCTTTCGATGGCCTTGACCCGATTGCTTTAGATGCGATTAAGGGAGAGATCATCAAAGAAAAGGAAAATGGCAGGAACATCATTATCTCTAGCCACAATATCTCGACCTTAGAGAAGCTCGCGGATCGCTTTGTGATGCTTTCGAAAGGGCATCTCGCCGAAAACCAGGAAACCCAATCCTTAGGCAAAAACTTCGTGAAATTCCAAGCGTTCTTTGAAACCAACCCCACGGAAGAGGAACTTTCCTCCTTGTGCTCATTGATTTCCTATCGGAAGGTAGGCTCCGTGCTTAACTTCGTCATGGAAGAAGACACGGCTGCCTTGGAGAAAATCAAAGAAACCTTCAAGCCCAAGTTCATTGAGAACGTGAACATCGACGGGGATGAGCTTGTCACCTTGGCGATGATCAAAGCCAGAAAGGAGGGCAAATAAGATGAAAGTTAAACAGTTTGTTCGTTTCCAACTGAAAGCCTGGCTGCCGATGATCATCGCGATTGGCGCCCTCGTCGTCACTTCGACGCTGATCGTCGGGCTAAATGCCCAGCCTTATATCAGTCTCAGAGTTTCTGATAGTGCTAGTTATATCTATTACCGCCAGCTGTATCTGCTTAACAGCAACCCTGTCTCTTGTATTGCTTTGATGATGATTCCCTCAATGCTCGCGGCCTGCGTTATGCCTTTCTTCGCCTATTCGCACCGCTATGGCAAGACGCGGGCGGACTGCTTTTTGTCTTTGCCGGTGAAAGATGGGAAAATCTCGCAGACCCGCATTCTTTTGATGGGCGTAATCCTCCTCGCCTTCTATTTGACGGCCTATCTTTTTGGCTCGATTGGCGCGATTCTTAAGCAAATCGTCTCCGTGAACTCCGCGAGCGTGATGGCGAAAACTTATTCTGAATATGTGGAGAGTTTCTCGGCTTCGACTGGCTCTTTTGGCTGGTACTTTTTGGCTTGGCCCTTAGGAGCGGTGGTGGTAATGACCCTCTATTTCATCAACTGCTTCTTGATCGGACAGGGAAGCAATGTGCTTCAAGGCATCATCGCGATGATCGCTGGGCATATCGTTCTTTGCTTGCTTATCCCCGTCACAATTTATGTGCCCGGCGGAAGAAATTACGACTCGGAATGGATGGAAAAAATCTTCGGTTACGGATATTCCTTCTTTGATGTGCCGGCATTCTACGTTCCGATGGTTCTGATTGAAGGAACCGTCGGGACCTTAGAAAGGAATATGCCCAATTGCTGGAAAGAGTGCGTGACGTTCCTTTCTGGCTCACATTGGAGCCTTTGGGTGGGGTCGATTTCCTTCTTGCTTCTAGGCGGAGGCGCTTTGACTTGGGTTTTGCTTGGCAAAGAGCCGGGCGGAGAATTCGCCGGAGAGAACCGTCCGCGCAATTTCTTCGCGACCCTGCTTCCTCACCTTGCCTTCTTGACCGTCCTTCTTGGCGAAACCATTCTCATGTCTTCTTTGCTCGGCTATGGAAGCGGAGCTTTCTTCATCCTGGAATTCACGAATTTCATTTGGACGGGAGGCCTCTATTACGTTGCACTTTCGCTCTTTAATCATTCGTTCAAACTGGATCTCAAGAACTGGATGATGTTCGCTGGGGTGAATGCGTTTTCCTTCCTCGCCTTGATCGTTAATGTTTTCAACGTAGGATACTGACCTTAAGGATTGGCCGCCAAGCGCGGCTTTTCTTTTTCTTTCTTGCATTACTTGGCCTTACAATAGCCTCATGAAAAAACAGTGGTTTCTTTCTTTCTCCTGCTTGCCTTTGCTTCTCTCGATCTCCGGGTGCAATTTCTTTAGCGTTCCTACTTCAAATTACGAAGACGATATCACGGTGAAAAGCGTCTATCATCGTCTCTATAACTACAATAATGAGTATTCGATTCAAACCAAGGGACTCACAACTTATTATGTGAATGGTGGCTCATTGCCTTATGTGGATGTCTCCACTTTCATCTCGGCTTTAGAAGGCCTTTATCAAACGAAATATATTTCTTATTCCACTCCTTCGGAGAGGAAGCTCGTAGCCACTTGGCGAACTCAGACAGCGAAATACACTCTTACGATAGATGATGAGAAGAACACCATCACGGCAAATTCCATGACTTTCTTCGATTTGGTCTACAGCACTTCGGGGACCAATTACAGTTTTGCTTTGAAGACCGTAGATACGAAAACAACGCAAGAGTCCCCTAAAACATTTGATTTAGGGACTTACGGAATTGAAATTTACCGCAAAAAGGACTTGGTTTTGATCCCTTTTTGCGTGGCGAATACCCTTTTTTGCTCCAGCAATTATTACAATTTCTACTTTAATGGGAACGCCTATTACGGGACCTATTTTGGCTTTGCCATGGACTCTAGCGACGCTTTGGAGGATTCCTTCACAAGCCGCAGCTGGTATGGGGGAAGCATCCCAAACGACATTGCTTCGATGAACGCCAAACATTTCCTTTTCATCATGGATAACTACTATGGCTTGAAAGATTACTACAAGATCGATTCTTTTGCCTCGTACCTTGGGGATGAAGTGGTGAATAAGCTTTCCTCTACGAACGAGGAAAGCGCGAGAAGCGGGTTCTATGCCTCTTTGTTTGAAAAACTTGATGAGCTTCATACGAGTTTCGATTACTATTCCTTCTTTTGCAATTCAACTTCCCTGAAACCTACTTATGGCCCTGTTAGGACGTCATACCGCGAGGAAAGCTCCGAGCTTGAAGCGGCTTATGCCTCCGCTTATCCTGGCAACGAGCCCGTCCGCTTCTATGACGATACGGCAATCATCGTCGCACAAAGCCCCATTCAGACAGGCGCTTCCTCCGACTTGCATGACGATAGTGGGAATTTAAAAGAAGACGCCTACACGAAGGACTCTTTCTACTACATGAAAGAGATGCTTTCCCGCATCGAAAAGCATGGGGGCATCAATAACGTCCTTCTTGATATGAGCAGGAATGGGGGAGGCAATATGGGAGCGGCCTTCCGGATGCTTGGGATAATGAATGATAAAGACGTCGTATATGGAAGCACGAATAGGCTTTCGGATTCTGGCTATGCAATCACGATGAGAATCGATGTGAACGAAGATGGAAGCTATGACGACGATGACGCCTATGGCTCCTATAACTGGGGCATTCTGACTTCTGCGGTAACTTTCTCTGCGGCCAACTATTTAGCCTGCAACGCCTCTTACTCGGGGGCCGCAAAAATATACGGAGAAAGAAGCGGTGGCGGAGCTTGCCCAATCGTCGGCTTCGTGAACGCGGATGGTTCTTCCTTCCACATGTCTGGACCCTCAATGCTTCAATGCGCTGAGGTGAAGAACGATTCGATTAACTTCAAGGAAGTTCAATCTGGAGCCACCCTAGACAAGGAATTGAACACGGATTACTTCTATGGGCACGACGATATGCTAGATACCCTCTTTGATTGATTAAGCCGAGTTTTGCGGGTTTTCTCTTTACAAAACCCTATTATTTTCCCCATGTAATGCGTGCGTATGAGGGCGGTTTTCGTTTTGAAAACAAATTTTCAAGAAATTAGCACTCTACCCTTGCGAGTGCTAAAAAATGGATTATAGTTTCCCTGTCCGATTTAGTTCGGAGAAAGGAGAACTCTATGGATAACATGGAACAACCGATTGATTATTCTCGCGATCCCGATGTCTTGAAGAAATTTGGCAGGGATCTTAATGAAGCCGTCTCTAGCGGCAAAGTCGACCCTGTAATTGGCAGGGACGAAGAAATAAGGAAAGTCATACAAGTCTTGGCCAGAAAGACCAAGAACAATGTCGTTTTACTAGGTGAGCCTGGCGTGGGCAAAACCGCGATTGTCGAAGGTCTTGCTGAGCGTATCGTAAAGAAGGACGTCCCGGTCTCGCTTCAAGGAAAAACGATTTACGAGCTTGATATGGGCGCCCTAGTCGCAGGCGCGAAATACCGCGGCGAATTCGAGGAGCGTCTGAAAGCCGTCCTTAACAAGATAAAGGAAAGCAATCACAAGACAATTCTCTTCATCGATGAGATCCATTTGATCGTCGGCGCAGGCAAAAGTGAGGGCGCGATGGACGCGGCGAACCTCTTAAAACCTCTTTTGGCTAGAGGCGATATCGACTGCATTGGCGCGACTACCCTTAATGAGTACCGCGAATACATCGAAAAAGACCGCGCTTTGGAAAGACGTTTCCAAACCGTTATGGTGGGTGAGCCGACCGTTGAAGATACCATCACAATCCTTCGTGGTCTGAAGGAACGCTTCGAGTCTTACCATGGCGTGCAGATAACCGACGGGGCGCTTATTTCCGCGGCTACTCTCTCGAATCGTTACATCACAAATCGCTTCTTGCCGGATAAAGCAATCGATCTCTTGGATGAGGCTTGCGCCTCCATCAAAGTTGAAATCGAATCGATGCCGACTGAACTCGATGAGGTTTCTCGCAAAATCAGAAGCCTTGAGATCGAGAAGGTCGCCCTGGCTAAGGAAAAAGACGAATCCTCTTTGCGCCGCATGGAGGCCCTTGAGAAAGAACTGGCTGAGGACAAGGAGAAATTCGATTCTTTGAATAAGGAATGGCAAAAAGAAAAAGAGGAGGTCAGCGAGGCTAAGAATCTCAAAAAGGAGATTGAAGACGCGAAGCGCAACCTCTCCAACTATTTCGCTCAGGGCGATTACAAGAAAGCCTCTGAACTTCAATACAAGACGATTCCTGAACTTCAACAAAGGCTTCATGACGTCTCCGTTGCTAGCAAAGACAAGGAGAGACTCGTCAACGAGGTCGTGGATGAAGAGGAAATTGCCAAAATCGTCGGCAGAATGACCGGCATTCCCGTATCCCGAATTAAGAAGGGCGACAGGGAGAAGGTCTTGGACCTCAAGAAGACACTTCAACAAAGAGTCATTGGTCAAGACGAGGCGATCACGCTTGTCTCTAACGCGATCATCCGTCAAAGAGCGGGCATCAAGAACCCCAATCGCCCGATTGGCTCCTTCTTGTTCCTTGGCCCCACAGGCGTAGGCAAAACAGAGGTCTCTAAAGCCCTCGCGGAAGCCTTGTTCGATAACGAGAATTCCATTATTCGAATTGATATGTCCGAGTATATGGAGAAATTCTCCGTCTCGCGTCTAGTGGGCGCGCCCCCGGGATATGTGGGATACGAAGAAGGCGGTCAGCTTACTGAAAAAGTTCGCAGATCCCCGTATTCGATTGTCCTCTTCGATGAAGTCGAAAAGGCGAATCCCGAAGTCTTCAACCTCTTGCTGCAGGTCCTAGACGAAGGCCGCTTGACCGATAGCCAGGGTCGCCTCATTGATTTCCGGAACACGGTCATCATTATGACGAGCAACCTCGGCAGCGAATATTTGCTTTCTGGGCAAAAGGAAAGGGTCGAGGACTTGCTTCACAAGACCTTCAAACCTGAGTTCCTGAACCGCATCGACGAGATCGTCTACTTCAATCCTTTGGACGAAGACGTTCAAAAGAAGATCGTCAGAAAGATGCTTGTCGAACTCGAGAACCGCTTGAAAGAGCAATATGTCTCGGTGGGCTTTACCCCGAAGGTCGAGGATTATGTTCTCCATAACGCCTACAGCATGGAGTTCGGAGCACGTCCTTTGAAGAGATTCATCCAGGACAAGATCGAGACCTTCCTTGCGAATAAGATCGTTGATGGGAGCCTTGGTACGGAGTCCAAATACGTCCTTGATATGGAGGGCGACGAATTGCTTCTAAAGAAAGCAAACGCCGCCTAAAACAAAAAAAAGAGGGAAGACGTGAACGCGTTTTCCCTCTTTTGCGTTATTCGTTCAGCAACTTATCAAGCTGATCGACGAGCTCCTCCATGCGGTGGATGACCGAGAGGAAGGGCTCTTTCGTAGTTAGGTCAACTCCGCCGAGTTTAACCTCTTCAATCGGCCAATCGCTGCCTCCAGCGGAGAGCATTTTGATGTAGTTTTCGAAGGCGTTCTTCTCGCCTTTCTTCACTTTTTCATAGATAAGCATGGAGGAAGTGAAACTCGTCGCATATTGGTATACGTAGAAGGGGGTGTAGAAAAGATGAGGGATATAGGCCCAGACCATCGGCTTCACTTTTTCTTCGGTGATGTCGATGCCGTAATAGGTCTTATAGAGTTTTATCATTTCTTCATTTAAGACGGAGTAGTTGATAGGCTTGCCCTCTTCAGCGAGCTTAGCGATATCGTATTCGTAATGTCCGAATAAAGTCTGACGGTAGAAGGTCGAGACAATTTGGTCGATGGCTTTTTGGAGCAAGACGATTTTGTCGTCTTTATTGAGCTTGTCGGAAGAAAGCAAATAATCGAGGAGGTTGTGCTCGTTGAAAGTTGAAGCAATCTCGGCGACGAAGATGGCGTAGCCTTGCTTTAAGTTCGGCTGGTTCTCTTCGCTATAAAGCGTGTGAATGGAATGACCGGATTCGTGAGCAAGGGTGAAGACATCTTCAAGATTGCCGACAAAGTTCAGAAGAATGTAGGGGTGGACGCCGCTGCCTCCATTGCTATAGGCTCCGCTGCGCTTTCCTGAGCCTGGATAGACATCCACGTAACCAGGCTTTAACACCTCGTGGGCCTTGTCTTGAAAGTCTTGAGGGAAGGAAGAGATGGAATCGAAGAAGAGATCCTTTGCCTCTTCGTAGGTATATTGCTTGTCAGACTTCGCCAAAGGCATGAAGCGGTCGTAGCTGCGGTGCTTTTCTAAGCCAAGAGCCTTCGCTCTGATTTTGTAGTAACGATGAAGGGGCTCAGCGTGAGTGGAAGCTACTTCCACGAGGTTCATGAAGACGCTTTCGGGGATCGCGTTTCCGGAAAGGTGCTCGGACAAGATGGAAGAATAACCTCTAGCCTTCATTTCGGCGAGCTCGCTTTGCACGGTTAGGTTATAGATTTCACCATAGACATTCTTGTGGCTTTCGAACTGCGAATATAAGGCTTCGAAAATCGCCGCCCGGTCTTCTTGCTTGGGCTCTTTGCTGATGAGGTCGGTCCAGTTCGATGTGCTGACCTCAATTTCCCTGCCGTCGCTTAACTTAGTCTTCGCGGGAACATAATCCCCAACGGAGAGCTTGCTATAAAGCTCGCCCCCTTCTCCCGTGATTGGGGAGAAGGCCGCCATGAGTTTTTCCTTCTCAGGGGAAAGGACGTATTTCTGGTTGTTAAAGAGCTTCTCGAAGATGAAGGAATAGTCATTGAATTCCGGATTTCTCCGCAAAAAGTCCTCCAATTTCTCTTTTCCAAGGGCAATAAGCTCAGGCGATTCGAAACTTGTCTTCGCGTTGATGTCCTGTAAAACCAAGAAGACTTTGCTCTCGGTCTCGGTGTAAGAGACGTTCTTCTTGTCCTTGTCGCTTTGCATCCCGGCGAACATATAAAGATGCTCGAGAAGGTCGTTCATCTCTCTTTCGAGGGTGAGATATTCTTTTAGCTTCTCCTCGTCGCCTAATTTGCCGGCGTATCCGCCCATTTGATCGGCAATGCCTTTTAATTTCTCTAGATCCGCGTCGAACTTCTCTTGGCTCGGGTAGATTCGGCTCAGATCCCAAACTTTTTCATCCATGTTTTTGCCTCCATGAAAAAATCACCTAGAAGCCTAATGGAGGAAGGCTTGCCTTGCAAGGATTAGCCGCGTTTATATTTGGCGAGAAGGACCAAAATGATCTGAATCGGGATGCCTACGACCAAGATGAACCAGACGTTCTCGCTTGGCTCCCTAAAGAATTGGAAATAGAAGCAGAACGCCAAAAGAAGAGTCCATAAGAAGGAGCTTGCAAGAATCCAAAAAGCGAGGCGGTTATGATAAAACCAACGTACCTCCCACGCGGAGAGGAAACACATGACGGGAATCATCCAGACATAGACTGACCAAACGCCGACGGGGACGTCTTTTCCCTCGTGAATGAAATAAGAGGAGAAGAAGATCGACATCGCGACCAGTAAAACAAACGTTAGGGTCATTGCGAGGATAACGGCTTTGTTAGAGGCATTCTCGTCTCGCTTCTTTTCTTCCGCGACATGTTGTTCGATGGCTTCTGGAAGATGTTCCTGCGTCAAATAATCGATAGTAACCCCATAGAAATGGGCGATGTCGAGCATGACATCGACCGAAGGCAATGCGTAGCCAAGTTCCCATTTGGAAAGGGATTTATCGCTGTAATTGATCTGCTGCGCGAGCTCTTGCTGCGTGAGGCCCTTGGCTTTGCGTAGGGCTGAGAGGTTCTTTCCAACCGTTAGGGCGAGGTTTTCCATGCCGCTATTTTAGGCGCGAGAAAACCTTTGGGCAAATTTTCCTTAACTGATGGGGTAAGTCACGTAAGTGGTGGCGGAAGCGAAGTTGCCGCTAGTCACGTATCCGTTGTCGTAATAATTCGAGGCGTAAGCATCGGCCGCTTGGAGGCTGGTCGTGCTGATTTTCTTTTTGTTGGGAGAACGCAAAGTGATTTGACCTTCGGATGAACCGGAACCCTTATTCCAAACGGAAACGTATGTTCCCGTAGAGACATTAGCCAAAGATGCGCTGAAAGAAACGGTAATCACGGAAACTAAGCCAACGCTTCCGCTCAAAGCCGTTAAAGTCTTTTGCTTATCGCTGCCTACATTGACTTCTTTCCCCTCGATTTTGATTTCCAAAGCTGATGTCAAAGAGCTGGATAAAGAGCTAAGATCCATTTTTGCGTTCCAAGCGTGGACGCCGCTGCTCTCTGAATGAGAATAGGAAGAAACCATCTCCTCGCCATGCAAGGAAGTTCCTTTGGTTGACTCGGATGTGCTAATTTTATCCATGATGGTTGAACTCATGCCCATCACATAGCCTAGCATCCAATTCATGATGTTTGCGGTAAAATCGCTGGCTTTGACCTTGGCCCAGTCTTCCGAGATGGTCTCGCGCGTGATTCCCGCGGTTTGCTTTTGATTAACGCGATGGAAAAAGATAATCCCGTCCGAATCGTCTCCAGACGTGTGGAAATAGAATTCGACGTAACGAGTCCCGCCGCCAATGGCTCCACCTCCGCCATTAACTGCGACTATCATGGGGACTTCAATAGTCCCTATAGCCTTTACTTCGGCCCCGTTCAAGGATACCCAAAGCGAGAATGGGACGTCTTTGTCAAATATGGAGACGTCTTTGTCAAATATGGATAGGATCTTCAATGTTGCGGTTCCGCTTAAGTGGTAAGTGGAGACATTGTTTTCGTCTTCTCCCAAAGTTGCCGATCCGAGAACATACTCGAGTAGCGTTGAAAGTGAGGAGAAATCCGTCATTGAATCCCGCTTTGCCTGAAGATCAGAAACCTGCAAATCCGTTTCTAACAAGGCCGTTTGAGGGACTTCTGCGTCGATTTTGAAATAAATCTCTTTGGATTCGGTGATCAATTTGAAATCGATGGAAGAAAGGCCGTTCTCGTTGAATTCGATGTTGAGGGGGACGTCTTCCTCGCTGCCTAGGACATCCTTAGAAATAACGGCGGCAATCTTATCGCCTGTGCGGGTAACGCTTACGAGTATCTTCTCGCTGAGAAGTGGCGCGAACTGACCTTGGGAGATTTTGGCGACAAGGGTCGTAGCCAAAGTGTCGGCCGCGGAGGTGAACTTGGTGAAACGAGGATCGTCGGAGCTGAGCAAGGTTGTCGCTAACTCCAAGATATCATTTAAGGAGGAGACGCTGAACTTGCCATAAAGCGTGTCTGCATCGGGCTCGCTGATGTTTCCGTAATCCAAGTCTTTGTAGCCTTCGGCGTTGCCGTTTTTCAAAGTGTTACTCGAATCATAAGAGAAAAGCATGTCGCCTGTTTCAGTGCTTGCACCGATCTCTCCGTCTAGTTGCAAGGCGAGGGCGTGCTCATTTAGATAATCCGCTTTGCGATCAAGGACGACGGCGTTGGCACACGCCGCCTTTTCTTGCAGATTAAAGGCGAAATTTCCCTCAAGACTGAACCCTTGCTCGGTGATGGTTTTGCCGCTTAAGGAAGCAAAGCGGGAATCGCTGCTAACTGCGGTTGTGCCACGGTCAAGAACATAGCCTTGCACGCTCGCCTTCATGGAATGATGCTGAAATAGATTCTCGACTTGGTCGGTTAAGGTGGGCAGATGGTCCATCTCCTGATATTCGTCTTTGTTGAAAGATACGGAGCCTGTGTAATCGCTTATTTTTAACGTGCCTTCTACTCCGAAACCCCCGATGGAGAAGCCGTCGAAAGTAAGGGAAGCCAAAGCGAAATCGCTGCTGCTCAAACGGAAAATCAGTTTTCCTTCTCCGCCTGCCTTGCTGAAATCGAAAGTTGCTTCGATCTGGTTCTCTTTGCTTTCCAAGGAAATCAAGGCTTCTAAGAAATGCTCGTAATGCTTTTCGGAAATGTCTTTGCCGATGAGGCTATTTTTCACGCTTTCAAAGGCGTCGCTGATGGAGCCGATTGAAGAAAATAAGGCGGAGAGGTATTCGTTTTTGATGGATTCATCGCCCAATAGATCTGCGAAAGCACTGAAGAAAGCGTCCGCGGTCGTTTTGCTAGTCTTTACTTTTAAGATGCTATTTACGTCGACATAGGCTTCCTTATCAGCTTCCCCTTGAATGTAATGACCGGCGAGCTTCTTGGTTTGCTTATCGCCTTTGAAGACGGCGCTGATTGAAAGATCGTTGATTTTTTGATTTTGGAAATTGGCTCCCCCGTTTAGCGAGAAGGTGAGCTTCTCGTCGAATCCCTGGTGACCGATTGTAGTCGCGGTGCTTTCGACCGTGTCTTCGTGATGAGTGAGCAAAAGCCCCTCTTCCTCGTTTCCGTTCTCCGTGTGGGTGGTGGAAATATCAAAAGAAAGCTTGCCGGCATAGGTCGCGATCCTTTCCCAAAGGTCGATGGAGTTATCTAAGGGCAGATAAGAAGAAGCATTCTCGGGGGCGCTTATTTGGGCTCCGTTGTAATCAAAGGACGCGGAGAGGCTTAGCTCCATGCCGTTGCTCAATTTGTTTGACGCCCCTGTGCCTTTCGCGGGGAAGTCAATCTTGGAGAGATAATAGTCCTCATCGCCTTGCAAACCGACGGAATAAACGTTCTCTCCAATTGGTAGATTCCAAACAAAATAATGGCTTTCTGCGTCGATTTCGTTTAAATCGTCTAAAGAAGAGGAAATTTTTTCAAAGTCAATCGTAGAGGTGTCATCGAAATCGGGCTTCACATCATAGCCATAGGAAGAAAGGATCTGGAGAATATCTTCCAAAACCCAGTCAAGCTTTCCGAATTCGTATTGAGTGATACCTCCGGTTACGGAGTCACGGCCGTCTTCCTCGCCATACTGGTAAGAGGCAGTGGAAACCTTATAAGCCACGTTATAGGTGGCGCTGTCTGATCCTGGCGCTTCTAAAGCGAAATAAAGCTCGTCATCCACGAGCCTTGCGTCAATGGACCTTCCTCCGCTGGCGTTGTAGTTGACCTCGGCCTGCAAGCTTAGGTTCAAGCCATGAAGCGACAATTCTTTTAGGTCGAAGGATAAGGAGCCGTTGCTGAACTCGAAGACGTTATTCTCATCCGCCTTCAAAGTCATTTGGTCTAGTTTGAGCGACAAGCCAGAGGTGAGAGAATTCGTGAGGCTCTCCGCGAGGCGCTTCGCTCCGACGCTTTCGCTTGTGCGGATTTCCTCGGAAGTCCCGTTTTCTTGGTAATTGGCTTTTGCGACGTTAGGAGAGACGCAGGAAGATAAAGAAAAAGCTAAAGCGCCTAGGGCTAGGCGCTTTAAAGGAGCGAAGGGTTTCCTCCGCTCCCAAAAAGAGTTGTTCGCTTTTTCTTTTTCGTGCATTTTAGCAAGTCACGCCAACGTAATAGTTGCCAGGCAAGAAGGAAGAATCGCCATCCTTCTTGTAATGTTTCGTGTAGTCGTCGCCATAGGAGAAGCTAACCGCGCCTTCATCGTCGTAAGAGACGACGGAGGTGAAGTCGTTCACGGAGACGTTTTCCCAAGTGTTTTGGTAGACGCCGGTGGAGACGTTATCTAGAGCCAATTCGACTTCCGCGGAAGCTGGGACGATTTGATGCGAGCCGTCGGGATTGCCAAGGACTAAGCCGAAGCTGATATTGAGCCCGCTTAAGGTCTTCCAAGAGGTCGAGGCGTCGTTAGAAGTAACGTTTTTGCCGGCAAGAGAGACCATGGCGTCGCCAAGCAAGGCTCTTTCATCAAGCAAGGAACCCACATCGACGCCAAGCGACCAAGAAGTATTCGCCTCGTCGTATTGGTATTCTTTGAGGAAGTCTTCGGGATGGGGGAAGGCGTTATCGAAAAGGCTGCTGCCTTCTTCTTGGCTCGCTTCCGCGACGGTTCCTTCTTCCTCCACGGGAGCGTTATCCTTCCTAAGATAGCTTTCGTTGATGCCGAGGACGTATTCAAGGAGCCAGCCGAGGCCGTTATAGGAATAGGTTCCGCCTTCGTCGCCCGTCTTCTCAATGAGATCTTTGCCAGTCAGCTGAACCGTGTCTTTGACTTCGGTCACTTTGCCATAGCTTGAATTGCGGGTGATGTAGAGATCGCCATAGCTCTCGTCCCCTTTCTTATAGGAATAATAGAGGTCCACGGCGCGCTTGCCCTCGTATTCGTGATCGCGGAAATAGACGGAGCTATCGGGCGCGTTCACTCCCTTGATTAAAGGCATATACGGAATGGAAAGATGGGCTTTGACATAGTCTTTTTCGCTAGCGAGGTTGAGACTTACGCCGATGAGGTCGATCTTCGTTTTGCCGATGTTGAGTGCGACATTGAGCGAGACGTCATAAGTAGAGGAATCGCCTGAAGCGACCTGACCAAGTTTCGTGGAGCCCGTTGCGTATTCGACGAGGGTCTTCACGGTGTTGAAATCGGTGTAGGCAGAGGTGTCTTCGCCGTTTAGAGGATTGAGAATCGTTTCGCTGACGTCCTTCGTGGCGTCGATGCCAAGCCCGATGCTCACTTTGCTCATCGCGAAGCCAAGACTCTTGAATCCGCCATTAGCCTCTTCACTATTCGCTGCGTAAGAAATAGAAACGGTGGGGTTCTCGTCTAAGCCGAACAGAGCGCCATTGAGCACGAACTTGTTCTCGTCTCCGCCAAGGCTTGCTTTCTCAGCGAGGATTTTCTTTTCAAAGAGTCCGGAATACTTCTTGTTGATGAGATCGCTTGCCAGATCGCCTCCGACGAGGCTGCCGATAGAGCTAGCAATCTTCTGGAAGGAAGAGGTGTCATCCTCTTCTTCCTCGGGGATGACGCTCTTGACGGTGGAGACGATGTCTTTCATCGAGGAGATGGACATTTGCCCAGTGATGGGGCTTGAGGAACGCGGATTGGTTCTTGCTTTGCCCTCGCTGTCTAAGCCCGATTCATTATCGATAGAAGAATCGTTCACGGAGTCGTATTTGAAAGCGGTCTCGGTGAAATCGGTGCCGTCGCCAGAAAGAGCGAACTTGAAGTGATGGTCTTGCGAATAGTTCTTGGAGACTTGGTTTGCAGTCAAGGAAACACCGGCCGATTTCTTATCATAAGAGAAACCGAGATTGCCGGAGAAAGAGACCCCAGTGTCTTTGCCTAAGGTGTCCGTCTTTCCGGTTTTGACGTTGCCTGTTAAGGATAGCGCGGCTTCTTTTGAAGAGGTCACTTCTTCAATCTGGTCTTTGATGCCGGGGAGGTGGGTCAATTCGTCGTAGTCGCTTGCTTCAACGCTAGGCAACGAATAAGCGTCTAGAGACAAAGTTCCGTCTAGCTGGAAGGCGCTTAGCTTAACGCCATTGAAGGTGATGCCGGTGAGATAGGTGTCCACGCCGTTATCTTCATCCGTGTAGGTGCCGTCGATGCTGACGATGACCTCACCATCAATCTTCACGGGGCTTAGATCGAAGGTGATGCTGAGGTTATTGTCGGTTCCGTCAATGGATTTGATGAAGTCGAAAGCTTTCTCGTAATGCCCTTCGGTGAAACTTTTGATGGTGGGGAAATTGTCGAGAACGGTGGAAATGAGGTCGGTGACGGCGCTTGCTTCTTCAACGCTTTCTTCGACTTCGCTATTCTCGGAGACCGCGGTGACGGTCTTGGCGAACAAGGCATCGAGATTGGTCTTGCTGACTTTGGCCATCAAGAGGTCATCGATGTTGAGATAGGCGTTATCTTCGAGATAGGCCGCGGAGATATTGGCCGAAGCGTTATCCGCGGAGAAAGAGATATCCGCGAGGAAATTCTGAAGGCCGCCTGAGAAATCGGCGCAGGCGGAAAGATCAAGCGAAGCGGTTTCGATAACATCGGAAGTGACGCTGTCGCCGTCTTTTTTATAGTGGGTGAGAGCAAGGCCATTCCCTGAATTGATGTCCAAAGAATTCGTGGTCTTAAGGCCGAATTGGGGATTCGCGATGTAACGCGCGACTTTGCGGAAAAGCGAAGCGCTGTCCTTGATATCGTGATATTCGGTAAGCTCGCCTGGAATGAAAGAGGTCCAGGAGATTGCTTCGGCACCGGTTTCGACGGTTGCGCTCGCGCGAATCGTTCCAATCAAGGCATCGCCGTTTTTGATGGAATAGTTAGATTGCTCCGCGCCATCGAAAGTCTTCGCGGGGAAATCGATGCCGCTTAGGTAGTAGTCGCTATCGTAAGTGAAACCGATGGAGAGAGTCTCTTCTCCTAAAGGAAGGTTCCAAGTGAAATAAGAATGAGCGGTGTCTTCCTCCATGTCGTTCAGCGAGCCCAAGATGTCTGACATGGCATTAGAGCCATCTTCGTCGGAAGCGCTTGAAGAAGAACCGGAAGAGGAAGTAAGGCTATTTAAGTCAATCGAGGGGAAGTCGACTTTGATGCCCCCGTTCGATAGGATTTCCAAAACGTCGGAGATAATCCAATCAACGTCGCCGTATTCGTATTGGAGGATGCCTCCGGTGGTTTCGTCGCGTTCGCCGGTGACTTTAGGCTCGATGGATGCTTTGTATTTGAAATTGTAGGTCTCATTATCCAAGTCGTTGATGGCGAAATAAATGTCATCGAGGCACTTGGCGAGGCTGAGCTGCCTCTTGTAGCCGTTGTAATCGAGCTTGGCTTTCAACCCAAGACTGATGCCGTGGAGAGAAATCTCGTCCATCGCGAAGGCGACTTGGGTGCCCTCGCCGTTGATGAGATTTCCCTTTGAGGTGTCGTCTTTATCTTTGCCAGGGAAGTAAGCGTCCAAGACATCGAATTTGAGATTTAAACCTGAAGTGGCGCTGTTGGTGAGATTCGAAATGAAACGTTGTTTGCCGGTCAAAGTGACGTCGCCGTCATCGATGTCCTCGGCGTCGCTGATGTCCTCGTCTTCCGCCATTCCCTTCTTCGGGATGATTAGATAAGTGGTTCCTGCCGTGATGCCGAAGAGGGCAAGAAATAGCCCGGAGTTGAAGAGAAGGGTCTTTTTCTTCGAGCTTAGATGTTTTTGATTTTTGTTGGTTTTCATAATCGTTTCCTTTCAAATTCAATTGGCGTTCAGGCTTCGGTATACGGATTGGGTTTCGGTCTCTAAGGTTGGGATATCGTAGATTTCCCCATGGTAGAAGTAGGTGGTTAGGTTTCCTTCAATGGTGGTGGATATTCCAACTTCTTTTTTTGTCGCTTGGTATTTCTCGTAGGAGGTGTAATCAAGCGGCATCAGGTCTTCGTCTAGGTGGAAGGTCAAATGGCAATATTCGAAGGTCGGATAACCAGTGAGGCCGGAGATGTTTTTCATTTGCTTCACGTAGTTCACCACGGACTTCTTCCTTTGAAGTTCGAGGTCAACCGTGTAGCCGTTCTTCTCTTTGACGATCCGCGAGGCGCCTCTCCCTGATTTAACTTTGCTTTCGTCCATGATTGAGGTCTTCGTGGAGATGACGTAGATCATGGAGTCGCTTACCTTGCGCCCCATGAGTTCGGCGTAGTCCTCGTTCGTGTAGATTTTTTCTTCATGTGAAGCGTAATCACTGCTTTTGCCCCAATAAGTTTTCGTTGTTTCACCTTCTTGGTACATCCGGTCGTAGAGGTTCACGAAGGCTGAGGTGGAATTCGATTCCTCAAAGTATTTGTCCCCTCGTTTGATCTGAATGGATTGGATGATCTGATTGACGCCCATGGAGTAGGCCGAACCAAGCCCGACTGCCTTTGTGGACTCCAGAGAGGAGAAGAGATCAAGCGATATGTTTACCATCTCACATGGTTTCAAGGCTTCTTCTAGGGGCGTTCCTGCTTTTTTGGCGGCTTCATATTTCTTTCGCGTCTGGGCGATGTCATCCGTTAAGGCGTTCGCATCGACGTTTGAGTAATCGCCTCCTGCGGTGTTGAAGAAACTATTAGCCATGAATCCCGCGACCACCCCTAGAGCAATTGCCGCGGTCCCTATGATTGATGAGGTAATGATGAATTTCTTGCTTATCGGAGCCTTTTCCTTCTTTTCGTTGGAATCGGCTTTTAGCTCATCCGAATGAGCATTTTGCTCTTCGGGGGGCGTGTTTGCCTCTTCCTTTACGTTTTCTTCTTGCACGTTGGGAGACGCCGTTTTTTCCTCGTTTTTCTTTTTTCTAAACTTTTCGAATAGCATGGTCGCAAATCTCGACGATGCGATTTTACGCAAACCTTTGTCAAAGGCACTCTCGTGTGCGTATCGCGTGCGTAGAAAGGCAATTCTACGATTTGGAGAATCCAAAAAACTTCGTAACTGTCGGAATTATTTAGACAGAGGCATAAGCATAGGAGAATTCATATATCGTCAATTTATCGAAAAAGATTTAAAAACTGAATTTCGAAAACGCATACACCTCCCTCTTCTTTTTTGAATGGCTTTTTCGGCTTGCCTTTGACCTAAGATGAATTTCTTGGTTCGCCTTTTGCTATTTCCTTTAATATATACGGGCACCAAGAGAGGGAATAACCATGTCAGAAATACGCGTCATTAAAGTAAAACAGTCTGTTCTTGCTAACAACGATAGCAGGGCCGAACTGCTTAGGGCCGAGCTTAAGGAAAAGAAAGTCTTCTTGATTAATGTCATGTCCTCTCCTGGTTCTGGCAAAACCACATTGCTCGTTAATCTTATTAATAAGTTAAAGGATAAGGGATATCGCATCGGCGTGATGGAGGCGGATATGGATGCGGTGGTGGATGCCGAGACCGTGGGCAAACTCACCGGCGTCAGGACAATCCAACTTCACACCTCAGGCGAATGCCACCTTGATGCAAAGATGGTCTCGGAAGGCGTGCAAGCAATCGGCGAAGACGGCCTGGACATTATTTTCCTCGAGAACATCGGGAATCTTGTTTGCCCTGCGGAATTCGACACGGGCGCGGCCTTGAAACTAATTTTGCTCTCGATCCCTGAGGGAGACGACAAGCCTCTTAAGTATCCTTTGATGTTCAGGGTGGGCGATTTCTTCGCCTTTACGAAGATGGACGCTAAAGCCGTGTTCGACTTTGACGTTGATCTTGCAGAAAGCCATATTCTTAAGCTTAACCCCAACGCGAAATTCTTCCCCGTTTCGGCGAAGAAAGATATTGGCGTAGACGTCTTGGCAAGCGCGATTGACGAGAAGGTAAAAAGCTTCATTTCTTAGGTAAAATCAGTTTTCAAAGTTATTTTGCGATAAAATGTCCTTTATTTTCGTAAATATAGGGCAAATTTACGGGAATTTTTGCTTTTTTGGTTCATTTTCGATATAATTTGCGTGGCTTGGGGCAAAAACAACATTTCGTTAATTTGTGATTGGCCTCCGCTAGAAGGAGAATGCTATGACGTTTCAAGTTAGCGAGTACGTTTTTCATCGGCATTGTGGCGTTTGCCTGATCCAGGCGATCGCTCCGCTTCCGGGTGACGAATCCGGTTCTTTGTATTATGTTTTGTCGCCTCTTTTTGGAGATGACAAAGGCAACATCGTCCGCGTACCCGTGAACTTCTCTTCCTCTTTGCAGAAACCTATTACCAAAGAAGATGCCATTGAAATGGTAAACCATTGGCCCTCCCCGAATAAGGATTGGTACATCACCGATTCCAAGAAGCGCAAATTGACTTACGAGGAAGCTCTCAAGAACGGTACACTCGCTGATCTTGCGCCTCTGTTAGAAGGTGCCATGCAAAGAAAAAAGAAGGATGGACATCTCAATTCCATGGATTCCCAGTTTGTTGGGCGCGCCCAACCCTTGATTTACGGGGCTCTCTCCTTGGCTTTGGACATCAATTACGACGACGTCCCTAAGTTCATCCTTGACCATCTAGCCTAATTCCAAATGCATATCTTCGCCCGGCATAAGCCGGGCTTTTCAAATGAAAAAGCCCTCTAACGAGGGCTGAAGTTTCAGTTCGTTCGATTAGGCTTTCCAATTGCTGTAGGCCCCGTAAAGGCTAAGCAAGGCGCCGACGAAGGCGAAGACGACAGTGCAAATCGAACCGCTGCCAAGGGAAATCGTATCCATGCCGTGATAAGCGTTGACCCCGTTATAGAGGTTTACCCCATTCAAGAAGAGGATACCAGCGGCAAGCAAGAAAGCGAAGGTAAGACCGAAGAGCAAAGCACTGAGCTTGCCCTTGAAAATCCCAGCGGCGATGCCGAAGACAAAGCCGGCGAGCTCGAGGGAGAAAGCGACAATCAAGCCTGGAACGGCGCCCAAATCGCGGTTTTTGTTCCCGAACATCGCGGTGAAGACGCTAGCTCCGTTGTAGCCCAGATCCTGCGTGTCATTAAAGGCGTAGGAGAAAAGGACGAATACGGCGACGGCCGCCATAAGGGCAACGCCTAAGCCAAGCAATACATTAACTTTACGGTTCATAAAAAATACCTACCGCGGAGTAATATACGCTACATATAAAAAAGGAACAAGGCGCTTTTCTCTTCCTTAGAAGAGAGTTTGATAGGATAATAACCCTATGAACCATAAAATCCGCGCCACGCTTGGACTCCTCGTTCTCTCTTCCGCCATGTTGTCTTGCACTACGATGGCTGATGCGGATGTTTATACGATTGAGTTTTACACGGATTATGCAGGCATCGAGTACGCTCCTGGCAAGCTTGATAAGACTAGGGCCAAGAAGGTAGGCGAGGGATATGTGGTGAAGGGGAAAGCTAATCAAACCGCAAGATTGACCAGCCTTGTAAAAGAAGAGGGCAAAGCGATTGACTATGAGAATAGTCGCCAAGCAGTGGAAGGCCATACTTACACTTGGGATTCCTGGGTGGGCTATTACGATGAAGAAAGCCTTAAGGCAATGGACTCGGAAGGGAACGTTTCCTTTGAGGAGGGCGCGGAAGATTTAGTCGGAAACCCCATTAGTTTGTCGGAAATAAAGGGGAATTGCGCAGTTTTTGCTCACTTTTCCGATGTGATTAATACCTATAGCGTCACAATCCAAAACGGCGATACCGAAATTTTTGAAGCAAGTGAACCGCTTGAATACGGAACGAAATTAGGCGATGCCTTAGCTGCTAAATATGAGTCTAAAGAAGCCGCCATAGAAGCTCTGACTTTAGATTCGTCTGATTACAATCTCCCGAAATATTATTATCAAGTTTACACTTTCGCCGGTTACGAAGACGGAGACGGAAATGCCTATACCGTTGATGAACTCTTCAATGTTGTGATCAAGGACGAATTGAAACTCTCCGCGGTCTTCAATGGCCCAAGCACGGAAACTTACACGGTTTCTTTCTATAAGAATCCAAAGGATTCGAGTGGCAATGAGTTGCTTCCCGAGACTGAAAATGAGGAAGTCGCTTATGGCGCGGACGTTAAGAAGGTGCTGCCTGACTACACTTCCGATCATAAGGTTTACGCCTTCAAAGGCTGGGAAGGCGAATATTCTGAAGATGCCCCAAACGAAATCAAAGGAAAATCCGTTGATTATAAACACATCCTTTACGATTGCGCCTTATATCCAGTCTTCGAGTCTTCCCCGGAAGAGCTCACCATTACTTTCCGGAACAATGACGGCTCTTTAATCGATGAGAAAACGGCCTTTTATGGATCTTCTTTGGAAGACGTTCTTCTCGCGGAGATCGATGCTAGCTTCGTGCCTAGCGATGAGGTCTTCACTGGGCTTTGGAGCGAAGCGCAAAACGATGTGAGCAAAGCCGGGGTAATTGATTCTTCCAAAAAAGCGGAGGAGGAACTTACCTTGTATCCTGTCACTGTTCAAAAATCCATAGACGCGACAGGAGCAAAAGGAGATTTGCTTACTTACGAATATTCTCTTGATTGGGATGGATATCTTCTGACGAAGTTCTCCCCCTCTTCTTCGCGAAGCGATACGGAACTCAGCGAGGGCGACATGAGTCTTTCCTCTCTTCCTGGCGCGTTTGATCTCGTGGGGATTAAGAAATTCAACGATGGCACGGATGGGTATTCCTCTTCTCTTACGAAAGCCATCTTCCCTGGCTCTGTTGAATACGTCGCCTCCAATGCCTTCCGAGGGAACAAGGCTCTTGAGACATTAGAACTCTCCGGCCTTCAGAAAATTGACTCCTTTGCTTTTTCTCAGCTTTACTCTTTGTCTGGTTTCACCATTCCTTCAAGCCTCGTTTCGATTGGCTCGCGCGCCTTTTATGGCTGCACAAAACTTGGCCAGGCTGGGAATAAGATTATCGTGAAGATGAGCGAAGACTATTTTGAAAACAACGTTGAGCATTCCTCCGAATGGAACAAAATCGGAGAAGGGTTGGCAAACGTTGAATATCAGTCCTGATTTGGTTTTTCCTTGGCTTTCTTGTTCGCGAGGATAAGCCAAATAGACGGGATAATCGTCAATAAGCAAGAGATGCAGGTCACGAGGAACATCCATTGATCTGGCGTTTTTGTTTCTTGCCCATAGGCGTCCAGACCGGGTTGCTGGAAGACCGTCAAAGAGATGTTGCTCCCGATAATCATGGGGAGCATTACCGCGAAGACCATGCGCACGCCTTGCAAAGACCCCGCTTTCTCCTCCGGGGTTTGGTCGCGGATTTCTGCGCCTAGAACCGCGGTGCCAACGAGATAGCCAAGCATTAAGAGACAGCCCCCGAGAATTAACCCCCAAGGGGCCTGGCTTAAAAAGAGCAGGAGAGCGCCGCTAGCCATGACTAGAATCGCGGGGATCAGGACTTTCAAATGCCCAATCTTATCGAGGAAAGCACCGATGGCAATGGAACCTATAACCGCCACAGCGACGATGATTCCCATCGCAAGATAGAAATTCACCTCTTCGAAGCTTTGGAAATAGACCATGTAGTAGGGCATAAAGGAATCGACGGCGATATTGAAGAAAAGGAAAGCGAGAAGGGCGATATAGAAACGTCCATGTTTCTTAATGGAGCTTGGCAAGAAGCCATAGGCGAGATTTTTGAAATAGCCACTTCTTTGATCTTTGATTGCCTTGTCTTTTGGAAGAATAAAGAAACTAGCCACCCCAACTAGAGTGGTGATGACGCCGCAAACGAGGAAGAAATAGAGCCATGGACTTGAGACGCGCGAAGCGTATTCAGCCATTGTTTCTGCGTCTAACTTAGTACCGGGAACCCCGAAAATCATCCCAATCCCCATCATCATGATCAAAGCGACGAGGGGCAAAACGGAAAGGACGGTTTCAACGAATGGGCGGTTCTTCTCATTGGTTTGCTCAGTGACCATCGCGTTGAAACAAGCGTCATTTCCAGTTGAGCCTAGGAAGGTCATCACACAGTCGATGATTACGTTCATAATCCCAACCCAAAGGAGAGCGTTTGTCCCCTCTCCGCATATGCTCACCCCATTTTGAAGAGAAGCGAGCGCAAAGGCGAAGACAAAGAAGCCCCAGATGGTGTAGCCTCCTGCGATGAAGATTCTTCTTTTGCCAAGGCGATCAGACAGGGCGCCCATCAAGAAGGTCGTCACAGTAGCGACAATCGCGCTAGCTACGGTCATCCAATTGATGAAATCCGCGCGGCCTGATTGGGAATAGACCCATAGATTGATGTAATTGTTCTCAATAGCCCAGGCTAATTGCCCTGCAAGTCCCACCAAAATGAAAGCGATCCATTTTTTCGCGCCGAGTTTTTTATTGTCGTCCATGCTTATCCGCCTCTTTTGATTGATTATACGAAGCGTGGTGGAAGATAGAAGCGAAAATCGCTATCATTAAAGCACATATGGATAACTCTATTTTCGCCACCATCCCGGTGACTGCTTACGTTTTCTTTGGTTTGTCGGTCCTTGCGACGATCGTGGAACTTTATTTTGCCTTCGTTGAGAATGAGCTTGGCAGAAAAATCACGAAATGCTTCTGCGTGGGCTTTTTGGTTGCGATGGCCGCATGTTGGAAAAGCGATGCTTGGCCGATTTATGTTGGCGCCGCTTTAGGGGTACTTGGGGACTTCCTTTTGCTTAAGAAGCACAAGGTCTATCCGATGGTCTTCGGGACCTTTTCCTTTTTCCTCGGGCATATCTTTTATATTGTAGGATATTGCTTGATATGCTCTTTCCCATGGGAAGTTTATGTGGGTTTTGCGGTGTTTTACATCCT
Organism: bacterium; assembly: GCA_963617535.1. GTDB lineage: Bacteria > Bacillota_I > Bacilli_A > RFN20 > CAG-826 > Alloenteromonas. The sequence continues at coordinate 59,007 of CAVEPD010000001.1, forward strand.
TTTCTGCTTCTTGGGATATCATGTTATCCACAAGGCCGTCAAAGAGCCCCATATGGCTTTTGGGGCAACCATATATTTCGGGATGCTCGTCTTGGATTTCCTCTTTGCCGTGGTTGGATGCTTCTTTGGGAAATTCGAGTTCCTCTTCCTCTGCGCTTTGGGCGGGGTGAGCTTCATCGTTTCGGACTGTTTCTTAATCAAAACATCCTTCATAAGGGACGTCAAAAGAAGAGACTTCTTCATCATGGGCACCTACGTCTTGGCGCAAGCGCTTATCATCATCGGACTTTGCCTTACTTGGTAAGAAGATATTCTTTGAGCTTTTGGGACGCCTTCCCGCGGTGTGAATATTTGTTTTTAATTTCTTCGCTGGCCGTCCCGAAATCCTCGTCTGCTTCATAACTGTGGAATATTGGGTCGTAACCGAATCCTTTGCTTCCTTTAGCTTCAAGAAGTATTTCTCCGGGGCAGACGCCTTCAAAGAACAAAGGCTCTTCACCCTTGCCTGGAATCAGACATAAGCAGCAATGAAACGCGGCCTTGCGATTTTCTTGGCCCTTAAGATTGGCGAAGACCGTATCGAAAACGGCGGGGAAGCCGCCTTGTTCCTTTGCGTATCTTGCCGTGTGAATACCAGGCTCATTTCCCATGGCCTCGATTTCAATGCCCGAATCATCCGCAAGGACGGGAAGACTCGTCTGCAAGGAAGCGTCGTGAGCTTTGATATAACTGTTCTCTTTGTAGGTTTTCCCGTTCTCGATGGGATTAGAGACGATACCTGCCTCTTTTAAAGAAATTACTTTGTATCCGATGGGGCCAAGGAGATCTACAAACTCCTTCACTTTGCCCTGGTTGCTGGTTGCTAGAATAATAGTTTTTTGCATGCGTATAAGGATATATTGTTTAACTAGGTTTTGCAGGGTTTTTAATTGATTTGCTCATAAAAGAAAACCCCGCAAACCGGGGCTTAATTCGCTGTTGGAGCAGGTGACGGGAATCGGACCCGCATAACCAGCTTGGAAGGCTGGTGTTCTACCACTGAACTACACCTGCAGCTTTGGCGGACCATACGAGATTCGAACTCGTGATCTTCTCCGTGACAGGGAGACATGTTAGGCCGCTACACCAATGGTCCGTAGCGGGGCTTAATATATCACAAAAAGGCTTGTTGTCCAACGCTTTTTTGCAAAGCCCGCGGGTGCTTAGATGCCGAGGAATTTCTTGAATCCGGCTTCGGGAAGGTAGCCGACGTTCCTCTTAACCTCTTTGCCGTCTTTGAAGATGATGACGGTGGGGATGGAGAAGACGCCTAGTTTCTCACAGGGCGAGGGGACCTCATCAACGTCAAGAGAAAGGATGTTGAGTTCTGGATGCTCCTCGGCGATTTTCTCGATGATGGGCTTAAGCATTTGGCAAGGGCCGCACCAAGTGGCATTAAAGTCGACGATCGCTTCGCCTTTAATCTCGTTATTGAATTCGTCTGCGCTATGAATAATTTTGACCATGATTGTTCTCCTTATAGTTCAAATATTAAGTAAAAGATCGCGAAAATGATAGCGATATGCATCGGATAATAAATGTAGGTGGAGATGCGGAACGCCTTGCTGTCCGGCCCTCTTTTGCCGTTATAGAGAAGAATCGGCAAAATGGCGAGCAAGCACCATGATTCGGCAACTTGGCCGGTTTGGCTTGCGTGCATGACCACGACATCGAACTGAATCCCTGGAATATATGAGATGCCCCAACTAATGATGGTCACTAAAAACAAGACGCAGGCACTGAGCATGTTAAGCAAGCCTTGGTAGGACTTTGTTTCCTGAAAGGATTCTAGGGATTGCCCGGAGCCATCGAGGTATTTCGCGGAGATTTTGTCCACGATGCTCTTCGCGTAATAAAAGCCCACGACCATTGAAAAGCCGAATAATGAGTAGCCTGGGGCCAAGAAATAAGGGGCGTTTGATAGGCTTGGGATATTGATAACGCAAACTTGGAAGGCATAGGAACCTAGAACAAGGACAAGGGGGATTAAAGCAAATAGCTTCTTCTTTCCCTGAAGATAATTAAGGCAATAAAGGAAAACCCCTCCAACCAAAAGATCAGCAAAGGCATTGCTCGAAGTCTTGATCTCGGTGAAGCCGAAGCCGTAGTAAAGAATGGTTTGCGCGATGAGAATAAGTGCCCACATCAAGCCGAGGCGAAGAAGGTATTTCTCTTTATGATGGCTCTTGCGAATCCCTTCCGCGAGCATGAAAGCAAACAAGGGGAAAGCGATTCTCCCTAGGGTGCGGAAGATGATTCCAACCGTGTTCGCGCTTCCTAGGTAAGTGAGCAAAAACAAGCCTACGTGATCGAGGGTCATGAAAATCAAAGCGAGGATCTTTAAGACCAATTCGTTGAGGATTTGCGCCTTTTCTCTCCAGGTTTCGTTCATTTTATTTTCCCTGCACGATGATGAGGATGACGGATTGGAGATTGTTCAACGCGTGCCCAACCCAGGATCCGCAGATGCCAAACTTGTCATAAAGGAAGCAAAGGACGGCTCCGGAAACTAGGTAATTCGGCAGGGAGATGAGCTCGGAAATGATTCCTTCGCTTCCGATTTTCGTGAAGTCGAAATGGATGAAGGCAAACACGAGGATCCCTAAGATATAACCCGCCCATTTGCCTAGTCTCGAGGCGAGTCCGAAAAGACCGACGCGATAAGCGAGCTCTTCTGTGAATGGCCCGATGAGACCAATGACGAACGCGCAGGCTACCGGTCCATAAAGCACCATTGAGACGACGTTGCTTTGATTCACGTTATCTCCGGGCACGCTCGTTCCGTTGGCGTTGAATATCGCGTTGATGATTAGGTTATAGGCAATGGAGAAAACCATAATCACCGCATAACCGATGAAACCAGCGACGTAGGCTTTCCAATTTTTGAAGGAAGCCCTGACGTTCTTCCAATCTTTCCAAAGAAGAAGGCCCATCACCGCAAATAGGAGGGGATAGGCGAAAACATAGGTCCAGAAAAGTCCTTCTCCGCTGCTTAGATAAGCGCTTTGATCGGCGGGTCTAGCCACTAAAAGAACAATGAGTTCGATAAAGAAAACCAAAACGGATAGGCCGAACAGCCCCAAAGCGATGAAACCGACCTCTTTCAAGGGGCTGACGTGCAGAAAATTTTTGAAGCTAAGCGAACGCTTGTCGGGGTTTTTCGCGCCGCAATTTGGGCAAGAATCTAGGGTAGGGTCACATTTGCATCCGCACTCTTGGCAAACCCTCCTCGCAAAGTAGATTTTCGGACTTGAATGCTGATTTCCTGCCATAACGCGGAAAACTATATCACAGGGTGATAAAAAGGGGATTACTCAATAATTTTATGTGCGTACGCGCGCTTGCGCGAAAGCCCTTTCTACCGCATAATTTTGACTATATGGAACCTTTACTCAAACTGGCCTGTCTAATCGACACGCAGAGCATTCTCAAATACGTCAATATCGGTTTGACCGTGCTCCTTATCCTCGTTCTCGGGGTGCTGGTACTGGTTTTCTTAAGAGGACTTCTAAGAGGCTGGAAATACGGCACCTACCGTTTGATTTTCTTCGCAATCATGGTGACCGTCGTCTTGGCCACCCTTGGGGCGCAGGCGAATGCCTTAGGAGGGATGGATCTGACGAGATTTAACCTTCCTAGTCTGAATTTCACCCTCACGATCGACGAGGTGGAGCATGCGATTTCCGTCAAGTGGACGACCTTGCAGGACAGTTTGGAAGATCTCATCATCCAAGTCGCCGAAGCCTTTGGGGCGAATGGCAGCTATTCCGGGATGCTCTCTTACGCGAGCGTTCTTGCGACCTCGTTCATTAAGCTTCTCTTGATTTTCTTTTGGGGCATTCTTCTTTCCACTCTTGGTTTGCTCCTCATCATGTTGCTTTGGCACATCATCTTCAAACGTTTCACTCCGATCGACCGAAGGAAAATCAAGAAGCTTCGTGTGGTTTCCGCCTTTGAAGAACTTCTTATCGGCGCGGCTTGCCTAGGCATGCTCCTCTCCCCTTTCACGAGCATCGTGAACTCAATGAATAGCAACTTCAAAGTCGAGGATGAGCAAGCGAAACAAAACGAGACCGTCTCGATGATCACCGACATCCTTGGCGTCTATGACCAAAGCGCCTTTGCTAAGACCTTCTTCTCCTGGAATTCGATGGATGGCTCGACCACTTTCGATCAGCAGCTTATTTCCTTCTTGACCCAAAGCGAGGTCAAGGAAGTCAAAACGGATCTGGTCTCGGAAATCTCCGCGATTGCGAACGTCTCCTCCAAAGCCATCAATGCGGGACTTCTTTCGGCGCAGGGAAGCGAGGGCATCCGGTGGTATTTGCTTCTTTCTTCTTCCTCAATCCCTGAGCTCATCTATGCCTTATCGGAGACGAAGCTCATCCAATGCGCTTTGCCTTTCGCTGTCTCTTTGGCCGTCAATCTCGACGCGGTTAAGAGCGTCCTCGGCGAAGAAACCTGCAAATATCTTTCGGATACGGAAGTCGACTGGACGGAAGCCATTCAATCCATGAGCCGCATCTATGAGAATATTCTTGATGCCGGCATCATCGACTGCGTGGTAGATGTTGAAAACGGCTCTGCCACTCCAATGTTTGATTGGACTCAGCTTCAGTACGTTTTCTCTGGCAAGGACGCGAACGGGAATGAACGCGATGCGAAGACGGCCATGCATAATCTCACCTCGGAATTCGAGGATTCCGCGCTTTTCTCTCACCTTATGGCGGGCTTGCTAAGCCAATTAGGGAAAACCGAGCTAGAAAAGGAAACACGTGCCGACCTTTCGATTCTTGATTTCTTGCCTCTTGCCGAGGATGGGAAAAGCATCGATTACCAAGCCCTCGTGAATTTAAATTACACGAAGGAGTTCAATCTCCTTTATGACACGATCTACTCAATTAACGACGTCTCTCCCGAAGTCGTTAGTGGCGTCTTGGATCTCGTGCAGAATCCCCCGACGGAAGAGGACTCGCAGGATAAATACCGCAGCCTCCTTTCCAAAAGCGCCAAATACGCGGAGAGCTACGTTGAGCTTGTCGTTGGGGAAAGGGACGAGAATGGCGAGCCGAAAGACGATTCGAAGGATTGCTTATTCGATTCCGTCTTCGTGGGGAACGCCCTTCCTGCTTTGGTGCCTTACATTGAGAAGGCTGGCAGTTCTGCTTTGGATATGGATTTGAAGCTTACGAACACGAAGGAGGAGCTGAAGGGCTGGGAGTTAAAAGACTACAAGAGGGAATTCGGCGCTACTTTGGATGTCGCCGCAAAGTTTGCCTCGAGTGATGCCGGGCTCGCCTTCCTAGAAGACGGCACGGGGATGGCTTACAAAGACAAAAAGCTCATCTCCATCGACCCCGAGCTCGTGAAAGCCCTGCAAAACTCTCTTGAATTGGGCGACAAGTCCAAAATCATGACCGAGGCCTTGCCTCAAGTGGCCGAGAAGTACTTTGAGGACTTCAGGACAACCCTTTCCGAATTCGGCATCGAGGACGTTGATTTCAAATGCGAGAATTTTGGATCGGAGCTTTCCTACCTTTTGAATCTCCTCTCCTATTCGGGCGACCTGATCTTGGCGCTTAATAATATCCAGGGGGCTTCCACGCATCTTATGGCGACGATGCTTCTAGAGGAAAAGGATTCCCTCGTCCGCGTCTTGGACATCTTCGCCGGCTCGAAGATCCTCAATCCGGTAGATTCGGACAGCGGGAAAACGAACATGAACATCGCTTCCTTACTGAATTACGTTTTCTCTTCCGCGGGTTTAGAGGATTTCAAGCTGGAAGCCGACGCTCTTGACGGGATGATCCTCGTCAGCGAACGCGTCAATAATGACATCGGAGGGGAAGTCACATCGCCTCATGAGAACGCCTTGATCGTCGATGCCATCACCTCGGTCCCTCTTTCGGAGCTCATGGCCTTAGGGGGTGCAAGCAGTAGCGAGATGATGAAGGCTCTTTCGAAGATCGACGTAGAGACGCTTTTCACGAACATTGGCAAATCCGAGGTCATGCGCTCGGTCGCGGGCAGCGCGATGGACAAATATTTCACCTCCATGCTTGATGTGGGGGAAGGGGATGGCATCTCTTTCAAGAATCTGGTGACCGCCGAAGAATGGGAAAAGGAAGGGAGAACAATCCAAAAGATCGTGAACCTCGCCACGAACGGCATCGACATCAGCGATTTCGACATTAATGATGTTTCTCCAAGCCTGGTGAAGGATCTTTTCTCCAACCTGGCAAATAGCCAAATCTTCTTGAAGAAAACAACGGGCGCGGATGGAACAGTCATGACAGAGTATATGTTCCCCAAGTTCTTCTCCTCGAAGATCCTCGGGATGCTCGATAAGGACTCTCTTCCGTATTTCTTAGACAAAGACGCAACCCTTCCTTCTGATTTGGATGACCTTGACGCGAAGAAAAATTCCTGCAAAACCTTCGTGGATAACTGCCTGGCTTTGGAGGAGGCTTCCGATTGGACCAAATCAGGAGGGGAAATCGATATTTTCTCCAAGGTCCTTAGCGGCGTGCAGTCTTTAGGGGGTTTCGCTTCCATTTCTTCTTTCTCTAGAGACAATTTGCCGAAGGTGCGTGGGCTCCTAGAGAACATCGCTTCCTCTTCTTGCTTTGGGCAGGTGCTTCTTGCGAATGCCTTAGGGCAGGCCCTTTCCTCCATGGGCTCTTCTACTTCTTCGTCTTCCTTGGATTTGTCTTTAGCGAATTCCGACGTCTTCTTTGACGGTGAATTCAAAGACGTGGAGGCGAGAAAAGGCGAAGTAGGAACATTGTGCGACGTTATGGATGTCCTCTTCGACCAAAACTATGGTTTGCTTAACGCGGATGGCAGCTTCAACGACAGCAGCCTCAACGTTTCTTCTCTCTCTGTGGATAACTGCCTGAAGCCCCTTTTGGATGGCATCGCTTCCTCGAAAGTCTTGAACACCAAGAAAGAAGGCAGTTCCGATACCCTTTTAAGAAGCACCGTCAAAATGGTACTTGTGAAATCTAGTCTCTACAAAGTCGACGATGAGGATGAGGAGTTCGCCCTTGACTATGCTGGGAGCATGAGCATTTCCAACATCGTCGACGCTCTTAGCGACGATGAACTCTCTGACGAGATTGATAAGCTTTGCTCAGTCATCAAACTTGTCCAAGGCTCTTCGCTTCTCAAAGGCGATTCCTTCGATGCCTCTTCCCTTAAGTCAGTTTCCAAAGAGGAACTCATCTCTTTGCTCGGTCAAATCAATGACAGCAAACTTCTTTACCGTTCTCTTGCCATCCAGATCGAAAGCGCCGTCAAATCCGCCGCGCTTCCTTCTCCTTTCCAAGAAGACCTTGAACGTTGCTGCCCTTACCTAAGGGACGAAACGAACACCAGCAAATTGGATTACGCGCCCTATTCCGAGGAGGAAATCGATTGCGTTGCTTCTCTTCTTTCCTCGGTGAACCAATTCTCCTCCCTTGATTTCACCAAGATCTCTGAAATCTCCAAAGTCGACTTCTCCGATCTCCTCTCTCCTTTGTTCGCTTCGCAGATCTTTAATGAGCAGCATACCGATCCGAGTAAAGGGGGCGATGGCTTCACCTCCGCCCAATCCTTCCTCGTCCACATTCTTTCGGAGATGGGTCTCGATGATCTCATCTACTCCTCCTCTTCTCCCAAAGATTCCGCTTTGGGCATCGTTAGCGCGGATGAAAAGTACTCCTACCTTGTGAAAACCTATATCGGCGCCTCCGAGGAAGGGAATTACGAGAAATATTCCTTGGATAAGCAAAAAGAGGAAAGCAATGCTTTCTATAAATATCTCGGCGCGGGCGAAGAGAGTCTCACGACCTTCCTTAGCAACCTCAGCAAGCACAACCTCGGTTCCCTTTTGGAAGGAGGGAGCATCGATTTCGATGGCCTCACTTCTTCTGGCTCCACCCTTTCTTATCTTTTGAAAGACCTCTCCCATTGCACCTTCCTAAAAGACGTTCCGATCAACGCGCTTGCAAAATACCTTTCTAGCGACCTTAGCGTCGATGGCATTGATCTAAGCCTCACCAATTACTACTATCCCTATTTCTATGACGCGGAGAACTCGACCGCCACTGAGAGCTGGGACCGCGGCTATGATGACAACGAGATCGATTTGCTCGTCGACTTGCTTGACCTCATTCAAAACAACAAAGACGATTTGGAGCAAGACAGGATCGACGCCCTTGATCCTTATATACTCCGTCAATTGCTTTGGGAGCTTGATGATTCTCTTCTCTTCAATGTGACGGGAATAAACAAATATTCCGCAAACTACAACAAAGGATGGGAAAGCGGGAACTACATTTCTTCCGCCTCGGGCGCCGCAGTCACCAGCGACCTCACGGTTTTCCAGCAGATGATCTATTTGGTCTACGAGAATTCCGGCTTGGCCACCCGCTCTTTTGACGCCTACCACGATTTCGATTACCTCGTGGCTGCAAACTACGATGAAGACCTTGCGACCAAGCTGAAATTGCACGGGGGGATTAAAAACCTCGCCAAAGGCTCCACGGCCCCAACGGACTGGAGAAATGAGATCGGAGCGATCACAACTGATGACGCAGGGGAGACCGGCCTCATCAAAATCGCGCAGGATTCCGGCTTATTGGATAGCGACGGCCAAGTCGACACTTCCACGGACTTCCTTAAAAAACTGAGCCCTGGCAATGCCATGCTGCTTATGCGAACCATTGGACGCAGCAGAATCTGCGGCGATGCCCTCGCGACCACGATTTCCTCTTTCCTTACCTCAGGAGAAGAAGGAGTGGAAGGCCTTGGCGTCGAGACATTCTCAACGTATAAAAAATCCGTCGGCGTGGCTTCTAGTTTTACCTCTGATCCCGCCTTCTTAAGCAACGGGGTGAAATACGAGGACCTTTATTTCGCTTCCTCTTCCTATGACGGCACCGAGACCTTCACTCTTAAAGGCGACGTCGATGGCGACGGCACTTACGAAAAAGATCTAAGCAGCTTCGTTGCTTACGAATACAAGAATCACGAATGGAATTTCGGGGTCAGCAAAATCGGCTGCAACTTCCAATTCACCATTTCAAAAGAAGGCTCGCTTTCCTATATGTTCGATACGGCGAAGTATTATTTGCCTTATGGAAGTCTGGAGGAAGGAAAAACGGATTCGAACTCCCTTGAATGGTTCCTCTGCTCTTTGCGCAAAGCCGATGGGACCTATTATTCCTTCGAAGGAAAGGCCTCGGCTTTAAAGGAGGCTTTCGAAGCAAACATCCCGCTTTATGGCATCGCGGCGATCGTCATGGAATCCGGCATCTACACCGCCTCCCATTTCGATTCGGACTTTGTCCCGACTTCCGATGATGGGGCTTTCTCCTCCAGCGCTTATTCGCTTTACGAGATGTTCTCCTTAACCGACAGCTCCTCAGGCGTAACCATTCAAGTGAACTTGTTCGACGCGGTTGATGCGCCTAGGCTCGAGGCCGAATACCCGACTGGGGTGCCATCTACCGCGCATTACTCTTCCATTGAGACGCTAGTCAAAGGGGAGAATGATCCTTTTGCGGAAGGCAAGTTCTTCGAGAAGGCCCTTATTGGCTCGGAGGCGAGCGAAATCGCGCATCAACTGATCGAGAATGCTTTTTCCTCTTCAACTTATGACGACGCGACTAAGACCGCTGCCTATCGCTACGCTTCGAGTTTCTTGACCACGGAGAGTTATCGTTACGCGGATTTCCTTTCTTCTGGCTGCTTAGATTATTCTTACCTCATAAACAACGAAGTCGATCCTAGCTATACGAAAGAGAAACTGTCTTCCAAATCCGTCTTCGCCGATTACCTCATCGCCGATGCCATCAATGACAGAATCAGCGAGAGACTTGAATACGCAAAACTCTCCTCTCACACCATCGGAGGGGTGCCGCTCGTCTCGCCGACGGATTCCTCCAAAACTCGCCTTAGCTTCCTTTCTAGCGGTGATCAAGCTTTGCTCACGAGCCTTGATGCCTATGGCTATGACTCTTCGAGCAAGACCTATGATTTCTCAGGTCTTACCTCCCTTGCTTCAAGTGAAACGAAGGCGACTCGCTTTACGGCTTTGATTTCCACGGGCATCACCGTCTCTAGTAGCGGCATCAGCTATACCTCTTTGGATGATTGCTTGCTTAGCGCTGAGCAAAAGACCGAATTAGGCGAGATTTGCGGGGTTTTAGACGGGATGAGCGGGAACGAAAAAGCCCTTGCGAACCTTGCCTATGCCTCTGACGCTTATGACTACTTCCTCTTTAAGGGTCGCGCCGCTTCTAACGCCTACCAGGATTACTTCTTCCATGGCGATATAGGCGCAACGCCCTTGACTCCCGCTTGCTCGGCCACGGATTTCCCAAGCACCTACGAAAATGGCGTCCTTTTAGGAAGTTCCATTGCCTTCTCCTATCAAAACGTTGCTAAGGCCAATCTGTACGCATGAGCTATTTGCCTTTGATTAAGGGGAGCGGCTTTGCTTCCCTTCTCTCCTCTTCTTTTGAAGCGGAGGCCCTTCCTCTAGAGGACCCTTCTTCCTTTGAGGAAGCCTATTCCTCTTTTAAAACCGCTCACCCGAAAGCGGATCATTATCCCTATGCCCTGCGGGTGAAGGGGTATGAGAAAAGCAGCGACGACGGCGAGCCTGGGGGCAGCGCGGGCAAAGCGATGCTCATCATGCTTGAAGAGCGAGACATCGATTGCTGCCTGCTTGTGGTGGCCCGTTATTTCGGTGGGACGAAATTAGGGGTGGGGCGGCTCAAACGTTGCTTCCTCGAAGCCTCTAAAGAGTCCTTGGACAACGCGGTGTACGGGAAAGAGAAAGACGTCCTGAAAATCCGTCTATCCTTAAGTTATTCCCGCTACGAAGAGGTGAAACGCCTCTGCAAAAAGCATGGCTATGAATTAAAAGACGAACAATTTGCAATGCAAGTTGAAGCGAACCTCTACGTCGATGGTAAAATCCCCTTCGACGAAAATAGTCTCTTGCTTAAGCAAGAAGAGATTCTCGGCCAAGAACACGTGAAACAAGTGAGGAAACTCGACCATGATCCTATCCAATGAATACGCTGAAAGAAGACAAATTTATCTCGACAATGTGGAGGACAATTCCATTACCCTTCTTTTCTCCGGCGTCGCCAAAAAAAGCAGCTACGACGAAGAATACCCCTTTGAGGTGAACCGGAATTTCTATTACCTGACCGGCATCGACCAGCAAGACAGCGTCTTGCTTCTCATCAAAAGCGAAGGCGAAAGACGCGAATACCTCTTCATCTCCCCGTTCGACGAGACGAAGGAGAAATGGTATGGAAAGCGCCTCACAACCCAAGAGGCCTATCTCGCTTCCGGGATTAGGAATGTTTTGATTAACAACGCCTTGAATGCTCGTCTCGACGGAATTTTGGGCCGCAAAGACTCCCCTTATGGGAATATCAAGCACATCTATCTCGATATGGAGAAAGAGCAAAAGCTCGCCGAAGAGATGGGAATCGACGGGGAGATGGAAATCTTAGACGACCGTTATGACGTCGATAGTTTCATCGACGCTTATCCAATCCTTGTGAAGCAGCGCCTTGTGAAATCTAACGCCGAGATCGAAGAACTCCGCGGCGCCATCGCAACCACCCGTTTAGGAATCCAAGCCGTCATGGCTAGTGCCCATCCTGGGGTCAACGAATATGAGCTCGCCTCGACCTTCCTAAAAGTTTGTGACGACGATGATGGCTATCAAGGCCTTGCTTTCAATACGATCATGGCAAGCGGGGTGAATGCGACCACTCTCCATTATCCCTATCCCAAGGCAAGAGCCGAAAAAGGGACCCTCGTTCTCATGGATTTGGGCTCAAGGAACCATTATTACTGCGCGGACGTGAGCCGCACCATTCCGGTTTCCGGCTGCTTCTCCGCGGAGCAGAAGATGATTTACGAGATCGTCCTGGGCTGCAACAAAGCCGTGGCCGCCTACGCTCGCCCCGGCATCACCCTTGGTGAGCTCAATGATTACGCGAAGAACTACCTCGCCAATGAGTGCTTGAGCAAGGGCATCATCACCGATAAGAAAGAAATCGACAAATACTATTATCACAGCGTCTCACATCAAATCGGTTTGGACACCCATGATCCAGGTGGAAACAAGACCGATCCCTTGGAAGCCGGCAACGTCATCTCCGACGAGCCTGGCCTATATATAAAGGAAAAGGGAATCGGCGTCCGCATCGAGGATGACCTCCTCATCACCAAGAATGGTGCTGAGGTCCTCACGAAGGACATCATCAAAGAAATCTCCGACATCGAGCAGTTTTACCAAATCCGGTAAATCCCAAAAAAAGAAGAGATTTTCCTTGCTTCCTAGTTACGGAAGCGCTTTCATTATCTCACTATGAAAAAGTACATCTTAGCAATTGACCAGGGCACGACTTCCACGCGTGCTATTTTGATTAACGATAGGGGTGAGAAAGTCTATCAGGCTCAACGCCCCCTTGAGTGCCTTTATCCTAAACCGGGCTGGGTGGAACAAGACCCTAACAAGATTTGGATCTCGGTTATCGACGTCATCAACGAGCTCATGGTCGTCTCCTCCTCTTCGATGGAGGAAGTGGCTTCGATTGGCATCACCAATCAACGTGAGACCACGGTCATTTGGGATAAGCAGACTGGCAACGCAGTCTCCAATGCGATTGTCTGGCAGTCAAAGCAGACTCAGCCGCTCTGCGAAGAGAGAATGGACAAGATGGAGTTCATTCATGAACGGACCGGGTTAAGAATGAACCCTTATTTCAGCGCTTCGAAGATCCGCTATATCCTCGATGCCATTCCTGATGGCCAAGCCCGCGCCGAAAAAGGCGAGCTCCTTTTCGGGACCATCGATAGCTGGCTGATTTATAAGATGACGCATGGCAAAGTGCACGCCACCGACGTCTCGAACGCTTCCCGTACGATGCTTTTCAATATCTTCACGATGAAGTGGGATCCGGAATTGCTTGCTCTTTGGAACATTCCTTCCTGCATGCTTCCGGAAGTCAAAGACAATTCCGATGACTATGGCGAGGCTAGCTTCTTCTCGGGTGGCGTCCATATCACGGGCGTTGCCGGCGACCAGCAGGCCGCTTTGTTTGGACAGTGCTGTTACAGAAAAGGGGAAAGCAAGAACACCTACGGGACTGGCTGCTTCATGCTCATGAACATCGGCGAGAAGCCGATCCTTTCTAAGTCGGGCCTTTTGACGACGGTCGCCTGGAGAGAAAACGGGAAGACCACCTATGCCTTGGAGGGTTCCATTTATATTGGCGGAGCCATCGTGCAGTGGCTGCGCGACCAGACCCGTTGGTTCGAGGACAGCTGTGACTCTGAGATGTACGCGGGTAAACGTCCCGATACGGCAGGGGTCTATTTCGTCCCTGCTTTCGTTGGCCTAGGAACCCCGTGGTGGGACGACGATGCCCGTGGCGCGATCTTTGGCCTCACCAGAGGGGCGGATAGGCACAACATCACCAGGGCGGGCCTTTATTCCATCGCTTACCAATCCAAAGACGTGATCGATGTGATGAAAAAAGAGGCGGGCCTTGAACTTAAAGTCCTCCGCGTCGACGGCGGGGCTAGCGCGAATGCGATGCTCATGCAATTCCAAAGCGACATCCTTCAGGCCGAGGTCCATGTCCCCAGTTGCGTCGAGACGACCGCTTTAGGGGCAGGGTATCTCGCTGGCTTAGGGATTGGCTTCTGGAAAGACAAGAAAGACATTGAACGAAATCGCGAGCTCAGCAAACGTTACGTTCCTTCCATGAAAAAGGAAGAAGCCGACAAACTCTACCGCGGATGGCTGCAGGCTGTGAAAGCCACTCAGGTGTTCAAACCGGAAGAATAAGAGGGTAATGCCTCTTATTTTTTATGTGGCAGGTGATAAGATAGCGACTATGGAACTTGAGGAAAAGAAAAGACGCTACTTCGAGATGCTGAAAGCCTTGGGCGTTCCCTCTCAGCTCGATTACGAGTTCCTTTATTCTTGCTATCGTTATTGCAAAGAGGGGGTGGAAGGCCTAGTTAGCATTTCCCCTGACATCGCCAAGATGTCCATTAACCCCGCAGAACTCGCTTTATATATCGCAAACGAGCATGCTTTTTATCTCGCAACCCACAAAGAGGAAAGCCAAAAGGACATTCTCGAGAAAGAGGACTATATCTCGATGATCGCCTCAATCGCGATGGATAAGTACTTCACTAATGAGCATCTCGCCTTCCGCATGGGCTCTTTCACGAATCGTTATGCGCCTTCTTCCTCAACTTTGGACCTTTATCTTAACTTCATCTTGGGCATGCTCTCACATTATAAGCAGGGCAATCCCTCCGAGACCCTTGTGGTGGACATCATGAACAAAGGCTTTCAGATGGCCAAATGCGTCTCTAATCTTCTGGAAAACGGATTCGAGACCGAGGCCTTTTCCACCTGGCGCACGCTTCATGAGAACGAGTGCATCCTGCAGATCATCGTGAAATACGGCGAACCCGTCATGAAACGCTACAATCGCCATTTGACCTATGCGGTCGCTTTCCGCGGGGGCATTCCCTCAAAAGAAGAGACCGACGCGATTTTTGTGGAGATTAAAGACGGCATGCACGAGATCGGGCTGAAAAGCAAAGACATGAAACGCTACATCGAATATGGCTGGCTCTTAGGCGTTCCAGACGTCATGAAAATCGAGAACTTCAAGTTCAACTTCAGAGATGGCGTCGAACGTGTTGCGGGGTTAGCGAACTATTCGAAAATCTATGAGATGTCGAGTGAAATCGCCCATAGTTCCCCTTTGCTGATCTATTCCAAAAAGAATTACTTCTACCTCGTAACCGTGCTTAATCTGTATGAATCTTTCTTCCGGCTGGAGAAGATATTCTCTAGCCTCTACACCTCGAGCGTCGGCGAAGAGCAGCGCGAGGCTTACGTCAGGATGAGGAAGCTTTATTTCGACCAGCTCATGGTTTGCTACGAACTGGAGAAGAAGGCCTTCATTAATTTAGGAAACGACAAAGAAAAGACCGCCAACTGATGACGGTCTATTTTCTTATCAAACGTCCGCGTAGCAACTGCCCCCGATGAATTCTCTTATCAGGGAGTTGCTTGGAACCCATTCGTCCTTCATGTCGACGAAGAACTTCAGCATGCGGATTAGACGCGTTGCCGTTAGATAATAAGGGGAATCTGCGGGGATTTTTTGCAAAAGCGGTAGAGCGTATTTCTTCATGACGGGCAATTCGTAGGCGAGCATGGAGTTATAAACATAGTCGCTTCCTTCTTGGGTATCGTAGATCCAACGGAACTCCCCTTTGCGCACGTCTGGCCACATGGAGAGAGTCTCTTCCACGGGGGAATTTCGGAACTGGTGGTCTCTTACGATGCGGCGGATCAAGCGAAGATCGGTCAAAGACAAGGGGGTGTGGTCATCAAGATTAAGCTGCGCCTGCGGAGCGATGAAAATCTTGAACTTCTTTGAATTCGAGATGTCTGGGGCTAGTTGCTCATTCAAAGCATGGATGCCTTCAATGATGATTGGCTGATTCTTCTCAATGCGGGTGGATTTTCCGGGGACGCGGTGGCCAACCTGGAAATCGAATTTAGGCAAGGAGACTTCCTCCCCGTTGATGAGATCGACCATGTTCTGATTGAATAGCTCGAGGTCAAGAGCCCCAATGGCTTCGTAGTCTGGCTTTCCCTCATCGTTTAAAGGCATTTCCTTATCTCGAAGGTAATAGTCATCCAAAGAAATGCGAATGGGGCGGATGCCGCGCGAGAGCAATTCGATTCTCAAGCGGTTGGCGAATGTTGTTTTGCCGGAAGAAGAGGGGCCGGCGACGCAAATGAGAGAGATGTCGTCGATGCCGTCTTCAATCGTCTGGCCTAGCTCGCACAGCATGCGGTTGTGCCTGGCTTCGCACATATTGATGAAGTCTATGGCACCCCATTGATTGATTTGCGCGTTGATGGAGGCGACTTTGTTGCTGCCAACGGCGGTCTTTGACCAGGCATAGGATTCATTAAGGGCTCGGTTGAAGGTTGGGGCGTCTTTGAAAGGGGGAATGCCTCCGCCACATTCTGCGCGCGGATACTGCAATAAGAATCCCGGGGTGTAGAGCCTCAGCTTGAAATCTTTTAAATAGCCTGTGGAAGGGAGCATCTTGCTATACATATAGTTCACGTATTCCGCGCAGGAATAGAGGTGAACGGTTTGCTCGGGTCGGTATTCAAGGATGTCGAGCTTATCGAGATAGCCTCTTTCTTTGTAGATTCTCTTGGCTTCTTCGCGCCCGACGATGCTTCTCACGATTGGAAGGTCGGCGGCGATGATGTCATCGATTTCATGCCGCACCTTCAAAAGCATGGCGGTGGAAGCGACAACTCCAGGGTTCAGGAGATGAATGGAGATGCAGCGAGAGACGTTGTAGGCGAAACGGATTTTTAGATCTGGGTAGGTTCTGGCGAAAGCCATCGCCACGACGTAGCGCAGGGTCGCCTCATACATTTTGCAGGCCGAGGTATCGGAGAGATCAAGAAACTCCACGGTGGAATTTTGAGAAATGATGAAGGTGAGCTCGCGTATGGCGCCGTTCACCTTGGCGGCTTTGTATTTTCTTTCAGGGTCAATTCGCTTGGCGACATTGTAAAGAACGACGCTATCTTCGAACGTTAGTTCTTGATCGGCTACTTTGATTTTTATAAGCATGATCTTCTCCCTCCTTAACGGGTTCGTTATGTTATCTTGAAAGGGCTTTCATAGCAAGATGTAACATGCCCTTTTCTTCGATTTTGTTGCAAAATAATTCGCGGAAAGGAGCAAGGAAAACGAATTGCATAAAGCCTATGCACAAAGAAAGAATGTCCGGCAAAAAGTCATACTGATATCGATTTACCAGTTTGGTTGGTTGACGAACGCTGAAAGCGCTTTTAGGATATATGGGATTTCGTTTTCAAAACGGTGATTATGAAGGTTGTAGAACGTTACAACGCCTTGAGCATCGAGGCTAAAAATCTTGTTATTCTTATCATAATCGGCATTTTCGGGACGCTTGTTTGCATTCCTTTGGCTTTGCTCCCGGAAGTAGGGCTAGGAGGACCGCTTGGTTTCTTGCTTGGCTCCATCCTTGAGCTTTTCTCTTATTGGACGATTTGCCGCGCGACCGCGATGCTCCTTTCGAAAGCCCGCTCCAAGCCTGGCAGCACGGCATTTGTGGTCATTTGTTATTTCTTGCGCCTTGCTCTGATTGGCGGAGCGCTGGTCCTCGCTAGTTTCTGCACGTTCCGTTGGAAAGCCCCTTATCTTTATGTTTGGACGGTTTTTGCGGCGCTTTTGCCGGTTTACCCCGTTTTGATCATCAACACTTTGCTCAATATCAAAAAGGGCAAAACTAGAGGCGAAGAATGAATTTGACTTTTACTGATACATCCAATCTTTCGCCGCTTCAGCAGATGGTTGAGAACTTCAAAGATCTCAGCTTCAGGCTCTCAGCGCCAGTCATCTCTTCGCTTGTCGTGATGGGAATCGTCTTGATCCTCACGATTATCGTTGGCATCGAAGTCCGTGTGCAGGACCCTTTGAAAAAGCCCAAGGGTTTGCTCTTGATCGCCGAGTCTTTCGTTTCCTGGCTTGAAGATTGGACGCGTTCCATGATGGGCAATGACCCGGGTGATTGGCCGGGATATTTCCTTTGCCTATTCGTCTACTTATTCATGTCCTTCATTTGGTCCATCACGGGCTTCCCTTCGGTCATCGATTATCTTGTGTGCCCGTTGTGTCTATCCATCGTGATGTTCGTTCTCATCCAGGCGACCGCGCTCCGCTATCAGAGGTGGCATTATTTCCATCGCTATATCGAGCCTGTTGTTTTCTGGCTTCCCATCAACCTCGCGACGATGTGGACTCCGATTATCTCCACTTCGCTTCGTATGTTCGGCAACTGCCTTTCCGGGTCGGTTTTGCTTGGCTTGCTCAACTGGACCCTTCGCCGCCTCTCGGCGACGATCTTTGCTTTTCTCGGCAACGCCGGGCAAATCGTCTTGAGCCCCATCGTCATTGCGGTGCTCAATCTTTATTTTGGCTTATTCTCCGGGTATGTTCAGACCCTGGTGTTCGCTTCTCTTAACGGCGTGTGGATTGGGGCCGAAATCCCCGAAAGCGCGCCAATGGGAAACGAAGGTCAAGTCACGAGATCCCTGGCGGATAAGGCCGTTTAAGATCCTATAGGAGGTACATTATGGGACTTTTGCAAATGCTTCCGACCCTCGCTGAAGCGGGCCAGGCCGGACTCATCGCTATCGGCGCAGGGCTTGCCGTCTGCACAGGCACGTTCTCCGCGATCGGCGAAGGCATGATCGCTTGCCACGCGATCGACGCGATTAGCCGCAATCCGGCTGAATCCGACCGTTTCCAGAAAATCATGATTCTCGCGGTCGCTCTTGACGAATCCACCGGCATTTACGCGCTCATCACTGCGATGCTCATCATCTTCGTTTTGGGAGCCTGAGATGAAGGAAGAGAAAAAAGCGAAAAGGAAGCGCTTAGGCACGCCCTATATCGTGGCGATTGTCATCGCCATCGTTTTCCTTGTCGCTTTGTTCATCGGAATTTTCCTTGGGATTACCCTCCAAAACACCGGCGATATTCCTGAGATGCCTTTCAAAACCCAGGAATTCGTGGACAAAATCTTCCCGAACGGACTTTGGGATTTCGTGATTCAACTTTGCGCTTTCGTGGTTCTTATCCTGATTGTGTTCTTCGTGGGCTATAAGCCGATGAAGAAGGCGATCAAGGCCAGAGGAGACGCCATTGAAAACGATTTGGCTACCGCGAAAGCCAAACGCCTTGAGGCGGAAGCCGCGGCTTCGCAGAAAGAGGTGACGATTGAAGAAGGCAAAAAAGAAGCCTCCCGAATCGTTGCGGAAGCTAAACTTGAGGCGGAAACGAAAGGGAAAGCCATCGTGGATGAGGCGAAAGCTCAGGCTTCGCTAGCTCGCAAAAGAGCGGATGAAGAGATTGCCCAGGCAAAGGAAAAATCCAGGCAAGATGCGAAAGAGGAAATCGTGGACGTCGCAATGGCGGCTTCCAGCAAACTCCTCGCTCGCGAGGTGAACGAAGAAGACAACGCGCGCCTAGTTTCCGATTTTATTGATGAAGTGAGCGGAGGGCAGAAGTGATGGAAAGCTATATCTCTAGTTACGCTTCTGCTCTCTATTCTCTTCTCGACGAGAAGGAGAGGGAACAATACCTTTCCACGCTCAAAGGCATTAAAGAAGACTTTGAACGCGAAAAAGAGCTTTTCTCTTTGCTTTGCTCTTATGCGGTAAATCAAAAGGAGAAGGAAAAGATTCTTCAAAAAGTATACGGGAACATTCCCTTGAAGCATCTTTTGCCTTTCCTTAATTTACTCTGCAAAAAGCATAGAATAATCCACTTTTGCGAGATATTTGATGCCTATTCCTCTCTTTGCAATGAAGAGAGAAACATCAAAGAAGGCATCGCTTATAGCGCCGTGACACTCTCTAAGGACCAGCTTAGCCAAATCGAAGCGGCCTTAAGCAAACGGGTTCAAGGAAAAGTCCAACTGAAGAACATCCTAGACCCTTCGCTGCTAGGAGGCGTGAAAGTCGCCTTGGATGGCAAGGTCTACGATGGCTCGCTGCGCGGGAAACTCGCGGAATTAAAGAAACAACTTAAAGGAGGAGAAGCCTCATGAAAATCGATACCAGTGAAATTGCGTCCTTAATCAAAGAACAGATTAAGGGCTACGAAGGAAAACTCGAGACCAGCGACGTCGGCACGGTCATTTCCGTGGGCGATGGGATCGCGATGTGCTATGGGCTAGACGATGCGATGCTCGGCGAGCTCCTTCTTTTCCCGAACGATGTCTATGGCATGGTGATGAACCTTGACAGCGAAGATGTCGGCGCCGTGCTTTTAGGAAGCGACAGAGAAATCGAAGAAGGGGACACCGTGAAACGCACCCACAAGGTCGTGGAGGTCCCCGTTGGCGATGAGATGCTTGGACGCGTCGTGAATGCGCTAGGCCAACCTTTGGACGAAAAAGGCGCGATTAACTGCAAAGCCACCCGCCCGATTGAGCGTATCGCCCCTGGCGTCATGACCCGCAAATCCGTTGATACCCCGCTTGAAACAGGCATCAAGGCCATCGATGCCATGATCCCGATCGGCCGCGGTCAACGTGAGCTTATTATTGGCGACCGTCAGACTGGCAAAACCGCCATTGCTTTGGATACCATCATCAATCAAAAAGGCAAAGGAGTGAAATGCGTCTACGTCGCGATTGGCCAAAAGAACTCTTCCGTCGCCTCTTTGGTTGAACGTTTAAATGAGTTGCACTGCATGGATTACGTGACCGTCGTCAATGCAAGCGCCTCTGAATCCGCCCCTCTTCAATACATCGCGCCCTTCGCCGGCATGGCAATTGCCGAGGAATGGATGGAGAAAGGCGAAGACGTCCTCATCGTTTTCGACGATCTTTCTAAGCATGCCGTCGCCTACCGCACCTTGTCCCTCCTTTTGAAACGCAGCCCGGGCCGTGAGGCTTATCCGGGTGATATTTTCTATCTCCATTCCCGCTTACTTGAGCGCGCGTGCCGTCTTAATAAGGATTATGGGGGAGGCTCTATCACCGCCCTTCCGATCGTCGAGACCCAAGCAGGCGACATCTCCGCCTATATTCCGACCAACATCATCTCCATCACCGATGGCCAGATTTTCCTTATGGTCGATCTCTTCAACGCGGGCCAGCGTCCTGCTATCGACTCCGGCTTGAGCGTCTCTCGTGTCGGCAGCTCCGCTCAGTTCAAAGCGATGAAGCAAGTGGCGAAATCCCTCAAGATCGAACTTGCCTCTTATCGCGAAATGCAAAGCTTCGCCCAATTCGGCAGCGACCTCGATGCCTCGACGAAGAAGATCCTTTCTCACGGTGCCGTTTTGATGGAGACGTTGAAACAAAAGCAATACAACCCCTATCCTCTTTGGAAGCAGGTCTGCGAGCTTTTCGCGGTGAAAAACAATTACCTCGATGCCTTGAATCCCTCTGAGGTCTCTTCTTTCCTGAATGATCTCGACGACTTCGTTTTGACCCGTCATGCGGAGATCAAAGACGCGATTGAGGCAAGCAAGAAACTCGAAGACGACACCCAGGATGCCCTTAAGAAGGCGATAGAGGAATTCATTTCCTTGAGGAAGTAAAATGGCCCTAGGTCTAAACAAGACAAAACGAAGAATCGCCTCCGTTCGCTCCACCCAGAAGATCACGAAAGCAATGGGCATGGTCGCGACGGTGAAGCTCAAGCGTTTCAAAGACGCCCATTTCGCTTCGGAGGCCTACTTCACTTCCCTAGAAGAGGCGATGGGCCGTTGCTTTGCCTTCCTCGGTAAGAAAGACAAAACCCCTTACCTAGAGGAAAATGCCTCCGCGAAAGGGAATCTCGTCATCTTCTTGACGAGCGACCTTGGCTTGTGTGCGGCCTATAATTCCAACTTGTTCCGCTTTTTAGATAAGACGATTAACAAGGAAAACGATGTTGTTATCGCTCTTGGCGCCAAAGGAGTTTCCCATCTTCTTCATGAAGGCGGTTACCACATGGAAAAGGCGGAAACTTACGGCTTGTCCTTAAGCCTAACGCCACGAGAAATCGAATCCTCGGCGAAGAAGCTTCAACAGGCTTTCCTCGAAGGGAAATATAAGAAAATCCAAGTCATTTACACCCATTACGTGAATTCCTTGTCCTTCGTACCAAAGGAATACACCTTGCTCCCCGTTTCGATCTCTTATCAAAAGAAAGAAGACGAGGAGTGGTGCCCACCGATCTTTGAGCCTAGCGCCAAAGAGCAAAGCGAGCTCTTGATGGGGCAATACCTATCGGGGATCCTCTCTTGCCTCATTAACGAGAGCCAACTCTCGGAGCAAGCGAGCAGGCGCAACGCGATGGATTCCGCAAACGACAACGCGGACGAGCTGCTAAAACAGTTGTCCGTCGAATACAACAAAGCAAGACAATCTTCAATCACCCAGGAAATCACCGAAGTGGTGGCTGGGGCGAGCAATGCCAAATAAGGAGGAGAAGAAATGAGCAACGAAAACAATGGAGCAAGAATCGGCAGGGTCGTGCAGGCACAAGGCCCGGTCATCGACGTCAGCTTTCCTGACTCCTCTTTGCCGAAAATCCTAACCGCTTTGAAGGTGCAGCTAGGAGAAGGGAAAGAACTCACCGTTGAGGTCATGCAGCACATCGGAGACGACGTCGTTAGGACGGTCGCCATGGGCGCGACCGACGGGGTCAAAAGAGGGATGGAAGTCATCAACACCATGTCTCCGATTTCCGTTCCGGTCGGTGAGAAAACCTTAGGCAGAATGTTCAATGTCCTCGGTCAGCCAATCGACGGCTTAGGCGATGATTTTAGCGACTGCAAGAGAATGCCAATCCACCGGGATGCGCCGACGTTCGCCGAGCAAAGCGTTTCCCATGAGATCCTAGAAACGGGCATCAAAGTCATCGACCTTCTTTGCCCTTATGTCAAAGGTGGCAAAATCGGCTTGTTCGGTGGGGCGGGCGTTGGGAAGACCGTCCTTATCCAGGAACTTATTTTCAATATCGCCAAAGAGCATAATGGCACCTCCGTTTTCGCTGGCGTCGGCGAACGTTCGCGTGAAGGCAATGACTTATATTACGAGATGAAAGAGTCCGGCGTCTTAAAGAATACGGCGCTTTGCTTCGGCCAGATGAACGAACCCCCCGGAGCTCGTATGAGGGTTGCGCTTAGCGCCCTTACGATGGCGGAGCATTTCCGTGATGAAGACCATCAGGACGTTCTTCTTTTCATCGACAATATCTTCCGTTTCACCCAAGCCGGCAGCGAAGTCAGCGCCTTGCTTGGCCGTATGCCTAGCGCGGTTGGCTATCAGCCGACTTTGGCGACTGAGATGGGCCAGCTTCAGGAGAGAATCACTTCCACGAAAGATGGCTCTATCACCTCCGTTCAGGCGGTTTACGTCCCGGCGGACGATTTCACCGATCCCGCCCCGGCGACGACCTTCTCTCACCTTGATGCGCGCACCTTGCTTGACCGCAACACCGCGGCTTTAGGCATCTTCCCCGCCGTCGATCCGCTTGAGTCCACCTCGAACCTTCTTGATCCTAATTTCATCGGCGAAGAGCATTACGAAGTCGCCCGCGGCGTTCAGAAATTGCTTCAACGTTACAAAGAACTTCAGGACATCATCGCCATCCTTGGCATCGATGAGCTTAGCGAAGAAGACAAGGAGCTCGTCGCGAGGGCGAGAAGGGTTCGTAACTTCCTTTCGCAGCCCCTTCACGTCGCCGCAAGTTTCAATGGCTTCCCTGGAATTTACGTGCCTTTGAAAGAGACCGTACGAAGCTTCAAGGAAATCCTTTCCGGCAAATACGATTCCTTGCCCGAGGCCGCCTTCCTTTATTGCGGCACGATCGAAGAGGTCGTCAAGAAAGCCGAGGAGATGAAATGAGCGAACTTCACCTTCGTTTGATTTCCCCTTATGGCGTGATTTATGAAGGGAACGTCATTTCTTTGACTGTCCCCGCTCTTAAAGGCCCGACCTATATCGCCTCTTCTTCGACCTCCCTCCAGCTTAAGCTAGATCCTGCAGGCGTCATTAAAGTAGATACTGGCAAAGAAAAGCTGTATTTTGCGGCGTTTTCAGGATTTGCTAGTGCGAAAAACGGCGAGGCCATTGTCTCTTGCCCCTTGCTAGAAAAAGGCTCTAGCATCGATTCGGCAAGAGCAAGCGAAAGCAAAAAAAGAGCGGAAGAAAGACTTCTCCAGAAACAGGAGGGGATTGACCTAGCTAGGGCCCAAGCCTCCTTGTCGCGCGCTATCGTCCGTTTGGAAGTCAAGCATCTTTCTTCGGGCGGATCGATATGAATTTCATCTTTATCTCTCCGAATTTCCCTTCCCGCTACTATCTTTTCGTGGAGGCTCTGCGAAGAAAGGGCGTGACCGTTTTAGGGATTGGCGACAGCCCCTTCAATGATTTGGAACCTCGCCTGGTTGCTTCTTTATCCGAATATTATTTCGTTCCTAATCTAAGCGACAGGGACGCGATGGAAAAAGCCGTTTCCTATTACCAAAACAAATACGGCAAGATTGACTTCTTGGAGTCCAACAACGAGTGGTGGCTTGAAGAAGATGCCTATCTCAGAGAGAAATTCGATATCCGTTCCGGCTTCTTCCCAGCCCAAATGGAACACATCAAAGCGAAGTCCGCGATGAAGGAATACTTTCAGCGCGGCGGCGCGAAGACGATGCGCTACTTAGTCGTTAAGGGAAAAGAAGATGAGACGAAAGCCAAAGAATTTGCCGCAAAAGTCGGCTATCCTTTGTTTGTTAAGCCCAATATTGGAGTTGGTGCCTCCGATTCTTATTCTTTGAAAAACGAAGAAGAGCTGGAAAAGTTCTTTGCCATTCCCCTTAGCGAGCCTTACATCATGGAAGAGTTCGTGAATGGGACGATCATCAGCTTCGATGGCGTGTGCAACAGCAAAGGAGAGGTGGTTTTCGCCACTTCCGATCATTTCCCTGTTCCGGTCGCTGACGTCGTGAACGATATGATCGACGATTACTATTGGACGAATCCTTTCTCTTTGCCAATGGACGATATCGACGCTTCCTCTTTTCTCGAAGTAGGCAAGAGGGTGGTAAAGGAGTTCGGGATCTCCAAACGCTGCTTCCATATCGAGTTTTTTGTTTTGAATGAGGACAAGCCTGGCTTGGCTAAAAAAGGCGAATTCGTCGCCCTTGAATGCAACATGCGCCCAGCTGGTGGCTACACCCCAGATTTGATTGATTTTGCCGAAAGCGCGTCGATTTATGACATCTACGCGGATGTTATTTGTTTCGATGAAAATCGCGAGGACATGAACAAAGAAAAGTTCTATGCCTTCACCTCGGCTAGAAGAGATTGCTACAACTATCTCCATAGCGAAGAGGAGGTTTTAGCCAAATACCGTTATCAGCTCTGCATGCATGGCCGCTACCCAAAGCACCTTTCCGATGCGATGGGGGATAGTTACTATTACGCGAAATTCAAAACCAAAGAGGAGGGGATGGAATTCGTCTCCTTCACTCACCTGAAAACGAATTAGCTTTCAAAATAAGAGGCCAAATAGGAGGAGCAATTCTCCTTTTTTATGTCGCCATCACTCGTCAAAAGACAAGACGGGTCCCCATGAGAGTTGTTCAGATTCTCAAGATCCTCTTCATTTAATTTTGCTTTTGGCACATAACCGATTCGCTTGGTGCTTGCTTGAATGGAAGATTTCATTATCTCCGGTAATGCTTCCCCTTCGTTAAGAAGGTAGACGGGATATCCCTTTTCTAGGAAAGAGCTAATTCCCTCGGAGGTCGTGAGCTCATAGAGATAAGGGAACGAATAGAGACCGTCCATCATGCTCGCCACGGCTTTCGCGCTTCCGTGGTTTCCATAGAGGGGGACTTTCGAGAATTCGCCATCCTTGTAGGTGAATAAATAGGGGGTTCCCCAATCCTTGAAAAAGATTTCCGCGTTTTCTTTTGCGACGGCTTTAAAAGCGCTGACTGCGGCGTGGTAGTTTGGTGATGAAGTATAGGAATATGCGAGGACTTTTATGTTTGTTTTCTCTAAAAACTCCGCAAAACCAGCTTTAACTTCCTCGCAAAAGTGGCATCCCTCGCTATAAAAATAAACAAGTAGCGTTTCGCCTGTGGAACTTGCGCAGTCAATCGCTTTTTCTGGGTTCTGGTCAATGCATAGATTGGCGTAGCCGCTTTCGCCATTGACGTAGCTTTCGCCGTTTCGAATGATGTAAGCCAAATCTGGGTTTGGCTTATAGCCATCCGAAAGCAGAGATCCATCGCTTCCGCATGAGGCGAGGCAGAAGAAGGGAATAGCTAATGGCAAAAAACTTTTCTTCATGGTCAATGGAATTATATAGGTGTTTAAAAATTTGGAAGAAAAGGTTGTGGGTATGGAAACGCTTTATTTTGCCGTCGCTCTTTCCTTGCGAGGCAATAAGCTATAATTAGATGTAACCAAGGAGCAGATTTATGGATATTCTTCATTCGATTGCCAAGTCGCGCATTACCGCGGATCATTTCTTAGCCTGCATTGAAATTCCTGCTGGCAGCAAAAACAAATACGAAGTCGATCATGAATCCGGCGCCTTGATTCTTGACCGCATTCTTTATACGGCGACACACTATCCCCAGAACTACGGATTCATCCCTCGGACTTGGGGATTAGACAATGACCCCCTTGATGTTTTGGTGATTACCAGCGAACCCGTTGTCCCTTTGGCGCTTGTCCGCTGCTATCCGATTGGCATTTTGACAATGACCGATTCCGGGATGGTCGACGAGAAGATCATCGCCATCTGCGAAAACGATCCTCTTTATAACGAGTTCAAGGACATTAAAGAAATTCCTGAGCATTTGCTTGAGGAAATCAAACATTTTTTCACTGTTTATAAGCAGCTTGAACACGGGAAAACGACGAAGATCGGCGGAATCCATGGCGTGCAAATGGCGAAAAAATCTATCGATGAAGCCATTGCACGTTATAACGAAAAGTTCCCGAATAAATAAGCTGAATTACTTTGCTTTCTTTGCTGAGGCGAAAGCTTCCTTCGCTTCTTGGCTGATGTGCCTGAATGTTGCAGATTTATATTCTTTTACGATGGCTTGACCCGGGACATTTCCGCGTTTCACGTTTTTCCTTGGGCAATACATGACCTCGCCTTCCTCTTTTTTGGAAGCGAGCAATGCTATTTCGCAGGCGAAAGTGATTTCTTCATTACTTGGGTCAGCTTTTTTCAGGATCACGTGTGCGCCATGGTCACCCTTAACATGCAGCCAAAGATAGGATTTATTGGTGGCGTAGGCGAACGAAAGGAAATCATTTTGCTTCGCGTTCTTCCCAAATAGGTAGGTGACCCCGTTCTTTTGAACTTCGTAAGGGTGAAGGGCGGAATCAGATAAAGCGGTGGAGGAGATGCCTTTGCTTTCGATCTTGTTCAGGCCATATTCTTTCTCGGCAAGCAGCAAGAAAGATTCATCCGCGTTTGAGATGACGGAAAGGAGACTTTGGACTTGTTCTCTTTCCTTTTCGGCTTTGGCTTTGTTCTCTTCCTCTAAGACCAAAGTGGCTTTGGCTTTCTTGGCTCTCTTATAAAAGGATTCCGCGTTTAGGGACAAGTTCTTTCTTGGATCGAGGGGAACCGTTTCTCCTTCATAAACGAAGCTGTTCGCTTTCTTTGGAAGAGAGGAATAATTCATGTAGATGAAATCCCCGTATTTGCCATCATCAAGATGCTTCTTTGCCTCTTCTTGATCCTTTTCGATTAATTGGATTTTGCGTCCCAAAGCTTTTTCTTTTGTCTTCAAAAACTTCAATAACCCTGCAAAACGCTGCTTTTTTCTTGTGGCGATTAGGCTTTCTTCTTTCTTAATGCAGCCTGAGACGTAACTTTGAATGTCGAAGTTTTGGCTTTCTTCTTCAACAAGGGCTTTCTTTTCTGGGGGCAAATAGGTTACGCCCCTAAAAACTGGATGAGCATCCATCAAGGAGTTTGTTTTATGCGCTGCCTCGATTTTGCCTTCCTCGTTGATCAAGATGAGATTCGGGCGATTTGGGATCAGTTCAACAACCAAGAAAAGCTGAACGGATTTAAAAACGTCATTGATCGCGGACAGCGTGAACTTGAGGATTCGGTCTCCCTCTATTGCTTCCACCTTTTCGATGACGGCGTTAGAAAGACTCTTTCTTAAAGCCATTGAGAAAGAACTCGAAAAGCTATTTCCCTCAGGGAAGGATGGGCTTATATAAACGTAAGGATCTCCTCCAGACAAGACAAAGACGAGCTTCCCGCCACGCGACAAAGAAAACACATAGGTGTCCTCGCTGTATTGGCAGAGCTTGCCGATGTGACGGGAACTTAGTTCCTTCGATAAATAAGTTGCGTATGGTTTTATCTGACTGATTCGTAGTGGCATCGCATAATTATGAACTTCATTTGCGACAAATTTACAAAGAAGTCGCGCTTCGTTGACGAGAAACGTCTAATCGCCCCACCTTTCAACGGGAAAGCGGTATCTCGTGGTTGTTTTCTTTCCTTGCAGTTGTGTAGAATTGACAAATCATGAACAAAAAAGGTTTGCTCATTATCCTCTCTGGGCCCAGCGGCGTCGGCAAGGGGACTGTGCGAAAAGAACTCGTGAAGGACCCGTCCCTGGAGCTCTTCTTCTCCGTTTCCATGACCACCCGCGCGATGCGGCCGGGTGAGGTGAACGGCAAGGATTACTATTTCGTCTCGAAAGAGGAATTCCAAAGGAACATTGACAATGGAAATCTTCTTGAGTGGGCCGAATTCGTTGGGAACCGCTACGGAACTCCCAAAGATAAGGTTGAGGAAATGAGGGAACAAGGAAAGAACGTGTTCCTTGAAATCGAAACCAAAGGGACCGCGACGGTTCTGTCGAAATGTCCTGACGCCATTTCCATCTTCCTGATGCCTCCTTCGATGGAGGCTCTTGAAGAGAGAATACGCGGGAGACGCACGGAAGCGGAAGAGGTGATCCAGGAACGCTTGGCAAAAGCCCGTTCCGAGTTGCCCTTAGCCTCCAAATATAAATACGTCGTGTTAAACGACACGATCGAAAGAGCTGCGGAAGAGATTGCTTCAATCATTAAAGAAGCCCTCCAAAACAACTGATCTTAGGAGCGCTGCTTGGACGGCGCTTTTCTTTTGCAACCCTTTCGCGCGGTCATTTTCTTTTCCCTTATAATATTTGTGATGCAAGTACTTGGCGTTCTTATACAACATGCGAAGACCTCCTTGAACCGCCCTTTTTCTTATTTGCATAATGGCTCTCCCGTCTGTAAAGGAGTGCGTGTTCTCGTGCCGTTTAATGGCCAAAAAATCATGGGGTATGTGGTGGACGTCCATGAGACTTCTCAGACAAAAGAAGAACTTGAGAAAGCAAATGGCTTTCGTTTGGAGATGATTTGCGGGGTTATTGATAAAGAACCTTTGTTAAATGATGAGCTGATGTCCCTTTGCGATGAGGTTGCGGAATACTATTTGGCTCCGAAAATCTCTGTTTTGCAGGCGATGCTACCTTCTTCTTTGAAGCCCGCTTTGTCGGCTTTGAAAGGACCGAAGATCGCTTACGATTATTACTTCAGAGTCAAAGACGCGAGCGAGGATGGACTGACTCCAAAGCAAAAAGAAATCCTCCGCCTTATTGTTTCTTCTGGCGAGGTTCTCAAGAAAGAAGCCGGAAGCCCTTCGGTGGCCAATGCTCTGCTTGAAAAGGGAAAGATCGAGATGTTCCGAAAGGAAAGGGAACGTTTTCACATTCCTGAATACGAAAAAGAGGAACCCCATGAGCTTAATATTGAGCAAAAGAAGGCCTATGACTATATCCTGTCTACTTCAAAAACGGTTACCCTTTTGCAAGGCGTTACGGGCAGCGGTAAAACGGAAGTCTATCTTCACCTGGCGGAAGCCTATCTTAAACAAGACAAAACGATACTCATGCTCGTTCCCGAGATTTCGCTTACTCCGGCGATGGTCGAATATTTCTCTAGACGCTTTGGCGGAGAAATCGCCATCCTTCATAGCGAGCTCACTCCCGCGGAGAAGTATGACGAATATCGCCGCATTGCCTCGAAAAAAGCCAGAGTGGTGGTGGGCGCTAGAAGCGCGATTTTCGCTCCGTTAGAGAATATCGGCCTCATTATTCTTGACGAAGAGCATACGGAAACTTACAAGCAAGACGTCCTCCCTTTCTATAATGCGAAGGAAGTCGCGATAATGCGTGCCGCTCATTTTGGGGCGAAGGTGGTCTTGGGTTCGGCTACCCCGAATCTCGAAACGAAAGCTAGAGCCATGAAAGGCGTCTATGGATATGCCGAGATGCATAACAGGGCGAATGCCAGACCTCTCCCTGAGACGAAAATCATCGATTTGACGAATCGCTCGATCATGATGCCAAAAGATCGTCTGTTCTCAAAAGAGATGATTCGTGAAATCGGCGATAGACTCGAAAAAAAGGAGCAGGTCGTATTGCTTCTAAATCGCCGTGGCTATTCTAGTTATGTAACCTGTTCGAACTGCGGTCACATCTATACGTGCCCTAATTGTCATGGAAATCTCACCTATCACAAGCATGACAACATGCTCAAATGCCATCATTGCGATTTTGTGATGGAATACCCGGACATTTGCCCCGAGTGTGGAAGCAACTTGATTATGCGTGTTGGCTTTGGGACGGAAAGAGTCGCGAAAATCCTAAACGAAGATTATTTCCCAAATGCGAGAATCGCTCGGCTTGACGGAGATGTAGGCAAGGTTAGAAACAATGTTAGCAAGGTTTTGCGGGATTTTTCAGAGCAAAAGTACGATATTTTGGTCGGAACGCAGATGATTGCGAAAGGGCATGATTTCCCTAATGTCACCCTCGTTGGGTTAGTTCTCGCAGATGTCGGCCTGTCTCTTCCAACATATCGGGCGAGTGAACGCACGTTCCAGCTTATCACCCAAGCCGTAGGGCGGAGTGGGCGTGGCTCAAAGGTTGGAAAAGCCCTTATTCAAACCTACAACCCTCATCATTACGCGGTGACCCTTGGGGCAAGGCAAGACTATGAGGCGTTTTACCTGAAGGAGATGCAGGTTCGCAAGTCATCGCTTTACCCCCCTTATCGATATTTGTTCCTATTGAAGTTCTCCTGCAAGAACGAGGAACGGTGCATCCAAGCTTCCTTTGATGTAAAAAAGCATCTCGATGCTATGAATTTCCCGGACACCTTGTGCCTAGGCCCTTTGAGCCCGTTTTTCGCATTGGTGGGGGGCGTGTATCAAAGAAATGTCCTGATAAAGACCAAAAACCCAAAAGATATCCGCTCTTATTTGGCAAACCTTCTTTCTAAACTTTCAGGCAAAGGCGGAGTGGAGATAGTCTGCGACGTCGATCCCCTTGATTATTAGTTTCCTTTCACGCGCATGTTCACCTGCGTGTGCACGCATGTTATAATGACCGGCGACCAAAAGGAGTTTTTTCGACATGATAACGTTTCAAATCCTTGGACTCGACCAATTCGTGGTTGGGCATTACTCCAAAGAACACACGGCGAATCTCGCTCAGCTTTATGAGTCCGATGAATCGCTGATTAATTTCTATGCGCCGAACAGCATGGTCTTCCATAATGGCGTGGAGCAGACAAGCTGGAATACGATCGTAATTGTCCGCGCCCCTGAGAAATTCAAACCCATGGAGAGCCACATCGCTTCCTATCTCATCCAAACGCTCTCCGAATTCTCGGTGAACATCGAGATAGAGTTCGAGTACTTCTCTTCCTCTTCCCGCTACGAGCATGTGAACGATTCCTATCCTCGTTACATCGCGGAAGACAACATAAAAGAGACAGAGATTACCTTGAGCAACGATATGCCTGATCTCGACTGCGAAGAAGACGAATGCTCCTGCCATCATGACCACGAAGAAGGGCATTGCTGCTGCCATCATCATGACCACGAAGAAGAGCATTGCTCCTGCCATCATCACGACGAAGACAAAGAAAACGGGGACGATGGAATCTTCCTGGGAAACGCCTTCGCCGGTCTTGAAGAAGAACTTGAAAAGAAAGGGAAATGAACATGAAAGAATTTGATTTAG
Organism: bacterium; assembly: GCA_963617535.1. GTDB lineage: Bacteria > Bacillota_I > Bacilli_A > RFN20 > CAG-826 > Alloenteromonas. The sequence goes on from CAVEPD010000001.1 coordinate 90,773, forward strand.
CTCTAGACATCCTCAATGAGATCCTCGACAACAAAGTTCCGTTCGGGGAAGCTTTGAAGGATAAGTTCCTGAAAGATACCGCGGTGCGTCCGCTTCGCCCCTCTGTGGCCGGATTGGTCGGCTGCGAGCTTCGCCACCATATTCTTTTCTCTTACCTCATCGACGGCGCGGAGAAAGACATCCCAGAAGGCGATGAGCGCCTAAACGAAACCGAGCGCCGCTACCTTGCCTTGGTGCTTGGCAATGATTTCTTCTATCGTCACATCAACGCGGACATCGCGAACCAGGCCTGGAAGGAAATGCTCTCCAGCGAATCCAAATATGAGCGTTTTGCGGAGCTTTTGGGAAAGTCTTCTACCACGAGCGACATCATTCCTGAATCCGTCTCCCGCCAGACCGACGAATATCTCTCCTTACGTTATAACGTTCCCTCCTGGGCGCTGAAGATCTGGAAGCATTACGGCTATGGAAATCTTTATAAGACTCTTCGCAAATTCGCCCGCCCTGAACCCTTTTATCTTCGCGTAAGGACCTCGGTTCTTTCGGATGAGGAAGTCTTGGCGAATCCTGATTTCGAAGCGACCAAAGTTCCGCACATCGTTCTTTACAAAGGCAAGACCCCGCTTAGAAAGATTGACTGGTTCAAAGACGGGAAACTCTTCCTTGAAAGACCCCTCACGAAAGCCGTTTTCGACGAATACAAGGTTTCCGAGCCCAATGAAGTCATGGTTTTCAACGGCAATCCCGATTCCTCTTTGGAGAAAGAGCTCATCGAAACCTATCAAGGCTCCATCGGCATCAACGTCGCCGTCCCTGACGCTGATCAAAAAGTCGACGTGAAACGCTTGATCAAGGAATACGGCCTCCATAACGTCAACCTTTTCTCCGCGCCCGACCCGCTTTCGATGGAAGCGGCGATCTCCCAAAAACAAAGCGTCGTCTTCTGCTCCCCGAATTCCACTGGCTTCGACCGCGTCCGCACTTCCCCTGATTTCCTCCTCCAATACAACAAAGACGGGATGGATGAGATCATCGAAGGCGAGAAGAACGCCCTCTATGGCTGCGCAAAATTCGTCGAGGTCGGCGGCTTGCTCGTCTACATGATTTACACGATTTCCAAGAAGGAGGGCCACAACATGGTCGTCTCTTTCCTCCATGAGCATTCCGAATTCAAGCTCGAAAGTGAGAAACAATCCTTCCCCTTCGAGGACAATGACACCGCGATGTATGTGGCTGTGCTCCGTCATCAGCCCAATGAAATCACCGCGGACAAACCCGCGCCCCATCCTGGCGTCTTCGCCGCGGAGACTCAACGCGTCAGCGCTTCGCTTGACCAGAAATAAACATGAAAAACCTCTTGTCTTACACGCAAGAGAAGATGAAGGAAGAGTTCGTCTCTTTGGGAGAGAGCTCTTATCGCGCTAAGCAGGTCTTCTCTTGGATTTATCAGAAACACGTTTATGACTTTTCGGCGATGAGCGATGTCTCAAAAGCCTTCCGCGCGAAGCTTGCCGAGGACTATTGCCTCGATTTGCCGAAGATCTTCACCCGCCAGGATGCAGCCGACGGCACCGTCAAGCTTCTTTTGGAGATGGGCGATGGGTCGAAGGTTGAAACCGTGTTGATGCGCTATAGTTATGGCAACGTGATCTGCGTTTCCAGCCAAGTCGGCTGCAATATGGGCTGCGCTTTCTGCGCCTCTGGTTTGCTCCGCAAGGAAAGGAATCTGACTGCCGCGGAAATGGTCGGGGAGCTTTTGGTGATGAACCAGATCCTCGCCGAAGCCGCAGAGTCGGTGAGCCACATCGTCGTGATGGGCACCGGCGAGCCCTTCGACAACTATGACAACGTGATGGATTTCGTTCATATCGCCAATGACCAAAACGGTCTAGCCATCGGTGCGAGACACATCACCGTCTCTACCTGCGGGCTTGCCGACGGCATCAAAAAGTACGCGGAAGAAGGCATCCAGATTAACCTCGCCATCTCTCTCCACGCGCCTAACGATACGATCCGCAACCAGATCATGCCGATTTCTAAGGGCTATCCTATGCCGAAGCTTCTTGAGGCAATCAAGTATTACGAGGAGAAAGCCGGAAGGCGCATAACCTTCGAATATATCCTCCTCGCCGGGCTCAACGATTCGCTAGAATGCGCCGATGAGCTCGCGGACCTCATCCATGAGAATCACATCTTTGCCTATGTGAATCTCATCCCTTATAACCCCGTCAAAGAGAAACCCTATCGCCGCTCGAGCAAAGAGCAAATCAAAGCCTTTGCCGATCGCTTGATGAAACGTGGCATCAACGCTACCGTCCGCAAGGAATTCGGGAACGACATCGATGCCGCCTGCGGCCAATTGAGAGCCAAATACACTCTCGGGAGATAACCATATGAATTACAAAGGAACCTTCGCATTCCGCAAAGATGTGGGACGCGTTCGCTTAAGCAACGAAGATCAATGCGCCGTTTCGCTTAGCAGCTCGGGCGATGTTTTCCTTTGCGTCTGCGATGGAATGGGAGGCCAAAACAAAGGCGATTACGCCTCCAAAATGGCTTTGGACTCCATGCTTGAGGATTTCCGCAACATGCCGAAAATCCCAAGCTTTTTGCTGAAGAACTGGCTTTCGAAGGCCTATAAGAAAGCCAATGGGCTCATCTATGAGGAAGCTGGGAAGAACCCGCTTTATCATGACATGGGCACGACTTGCGTCACGGCTCTGATCCGCGGGAACAAACTCATCGTGGGCAATGCGGGCGACAGCAGGGCCTATTGCTATTCGCACGACACCCTTCGCCTCACTCGCCTTACCGAAGACCAGACTTACGTCGATTATCTTTATCGCACGGGCAGGATTCAGGAAAGCGAGATGTCCTCTCGCCCGGACCGTCACGTCCTCATGAACGCCATGGGCATCTCTCGCGGCGCTTATTTCGACATCAAGACCTACCCTTATAACGGGGAGACCATCCTCCTTTGCTCGGATGGGCTTTATAACAATCTTTCCGAAGCCGAGATCAAAGCGGTTCTTTCTACCGATGATCGAAGCGACGAGAAAGCGGGCTTCCTGATAAGCGAGGCCAATGCGAATGGCGGCAGCGACAATATCGCCGTCGCTTTATGGGAGGCTTTGCGCCGTGATTAAGATTGGCGACAAAATCTCCGAACGCTTCCGTGTCACTTCCCGCATCGCGACTGGCGGCATGGCCGACGTTTACGAAGCCCATGACCTCATTGGGAAGCGCGTGGTTTCCATCAAAGTCATGAAAGAGGAGCTTTTAGCAGATCCTCTCAATTCAAAACGCTTTGAGCAAGAAGCTATCGCCGCCGCGAGTTTTAATCACCCCAACATCGTGAAAGTCTACGGACAGGGCGAGGTTGATGGGCGCCCCTATATGGTGAATGAGTACATCAACGGGCAGACGCTGCGGGACAAACTGAATTTCCAGATTTCTTTGCCTATTTTCGATGCCTGCGAGATCATGCTTCAGCTGACGGATGGCATCGCCTATATTCATCGCCATGGCCTCATTCATCGCGATATCAAGCCAGACAACCTTTTCTATATGAACGATGGGACGCTTAAGATCAGCGATTTCGGGATCTCCGCCCCCATCGGGAAAAAAGAGGTCGGGGATGCGGTGGAAGGCACGGTCTACTACTGCGCCCCTGAAGTCTTGACAGGCAAGCCTGCTTCTATCGCCAATGACATCTATTCCATGGGCGTGGTCTTCTACGAGATTCTCGTGGGCGCGGTGCCTTTCGACGGGGTCTCCGCGGAAGAGATCGCGATGAAGCAGATCACCAAGCGCTTCCCTGAGCCCTCAAAGAAAGCCCCTTCCATTCCTAAGTCCATCGACAAAATCATCATCGACGCATGCAGAAAACGCCCGGAAGAGCGTTACCAAAGCGCCGCGGAGATGCACGAAGCCATCGTGAAAGCAATGGAAGACAAAGAACATTTCAAAGAAAAGAAAGGGATCCTTTCGAGGATTTTCGGATTCAAATGAGCGTGGATATTGCCCCTAGCATTCTTGCGGCGAACAAAGAAAAAATCGAAGAGGAAGTAGCTCTTGCCTTTCGTTGCGGAGCCACCTACATCCATATCGATGTGATGGATGGGGAATTCGTCCCTGCGAAGACCTTTAGCCCAGCCTATGTGAAACGGGTCTGCGAGGCCGCCCCGAAAGGCATGGTCAAAGACGTGCATCTCATGTGCGTCCACCCCTATGGGGCCATCGCGAGTTATCTCCAAAGCGGGGGAGACCTTTATACTTTCCATTTGGAGGCCTGCGAGAACGAAGAAGAAGTGAAGGAATGCATCTCTTTCCTTCATAGCCATGGCAAAAAAGCGGGTTTGTCCATTAAGCCCGCGACCGATACGGAAGCATTGCTTCCTTATCTAAAGGATTTGGACCTTGCTCTTGTGATGTCGGTGGAACCGGGCAAGGGAGGACAGAGTTTCATGCCTTCTTCCTTGGACAAAATCGCTTTCCTCAAGCGCGAAAAAGAAAAGAACCATTATTCTTACGAGATTGAGGTCGACGGGGGAATCAATGAGACGACTGCTCCAAAAGCTATCGCGGCCGGAGCAAATGTTTTGGTTGCCGGGAGCTATCTCTTTGGACATGATGATTTCGCCGAGAGGCTAGGGAGGATCAAGAAATGAAGGCTCTGCCTTTCGTGATTTCTTTTTCTTCCTTGCTAGTCGTTACTTTTGCTTGCGTGCTTGTTTTCGGGCTTGTTGGATATAAGAAAAAGAACGAGCGTGGTTATTCTTTCCTAAGCGAATTCCCCTTTGAGCTCAACGAGAACAAGAACACCCTTTCTCAGATCTCTCGTTTTGCCGTTTATGCCTCTGGGCTTGCCTTTGCTCTAGCGGAGACGAGCTTGCTTTGGGACAATGACTTCTATCCCTATCTGACGTTAGGAATCGTCATCGCGGTTTTGGGGGTCATAAAAGCCGCTTGCTATATCCTTTTATATAAGGTGCCAGCGTATTACTTCAAGCCCCACATCTTAGTCAGCGTTCTTCATATGGCTTTGACGGGCTTGCTTTGCGCCTTTGAAGGGATCTTCTTCTTGAATCTTCGCACGGTTTCCGAAGTGCCTGCGCTCGTTTTGATGGGCTGCGAATTCGCTTTTGCTTTGTTACTTTGTATCCTCGCGGTTAACCCCAAGATGTCCTCTTGGACGAAGATGGAGACGATCGGAAACGAAGATGGCTCCGTCGAAGTGGTGCGCCCAAAGCCTTTTGTGCTTGCTTTCTCGGAGTGGCTAGCGGTGATAGCGGATTTCGCTGGAACGCTGCTCTTCGTGATCGGCATCGCCTTGTTTGAGATGAATTAAGCTTTATAAGCACAAAAAAACAGCCTGACGGCTGCTTTTTAAAATCGGTCAAACGAACTTACTTCGTTTCGTTGGCTTTCGCTTCCTTGGCTTTGATGGTCTTGTTCAAAGTACGGAAAGCGCGGGCCGACATACGGACCTCGACCACTTTGCCATCGATGTTGATCTTGTACTTCTGAAGATTGACATTCCAACGGCGACGGGTGGCACGGAGAGAATGGCTACGAGCGTTGCCGCTCATCGGGCCTTTTCCGGTAACAGGGCAGTATCTGGACATAATTCACACCTCTTTCGCTTAAGCGCGTGCAATATTATAGCCATCTTGCCCCCTTGCTAGCAACAACGAATTTTCGCTTGGAATGATAGCGCTTACCCAGCTTTGTTTCCAATCCTCAATCAAGGAAGCAAATTCCGGTAAAAAGTAGCGAAAAACGTGCGTGTTAGGCTTTAAAAGAGCGTTCTTTTCGATTATCCTTTTTACCATGGGTAATAAGATTGCCGCCTTAATTCTAGCGGGAGGTAAAGGCACCCGCCTAAAGGCTTTGACGCGTAAAATCGCCAAGCCTGCTGTTTCATATGGAGGAAAGTATCGAATCATCGATTTTCCTCTCTCCAACTGTGCCAATTCGGGCATCCGCTATGTCGGGGTTGCGACGCAATATCAATCGAGCGCGCTAAACTCCTACATCGGCAATGGGCAGAACTGGGGCATCAACGGGGTTGATTCCCTTTGCTCCATCCTCTCGCCGAAGCAAACCGAAGAAGGCTCGAACTGGTACCGCGGCACCGCGGACGCCGTCTATCAGAACCTTGATTGGCTCGAGGGCATCGATCCGGAATACGTTTTGATCCTTTCGGGAGACCACATCTATTCCTGCACCTACAACGAAATGCTCGCTCAGGTTGAGGAAAGCGGCGCCGACTGCGCCATCATGGTCCAAGAGGTCCCCTGGGAAGAAGCTTCGCGTTTCGGCATTTTGACCGCTAATGAGAAGAACGAAGTGGTGGAATTCAAAGAAAAGCCGAAGGAGCCGAAATCCAATCTCGCTTCCATGGGCATCTACATCTTCAACTACAAGACGCTGAGAAGCGCTCTTATCACCGACAGCAAAATCGCGAATTCTTCGCACGACTTTGGCAAGGACATCATTCCGAATTTGCTTTCGCAGGGCAAGAAGGTCATCGTCTACCGTTATAATGGCTATTGGCGTGATGTGGGAACGATCGATTCGCTTCACGCGGCCAACATGGATCTCCTCCTAAGCGGGGACCCGAACGTAAATCTCTATACGGTCATTCAAAACAACCGCATTTACAGCGAGGACAATCATGCCCGTCCTCAATACATCGCGAAAAGCGCCGTGGTGAAGGACTCCCTCATCAATCAGGGTGCGCAAATCTATGGCGAGGTCGATCATTGCGTCATCTCTAGCGACGTCATCGTCGACGAAGGATCTGTGGTTAAGAATTCCGTCCTCATGAACGGGGTGCACGTGGGATTAGGCTGCAAGGTCTATGATGCGGTCGTCGGTCCTTATAGCACTATCGAAGATGAAGAGGTCGTCAACGAAGAACATGAGGGAATCACCCTCGTCGCCAACGGCAGAAAGAGTGACATGAAATGAACAGCAACATCGTGGGCATCGTCAACTTCCATAACGCCCCGGAAGTAAATCCCCTTACCGCCTCTAGGCCTCTTGGGTCTACCTCTTTCTTAGGGAGATACGCCCTTTGCGATTTCGCGCTCTCCAATTTCTGCAACGCGGGCATCAGCAACGTCGGGCTTCTCATCAAAGACCATCCACGGTCTGTCTTAAAGCACCTTGGCACGATGGATGCCTGGACTACCAATACCAAAATCGGCAAGCAGACGATTCTTTACAATGAACCAGCCCATCTGACTCCCGAATTCAACACGGATGTCCAGAATATCAAAGAGAACGATTGGATTCTTTATGACACCACGGCGACTCAGGTCGTCTTCATGCCTTCGAATCTCGTCATCTCCATCGATATCCGCCCGATCCTTGCCGAGCACATCGCCAAGAAACGCAAGATAACCGTGGTTTGCAAAGAAGTTGAGGATCTTTCCAAGGATTTTATCGGTTCCATGATTGTCACGATGAATCCCGATGGCTCCGTCACTGGCGTCGCCGTGAATGATGGCAAGAAAAAAGGCAAAGGCATCGTTTCCCTTGGGATTCAAATCATTAACCGCCCTGCTTTGGCGGAGATGCTTCAGAAGTACTTGCCCCTTTTCCCAAAAGGAACGCTCACCGATCTTCTTTCCGAGATCAGCAAAGGGCCGGCATCCAACTATGTCCGCTATGGCACAATCTTCAATGGCTATGCGCGCTCAATTGACTCCTTTGAGCACTATATGGATTACTCTTTCGAGCTTTTGAATCCAAAGGTTGCCGATCGCCTTTTTAAAGAGGATTGGCCGATCTATACCCTTACTCACGACACCCCTCCGGCACTCTATAGCGAAGACAGCAAAGTGAATGATTCCTATATCGCTAACGGCGCTATCGTCGAAGGGGAGGTCAGCCATTCGATCATTGCCCGCAACGTCAAAATCGGCAAAGGCGCCATCATCCGCAACTCGATCATCTTTTCCGATGCCAAAATCGGCGAAGGAGCGGTGGTGGAAAACGCGCTAGTCGACAAATTCGCCATCGTCACCCGCAATCAAAAAGCCGTTGGAGAAGGAAAGACTCTCTACGTCGAGCAAGGAGCCATCTTATGAAAATAGCGATGGTCGCAAGCGAGTCCAATCCCTTTTGCAAGACGGGCGGACTTGCCGATGTTGTCCTCGCTCTCTCTAGAGAACTCTCCGCCTTGGGCCATAGGGTCTGCGTCGTTTTGCCTTATTACTCCTCGATGCGCCGCCTGCCTTCGGTGAAAATCGAACGCCTTTTCACTTATGAAGTCGATATGTCTTGGCGCAAGCAAGAGGCGGCGATTTACAAGGCGGATTACGAAGGGATAACCTTCTATTTCATCGGCAACGACTACTATTTCATGCGTGGCTCCCTTTATGGGTTCATGGACGATGGGGAGCGGTTCGCTTTCTTCACTATGGCCACGGAATCTCTTTTTGGGAGAATTGATTTCCATCCGGACGTCATTCATATCCATGACTGGCAACCGGGCATGCTTCCTCTTATCATCAAGGCCCGCCACAAGGATGATCCGGTGTATGCAAACACCAAAACTATCCTCACGATTCATAACCCTGAATTCAAGGGGATGGTGGATCCCTATTTCCTTGGCGACTTCTACAATCTGCCGAAAAGCTATTATGAAGACGGGACGACACGCTACTCCGATATGGTCTCAACCTTGAAGACGGCGGTCATGACCGCGGACAAAATCACGACCGTTTCCCCAACGCATCGAGAGGAACTGCTGACCTCGCTTTATAGCCGCGGCATGGACGGCCCCTTGAAACTTAGGGAAAACGACTTCGTCGGCATCGTCAATGGCGTTGATGAGGAAGAATGGGACCCAGAGACCGACATCGACATCGCGATGAACTTCAACGCGTCAAATCTCACGGAAGGAAAGCGAAAATGCCGCAAAACCCTCATCGAAGGGACAGGGCTCATCGATAATGGTGGCCCGTGCTTTGGCTTGGTTTCACGCCTAACCTCGCAAAAAGGCATTCACCTTGTTGCGAGAATTGGAAGGGAATTGCTCCAAAAAGGCGCGATGCTCTTCTTAGTCGGGAGCGGCGAAGAGGCGCTTGAAAGATCGCTTCAAGCCTTGCAATGCGAGTTCCCTGAAACCTGCTGCATCTATCTTGGCTATAACAACAATCTTGCGCATAAAGTCTACGCAGGATGCGACTTTTTCTTGATGCCGTCTTTGTTCGAGCCTTGCGGCATCGGGCAGATGATTGCTGAAAGATATGGAAACCTCCCCATCGCTAGGGACACGGGCGGGCTCCATGACACCATCGCCTCTTATCCCGAGAACGGCTCAAAATCGACGGGCTTCCTCTTCCGTGACTTCGATGAAGGTGGCTTACGCTATGCCTGCGATAAAGCCTTGGAAGTTTATTCTTCCCCGCAAAAACTCCGCAAAATGCGCCTAAACGCCATGACTCAAGATCATGGTTGGAAGACTTCCGCGGAGAAATACCTCGAGCTTTACAAGAAAGCTTGAACCCAAGCCCAAACGCCCAGGCTAAAAACCTGGGCTTTTTTGACACTTTAAAGTCGACGAGGCTGGCTCTTCTTTTTCAAAGAAGAAAATATATAATTGCCGTCGTATGAGTTACGAACACAAAACGATTGAGGCGAAGTGGCGGAAGTACTGGGCCGACCATGACACCTTCCATTGCGACACGCATGATTTCTCAAAACCCAAGTACTACGCTCTCGACATGTTCCCTTATCCCTCTGGGCAAGGGCTTCACGTTGGCCATCCTGAAGGCTATACGGCGACGGATATCGTCTGCCGTATGAAGAGGATGCAGGGTTATAACGTTCTCCATCCGATGGGCTGGGACGCTTTCGGGCTTCCCGCGGAGCAATTCGCAATCAAGAACAATCAGCATCCTTCGATCTTCACGGATAAGAATATCGCCCATTTCAAAGACCAGATTCAGGCCTTGGGCTTCTCTTATGACTGGAGCAAGGAGATCAAAACGACGGACCCCGCTTATTACAAATGGACCCAGTGGATTTTCCTCCAGCTTTTTAAGCACGATCTTGCTTATGTCGCCGATGTTCCGGTGAACTATTGCCCTGAACTTGGCACGGTTCTTGCTAACGAAGAGGTCATCGATGGCAAATCGGAGCGTGGAGGCTATCCCGTCATCCGCATGCCGATGAGGCAGTGGATTCTCAAAATCACCGCCTATGCGGATCGCCTAGCCGACGATTTGAAACTCGTCGATTGGCCAAAGTCCACGATGGAGATGCAGAAGAACTGGATCGGCAAATCCACCGGCGTTTCCATTTCCTTCCAAATTGACGGGAAGGATGAATCCTTCGACGTCTTCACCACCCGCGTTGATACTCTCTTTGGCTGCACCTATTGCTGCTTGGCCCCAGAGCATCCGCTTGTCAAAAAGCTCGTAACTCCTGAACAGAAGGCAGCGGTGGAAGCTTACGTGGAAGAGGCGAGCCACAAATCCGATCTTTCTAGAACCGGCACCCAGCAAGAGAAGACGGGCGTCTTCCTCGGCGTTTATGCCATCAACCCGATTAACAACACCAAAATCCCCGTTTATATTGCCGATTACGTTCTTGGCTCCTATGGCTCTGGCGCCGTCATGGCAGTTCCTGCCCATGACACCAGAGACTACGCCTTTGCCAAAAAGCATGACCTCCCGATTATCCAGGTCATCGAAGGCGATATCTCCAAAGAAGCCTATACGGGGGATGGGAAGCACATCAACTCGAGTTATGCGGATGGGCTCAACGTTGAAGACGCTAAAGCCGCGATCACAAAGAAACTCGTGGAAATCAAAAAAGGCAAAGTAGTCGTCAATTATAAGCTCCGTGACTGGATCTTCTCCCGTCAGCGTTACTGGGGCGAGCCGATCCCCATCGTCAAACTCGATGACGGGACCGAATTCCCGATCCCGGAAGATCAGCTTCCGCTCACTTTGCCCGACATGGATAACTATCAGCCGAGCAAAGACGGCAAACCTCCTTTATCCAAGGCCCCTTCCTCTTGGCTTGACTACGTGACTCATGATGGAAGACACGGCCAAAGAGAGACCAACACGATGCCCCAATGGGCTGGCTCTTGCTGGTATTACATCCGCTACATCGATCCGGAGAACCCGAATTGCATCGCGGATAAGAAACTCCTCGACCATTGGCTCCCCGTCGATCTTTATATCGGCGGAGCTGAGCACGCCGTCTTGCACTTGCTCTACGCGCGCTTCTGGCACAAATTCCTCTTCGATATCGGCGCCGTCTCTTGCCCTGAGCCTTTCCAAAAGCTCTACCACCAGGGCATCATCCTTGGCACGAACGGCGAGAAGATGTCCAAATCCAAGGGCAATGTCGTGAATCCCGATGAGATCGTCGAGAATTCCGGCGCGGATTCCCTCCGTCTATTCGAAATGTTCGCTGGGCCTCTCGCCGAGATGAAACCCTGGTCCACGACTGGGTTAAATGGGGCTAGAAAGTTCCTTGAAAGAGCCTTCCGCCTCATCGATGAAGAAGAATTCTCCTCCAAGTGGAGCGAGAACAACTCCGGCGAGCTTGATTATTCCTACAATGCGATGGTGAAAAAGGTCACCGAGGACTTCGCCTCCTTGTCCTTCAACACGGCGATCTCTTCCATGATGGTCTTCGTGAATGACTGTTATAAGGCGAATTCTCTCTACAAGCCTTACTTGGAAGGATTCACCAAGATGCTCTCTTGCATCTGCCCCTTCATCGGAGAGGAGATGTGGGAGAAACTCGGTCACAAGGAAAGCCTTGCTTATGAAACTTGGCCTACTTGCGACGAAAGCAAACTCGTGAAGCAAACCGTCAAGATCGCGGTCTCCGTCAACGGAAAGATGAGGGACGTGATTGAGATTTCGCCTGAGGCGAGCCAAGAGGAAGCTCTTGCGATCGCCAATGCCAGCGAAAAGATCAAGCCATGGCTTGAAGGGAAAACCGTCAAGAAGGTCATCTTCGTCAAAGGCAGGATTTTGAATCTCGTCGTCGCTTAATCGAAAACGAATAAGGGGGCGCGCTAAAACGCGTCCTCTTTTTTGCACTCTTTTTACTTTGCGAACCAACGTTGAAACGCTTTCATTGGTGTTGTTTTTGCGCGCGCGTATATAATGAAGTGTCAAAAGCAGGACCCGCTATGGAAATCAAACTTGTAGGCCTCACCAAAACCTTCCCAGGTAACCCCAAGAAAAAAATCGACGACAACGTCGCCGTCGACCATTTAAGCTGTGAAGTAAAAGACGGGGAACTCGTTGGCCTTCTCGGCCCCAGCGGATGCGGCAAAAGCACGACCCTTTATATGATTGCTGGGCTCAAAGATCCTAGCGATGGCCAAATATTCTTCGGCGACCAGGAAGTCACTTTCTTGCCTCCTGAGAAAAGAGGGATCGGCTTAGTCTTCCAGAACTACGCGCTTTATCCCCACATGAACGTCTATAAGAACATCGAGTTCCCTTTGACGAATCTTAAGGTGGAAGAGAACGAGAAAGACTATTCCTATCTTTTCGAAGTCTCCTTGCAGGATGTTCTTTCGAAGGGCAATGAGATTCTGAATATCCTTTCTTCCAACACGAAAGAGGATGCATTCTGCATCTTGAGGGATCGTTACAACGTTTCCTCTTCCTTGGCCCAATATATCCTCGCTTTGAAACTGCCTGAGTCCCAAGACCCGAAGGGAGCAATGGGCAAAGCGATTGAAGACAGCAAAAAAAGACAAGACGAAATCTCCGCAAAACTCGCCAAAAAAGGCCTTTCGCTCAACGGGAATGGCGAAGTTCTGCATGATGGAACGACAAAGCTCGTAAAACGGGCCCTCAGCAAAGATGAGCGGGAAGCGATGGTCTATGAGGCCGCGAAGCTTGTGCAGATCCAAGATTATTTGGACCGCAAGCCGAGCGAGCTTAGTGGAGGCCAGCAGCAGAGAGTCGCCATTGCGCGTGCCCTCGTGAAAAAGCCGAAGGTCCTCCTTCTCGATGAACCTCTATCCAACCTCGACGCGCGTCTTCGCATCCAAACCCGCGAGGAGATTCGCCGCATTCAGCAAGAGACTCACATCACGACCTTGTTTGTCACCCATGACCAAGAGGAAGCGATGTCCATCTGTGACCGCATCCTTTTGATGAAACAGGGGGAAATGATACAGATGGCCGCCCCGCAAGAAATCTATCGCAATCCTGATTGCCTATTCGCCGCGAAATTCCTCGGCAATCCTCCGATCAACGTGTTTTTAGGGAAGATTCTCGATAACGCTCTGTTCATCGGCGAAGAGAAGGTCCTGGACCTTGACACCCCCCACGAAGATCAAGAAGTTTATGTGGCCATTCGCCCCGAAGCCTTCTTGATGGGACCTGGCGTCGATGAAGAAAAGAAAGTCCTGACCTTAGATTGCACCAAAGTCCTCACTCAAGGCCGCGATCTTTGCCTTATCTGCCGCCATGATTCGATGGAAGGCGATAAGCTCAAGTTAATCGTCGACAGCGATCTCGAGGTAAGCGAAGGCGAAATCAAGTTCGCCCTTAGGAAAAACAAAATCTTCCTTTTCGACAAAGAAACCGAGGAGAGGATCCCTCAGTAAGCCCATGGACGAAGAACGGAACAATTGGAAAGCTTGGCTCTATCTCGCCCCCGTCCTTTTGCTGATGGCCGTTTTTACGTTCTACCCGATCCTCAATACTTTCGTCGTCTCCTTCATGAAGGATTACGATTCGATGGAAGGCACTTCGAGCGGCTTCTCTTTCTTCAATTACGGCTATGTCCTCGGCATCACCGCGAATAACGACGTCGGCATCACGAACAATGATTTCTTTTCCTGGACTTCACCTTCTGCTTTCTCCAACACGATGTTCATCACCTTTGTGACGGTGCCGATCTCCGTCATTTTGGCTTTGGTGATAGCGGTGGCGATTCATTCGATTAAGCGTCTACGCAATTTCTTCCAGACCGTCTTCTTCATGCCTTACGTGACGAACGTCATCGCCATCGGCATGGTTTTTGGCGTCCTGTTCTCGAACAATGGCGTGTTCAATAGCCTCTTTGGGCTATCGACCCCTTGGCTTGATTCCGGCTCCTCGTCTTGGGGAAGCTGCATGTTCGTCCTTTGCCTTTACATCATTTGGACCGCGTTGCCTTATAAGATTCTGATTTTCCTTTCGGGGCTTCAGGGCATCGATCAGCAGTATTACGATGCCGCAAGAGTCGATGGGGCAGGGAAATTTAAGGCCAGCTTGAAGATCACCGTTCCTTTATTGTCCCCGCAAATCCTCTATATCACGGTCACTTCTTTCATCTCGGGCTTCAAAGAATACGCCTCGATTGTCGGCTTGCTTGGGCGCAGCTACTCAAGCGACGGCAATACCCATGACCTCTACACGATCGTTTATTACATCATGGACATCATGAACGGGAAGCAAGGGGACGCGAGCACGATGACGCAGTTTGCTTCGGCCGCCGCGGTCATCCTTTTCCTTGTCATCCTCGTCTTCACAATCATCGAGCTTCAAATCTCCAAGAAGAAGGTGGTGTATTGATATGAAACCGTCCAAAATCAATACAAAACTCGTTCTCGTTCCTTCTTCTTCGAAGTCGAAAGACGTCAAAAAAGAAGCGAAACGCACCCGCGTTCTCCAAATCATCAGGACCGCGTTTGTTTATCTTTTCCTCTCTCTCGCCGCTATCCTCTGCATCTTCCCCTTCTATTACATGATCGCCGCGTCGACGATGAGCCACGAAGAGGTATCCACTGGACAGGTTTGGCTTTCCTTTGCCACGATGGGTGAGAACTTTATCAATAACTACACTCAAACCATCACGAGGCTGCAGTTCTTCTCTCATGTGGGGACCACTCTTCTTGTTGCCATCACGACGACCGTGTTGCAACTGCTGACGACGATCCTAGCTTCCTTTGCTTTTGCTAAGCTTCATTTCAAAGGCAAAGAAGTGCTCTTCGTCATTTTGCTCTCCGCGATGATGATCCCTGGGGAAATGCTCGCGATCACGAACTATTCCACCTTCTCGAACCTTGGCCTCATCTCGGCGGAGCAAGACTATTTCGAGGCGGTCGTGACGATGGTTCTGCCTGTCATTTCCTCGATCTTCTTCATTTTCTTGCTCAGACAGAATTTCAAACAGATTCCCAATGAACTTTATCTAGCCGCGAAAGTGGACGGCAAAAGCGATTGGCAGTTCCTTTGGAAGGTGATGGTCCCCGTGGCGATGCCCACGCTTATCGCCATCACGATTCTCTCTTTCATTTCGAGTTGGAACTCTTATGTTTGGCCTTCTTTGTCTGTTTATAACAGCAGCTACAACGTCATTTCGGTGATCATTCGCGGGAATGCCCTGGTTTTCCAAGGTCCAT
This sequence comes from bacterium, assembly GCA_963617535.1. Taxonomy (GTDB): domain Bacteria; phylum Bacillota_I; class Bacilli_A; order RFN20; family CAG-826; genus Alloenteromonas. Next base: position 106,167 of record CAVEPD010000001.1, read on the forward strand.
CGGGCGCCGAAATCACGAACACCGCCTGGCAAATGACCGCGGCCGTGCTAACGGTTTTGCCTCTTCTTATTCTGTTTATCATTTTCCGCAAATACATCATGTCCGGCACTGGAAGAGCTGGCATTAAAGGATAACGGATTGTGATAAAATGAAGTACGTTGCTGAATGATTGAAAGGAGAACTTAGGATTCATGAAATTCACCAAACACGTTACGCCCTGGGCATTAGGGCTCATTGCCGCTGCTTCGTTGGCAAGCTGCGGTGGTGCCACCAACAACACCGGCTCTAGCGCCGAAGCCGAGAAAGTGACAATCACTTTCTGGAATAACTACACTGAAGACCCCACCGGCAGGGGAAATGACGATGACGATTCCTACAAAGCCTATTGGCACATGGTCGATATGATCGCTGAGTTCGAGAAGGAGAACCCGAACATCACCGTCAACACCAAAGCTTACAGGAACTATAGCGCCATCGCGAATGATGTCGATGCTGCCCTTAAGTCCGGCAATACTCCTTCCATGGCCGTTACTTATGGCACCTATGCTTATAACTGGGAGAAGTACCTCGTCGACGTCACCGAAAAAGGCGAGGCGATGGAAAAGGATTCCGACATCCTCACCGACTACATGAAGGCTGAGAAGCAGCAATATGGCGGAAGCAAGTACTACACTCTTCCTTTTGGCAAATCCACCGAAGCCCTCATGGTGAACCACGAAGTCTTTAACGCCGTCGGTGCGACTGCCGCTGGCGTCGCCCAAGAAAAGGGCTATCCTGCCCCGGTTGCCTCGTCGACCAAGACCGCTTATTCTCACCCCGAGACCTTCTCTGACATGATTTCCATCGCCCGTCAGATGAAAGCCGATTATTCTGAAATTTTCGCGAGTCAAAAGAACGAAGCCGGCTATTTCACCGCCTGCCCGATCATCTACGAGACCGCCGAGAACCTCTTCTGCACCGTCATGGAAAGCGCCGGCATCCCTTATATGACCGCTTCTGACTCTGCTAGCGCCGGCGTCCTCTTCAATAGCGACGAAGCCAAAGAGGCGATCGTCCAGCTCAAGAAATGGAACAACGAAGGCCTTATCTGCGTCTCCGACAACCTTTATTTCACCGACGAAGCCAAGGGCTACCACGCTTATCCTTCTAGCGTCTTCGCAGACGGCAAATGCTTCATGATCATCGCGACCACCCGTGGCTCCAATTGGATGGTTGGCGATGGCTACACCGTCGACTACACCAAACTTCCGAAGTGGGACACCAATAGCACCGTCAAGACCACCTCGCAAGGTGGGTCCATCTGCTTCTTCCAGAAAAAGGACAAGGCCGAGCAAGAAGCGGCGATCGCTTTCTATGATTTCCTCAACGAGAAAGACAACCTCGCCAAGCTCTCCGTCGCGACTGACTACTGCCCAATCCGCTCTTCCGCTTACGACACCGAAGACATCAAAGCCAACGTTCAGGCCTACAAGGCTGGCGTTAATGCTTCTTCTTCGAGAGCCGACAAGACCAAGGCTTATGCTGGCAACGTTTTGGATCTTAACGAATCCTATGCGAAATCCGGTGAGAGCTTTATGTCTCCTGTCAACAAGTACTCGAGCAACTTCCGCACCGCGGCCAAGAACCTCATCGTCAACGTCTTCAACGACAAGACCGCTACGACCGATGAGGAAATCAAGGCCTTAGTCGCGGACGAATTCACCAAGGCCTATACCGCCACGGTTAAGTAACCATGAACTCCGACGGCTCTTCCAGCCGTCTTCCTTCCTCTCCTTCGGAGGGATTCCCTCCGAAGGAAGAGAGGAAAGAAGTGAGGCTGCTCAAACAAAGGAAAAAGCGCGATGATGCGCTGTGTCTTTTGATTTTGGGCGGTCTCTCTTTGATTCTTTCCGCAATCTTCTTCGCGCTCAGCTTCCGTTACAATTTCCTGCGCGAGAAAATCTTCATCCCCGTCTCGCTTGAGTTCGTTGTTTGCATTGCTTGTTTGGTTTTGTTCGGCGCCCTTTTCCTTTGGGGACTCATCAAACTTATCCTCGCGCTCAAGAGTATCCAATCCCTTACCAAAGACTAAGACCTATGATTCAAGAAGAAAAACGAGAAGACTATCTCTTTGAGAAGAAATGCCTTCTGGTTTTGCTTTGTCTCTATTACCTGAACGACGTTAGCTATGACGGCATCGTGCTGAGGAGCTTCGGCTTTCATTTCGATCCCCGTTGCAACTATAAGGTCATCGTCACTTCAAAGAAGCAACACATCCATAAATATACCGTGCACATCCACCAAAAGAAGCACGGGGTGAACCTCGAATCCCTTGATGAGATGGGGAACGTCAATTTCGTCAGGGTTTCCGACATCGCTAGAGAATACGATCCTTATTCCCCCTCGGCTGGACTTACCGTTTATTTCGATGGGGATTCCTTTTTGGCTCTAGGCTACATCGAAGGGAAGAAGATCGAACTCCGTTCCGAGCAAGGTGAGGAGGGGAGATACTCATCCTTGATCGACAAACTCAATTCCATCAGCGCCAAAAATGAAAGCGCGCCTAATTTTTTGCTTTGGCTCATGAGGCTATACGCCTGCAAACTCCCCCTCGATTTGGTGATTGGAGCAGGCATCAATAAAGATTATGGGGCGAAGGATTGGAAAGAGCTCATTTCTACTTTAAGCGCCTCTTATTACGGCTCAAGTTCAAAGAAAGCCGACGAGATGAAGCGCTATGTCGGCGAAGAGCTTTTCACTTCGCCTGTTCTCATGAAGAACTCTGGCTACAAGCTTTATGAGGAGTTGAACCACGAACTTTATGAATTTAAAGAAGCGAAGACATTCTCTGATCCCGATTCCACACTATACAAGTGCGTGGATTTCCTCTCCGCACACCCTGGCACCAGCGTCATCACCTATAACTACGACACCAACCTTGAGTACCTTCTGAAGAAAAGGAACCTCCTTTACTGCACGATTTACGACGACACGAGCTTCGTCACGAAGAATGCGGTCACCTCGATTTATCATGTCCATGGCCTTTTGCCTTATGGGAAATACGAGGAAGAAAGATTTACCTCCTCCATCGTTTTCGGCGAAAGCGACTATTTTGCCTTGTACAACAACCCTTATTCCTGGAATATCGCCAAGCAGCTTCATGATTTCAAGTTCAACGCCTGCATCTTCATCGGCATCTCTTTGACTGACCCTGACATGAAGAGAATCCTGCAGCTTGCTTCGAACTATCTTAAATTCAACTTCATCTTCATGAAGAAGGAGAAGGGATTCTCACAAAAAGTCTTCCGTGACGTTTCGGCCTATTTCTTCTCTTTCGACCTCATCGTCGTGTGGGTGGGCGAATACGAGGAGATTGGCACATGGCTCGCAAAATTATAAGCGAGCATTCGCTTGCCCCTTCTTTAAAACCGGGGAGAAGGCTCGCCGTGGGCTTTTTAGAAGGCGCCCTTCTTTCTTTGCTGAGCTTATTTTGCTTTGTTTTGGTCGGTTACGCGGACGGTGTGATTCCTTTTTATAAGGAACATTCGTCTAACGCCTCCGCTTATCAAAGTCAGATGGTTTCCTTAATCTGCGAAAGCGGGGCAGGGGAAAGCAATGGGAAAGGCGAGCTCCTTTCTTACAATGACCGGGCGGAGAATTATCTAAAGAACGCCGCTTATACCTCTTTGCTCGCCCATAACGAAACCCCTTCTGATCTTATATACGGGAAAGCGAAAAATCTGACCGCGGAGAGCGATCTCCCTTATCGCTATCTCGTGAGCTTCAAAGCCAACAACGAAACCTCGTTCGATGGCGGATTGTCCTCTGGGGTCTCTTCCTATTGGGAAAACTTCGAAGGGGTCAAAACCTATTTTGAAGAAGGGTCGGGGTACCCAATTTTGAAGATAGAAAACGCGAAGGCCTTGAACGAATATTTCAAGAACGGCTCCTATTCCTTCGGAAGCGATATCGCCGCAAAACTCAAGGATGGCTATAAAAAACTGTGCAAAACCATCGTGAATGACTTCCAAGACCATTATCTTCCCTACAAGCAAATCTACGTTTCTTTTGCCTCGGAGAGGAACGCGATTTATCTTTATAAGATTGCGGTGGCTCTCCTTGTCCATCTTCTTTCTTGCTTAATCTATTGCTTCGTCTTGCCTTTCTTTTTAAAGGGCAACGTATCTTTGGGAAAACGCCTTCTTAAGGTGAGCCTGATCCATAGGGATGGGACTTTGCTGACTTGGTGGGAAAGGCTTTTGCATGCTTTGACCATCTTCGTAGAGACCCTTATTGTCCCTAGCCTCATGCCTCTTCTTTTCTATGGCTCAGGAGCAAGCGACCTTTATACAAGGGCTCTTCTTGGGCCCTTCTCCTTGCTCGCCCTTTCTTTTGTTTCGCTGGTGCTTATCATTTTCTCCTACACGGGCTGCTTCTATTTGAAAGGGAAGGCCAGCTGGAGCGAGTTCATCTTCAAAGGAAAATCCGTCGATGGAAGAGAAAACTGACGCCATAGAGATAAAAGCGACGACCCCGAAGTTCTTTCGTCTAGCTTCGAGCGCTTTGTTCGATGCGCTGACCGTCGTGCTTTTGTCTTTGCTTCTTTGCTTAGCGGTTTTCCCAATCTACTTCGCGACGCCCGCCTATCAAGAACCGACTTCGCTTCGAGGGGAAATCATGGTCGCTAGCCACCTCTATGAGCAAAACGACGGGGGCGTGCGTTTGATTTCGACTTCTTTAAAAGAGGATAACTCCCTTACTTATAAGCAGAAAAACGAGAAACTCAGCGAGGCTCTTTCTTATTGCTATTCGGTTTATTTGAATGAGGAATTAAACAAGAAGGGGAACGAGACCCTTAATTCCTATTTCGTTGCGGAGACTTATGAAGGCTCGCAGCTTTTTGGATCCGACGGTTCCCGCCTTTTGAAGGATGAAACTTATGAGGGGGCTTATCTGAACGCTTATTGCGAAGTTCTAGAGAGCCACGGGGTCAACGATTTGAATTTGAAAGCGGGGTTCGCTGAGGCCAGGACCAAAATCCTTTGGGGGTATGTTGTTTCTTTCTTGGTTGCCTTCTCTTTATCCTGCGTCGTTTTGCTTTTGGTCGTTCCTCTTTGCCTAAAGAAAGGCAAAAGAACATTGGGAATGCTTCTTACGAAGCTTGCCTATTTGGATCAGTGGGGTTTCTCTCCTTCTTGGAAAAGATGGGTTTTGCGTTTCTTGTTCGAATGGATCCTCATTCTTTGCGGGGCTTTTTTCACCTTCGGGGCGACTTTGATTTTCTCTTGCGCCTTCTCCGCCTGGAGAAAAGACCATCAATGCGTCAGCGATTATGTTCTTGCCGTTTATCCGGTGGACGCTTCTTCTTCGGAGATTTACATGAAGGAAGAAGAACTACTTAAAGGTGAGCAGGGGAACTAAGCGCTTTATCCTTGCCTTTTTTGGATAATCCTTTTTTCGTCCCGAGGCTTGTTCTATACTTCTCTCGTTGGCTTTTCCCATAGGGAAAGGCATACGGTCAGGAGATTATAAATGCCAAATTTCAAGAAACTAAGCAAAGGGTACGAGAAAGAGGCCCTTAGCGTTTTGAGCGAGTTCGTCAAAAAGAAATCCGTTTACGATGGTGAAAGCATCAAAGATGGTGCCCCCTTCGGCGCGGGAGTGAAAAGCGCTCTCGATTATGTAGCCAAAAAAGGCCAGGAGTACGGCTTCAAAGTCGATACCTGCCAAGGCTATTGCACCGAGCTCACCTACGGAGAAGGCGATGGGCCAGAGATTGGCATCTACGCCCATAGCGATGTCGTTCCGGCAACTGGCAAATGGGATTTCCCTCCTTTCTCTGCGAAAGTGGTGGGCGAAGGGAAAGAAGCGAAGATGATTTCCCGCGGCACCAGCGATGACAAGGGACCCCTCGTCGCCGCCTTGATGGCCATGAAACTCTTGAAAGACAATAATCTCATCAAGGGATATAAGGTTCGCCTCGTTTCTGGCGGAGATGAGGAAAGAGGATCTTCCTGCTTGAAGACATATTTCGAAAAACTCCGCAAAACCCCAACCGATTACGGTTTCACTCCCGATGCCGATTTCCCGCTTATTTACGGGGAAAAGGGAATTACGCGCGGCATTTTCTCCAAGACCATCGATTTAAAACCCATCATCGCGATGAATGGCGGCTCGGTTTCTAACGCTGTCTGCGATTCCTTCGTGGTCACTCTTCCGAAAGACAAGAATTTGGAAGCGGCCATCAAAGGCAAGAAAGACATCGATTTGTCCGAGGCTGGCCTTATCGACATTTTGACCTTCAAAGGCAAATCCGCCCATGGCTCCTCCCCTGAAAAGGGAGTCAACGCCGCGCTTAACGCCTTTGATTTCCTCGGAACTTTCTACAAGATCGCCTTCCTTAAGAAGCTAGCCGATCTTCTCAAAGATTATTCCGGCAAGTCTTTCCACGGGGACAGCCATAGCGAGATCTTCGGCGATTCCACTTGGAACTATGGCGTCGTCAACTACGATTCCAATAAGCATATCTTGACCTCAACGATCGATTACCGTTATGGCGAGACCGCTGATCCCAAGAAGGCCATCGCGAACTTTGAGCAAACGACCGACACGAATGTCAACGTGCTTTCCGAAGACGCTTACCTCCTTTTCGACAAGAAGAGCCCGCTTGTCTCCACCCTTATGAAATCCTATAAGAGAATGACGCTTAAACTCTTCGATAAGCCCTTCGCCATCGGGGGAGGCACCTACGCCAAAGAAGCCAAGAACTGCGTGGCTTATGGCTCCGCTTTCAAAGAACATCCTGGCGACATTCATTCCCCGAACGAATACATCTATCTTGAGGACCTCTACAAGCAAATCGCGATCTACGCGGATGCGATTTACTCTTTGGGGCAGCTTAAAAAGTGAGAGCAAGACACAAGAAGTGGGCCGCGCCCTTCCTAAACGATCATCCCGAGTTCTACCTTGAGAAGGTTGAATCCGAGAATGAGTTTTTCAAAGTCTCCCCTCTTTACCTGGAAATCGGTTCAGGCAAAGGTGACTTTGTCATTCAGATGGCTATGAAGCACCCTGGGAATTATCTTGCCTTGGAAAGAGAGATCTCCGTCCTTGGAGTTTTAGGGAAAAAACTCGCGGAGTCTCAGCTGACCAACGTCAAAGTCCGCGGCGGCGATTTCGATAAAGTCTACGAAGAGCTGAAAGACATTAAATTCGATAAGATTTTTCTGAATTTCTCTGACCCCTGGCCGAAGAAGAAACATTGGAAGAGAAGGCTCACCACGAAGGAAAGGCTCTCCCAAATGGCCACTCTTCTTAAAGACGATGGACGTTTTCTCATCAAAACCGATAACGACAGCCTTTACGAATTCACCCTCGAGCAAGCCCCTTTGGCGGGTTTGAAGATCGTTTATTCTACCGATGATTACATCTTCGACGAAGAAAACGACGCGATGAGCGAATACGAAAGGAATTTCCGCTCGGAAGGAAAGAAAATCCACCGAATCATCCTGAGCAAATAAAGGAGAAAAGACATGTACCGTTTCTATTACAACCGCGCGACCGGAGGAGATGTCCTCTATTGCGTCATCAATCCTTCTTCTTATCCTGACCATACGAAGAAAGTGGGGGATGTCGCTTCCTTGTATCACGGGGATGAGCGCGTCGGAATCAATTTCTTGAACATCTCTAACACCATGAAGGTCAAGGCAAACGGCATGATCCCGATGCTCAGCGAGCCTCTTCTAGAGGTCGTGAATCACATGCTCATCAACGCGGGCGAAGAGCCCCTTCCTAGATGTGACTCCTCTTATTACGAGATCGCGGAAGTGACTTCCATTGAAGAGCACCCTCTTGATGAGAAGAAGAAAATCGTCCATCTGAATCTAGGCGAGAAGAACCTAGATACCGTCACGCGCTACAGCAACGTGACGAATGGCTCGAAAATCGTCGTCGCTCTTGATCATTGTCTCAAAGCGGACGGCACCGAGTTCCTTGCCCATACGGAAAGGAACATTCCTATCGACTGCGAGATCTGCTCTCCTAAAGATCTCCGCCTTGGCGAGGAAGACAAGCTTGCCTTCTTAGCCGAAGGAAATCCAGGAGAAGACTTCTTCGCCAGATAAGGAAGCGCCGCAAGGCGCTTTTTTCAATCGGTGAAAGAGAATGTAAACTTTTCCAAAAGACGCGCGCAAATGAGCATTTACTTCTATATGGATATGGGAAAAAGCCGAAATATAGCCGAAAAATGGCTTTGACGTTAAAATATTTGAAAATTGATGAAAAAAGGAATGAAAATTCGCGTTGTGTTTTCTTAAGTCAAAGAGAATAATACGAATATCGCAGTTCCTTTTGGAGGTAACTATCAATGCAGAACCTAAAAGATCGCGTGACGATATACCAGGTTGCCCAGGCCGCCGGAGTGTCTCTCGCCACGGTTTCCCGCGTCATCAACAAAAAAGATTCGGTCACCCCGGACACCCGCAAGAAGGTCGAAGACACCATCGCCGCTCTTGGCTATAAGCCCTCTGGCTTAGCCCAGGCTCTTGCCACCAACCGCTCGACGAACATCGGCGTCGTCATCCCTAGCGCCAACTATGTTTACATCGCTAACCTCCTCAACGGCATCACCGACGTCGCCAAAGAGAAAGGGTTCCTCTTGACCCTCTTCTCCACCTCTCATTCTAGGGAAGAGGCGCTCTCGATGATCGATAAGGTCATCACCGCCCACGTCGATGGAGCAATCATCTTCGATGACCAGCTCGGCCCCGAAGACGTCAAGAAAATCGCTTCCTACAATGTCCCCTCGATCGTCATCGACAACAAGCTCACAAGCGAGAAGGTCGGCAACGTCTCCTTCTCTTACGACGCTGAACTGAAGAGAGTCATCGAGAACTATTACGCCAAAGGCGGGGATAAGGTCATGACCTTCCTCCATGTTCACAATGCGGGCCGTCTTCTCAACCGCTGCGAGAAGGCCTTCATCAAAACCCATGAGGACTTAGGGAAACCCTATCAGGTCATCAATTGCGATGATTCCTACACCCATACCTACGCGGATTTCATCGAATACTTCAAGACGAACAAGAAAGCCTACTTGATCGCTTACCGCGATTCCATCGCGGCCGCGGTAGAGAACGCGGCGACCGACTCGGATCTCAACGTCCCTAACGACGTCGAGGTGGTCTCCCTCGTCGGCACCAAATACGCCAACATCGTTCGCCCGACCCTCTCTGCTATGCACATCGATATGGCGGAAGTCGGGAAGAGAGCCATGTATATGCTCACCGATCTTATGGGTCAGAACCTCGTCGACAAGACCGCGAAATTCGACGCCCATTACATCGAAGGGCAAAGCACCATCAAACGCTAAGGCGACCTCAAAGGCACTTCCAGATTGCGGAAGTGCTTTTTTTGTGCCGTTTTGTCACTCTTTGAGGGAAAGTGCTAACGAAATAATTTCGGCCACATCGGAAAATTTTAATTTTCTTAGCACTCAACCCTTGACAGTGCCAAAAAGATGACTACCATAAAGGCACATCTGGAGGAACAGATTGAAAATGATTAAACCATTAGGCGAATACGTCGTGCTGGAGAAGGTACCCAGCGAAAAGAAAGTCGGCTCGATTGTGCTGACTTCCGAGAAGAAGCAGGGGAACGTCGCGAATGTCGTCGCGGTCGGCCCGGGCAAAAAGGACGAAAAAGGCAACTTGATCGTCGCTCCCGTCAAAGTCGGAGACAAAGTGATCTACCGCGAATACAGCGGCACCGACTATGAGGACGATGGCAAGAAATATCTCCTCATCAAAGGCGAGGACATCCTCGCGATCGTTGAATAAGGCAACGCTCTTATATCCTTATATATAAAGAAGGAAAACAAAATGGCAAAAGAAATCAAATTCGGCAAAGAAGCCCGCGACCGCATGCTCGATGGCGTCGACACCCTCGCCGACACCGTTAAGCTCACTCTCGGCCCCAAAGGACGCAACGTCGTCCTCGACAAAGGCTATGGCTCGCCCCTCATCACCAACGATGGCGTTACCATCGCTAAAGAGATGGAGCTCAAGGACAGCTACGCCAATATGGGCGCCAAGCTTGTCTATGAAGTCGCCAACAAGACCAATGACCTTGCAGGGGATGGCACGACCACCGCGACCCTCCTCACCCAAGCCATCGTCCATCGTGGCATCGCCGCGGTCGAAAAAGGCTCGAACCCCGTTTTGGTGCGCAAAGGCATCGAGACCGCTGGCAAAGCCGTCGCGGATGAGCTCCTTAAGAAATCTCGCCCGGTTGAGACCAACGAAGACATCGAATCCGTCGCCACGATTTCTAGCGGCGACCCCGAAATCGGCTCCCTCATCGCGCAAGCCATGAAGAAAGTCGGCAAGAACGGAGTCATCTCCGTCGACGATTCCAAAGGCATCACCGATGAGCTCACCGTCACCGAAGGCATGGAATTCGACAAAGGCTACATCTCTCCTTATATGGTAAG
>CAVEPD010000002.1:0-111005 GCA_963617535.1 bacterium
CACGTTGCCGGTGCAAGCTTGATAAGCCGTCATAGCAAAACTATTTGATGACAGTGAGTCGTAAAAGATTCGGTTATCCGAATTTTTTGGATAACTGGCGCTAGCGAGACTGTGAATTTTCCTCCGGCTTGCGTTTCGTGTTCTTCACAAAAGAATAGATGGTCATGAAAAGGAGCAACGCGATAAAGGCGAAGGAAGAAACGATGGAGAGAGTCACCATGTCTCCTTCTAACTCCCCGTTCACGTTAATCAAGGTATTCTGAAGGACGATGATTGAGACCACCGCATTCACGAAGCAGACGAGATTCAATTGCTTGGTCAAGATATTGTCGCTTTTCTTGCTTTTCCTTAGCTTTAATATCGAATTGACGATGTTATAGAAGGCATAGGCTGCCATTGCAATGGAAGTAATCAAATTCGTATGCACGGCCCTTTTGTTTTGAATCAAAAGGACGCATGGCCCTATCAGAATCAAGTTTATGAACAGGAGTATTGCGAAAGAGAAAATAAAGACCCCTTTCCTTCTTTTGTCTTCTTCGCCTAGACGCATGTCCGCGATGGTCAAAATGCATTTGATTAAGAAAAGGAAGACGTAATATCCGAAGATGCAAATGTTGAAAACGGCTTCGTCCTTGAAGCCGATCACGGCGTTATAAATGGCAAATCCTAAAGGGATTAGCACTCCTACGATTCTTCTCGCCTTGATAATCGCAGGCTTAGCAAGCAGCTCTTTCATTTCCTTGTGACGTATTTTTTGATGAAGTCGGCAAGTTCACTCACTTCCAGGTCGCAGTCATTAAGGCACCATCTGGAGACGATAGAGACGATCCCTCCGACGAAAAAGTCGAAGACATATCCCTTGTATTTCTCTTCAATCTCGAACCGATCCAATATTTTGGTGATCAAGTTGGTATAGATGTCCTTCTTCATCGCCTCGGTCTTAAAGAGAGAGGAGTTCTTCATCGCGATTTGATACAGCTTCCGGTTCTCTTTGATGAAGTTCAGATAAGGGATGATGTATTTGTCGTCGATGAGGACGAGGTTCTCTTTGGGCGCGAAATCGATTTCGCCATAGATTTTTGTGTCGAAGTTCTCGTAAAAAGAGGAAAGGCTATCCGAGATTACCTCTTCAAGCAAGTCGACGACGTTCTGGTAATGGAGATAGAAGGTCGAGCGATTGACCTTCGCCTCCTTGCAGACGTCGCTTACCGAGATGTAGTCGAAATCCTTTTTCTCAAGAAGCGAAAGGAACGCATCATGCATCTTTTGGGCGGTGTTAAAGTATTTGCTTTCGCTTTTGGTCATGATGCGTTCTCCTTTCTCTTTCATAAATTGTTATTCAGCTTCTTTGGAAACTTCTTTCGCGAGCTCAGTAATCTCGAAGGCGTACTTCTTCTTTCTGGATTTGAGGATTGCCGTATAGAGAGGATAGTTGACCGCGCAGATCACGAGCCCGGCGACGCCAATTATAATGCCAAGCACCATGCCTAAGGTCCCGCTCGGACCGAAATCGGTCATGACGAAGCTCATGCCTAAGCCAAGCACGATAGCCCCGACGATACCGACGGTGTAGGCGCAGATGTTCGCTGGCCTCTTCACTTTGGCATCGAGCTTCTTGAGCTGAACGACTTTCCTTTCCTTTTTGTCCGCATACTCTTCCGCGATGCGTTCCGCGTAAACTTTGTCCAAATTTTCCATTGATGTTTTCCTCCTTCAAATTTGACGTGCTTAGCCTAGAAAACAAAAAAGAGCGGCTGAACAACAAAGAACGTCTTTTGTGTCGATTTCAAAATTTTTCCTCCAAGCCGCTTTCCCTACGTGAAATGGACAGCCCGCTTCCTTGTTAGATGTTTGCGTGGCAACTATAATTTTGCACATGGAAAAGCAAAGAAAAATCGGCATCCGTATGCTCTCTAGCGCCACAAGCGTCCCCGGACAAGGCGTTGGAAGCGCCTATATGGAGCAAGTCTCCCTCATCAAAGAGCAAAGCGATCTCTTTGAGGTTTACGAAAACAAAGAGAAGGGCGTTGCCCAAATCAACCACGTCCATACGGTGAACCCAAGCTACCGCATGAAGATGGACAAGCATCACGTCAACGTGATCTATGTCCATTTCCTTCCCACGACGCTTAATGGCTCCATTAAACTTCCTCCTCTTTCGTTTAAGGTCTTTAAGAAATACGTGACGAATACCTATAAGAAAGCGGACGAGATCGTCGTGGTGAATCCGATTTTCATCGATCCTTTGGTGAAACTTGGCTGCAAGAAAGAGAACATCACCTATATCCCTAATTACGTCTCTAGCGATGAATTCCATCCTTTAGATAAAGAGACGATTGAAGAAGGAAAGAAGAAATACGGTGTTTCTGCAGGCAAATTCGTTGTTTTAGGATGCGGGCAGGTGCAGACGAGAAAAGGGGTCCTTGATTTCATTGAGACCGCGAAAAAACTTCCGGACGTTGAATTCGTCTGGGCCGGTGGTTTTAGCTTCGGCAAGATGACTGATGGCTATAAGGAACTGAAGGACGCGATGGACAACCCTCCCGCGAACGTTCATTTCGTCGGCTTGCTGCCCCGTGCCGAGATGAATCTCGTCTTCAATATCGCGGACCTTTTCTTCATGCCTAGCTTTGATGAATTGATGCCTATGTCAATCCTTGAGGCCTGCTGCTGCCAGAAACCCTTATTGCTCCGTGACCTGGACCTTTACCCTGGCATCTTCTTCAAGCATTACGCGGAGGCGCATGACGTCGATGGCTTTGTCTCCGAGATAAAGAAACTGCAGGAAGACAAGGATTACTACGCTCATTTCGTGGAAGAAAGCAAAGCAATCAATACCTATTACGGCAAAGAGCATGTCGCTTCTCTTTGGAGAGAATACTATCCGCGCGTCCTCCATAAGTGGGAAGGCAAGAAGAAACTCAAGTACAAAGACTGAGACGGAAAAAACGAACCAGGTTGGTTCGCAAATTGAAAAGATAAAAAACGTAACGAGCCGCCTCGTATTTTCTTTTCTTACCATATCGGCTTATATACTCGAGATGCTTCATCCTCTAAATGTGTAAAGAGGCCGATTAGCAAAGGCTATGCCCACGGCAAAAAGAAAAATTCAACGGTAGGATCGACTAAACGACAACTCTTAGGAAGAGCCAAAAAGCGGCCTTTTCAAATTTAGTTTTTGCAGGAAAGAGAACTCGCTTTGTGACTTGCGTTCTCATTTGCTAGTCTAAGCAACAAGCCATTGCAAAGCTCCCCGATGTCGTCTAGGGACAGCTTGATCGTGCCTTTGAAATAATCCACGAATAGGTGGGTGATACCATTGGTCAAGAAATCAATCTCCGCCATCCTGATGTCCGGGTCAGTGGACAAGGCATCCAAATGGATGTCTTTGTTGATGCGCTCATTGCAAATACTCTTGAGCTGATCGATGAACTTGCTTGGCAGATCCGAGACGAAGATCTTTTTGTAGAGGCCTTCGTTTTCTTTGAGGTGCTGAATGATCTTTTTTACGTAAGGGGCGAACTCTTCCCTGTGCTCCTTCATGTAGGTATTTAAGGTGTCGTCTAATAAGGACAAGATCTCCTGCTCAAATTCTTCTATAACTGCGTAGACGTCTTGGTAATGGCAGTAAAACGTTGATTTTGAGATATCCGCTCTTTCGACGAGTTCCTTCACGGTTATTTTGGTGATGTCTTGCTTCTCGGATACGAGTTCCGCGAATGCCTCGCGGATCATCTTCTTGGTTCGGATGGAATTTCTGTAAATTGCGGTCATGATAGCGCCTCCAAATTAATCACATTTAGGACAAGCGTCCAATAATGGACATGAATACGATAATCGACTTTTGTCTCGAATTCATAATCTAACCATACTATGCGCCGTCATCGAAATCAAACTCGAGTCTTGAATTGGACACGAGTTGGAAAACGATGGGAAGGAGGAATTAACCATGAGCGTTATCGAAGTGAATCATCTGACAAAAGACTATGGTTCAGGACGTGGCGTCTTCGACGTTTCTTTCAAAGTGGAAGAAGGCGAAGTATTTGGCTTTTTGGGCCCGAATGGGGCTGGCAAATCGACCACGATCCGTCACTTGATGGGCTTTTCGAAGCCGTTAAGCGGGGAGACCAAAATCCTGGGTTTAGATTCATTCAAAGACTATTCGAAAATTTTATCCCATGTTGGGTACATCCCCGGCGAGATTGCTTTGCCCGCGGGACTAACCGGTTACGAGTTCATCTCCATGATGCAAGACATGTATGGCATCCATAATCAAGAGATGCTCGACAAGATGATCAAGCTGTTCAATCTGACGGACAACGTCTTGAAAGGCGATACCAAGCACATGTCCCTCGGCGTGAAAAGAAAGCTCGCGATTGTCACGGCTTTCATGTCTGACCCCAAGGTCCTGATTCTTGACGAGCCCACCTCTGGGCTAGACCCTGTCATGCAGCAAAGCTTCATCAATTTCATTTTGGAGGAGAAGCGAAGGGGCAAGACCATCTTGCTTTCTAGCCACATCTTCTCCGAGGTCGACGCGACCTGCGACAGGATCGCCATCATCAAAGACGGGAAGATCGTCTCGGAATTCGTCGCGAACGATTTGAAACACGCGAGCTTGAAGCAATATCGAATCGTGTTCGAAAGCGCGGAGGAATACAACCGATTCAAGTTGGGTTACGACCATTCCATTATCTCCATCACGAAAGATAGAGAGGCAAAGAACAAGCTCTTCATCACCGCGAAAGACGAGGACATCAACGAGGTCATCTCTTATCTCTCGGATTTCAAAGTGAAGGAGTTCAACAACATCAAAGAGACTTTGGAGGACTACTTCATGAAGTTCTACAAAGAGGACAAAAACTTCGGAGGTGCCTTGTGATGGAATTAAAAAAAGAAGGTCTTATTGAAATCAAGGACCTAACAAAGGATTACGGCTCTTCGCGCGGCGTCTTCCATGAGAACCTTGTGATTAATCAAGGCGAGATGATTGGCTTCGTCGGCACGAATGGCAGCGGCAAGACCACGACCATCCGCAGCATCCTCGGCTTCATCAAGCCCACGGAAGGCCATTGCTATGTGAACGGGATGGAATCCTGGAGCAATCAGGCTGAGATCTCTCGTTTGGTAGGATATGTTCCTGGCGAAATCGCCTTCCCTGATCTGAAAACCGGGATTAACTTCCTAAAGAGCCAAGCGGAGTTCCTCGGGATGGAGTCGTTTGATTACGCGAACGAGCTCATTGAGAAACTTCAGCTCGACCCGAGGGCGAATCTCAAGCGAATGAGCAAAGGCATGAAGCAAAAAACCGCTTTGGTGGCCGCGCTTATGAACGACCAGCCCATCATCATTCTCGATGAGCCGACCACGGGATTAGACCCCTTGATGAGAGATGCCTTCCTCGAAATCATCGAGGAGGAGCATAAGAAAGGGAAAACGATCTTCATGTCTTCCCATATGTTCAACGAGATGGAGGAAACCTGCGACAGGGTCGCCTTGATCTCTGATGGCTACATCATCGACGTCGCGGACATGAACTCCATAAGGAACCGCCCTGTCGCTGATTTCAAAATCGAGTTCAACGAAGAAGGCTCCTACAACAAATTCAAATCCCTTGGGTTCCAGATTATCCGTGACCAGCCCACTTATCACCAAGTCACGGTCTCAATCGACAAGAAACAAATCAATGACTTGTTCAAGAGTTTGAAAGGCTTGAACGTCAAATTCATCTCCGAGGTCAAATACACCTTGGAGAAACACTTCAACCAAATCATGAACGAAAGAGCAAAGGAGGCTAAATAACATGAAAAAGGAAAACAAATTATTCTCGAAAGCCCTGTTCAAGCAATCCTGCAAAGCTAACGGGACCATGTGGGGGATCATCACCGTCGCGGTTTGCTTCATGCTCGCCTGCGTGATGCTGATTTCCGGCACCTCATCCATCTCCTCGGTTAAAGAAGGAGTCGAAACCACGATCGTCGAACAGGCGATTAACTCCACGATCAAAAAGACCGCGGTCTCGGAATACGCAAAATCCGTGGAAGGCGAAGAACTCTTCGATGAGCAGTTCACCGTCAAGTTCAATGAAATCAACACGGTCGACACTTACACGAATTCCTATATTCCCGCGCTTACCGCTTTGATCACGGAGTACGTCTCTAGTGACGAGAGCAAAGCTGCGATTGCGGAGGAAGTCACCGCCAGCGTCACTGAGTACATGAATTCCAGCGATGCTCAAGCCAAAATCGTGGAGTACGTCGCCTCTGGCTTAACTACGGAAGAAGCAATCGCGAAACTTCAAAACGAGAAGATTGCCGAGTACACCGCTTCTATCACCAATGAACACATCGCCGCGGCAAAAGAGAACAAAACTCTTCAAACCCAGGCCTTTGTCGGCATCTACCTCACCCCTTCTTACACCTATGCGATTAACGAGGTGATTGAAAGATACACCGCTTCTTCTAGCCCGGTGGTCACCATCAATCCCAATAACCAGGCGGATTCGACCTATACCAAATATGATGAAGATATCCCTGAGGAATACGTGACCAACTTGACCGCGTATATGATGAAAGACGTTGTAGCCGTCGCCTCTGGAAACACCTCCACCACCCTTAAGGATTACATCTCTACTGACGAGAGAGCGTCCTTCCGTGAGGACCGCGCCTATAACGCTTCTTCGATGCTCGTCGCCGGGAAGATGAACGAAGAAGAAACCATCAACACCCTGCTCGAAAATCTCGCTGATTATGGCGTGACCAAAGAGAAATACGACGAGATGGGCTTCACCTATGATTACGTTCATAAGGCATCCTATGAAGCCGCGCTTGAATATCAGGAGAAACTTACTTATGAGATTTCTCTCCTTGATGAGGGCCTCTCTCAAGACGAATACGACGCAAAAGTCGCCCAAATCAAAGCGGATCTCAACGTCAGCGTTGCCGGTTCCTTGCTCGATAAACTTCCTGAAGACGTCTCTTCTGGCATCGAAGAGCTTGGCAAGATGGACCTCTATGGGCTCATTGTCGGCTCGATCTTCTTCAAGATGGCTGGCTTGCTCCTACCGATCATCTACATGATCATGGCCTCCAATAACCTCATCGCGGGCCAGGTGGATACTGGCTCTATGGCCTATGTCTTATCCACCTCGACAAAACGTCGTCAGGTCACCTTCACTCAAGGCCTATTCTTGGTGCTCTCCTTGTTCCTCATGTTCGTGGCGACTTCAATTACTTCCGTGGTCTGCTTCGCGATTGCCAATGTGAACACCGACCTCACGATTGGGAAACTTCTTCTCATCAACCTTGGAGCGTTCTCCGTCCTCTTCGCGATGAGCGGGATCAACTTCTTCACCTCCTGCTACTTCGACCGTTCGAAGAAAGCGATGGCCCTTGGCGGAGGCCTCTCAATGTTCTTCCTTGTCGCGACGATGCTTGGGCTCTTCGGCTCCCCGGTCATCCCGTCCGTGGTTAGAATCGGCGCGCTCAACTACTTCAACTATGTTTCGATCATCAGCCTCTTCGATGTCGTCTCTATCCTTGACGGCACGATGGATTGGATCTGGAAACTAGTGATCCTAATTGCGATTGGTGTGCTTGGTTATATTCTCGGCGACATCAAGTTCAAAAAGAAAGACCTGCCTCTTTAATAAGAATTGCCCCGTAAGAAAACTCTTGCGGGGTTTTCTTTTATGCAGGCTCCTGCCTATTCAAGAAGATCTTCAACCCTGCAACCAAGGACGATTGCTAACGTTTCAACCGTTTTCGCAGAAGCTTTGTTAATGTCTTTCGCCCTCGTCTCGTATTGCTGCAAAGTTCTGAGGTTCACGCCTGCTTTTGCCGCTAGCTCGCTTTGAGAATAACCGCAGATCTTTCTTAGCTGTTGCAGTTTGGTTGGCCCTCTCCTTCTGGCGAGGATAACGTTAGCCACGTCTACGAATTTGTCTTCCGGCGCCTCATGAAGCGTGGGATAGGCCTTTATGATTTCTTCCGCGGTAATTCCTTTGTGAATATCCGAGAATGATTTGCCGCTTATCCATTGGTAATAAGCCAATATGTGACCGCACCAATATTCAGGCGAACACTCGAAGTCGACTTGGGGCTTGGCTGAAGGAATAGGCAGTCCTGCTTTTGCGAATATGTCGAAAACTAGCTCCGTGCCAGAAAGCCCGACGATGACTTTTGGCTCGCCCTTTCCAAACCTTTCGGCAAAGCCGGTTGATATGAAAAGACTAAAAAACTCATCAGCGCTCAGCTGACATGCGTTTACCGCATAATCAAAAGCTTCGCCTAGGTTCCTTAAAGCGTCTTCTAAATAAGATTCACTGTAAGCGGGGATCATCTTGTTTCATCTCTTCTTTCAGGATATCGCGGATATAGATGCCATCTATATCGTCGTTCTCAAGTTCCTTTTGGAACGCTTCTCGCGCTTCGCTATCCCTAGTTTTTCGTCTGAGGTAATAGACGGACTCATCTGCGATTTCGTAACCGACGAAGCGAATCGCATCGAAGGCCTTCTTTGATTTTAAAACGACCTGTTCTCCTAATTTTCCTAGCCTCATCGCATAGGAGAGCTGCTTCAACGAAATCGTGTTGTTCACGAAGGCTCGGGCGAAAGAGAAATAGGAGTCATCCGCGCGGTAGCCGATGATGACGTCGTAATCCTCGTATTTCGGCAGGAAGTTTCTGAGCAAATATTCTTGCCCTTTGATTTGAATTGGGGTCGATAGTCTTATTTGACGGTTTTGAAGAAGAATAGCAAGCCAGTTAAGGAGGGAGAACTGGTCCGCGGACAGATTCAAGACAGCCAACCCATCCATCTCTAATTCATATTGATTCGCATATCCGTTGACGCCTTCGGTACAGGCCCATTCTTTGGCTAGCTCAATATGTTCGGTGCAATAAAAGCCAAGGCCGTAGTCATTGTTCGCCTTCCCTTTTCCGTAGGTTGGGTGTTCTAAAATGATGGGGGATCCGTGATAGAGAGTGAGCTTAGCCATAATGAACCTCCTATACTTCTAAAGAAGTACAGTCATATTATGGTTTATCCGATTGGCCAATGCAAATTTCCCTTAGTTGCAAGGAAAAGTTAAAATTTGTCGTGCCGCAATTGTGTTTGCAGAAGATAGAGCGCGGAATATAGTTTGCCTTGTTGTATGGATTACATTCATCATTACCATTCGCCCCTTGGGGACGCGACTCTCGCTAGTGATGGCAAAAACCTAATAGGCCTTTGGTTTGATGATCAAAAGCATTTCGCCTGCAATCTTGAAGAGAACGCAAAGGAAGAGAACCTGCCTATTTTTGACGAGGCCATCCGTTGGCTTGATATCTACTTTGGAGGAGGCGTTCCCGACTTTCTTCCGCCTCTTGCCCCTCGGGGTTCCGCCTTCCAAAAAGAAGTCTGGGATATCTTGTTAACGATCCCTTATGGGAGAACGATGACTTACGGGGATATTGCGGAGATTTTTAGAAAGCGAAGGGGTTTTGCAAAGATGTCCGCGCAGGCCATCGGCGGAGCGGTTGGTCATAACCCCATTTCATTAATCATCCCCTGCCACCGCGTTGTTGGGGCAAACGGCAAGCTGACGGGATATGCAGGCGGATTAGAAAGAAAGTCTTGGCTTCTTTCTCTAGAAAATAACGAAAAGAACAAATTGTGAGAGCGTTGCTGGCGAGGCTAGGATGATTTGCGGTTAACCTAAAACACAACTTGAAAAATAGGTTAACTACCTTTATGGTTTCTTTGTGAACAAGATAGAAGCCCTTATCCAACAACTATCCGAAATGCCAAAAGGCTATATCAGCGAGAAGACAATAAAAGGCAAAACCTATTTTTATTGGCAGTACCTTGAGAATGGCAAACTGAAAAGCAAATACATTCGTTCAAGCGAACTTGAAGCCTTTCAAGAAACGCTTAAGAAACGCGAAAGGATTGAACAAGAGCTTAAGGAAGCTAAAACAGGCTTGCATGGGTTGCCTAAATTATCTTCTAGGGCCAAGTCTTTCACCGGCTGTTTGATGAGTGGAGATAAAGCCGTCGCTAAGTTTAAAGACGGCTCCCTAATTTATATTGATGAAGAGGCTTGCCCTCTTTATGTGAAACGAACCGGGAACATCGAAAAGTTTATGGAAGGCAGATGCCTTGATTTGTCTCGCCCGAACGCGAGGGTTCTGCTCAAGCTTTTGGGAATCACGAATAAAAGCGAAGCCCTGATCCCTCTTTATTCTTATGGCGCCTGCATCAGCGACGACTACTGGTTCAAGCCCTCTGGCAGCAAGAAAACCTATGAGGACATCCGTTTCGATAATGACCTCTATAGCAACATTGCCCTTAACGGTGGCATCCCTCAATTAAAGTCCTTCGGGA
This sequence comes from bacterium, assembly GCA_963617535.1. Taxonomy (GTDB): domain Bacteria; phylum Bacillota_I; class Bacilli_A; order RFN20; family CAG-826; genus Alloenteromonas. The sequence continues at coordinate 10,369 of CAVEPD010000002.1, forward strand.
GCCCTTCTCCTGAACTCACGAACATTGGCAGCTTTGAGAAGTGTTGGAAGCTTATCGACAATGAATGGTGGATGTTCAAAAAAGGCGATGAAGATCAAATCTTTTCCGAACTCTTCTCTTCTAGACTCGCCGCGAAACTAGGAATTCCCACGGCTATTTATGAATACGATAATGGGAACATTCGCACCAAGAATTTCGCCTCGAATTACAACTTTGAACCGATGTACGCCTTATGCGACGATGAGGAAGGTTATAGCCTTGTTTTCGATATTCTTTTGGGTTTAGGCGAAGAAATCGCCCGAGCTTATGTCCTCCTTCTTTTCTTCGACTGCGTTGTTTACAACGTCGATCGCCACAACAACAACTATGGAGTGCTGAGAGACAAAAAGAATGGGGCCCTCATTTCTTTAGCCCCGAATTTCGATAACAACCTTTCTTTGCTTTCTTACAACAAGACCCTAGATCAAAGCCCAAAGACAGATCCTCTTATTAAGATGTTCGCCGATTTCTTAAAGAAGAAGCCCGCTGCCTTAGAACTATTCAAAACGGCTAAGATAAGCCAAATCACCAAAGAAGACGTGAAGAGCATCTTCAAGGAAATCCCAATTCAGAGGAATGAAGACAAGATCACCAATTTCGTTTTCTCCCGTTACGACTATCTCTTAAGGATCAAAGAAAGTTAACCTAAAACACAACTTAAAAAATAGGTTAACTCCTTTCTTTTCGTTATCCATTCCTTCTTTTCCGTTATATGTGACTCCTCTTTTCTTGACTTCGAGGTTGCAACGCCTATTGTTTTGGGGCTACAAAAAGAAGGTATTTTGCATGGATTATTCTTACGTTAACGATTTTAAGAAGCTCGGCTTTGGGATGTTCGTCCACTTCGGTCTCTATAGTAATTTGGAGGCTGGGGAATGGTACTTTGCCTCCGCTTATAACGGAGGTCGCATCAAGAAACAGATTACGATCGATGAGTATATCGCTTCCACCTTCCCTCGTTTCAAGGTGAAAGAGAACTGGGCGAAAGAGCTTTGCAAACTCGCCAAAGAGAGCGGATGCCGTTACGTCTGCTTAACCACCCGTCATCACGAGGGTTTCTCGCTTTACGACACCAAAGGCCTTAACGAATACGATGCCCCCCACTCTCCGACTGGGCGTGACCTCGTGAGGGAATTCGTGGATGCCTGCCACGAATTCGGCCTTGTTCCCTTCTTCTACCACACCGTCATTGACTGGTGGCAAAAAGACTACCAAGAAGGGAATTTCAAAGCCTATTTCGAATATCTCACGAAATCCATTGAGATCCTTTGCAAGAATTACGGCGAGGTCGGTGGATTCTGGTTCGATGGAACTTGGGGGCTCCCCGAAGGAGTCACCTTCCCGAACGAGATCTATAAGATGATTCATAAGCTTCAGCCTAGAGCAATCATCACCAACAACACCGGGCTTGATTTCTGCGGCCAGAAAGGCGCGGAAGAGATCGACTGCGTCACCTTCGAAAGAGGCAAGGCCTTCCCTGTTTCTAGCGATGCTGCCCGTCCTTTAGCGGGCGAAGTCTGCGATTCCCTCCATGACCACTGGGGCTACACCAAAGACGACTATTGCTGCAAATCCTATTCGCATTTGCTTAATGAGCTCATCGATACCAGGGCCTGTGGCTGCAACCTCTTGCTCAACGTCGGCCCGAAGGGCGATGGCATTGTCCCGGTTTTGGACAAGATCATCATGAAACGCCTTGGCTCTTGGCTTAAGAAGAACCATTACGTCATCCTTGATGCCGAGCCCTCTTCGCTCAAAGCAGAAGGAGCGTCCATCTTCGAAAAGGATGGGACCTACTACGCGGTTGTCAAAGACGTTCCGATGGCCGCGGACGTGAATGTTCAACGTAAGCTAAGCGATAAGCTCGTCCGTATTGATACGGATAAGAAAGTCGTTTCCAGCAAGATGGTCGATCGCCGTAATGAAAAGCCCGAGATGGAAGATAAACAATCCTTCATCGTCTATCCTTATGGATACGGGTCCAGCATGGGCGCCCGCATCGCTGAGTTTAAACTCAAGTAAGTTCAGTCAATTTGAACAAGATAAGCCGCTTCGCCAGGATTCAAACTCAAATGAATCTTGCCGTCGGAGTGGCTTTTTTCGTTCCCTTGGATAACGAGGTACTCCCCCTTCTTCAGTTGAATGTTCACCTCATTAGAAAAGATGGAGCTTAAGTTCGTGACGAAATATCTCTTTTTCCCTTCTTTCACGAACCCCGTGATGAGAACGGCAAAGCCTTCAAGAGGAAAGAGTACTACTGCACATTAAGCGTCCATGAGCATATCGTCCCCACGAATAAGGATTTGGGGCTCAACCTCCTGTCTTTGAAGGAAAAGAAGATCTTCAAAGACAACGTCGAGGTGCATTTTGGGCCTTATGATGTCTCCTTCACCGATGATGCGAATGGGATCGAGTGTGAAGTGAAAGAAATCCTCGACCTTGGGAACGAAAAGATCGCCGTGCTGGATGTCTTCGGCAGCCGCGTCGTCGCAAAGGCGGATGATTCGCTTAAGCTTGGCCCTGCTAGATTCACCATCAATCTCGATGGTGCTTCCTTCTACGATACGCAGAAAAATATTCGTCTCGCTTAATTTCCTTTTGCCAAAAAGCCACGCCAGCGCGTGACTTTTTATCAACATGTGATGCGTTTCAAAAATTGTTTGACTTCTAAAAACAACAAAAACTTGGCATAGTTAAGAGGATGATTTCGATGAAAAAAGATTTGCCAATCTCTGACGCCCCTTCTAAAGCCCTTTTTTGTCACGGCGCCAACGAATCGAAGCGTCTTCCTTGCCCTGTTGGCGTTAGCTCTTATAAAGAGGTTTCATCGGAATGTTATTATGTAGATAAGACCCTGATGATCAAAGACATCATCGACGAGCATAGCAAGATCATGCTTTTCTCTCGGCCCAGCAGATTTGGAAAAACCCTCGCCATGGACATGCTTAAAACCTTCTTCGAGAAGACGAAAGAAGATACTTCTATTTATTTTTCAACTCGCGACATATGGTCCTGCGGGAAGTCCTATCGGGATTATCAAGGCGCTTATCCTGTGATATTCCTTTCCTTCAAGGATGCTCATCAAAGCACTTGGAAAGATATGTATGAAAGCCTCGTTCTTTCTATCCGCAACGAATTCAAAAGACACGATGATCTTCTTGATTCTTCCTCTTTGGATCAAAGCGACAAGGAGTTCTTTGAAAAAATCGTGAAGGGAGATGCTTCCCAAGTGGAATATCAAGCTTCCTTGGGGCAGCTTTCCCATGTGCTTTATGAAACCTATTCCACTCGTGTCATCGTCATCATTGACGAATATGACACCCCAATTCAGCAAGGGTTTAACTGCAATTACTATGATGAAGTCATTGGGTTCATGAGGAATCTTTTCTCTGCGGTTCTTAAAGATAACAACGCTCTTGAGTTCGGCGTTTTGACCGGGATCCTGCGCATTGCGAAAGAAAGTCTCTTCAGCGGGCTCAACAACATTGTCGTGAACACAATCCTCGACGAAAAGTACTCTCGTTATTTTGGCTTCACCTCGCAAGATGTTATGGACATGGCAAACTACTATGACAAAAGGGACAAGCTTGGTGAGATAGCGGATTGGTACGACGGCTATTTGTTCGGCAAAACGGAAATCTACAACCCCTGGTCCGTTATCAACTATTTCAACAACGATTGCACCCCGAAAGCCTTTTGGTCGCGGACTAGCAGCAACGACGTGATACTAGAGATCATCCGGGATGGCGGGGCGGAGATGCAAAAGGCGCTTACGAGCCTTTTGCAGGATGAGCCGGTTGCAGCCACGATTGACGCAGACATCATCTATCCGGAGATTAAGCGTTCCGAGGACGCGTTGTATAGTTTCCTTTTGATGACGGGGTATCTGAAGGTTAGCAGTGTCACCGCTTCAATCGGCGACGCTCCGTTATGTAACCTATCGATCCCCAACAAAGAAATCAAAAGCGTCTTCAAAAAAGAGGTTATCGACAGCCTTTCTAGCAAAGTCTCTCCCTCTGTGGTACGCCGCGTCCAGATGGCTTTGAAAATCAATAACGGCTTGATGCTTCAAGACACGTTAAGACAGTACCTCCTTGAATCTGCGAGCAGTTTTGACCTTGCCAAAGAGGATTTCTATCATGGCATGATGCTGGGGCTGCTCTCCATTATGTCGGATGAATATGCGATTCGCTCGAATCGCGAATCAGGCGAAGGCAGATTTGATATCGAATTGCAGCCTCGTGTGAAGGGTTTGCCTGGGATACTTATGGAATTCAAAGCGGGCGATGATGATAGCGAAGGACGTCTTTCCGAACTTGCCGAGGTTGCCATCAAACAGATTCGGGATAAGCAATACGCGGTTGAACTTAAATCTCTTGGGGTATCTGGGATTGATCTTTACGGCATTGCTTTTTCAAGAAAGAAAGCCAAAGTCGTCACCGAAAGCGTGAGGGATTAGGGATAAACCCGCAAATTCGCTAATAGTCCCGCAAAAAGCCCTTTATTTGATCCCCCTCTTTACTTTTCTCGTTCCGTTTGTTTAATAACGCCATCCAATTATTAAGGAGTTATTGCATGAAAACCCTTCCTAAGACCATCCTTGCCCTTTCTCTTTTGTCCTTGTGCGCATGCGCGGGGAACAAGACCCCCGATTCTTCGTCTCCATCTAGTAATGAAGTTGATATCGCCTCAGCCGGGGAAGGTTCTTCCTCTAGCGAAACCAGCGCCTCCTCCTCTTCTGAAACGATAGCCTCTAGCGAGAATGAGAACGACGCGTTCGTCGAAGAAGGACGGATTGATATCACGAAAGACTTCGATTCCCAAACCGAAGAGGATTTTTCTTCTATCTCGAACATCATCGATGTCTCAACCATCGAAGATGGAGGAATAAAGACAATCACCGATGAAGGGACTTATCTCGTCACGGGGACAAACGAGAACGCGAAGATCCTCGTTAATTCCGAGGGCGAAGTGAAACTCATTTTTAATGGGGTGAACCTTGCTAATTCAGCGGACGCCCCCTTGGAAATCAAAGCCGCTTCTTCCTTTACCCTCCATGTGGCGTCTAAAACCAAGAATTATCTTTCGGATGGAGCTTCTTCCGCGGGGGATGGCGCTTTGGTTTGCAATAAGAAGGTGAAACTCAATATCGAAGGTTCTGGCTATCTATATTTAACGTCAGCGAAAAACCTTGAGGGAGCAGTTGGCGCGGCTATCAAGAGTCCAAAGGGCGTGTCTATTGAAGGCACCCATATCATCGCTAACGCCACTGGCCACGCTATTCAGGCTAAAGGTGGCGCCACAGTCGAAGGGGCTAAGCTCTATTTAGACGCCGGGAAAGATGGCATCCACGCTGAAGAAGACGAAGTATCTATTAAAGACTCCGTGATCGATGCTTCGACATATGGGGATGGCATTGATTCGACAATGGCGGTTACCCTTGAAAACGTCACTTCCCATTTCGTTTCAACGGGGACGTATGTGCTTTATGACTCTTCCGCGGATACTGACGGAACTCTTTATGAGGACTCGCGTTATATTTTGGAGAACGGGCAATATAAGAAAATCGATTCGGATTCGATGAATCGTTATTCGAAACGTTACTACTTGGAACAAAAGTGCAAAGGGGTCAAGTCAGATGCCCTCATCACCTTCAAAGGCGGGGATCATTACATTAACACCGCGGACGACTGCATCGCTTCCGACGCGGGAATCAGCATCCTTTCTGGCGACTATTCCCTCTATACGAATGACCAAGGGATCAATAGCGATCAAACTCTTACGATTGGCGAAGAGGGCAGTTCGAATGCTTTGGATATTCGCATCTACCATTGCTACGAAGGCATCCAAGGCGGGGTGATCCATTTCTACGGAGGCTACACCTACATTTGCGCGGAAGATGATGGCATCAACGCGACGAGCGATACCCTAACTAGCGGCATCAGCATGAATTTCCATGATGGGGCGACGGTCTACGCGAACGCAGAAGGCGATGGAGTCGATTCCAATGGCGATATCACAATGGATGGAGGCAACCTCATCGTTGCCGGGCCTAGCAGCGGAGGCAATGGCTCGCTTGATTTCGATGGTACGTTTACTTTCACGGGCGGCAATCTTTTGGCGGTTGGCTCCAACTCCATGGCCCAGGTTCCGAATACGAACAGCGTGAACGCTTTATCTTATGGAACCTCCTCTTGGAGCAAAGGAACAATCTATTCGCTTTATTGCGGCGATTCCGAATTTTCCATCGTCCTTCCTAAGAACCTTTCCAGCGTTAGCTTCATCGTGCAGTCCCCCTCTTTGACGACGGGTTCTTCTATTGAAGTCGTTAAGGGGGCGACGGTTGGAGGAGCGATGCGTAACGGGGTCTATTTCGGCAACAAAATATCCACGGGTGGCTCATCCTTAATTACGGGCACCATCAAGTCCGGCCTTACGACAATCGGCAATTCCTCCAATCATCCAGGCGGCGGCCATGGTGGGCCTGGTCCTCGCTGAACTTTGCGCCTTTCTCATCTCTTTTTGCGGTAACGCTCCAAAGGAAGCGACCCCTTCTTTTCCTGTGCTAGACTTTTGCTATGGACAAAAAAGAACGTTTCTTCGGTTTGCACTTCGATTACCATGCGAACAAATTCACCAAAGGAATCGGAAGGGATTTCGATCCTGCCATCCTTAGAAAAATCATCGAGGAAGTAAAACCCGATTTCATTCAATGCGACACGAAAGGACATCCTGGCTACACCTCCTACAAAACCAAGATAGGATACCAAGCCCCTGGGCTAGAGAAGGATCTCCTTAAGATGTGGAGAGAGGTGACCTCCGAATACGGGGTTCCCCTCTACTCCCATTACTCTGGCGTTTGGGACATGAAGGCTACTTCTGACCATCCGGAATGGGCCTCGGTGAACACCAAAGGCGAGAATTATGACCGTATCTCCGTCTTTGGGGATTATCCGGACAAACTGCTTATTCCTGAGCTTAAAGAGCTAATCAGTGATTACCACATTGATGGGGCTTGGGTCGATGGCGAATGCTGGGCTTTGCCCGTGGACTACTCTCCGATGGCCAAAGAAGCCTATAAGAAAGAAACCGGGAAAGAAGCGCCCATGCCCGAAGAAGAGGGCTTCCGCGATTACCTCAAATTCACCCGCAAAAGCTTCCTGAGTTACGTTCATCATTACGTCGACGAGGTTCATAAGGTCAAGCCGGATTTCATGATCACCAGCAACTGGATGAATACCGCTTGGGTGCCGGATAACGTTGCTTTCACGGATTATATTTCGGGTGATTTGTCTCCTACCAATAGCGTAGACAGCGCGCGCTTTGATGGGCGTCTCATGGCCATGAGTGGCCGTAACTGGGACATTATGAGCTGGGGAATCAACTTCCCTGTCCACCACACAAAAGGCGTTGTTCAACTAGAACAAGAAGCCGCTTGCGTCCTTGCTTTAGGCGGTGGTTTCCAAATCTACAACATGCAGGATCCGACGAACGTCTGCATGAACCCTGCCGCCATCCCTAACTGGGCGGAAGTCTCCAAATTCTGTCACGATAGAAAAGAATGTTGCTTCGGGGGCGAGTTTGTTCCTGACATGGGCATCCTCTATTCGGTGGATTCTTATTATGACTGCATCAATGCTCCTTTCTGGAGAGACTGCGCTTACCATAATGAGCTCTATGGAACGATGCTTGGGATCCTCGACCAAGGGACATCTTTGAACGTTGTTTCTGAGCAAGGGCTAACCTTAGAGAAACTTAAAACGTATCCGCGCTTCGCCGTGAGTGATGCGACCGTTCTTTCAAAAGAACTCGTCGAGATGCTTCTAGAATACGCTTCTCTTGGTGGCGAGCTTATCTTGCTTGGTGCCCATACAACGAAAACGTTCGCTGACGCGCTTGGTTTAGAAAGCGAAGTCAAAGAGGGAAAACATCCCATTTGCTTCTATGCCTCTAGCAAAGGCGACCTTGAAGTCCGCGATGCCTATGCTTTATTAAAAGGAAAGGGATTAGAGACCAAACTCTTCATGTATCCCGCGATCATCGAAGGGGACGTCGACTGCACGAATCCCCCTCCAACCGTCTTAAAAGGGCCTGATGCCTATCCTGGCTTGGTCTCTTATTCTTATGGGGAAGGCAAGATTCTATTCGTTCCGATTAATCTCGGTTTGGCCTACTTAAAAGAGAGGACCATCGAAGCGGAGAATATCTTCTCCTTCATCTGCGATTCCCCAAGACGTCTCATCTCCCATAACCAAGTAGGCGATATGGAAGTCGTGCTTCGTGAGAAAGAGGGACGCGTCTACCTCCATTTGATTAACTTGCTTGGCAATCACCGCGTTCCCTGCTTCTCTAGCTTTGATAAGATTCCTGCTCTAAGAGAGGTTGAGGTTTCAGTCAAACTCGACAAGAAACCTCTGCACGTCTACCTTGAGCCGAATCATCAAGAGATCTCCTTCTCCTATAAAGATGGCAAGGTGATCCTCGGCTTCGAGAAGCTTCCTCTCTACGAGATTGTCTCCTTTGAGTTTTAATTGAACCTAACTTTTCTTTATGCTTTCATATTTTTATGAAAGACAAAGAGTTAGACATTGATTTAACCTGCCACGTTTTGTACTCAAAACCCTGCAAAAAGGCCATCTTGAATAAGATTGCTTTGCATTATCCAGAAAACCAAAGGGAAGAAATCTGGAACAAGGTTCAAGAACAATACGTGGCCTTTTTGCGGACTTTCAGAAAGGACCTAGGCGGCAAGAAGAACATGCATAATGGCCCTGCAGGGACCTACGATTGCATTGCCCTTTCTTCTTATTACCTCGTTTGCAAGGAATTCTCCAGCGTAGAGGAAATCGAAGAAATGGAATCCTCTTTGTTCTTGCCCTCCTTCAAGAAGCTCTCCTTCGTTGATGCGAATAAATCCTCATATAAAAGGCTTTTACACAAAGCGTTCCTTTCCGCGAAGAAACGTTGCGACAAATGGGGTGATTACGATATGAAAGTGGATCCCTATGAAAAAGGGAAACCCATCCATTACGTCTTTCGTTTCTGCCCCGTCGCAGAATTCGCGAAAGAATATGGCCTATTGGAATTAATGCCTGCTTTCTGCAACCCGGATTACCCAGGACTGGCCTATATGCACGCGAAGCTCATTCGCAAGAGCACGTGCTCAAATGGCGATCTCTGCGATTACCTGATCGTTGGAGATAAAGACCCCTTGGCGAAAGAACATCCTGAATATCGAAATAAAGAAGGGTATCGGACGAACCGTTGACTTTATTGCATTTGTTTTAGCTAAAAAACAACGCTGTAAGCGCTTCCTTTACGTTACCCGTTGAAAATCGTTAGACCGGTTTCAAAATACCGCGCATAGGAGGGAACTTCCATGAAAAAGAATCCCATTATATTGCTCGCGCTCAGCGCGGTTTGTGCAGGTTGCACGGCCGTTAACCCAACGGCTTCTTCCTCATCTTCTGACCAAAAGGTCGACTCCACATCGGACGTTGTGGACTCAACAGGAGGTGTCGCTTCAAGTAGCGACGCGACTCCTGACAGCGTCACTAGCGATGACACCGTCTCGGACGTTGTCTCAAGCGACAGCTCGGATGATTCGTCTGAAGCTCCAGCTGTTACGATCGACGACATTGTTGCTGCTGCCGCGAAGGCTGACATCACAAAAATCGCGGGTGGAAGATTGACGACCACCTCCGAATCCGAGTGGAGCGATGAAGGAGGCGACGTGACCGTCTCTGATTATGATTACGGAACCGGCGTCTTCCACATGACAGGATCTGACTGGTCAGGCGATTATGACCTCTATTTGGTCTATGACACGGATGGCTCCATCGTCGCGATTAAGAGAAATTCCGAAAACGAGCTTAGCAAGGACGACGCTTCTTATGATGTCGCCTCTTTGCCCTTCATGAATTACCTCGGATATGGCTCGAGCGCTTACGGCGCGGAAGGCCTTGTCCAGGCGCTTGCTTTCACCGCGAAAAGCGATCCAAATCAAGATCTTAAGTTCAGCTATACCGATGGAGCTTATAACTTCTCCTTCGGTCTCCCATATAGCTCTTGGTATTTCTACACCGTCAATGTCAGCTTCGTCGTTAATGATGGCGCGATGACGAGTGCCAGCGCGGAAGTCATTGAATACGGGAGCGATGCTTTCGTCACCGATGATGAAAACGGGACTACTTCTTTGGTCGAAGGTGCCTCTTATGATAAGAGGACGCTCTACACGGTTGAGCAGACCGTCGGGGAAAGAACTTATACGAGCCCTTATAACCTCGATGATTTTGCCGCGACTAGCTACACTCTTACGGATACGAACGACGTCCCGCTTGATGATATCTTTACGATGGAGTCTGGTGATTTTACGAAAGTTAAAATGACCTCGGTCGCTCCTGATTCCGCTAATTTCGCTTTCGATACCCCGAAGATCACCGTCACGGGCGGAACTGGACTTTCCGTTACATTCGCCAATTATGATGGACCGACGCTTTATTTCGCCGCTTCTGTCGTTGGGGACTACACGGTTGAGATCAAAACCAAGAAGGTTACCAAGACCCTTAACGTCGTCGTTGAGGCGCCGAAGCCGACCGCTGTCAGCGCTTCTTATTACACCGTCTCGCCGAATGGCTATGACTGGACCGATATTACCGATAAGAGCATGAAAGGCTATACGGGCGTCGCTTATTATCTCAACCCCTCTGTTTCGCCCTATACCGCAAGCCAAGAGGTGATCGCCACCGTCGATGCTTCTGAAGAAGATTTCACCATCGAAAAGACGGGCATCTACCTCTATGAAGGCTCCACTACCCCCGTCACCGCTTACGCCTTTACCGCGAGCAAGGCCGGTTCTTATCCTGTTACCTTCACAAGCACAGCCGATGCTTCCATCAGCTATACCGTCATCGTTAACATCGTTGAGGCCCCGACATTCAAAGACGTTCTCAACGCCGATTGCGGCTTCGCTTATCGCGATGGCTCGGTGAAATACACCTTTAACTTCGGCTCCTTCGACGAGACTGGCGCTAAAGGCGATGTCTCAATCAAGGACGTTCAAAGCGACAAGACCGAGTCCGCTACTTATGCCATCGCTAAGAATGAGACCACGGGGCTTTATGAATTCACCCTCACCCATGTTGATGGTGATGATCTCATTTCCTCTTTCTCCCTTTATCTTGGCCAGGATTACACCCCGTATATCAAGACCGAATACTACGCAAATGTCTTGAAGAAAGCGACCACGGAGTTCTTCCTCACTCAGAACTGGAAAGCCACTGTGGATGGCATGAGTTTCACCGCTAATTTCTCCTCTGACGGCACCGTGAGCCTTAGAATGATGGAAGACGAAACCTATTTCAGTAATGGTTATACGGCTTCCTATTCCGTTAGCGATGCTCCCTCTGCCGATGGGTATGAAGTTATCATTAGCGAAGGAGATCCTGATCAATACGACGACCCAATCTTTGCTTTGCCTACCACCTTCTATCTAAGCTCTGATTACAAGAGCCTCAGCGCCTCGTTCACTTATACCGACGATAACAAAGCCTACTCATTCATCATGAGTTACGCTGAAGCCGGCAGAGGCGCCTAAATAATATGAGGCGAAATCTTGCTTTGCTTGGCTTATGGCCGTTGCTGCTCTCTTGTGGGACAGCTTCGGCTAAGCCAAGCAATGGCTTGGTCGCCTCTTCTTTGGTTTTAGAAAACACCTCCGAATTCAAAGAAAGCGTTGCGTGCAGCGCGATAGGCGAACAAAAAATCCTTGTGATTCCCTGCCATTTCAAAGAGGAAAGGGAATTCTCTGGCGGCGATCTAGAAAAGATTCGCCGGGCGTTTTTTGATTCTAGCCTCTCTTCTAGCGGCAACTACTATTCTCTAGCGGAGTTCTATAACAAAAGCAGCAAAGGAAAACTTTCTTTCTCGGGCGAAGTCACTTCCGTTTTGGAGGTTCCTTACACGGTGAAGGAAATCGAGAACGATGGGAACTACTTCCCTGGCGTCCCCGCGAGTGCTTTCCTCTCTTCGGGAGTAAGCGACGAATATTTGCAATCCTTTGATCTAAACAAGGACGGCTACGTCGATAACGTCGTCTTTGTTTACTCTAGCCCCTCTTCTTCTAGAACAGGCAACTTCTGGGCTTGGGTCCATACCTTCGCCACGGAAGCAAATCTCACCCGTCCTAGCCTTGCCCATCATATGTGGGTGGGAATCGATAGCTTTTCCGATACGAATTACCCAATCGACGCTCACACGATCATCCATGAGACGGGGCATCTTTTAGGGCTTAGGGATTACTATCCTAGCGACAACACCTACTTGGCCTTAGGCGGTCATTCGATGATGGATTACAACATCTGCGACCATGACCCTTATTCCAAGATGCTTTTAGGCTGGGCGGATCCTATTTATTACGACTTTCAGGATTACCAAGAGGTGACGATCGATTTGCCCGCGTTTGAAGATGAGAACCAGGTCGTTCTGTTCAAGCCGAACTGGAACCATTCCGTGATGGATGAATATCTCTTGTTTGAATATTACACCCCGACTGGACTAAACAAGCTCGACGCGGATACTCGATATTCCAACCGCCCGCAAGGGTTTACGGAGTCTGGCATTAAGATCTATCACGTCGACAGCAGGATCGCCCAATGCAATTACGACACTTCCTCTTCTTCTTTGGTTTTCGATTCGTATGTGAACGAAATCCCCGAAGAATATCCTGACGATGTCTATTACGTCATCGGGGCAAGCAACAACTACGAGGACTCTAGAACGGACGCCTCTAGGCAAGGACGTTATAAGCAAGTCGCATTGGTTGAGAATAAACAATTCAATAGGCTCCAAATCGGCGAAAGCGCGGATAATGATTCCCTGTTCCAGGTAGGAGACGTTTTCTCTTCAGATACTTCCGCTTACTTGCTAAACGGGAACTGGAACGACAAAACGAAAGTGAATCTTCAAATGGAAGTTCTCTCAATGGATGAGAACAAAGCCACCATCAAGTTAATCTATCAAGGAGGCAATTTATGAAAAACAGCGCAAAAAAGGCATATTTGGCACTGAGTTTAGCGGCATTGTTAGCTAGCTGCGGAGGCACAGGCATCGAAACTTCTTCAAACCCTTCTTCCTCCGACTCCACGAGCGAAGAAAGCTCCTCCGCTCCAAAGGTCGTCGTGGATACCCTCGCGGAAGCGATCGCGAACACCTCTTCCTACAAACTAAGCATCGCGGTTGAGGAAAATGTGGAATACATTTACCAGATCTACGATCCTTCTTTCTATTACTACAGCCCCGAAAACGGAGGTTACGCGGTTATTCCTTCCGATAAGGAATATCTCCATTCCTTTGGTGTGGCCGCACGCAGCGAATCCATTTATGACTTTGATCTTGATGTCTATGGGCGTTTTGATATCGCAAGCAACTACAAAACCTGCTTCACCACGAACTTCATGGAGATCCTTAGTGAATATGCGGACGACTTTGTCAAAATCGATGAATCGACGTTCATTTGCACGGTAAGCGACCTCGCGGATGATCTTTGGAACTACACCCAAAACCGCAACCTGAGATACACGAATTACTTCTCTGTCATTGTGGGCGATGATGGACGTATCTCTTCTTTCTCCGCTTATGAGAAAGATTCCTCTACTTTTGCTGAGGTTTACGCGGTTGACATCACAAGATTCGACCGTAACGCCTTCACTCCTTATGCCCGTTGGGTTGAGGCGGGCTCTAAGGTGAACACCCGCATCTATGACCTCAAGACCGGATATTCCACTGTTTCCTCCTATAAGCTCAATTACAGCGGCGAGGCCGTTGAGATAAGCGGCGTTGTCTCTGGCTTTGACTACGATGGCGCTTTCTACATCGCTAACGATGATGATAGATGCGGCAGCTGCGGCATTCGCGTGGTCTTGGAAGATAGCTCCTCTTTGCCTTCCCTTAATGACGTCGTAACCGTGAAAGGCTATATCGATTCGAAGAATTACGTTGCCTATATTGACGACGCGACGTTTAGCAAGACAGGCGTTGCCACTTACTACCCATATTTCGAAGAAGAGTCGATCGCTGATTATTATGGCGGCGGCTATTACGGGGCTTACGCTTTTGCTAACAACCCCACTTATGGCGGATCGATTTATAGCACTTACGCTTACATCTCCAGCCTTCCGGAAATCCTGGAAGAAGGGAAGAAAGCTACGATTGGCCTGGTCTGTCCTTCTTATCAAGTTACAGACGGCACCCTTTTCTCCATGCAATTCATTTTGCCTGCCAAGATGCCGCTTTCAGAAAAGGAATCCATCCTTTCGAGCCTAGAGGAATTCGGAATTTACTCCGCGGAGAATAACACCGCCACTGAGGTCTCCATTGAGAAAGTCATCTTCCAATTTGACACGAACGTTGATTTCTGCGTGACCCTTGAATACGGAAAGAACAGCCGCGTTGGCAAAGCGCTTAGCCCTTCTGAGAAAGTGGAAGACAAGACGGGTCTAAAGGATTTCCCCTTCCCCTCCGCCTCCCAGTTTAGCTGCTTCCGTTTCGGCGGGGCCAGCGGGATGTTCCTCGAATCCACCTATGGAAGAAGCGAAAGAGAACAACAGGGCGTTTACTATTATGCTTCTTTGACTTCCAACGAACTTTCCAAAGAGATCAGCGACTTGGAGGCTTATGGCTTTGCTTTGTATGACATCATCAAAGACGATAATTCCAAGAAACATTCCATTTACAAGATGAACGACGTTTATGTTGATTTCCGTTCGACCAAGAGCAGTTTCGGCGGCGACTGCTCCGTGGAAATCTGGATCTATAAGGGCGAGCTCATCTACAAGGACACAATCAGCGAGATTCTCGCGGAGAAAATCTCCTATTTTGATTCCGATGACTTCATCATCCCCGAAGGATCTTACCAAGCCGATTTTACTTACTATGACCTTCCTAGCGCAGACGGCCAGAAATTTGAGCATGGTTCTTACATCCCCTGCGTGACTCTTGACGTGGACGAAGATATTTTCCAGAGCTTGAGAAAACGTTATCTGAGCGAGAAAGGCTATTCCCTCTATCGCAATTCCGACAACTCGGTCTATACCTACAGGACTCGCGGCTCCACTCATTACGTGCTTTATAAGAGCATCGAAGGCAGCGATGAGAAAGTGTTCCTCGATATGGTTATGTACCCCACGAACGACTACACCTTCTTGAATCACGGGGACTTTGCCTATCGTATTGAGATCATGATTTATAAGGGAACCGCCCCGATGAGTACCCTTTACCAAGACAATCTTGATGAGTACTTCACCATCTTCAATGACCGCAACAAGGTGACGAACGGCCTCCCAAATTTCTCCTTGCCCGAAGGAACTAAAGTTGAGATGGTCTACGCTTTGCCTTTAGATACCATGGAGCAATTCGAATACACCTACTATGGCTACTTCAGTGATTTGAACGCGTTCGTCTACCCTTCTTCTAATTCCACTTTAGACGCGACCTATACGGCGATTACCGACGGCCTTAAAAAGGCGGGATATACGCTTTATAGCACCTCCGAGAAAGGCAACGAAGTCTACCTCTTGGATCAAACGGATGACTATGGAGCCTACATCTTGTTGATGAAAGACACCTCTAGAAAATTCATCCGTCTTCTTGAGGGCATCGGCGGGGTTGATTTCTAAGCCTTTCTATCCAACTCTCCTCAATTGGCGGATAATTCCCTTGTGAAGCCAAAGAAAGAGCAAAAAACAAGCACTCAGCGAGTCATTTCTCTTTCCATCAAAGAAGGGAAATGGCTCTCGATTGTCTATGACTCCCATAAGGAGAAGAGAGACACTTCTTTTTGGTGTTATGTCCAAGACATCGATCCGAAAAGCAAAACCCTTTTCTGCGATATGTATAACGATTTCAAGGGGACGGATACCCTTGAAAACATCTCTTTACGGTTTGATCGAATCAAGTCAGCGATTCTTTTGAATTTCACTACAGGTGGAATAAACAAGGAGCTAATCCACAAAATCAACGCAGATCTCCCTTCTTTTGCCTGGCTTGAGTATGAAAACTTCGACAATAACATCCTTCGTTATTTGGAACTTTGCTGCCAAATGGACGCGGATCCTTGCATAAAAGACACCGCTTTGGTGGATGGAATTGACTCCGATGTCTTGAAAGAAAAAGGCATGTGCAAACTCGACGATTCCCAAATGAAACAAATGGGCAAATGCGTTAGGCAGAATGAGATTGAGGAATGGAACTCCCGTTATAACGAACTGGCCTTGTCCCGCCTCTCCATCGATATCCAAAACAAGAAATACATCGTCGCTTATGAGCCCCTGGCTTTCTCTCCGAAAGACAAATCCATCAAAAAAGTGGGAGGCATACGCCTAAACCCTTCTTTCCTAATCGAAGGGAAGAAGCATTCGTTATCTACTTACACCGAGATGTCGGCCTCGGAGTTCCTGGATTTGCTGAATGAGAAGTTCATCGAGGCTTCTGAAATCATCCGCGAATCTCTTCGGAAAAATGAGATAATCGATACACGTCCTAACTTCTTTTGTCTTTCAAAGGAATATCAGATTGATTTTGCGACCTTGTTTGAGAAGATTGAACAAAAATGGGCAAAGGGAGAACTCGAAGCTCCTTTGAGAGCGTTCTTCGGAAACACTTCTTATGCGGATAACGGCAAGAGAAAGCCCGGGATTGTTTTGTTCGATACGCACGTGAACGCCGATCAGGCTTTCGCCATCTATAGCGCTCTCAAAAACAAAGTCACCTACGTCCAAGGCCCGCCGGGAACAGGGAAGACCTGCACGATCTTCAACGTCATTCTCTCTTGTTTCTTTGATGGCAAAACCGTCTTGGTCTCCACCAATAACAACAGGCCATTAGACGGCATCGCCGCGAAGCTTCACTTCGTAGAGGAAGGAGAAGAAATCCCCTTCCCTTATCTTCGCCTTGGGAACAGGCAGGTGAACCAGACTGCTTTAGACACCTTGAAACGATATTTCGCCTCATCTTTCAAACCATCTTTAACTCTCAGCGAGTTAGACGAACTGAGAAAGAGAGTCCTTGGGAAGAACAAGCAAGCCGTTGATAACCTCACTTCCTTCATGCAACGGAAATCCCTTTTGGATAACTTGTCTTTCCTAGACAAGGTATCCTCACTCGATGCCAAAAAGAAAATCATCGCCAAAGAAAGGGGCGTCATCGAGGGGAAACTAGCAAAGCTTCCGGAAATCGAGGAGAAAGAAATTATCTCTAGCTTCGTATCCCTTAGTAACGACAAAGAAGCTCTCACTTATTTGAAGGAGTCCTCCATCCGTTGTTTGTCACGTCTTTCCTCCCCGGATTTCGATGAGCTGCGTTCAATCGTGTTCAAAGAGAGCCCGGATAGGCGTCTTACGATGTTTAATTCCTTCCTAAGGAACGACAAGAACGTCGCGCTTCTCACCACCGCTTTCCCCGTTCTTTTCACGACGAATATCTCAAGTGAGAAGCTCGGCACCGCGGATTTCCTTTTTGATTTGGTGATTATGGACGAAGCGGGTCAAGCGGATGTGGCAAAGTCTCTTTTGCCAATCTCTCGCGGCAAATCCCTTCTTCTTGTCGGTGACGAGGATCAGCTACTTCCAGTGATAGATGTCGATCCGTCTGTGAACGAGTCAATCCGCAAAGAGTATGAAGTAGCCGAGACCTATGACTACATCAGCAATTCGATATTATCGACGATGAAGGCTGCCGATAAAGTCAGCAACCGCGTTTTGCTTCGCTCGCATTACCGCTGTGGCAAGAAAATTATTGGATTCAGCAACAGCTATTTCTATGGCAAGCAGCTGCGCATCAGCCCTGCCCTTGCAGAAGGTGAGATCGCTTTTTGCCCTTCTTACAACAAGGTGAAAGCTCCATTGCGAAACCAGAATTTCCAGGAGGCCGCAAACGTCGTCTCTTACGTAGAAAAGTACGGCGAAAAGGACTTGGCCATCATCACCCCGTTCGTGAACCAGGCTTGCCTAATCAACTCTTTGCTCGCGAAAAAAGGAATCGAAGGCGTGAAGGCTGCGACCATTCATTCCGTCCAAGGAGACGAGAAGGGAACCGTTCTCATTTCAGCAGGCATCTCTTCTTCTTCCTCGAAAAGGACCGTCGAATGGCTCAATAGCCATGGGGAAATCGCCAATGTAGCGACGTCTCGTGCGAAAAAGAAACTTGTGGTGTTCGGCGACCAGGCCTCTTTGAAAAAGATGAGCACGGGTGATAGCGTCTGGAATTCTCTTTTCGAATACTGCGGGGCCAAAGGGCAGGTCGAGGTGATCCCTCCTAGCTATGAAAACGCGGAGATAGGTAAAAGCAACGGCAGTCTGACGGAAGACGAATTCTATAAAACAATTGCTCATATCGTCTCGGTTAGAGGCAATATCTCCGTGGTCAGGAACGTGCCAATAAAAGACGTGCTAGGAGAGGAATATAGCGGGGATTTGCGGGAATTTGATTCCGTTATCTACGCAAAAGCCCTGTTTTCTCCCAAGAAGCCAATCTTCGCTTTCGAGTTCGATGGAGGCGAGCATTACAAGGATGTGAACCGCATCAAGAGCGATAAAAAGAAGGCGAAAGACTGTAAAGAGAAAGGCCTTCGCTTGATCCGAATCCCCAATTCTTACTGCAAGGATTACGAATTCCTGAAGGCTCTGATTGAAGATTACTCCAAGGATGTTAGCGAAGGCGAACAGCTAACGCTGTTTTGACTTTGTTTTCCTTGTTTCCTCCGTCTATAAGTCTATACTTGCCCTTGAATGATTGAACTTTACACGTCGGTTCTAATCGTTGAGTGTCTCGCTCTCGCGATTCTAGGTGTCATGGTCTGGCACAACCAACAGCTATCAAGAAACGAGAAATTTAGGTTCACCTTGACCTATATTGTTCTTTCGTTGTCCGCTATTTTCGAATGGCTTGCCATTTATCTCAACGGTGATGATGGCTCCCTTCGCTGGCTCCATGTCGCGGCGAAATGCTTGGACTATTCTCTTACCCCCGCCGTTGCTTTCTTCTTTGTCCGCCAGGTTGCTCAGCTTAAGAAAATCGAACCATTTTTCTTGATCCTGCTTGGTTTGAACTTCATCCTTCAGGTTATTTCTTGCTTCACCCATTGGACCTTCTACATCGATGATGCCGGCGTATATCAGCATGGCTTCTTGCACCCCGTCTACATTGCCGTTTACGTGCTTGCGATTTGCTACGTCGTTTTGGGATTCATCGTTTACGCCAAACGTTTCCCTCGCCAAAACCTTATCCCCTTTATTTTTCTTGTCATACTTGCTGTTGGAGCCATCCTTGTCCAAGAGTTCTTCGGCGATAAGCTAAGTGGCAAGATCCGCATCGGGACTCTTTCCCTCGTTTTCTCAACCATCTTGCTTTACATCCATTATGTCAGCTTTGCCCAACAGCAAAAGGATCTCGACTTAGCCGGAAAGGATAAACTGCTCCGTTCCGATTCTTTGTCTGGCTGCCTCTCTCGTTACGCCTATAACCAAGCCTACACCGCGCTGAAGTCAAAGCCCCTTGCCCATGATTTCGCGGTTATGTACATCGACTTGAACGGCTTGAAACAGATCAATGACAAATACGGCCATGAGGCTGGGGACGGGTACATCAAATATGCGAGTTCGATTTTGCTGAGCACATTGCACGGCAAAGGCGAATGCTTCCGCACGGGCGGAGACGAATTCCTCGTCTTACTCCACTCCAGCGAAGAAGAAATCCAAGGCCTTTCCTCGCTTTGCCAAGCCAAAGCCGCGGAATGGAAGGGAATCAAGGGAGAGACGATGTCCCTTGCCATTGGCTATGCCACCGTCGCAAATAGCAATGAGACGGACCTTGATAAGCTCATTGGCCTTGCCGATGCGAAGATGTACGAAGAAAAGAAACGGTATTACGAAGAACACAGCCTCAAAGTGAGACGTTAATCCACTCGTTCGAAGAATTTATCCCAGTAATGCTTCTTACTTTGATTCTCTAGGCGTTCGAATCTTCCTTCGCTTTCAGCGCTTTCTCTAAAAGCGCCTTTCTCGCTTAATAGCTCTGGATGGTTTTCTAAATGTGGTAACGCGCCGAATTCGCGGATGCGGAAACTGGCGTGTCCTGGAATCATTTCCTCTGTTTGAACGGTCGTGATCGACGACGTCGGCATGAAAAAGTTATGCCACATCAATGCAGGAGAAACGCGGATCAGTCTGCTGAGCAAGAAACTGCCTAATCCTAAATGGCAAACAAACAGAATGCTTTGCTCATTTTTGCCTTTATTGGTTTTGAAACAGTTTCCTTCTCTTTCGTAGCCACGCTCCTTCAAGAAGTCATAAAAAGAATTTTCGACGTTACGGAAGATTTCTTTGTTTTCGGGGGAGACGTCCATTTCTGGGGCATCCCACCACTTCTCGGTGTCATAGCATAGGGGGTTCTTGGTCCATGACTCTGGTTCCCTATCCCAAGCCCAAGGGGATTCCTGAAGCCAAGACAAAGTGACGGCTTCTCTCTTTTCCTTATTTATATAGGGCTCCGCGGTCTTCTGGGCTCTGCCTAAGGGGGAGAGATAGATCTCATCGAAATGGCGTTTCGCTAATTCACCCGCGAGCAGTTCGGCCTGCTTAAATCCCTTCTCGGTTAGGGAATCGTGTTCATAGTCGGGATCGCCGTGACGGACAATGGTGATTTTCATGGGAATAGGTTAGCAAAGTTTCCATAAGGAAGCGCAGGAAAGCGGTTTGTTTTGACGGATTAACAAAAAGATATGGCTTCTTTTCGCCTCGCGCCTAGAATGAGAGGGAATTTTAGGAGCAAAACATGAAAACAAGAATCCAAGATGACCTCTACCACGCGGTAAACGGGGAATGGCTTGAGAAAGCCGTGATCCCGGATGACCGCCCTACTTGTGGCGGTTTCTCTGATCTCAATGAGAACGTGGAGAAAACCCTGAGAGCGGACTTCGCCTCCTTTGCTAAAGGCGAGAAGGACATCCCTTCACCCGAGGTTGGCGAAGCCGTGAAGCTCTACAACCTCTATTTGGACGTCGAAAAGAGAAATAAGGAGGGTATTGCGCCGGTATTGCCGTCTTTGAAGATGATTCAGGACGTTAAATCCGTGGACGATTTAAGCGCAAAAGCCAAGGATTTCGAGCTTGCAGGCATTCCTCTCCCCTTCAATTCCGGGGTGACGGAGGACATGAAAGACGCTACCAAATATTGCTTTGTCTTGCTTGGGCCAAGCACCATCTTGCCAGACACTTCTTATTACGCGGAAGGCAACGAAGCTGGGAAACAACTCCTTGCTGTCTATTCTCAGATGGTCGCTTCTCTTCTGGCCATGACTTCCTTAAGCGAAGAAGAACAAAAGACATATCTTAGTGATTGCTTAGCCTTCGATGCCTTGGTGGCGAAGCAAGTGAAAAGCCAAGTCGAATGGGCGGATTACGTGAAGAACCATAATCCGATGGACCTGGAGAAAGTGGATGGCTACATGAAACCCTTCTCCTTCAAGACCTATCTTGCTTCCATCTTTGGGGACAAAATCCCCTCCATTATCGTGGTTTATGACCCAAAAGCCATCGAGAATTTCTCAGCTTATTTCAACGAGAAGAACCTTCCTTTGTATCTTCACTGGGCTTACTGCAAAACCTTGCTTGCCGGCGCTAAGTATTGCTCCGAGCAAACCCATGAGATCTCGACAATCTATAACCGCACCTTGATGGGCGTTCCTAAGGATCCCGTCTTAGATAAGCAGGCCTATCAGCTTTGCTCTACTCTCTTCTCCGACCCCATTGGTATCTACTATGGAAAGACCTACTTCGGGGAAGAGGCGAAGAAAGACGTCGTCTCCTTGGTGAAGAAAATCATCGAAACCTACAAAGGCAGGATGGCCAAGAACTCCTTCCTCAAAGAGGCCACGAAAGAAAAGGCGATTCTCAAGCTTTCGACCATCGAAATCAAAATGGGTTACCCCGACAAAGGCGATCCCTTCTACTCTACCTTAAAGGTCGATGAAGGCGATTCATTGTTGGATAACATTACCAAAATCGGCGCAAAAGCCGTCCAAAGAGACTGGAATAAGCTTTATTTGCCGGTCGACCGTAGCCGTTGGGGCATGCCTGGCCATATGGTCAATGCCTGTTATAACCCCTCCGCCAACGACATTACCTTCCCTGCGGCGATCCTCCAAAAGCCCTTCTATGGCTTAGATCAAAGCGAGGAAGAAAATCTCGGTGGCATTGGCGCGGTCATTGGCCACGAAATCAGCCACGCCTTCGATAACAATGGCGCTTCTTTCGATGAGACTGGCAGCCTCAACAATTGGTGGTCGGAAGAAGATTACGCCGCCTTCAACGCCCTCACGAAGAAGATGATTGAGGAATTCGATGGTATCGATTTCTATGGCGGCAAGGTGAATGGGACTCTCACCGTCAGCGAGAACATCGCTGATAATGGCGGCGTTGGAGTCACCCTTGAGATCATGAAATCCATCCCGAACGCGGATTATGCGAAATACTTCAAGAACTGGGCGAAAGTTTGGTGCATGAAGGGCAAGCCCCAATACATCCAATATCTTTTGGTTAATGATGTTCATGGGCCCGCGGAACTCCGCGCGAACATGCAACCTAGAAACTTCCCTGAATGGTACCTCACCTTCGACGTGAAGGAAGGAGATGGCATGTATCTATCTCCTGAGAAACGCGTCTCCATTTGGTAAGCATCTAGACTTGGCCTTAGCCCTCGCTTAACCCGAGGGCTTTTTTCTGCTTGTCAAGGCGTCTAATATTTGTCCATCAGCAAGGAATGGAAATATGAACAAAACCAAAACGAATCTTCTAGCCGCCTTCTCTATTTGCCTGGCCCTTTTGTCTTCCTGCGGAAATCAAGATCAGACCCCGGAAGGCTGGGCTTACACGAAGGAGGACATGTCTAAGTTCATATCCCTAGACGCGGTGCTCGTGAACAAGGGGAACAACGTTTTGACCTTTAGCAACGACACGAACGTGGCTTTGTTCTCGAATGATTTAAACGAAGACAACGTGATTGTCTATGACATCGACAAAGCCTCGAAAATCTTGGAAGAAAAGAACAAGGAATACGCGGATTATTCCGTTTTGAAAGAAGCCTCCCTGCCGATTTCCCTCATCGAGACTCTTCCGGATAAAGACGGCTTCAACGTGACTTTCTCTTCTAGCGACTCCTTGAACTACGGGATGCTGATTAGCTCCTCGGTCACTTGCTCGAAAGAATACATCATGGTAAGCAAAGCCGAGGGCGAGGCCAACTTAGTCTCCGATCCTCAGTCGATTTTCGAAGAGAATTATCTAAAACAAGGTAGCGGCTGGGACGAAGGAGGGAAGTTCATCTTTCAGATTGTCAGCAACATCGGGACGATCATCGTCGGAACTGCCGCGGATAACCCTGTTGCGATTCTTTCCGGAACGCTCGGCATCTTGGGCACTCTAGGCGATAATTTCCTTAGCGGCGGGCCCACTATCCAAAGCGTCATGAACCAGCTTAAAGAGACGGACCGCAAAATCGATGAGCTGAGTGCGAAGCTAGAAAAGAACACTCAGCAACTCGCCAGCGAAATCATCCGCACCGAGGCACTTGTCGACCAGACGAACCTCAATACCTTGAACCTTGCGATCAATGACTTCGCGACCAACTGCATTTCGCCCATCAATGTATTTAACCGCAACTTGGGTGATGAAGTTGGTTCCTATTACCGGGATTTCGTGCAAACCTCCGAGACGGTGAACCTTGCATTAGAGAAAACTTCCGCAGGAGAATGGACTTCGACCTCTTTGACGGATATAAGCGATGACTCCGCGTACAACTTTTCTCTCACCATCGGCGATTTCCCTAACGCGAAAGCCCATTTGGCCAGCCATAACAACATCGTTGAAGAAGGCTTCATGGGTGAGCTCGATAAGGATATCGACGCCTCGATCGCGGCTAAAACTGACCTCCCAGAGGGCATCGACAAAGAGAATCTTCGCGGCTTCGTCAGCGCGATGATCTACGAGCAATTTATGAAGCAATATTTCTCCACTCATCGAGAGAAAGCCCAGGAATATCAGAACCTGGTGATTGAATTCGCGGAAAGGATCCTTGGTTTCTCCGGGAAGGTCTCTATCCTAGGGACCTATCTTTCTCGCCTTGAATGCATGTACAACTTCGGAAGCGAGATCAAGCCTCTCGTCCGCGCTTTAGCGGTCAACCTGCTCAAGATTTTGGACATGAACACTGCTCGCGCCGCCGAGGCTCGCCTTTTCGCCGGAGACTCCTACGCCATGCTGCAAAACTACTATATCTCCGCTCGTGAAGCGATTCAGAACTTCTACAAAAACGTCGCGGATATGTCTGATTCCTATTCGTTCACGACCTCCGCTTCATTAAGTGGCGGTTTTTATCATGCTAAATACAGCACCTCCTATTATAACCTTGGCAATCACTGCAGCTTGGGCGTCACTTTCAGCGCCGAGAAGGTCGAGAAGAACGATGGAAGCATATTTACGAGCGCTGAAGATATGTCGAAACACACCGGCATCAGTCCAAACGATCATTCCCGAATCGTCACGAGGTGGAACTTGCTTCGCTCTTCAGGCGCTTCCGATAGCAGCAACGATTATATTCATTACCTTGCGAATTCAAACGTCATCTCCTCTTCCTATTTGGATGCCGCGGAGACCCTCATATCGCTTAAAAGTGCGGATTCCTCTTGCTACCGCATCTTGACGAATGATCGGACCGAAAGAGACCTTCACAATACGGATGCCTCCACTTCTTTAGTCTGCGTCGCTAGAGGCAATCCCAAAGGAGACTATTTCGAGCTAGGAAAGACCTACAACTACAGCAAAACCCATACCGATTCCTATTGGGCGGGCAAAACGTACGAGGGAGCTTTCATCGCCGCCTCTAGCGGTTCCTCGCTGGGGACCCAAAAGATTGCCTCCTGGGCTCGTTACGCCGAAAACCACTGGTATTGGACGAATGACGAGTATTGGTCGTTCACTAGCCGCGACTCGGAAGGCTACTTCTTCTTGATTGACCTGGCCAGCACAAAATAAGCTTATCACCTCCTATCGCCTCTTTTCCTCAGCTCCTATTTCCTGCAGCCATGTTCGCATATGAGACAAAAAGGGAACGAAATAGCACAATTTCTTTTCTCTATCGTTTTCCGTTTCGCTCATAATAATCGCAAATAGGGGCTTAAGCCCCATTGAAAGGAAAAGTTAAGACATGGAATCTAAATCTCGTCTTATCGGTGGATACCCCGTTATCGGCATCCGCCCGACCATCGATGGCAGAAGAGGACCTCTCAAAGTCAGAGAGTCTTTGGAAGACCAAACGATGGGCATGGCTCTTGCGGCCAAAAAATTGCTTGAGGAAAACATCCGTTATAGCGACGGAACGCCCGTTAAGGTCGTCATCGCTCCTTCGACCATTGGCCGCGTCCCTGAAAGCGCCGCCTGCGCCGAATATTTCAAAAAGGAAGGCGTCGACATCACTTTGACCGTCACTCCTTGCTGGTGCTATGGCGCGGAAACCATGGACATGGATCCGATGACCATCAAAGCCGTTTGGGGCTTCAATGGCACTGAGCGTCCAGGCGCGGTTTATCTTGCCTCCGTCCTCGCCACCCACGCCCAAAAAGGCCTTCCTGCTTTCGGAATCTATGGCCACGAGGTTCAGGACAAAGACGATAACAGCATCCCTGACGATGTCAAAACCAAGATCCTCCGTTTCGCCCGCGCCGCGGTCGCGGCTGCCACTCTCCGTGGCAAGAGCTACCTCCAGATCGGCTCTGCCACCATGGGCATCGGCGGTTCTCTCATAAACTATGACTTCATGGAAGAATACCTCGGTCTCCGCGTTGAAAGCGTCGACGAGGTTGAAATCATCCGTCGCATGACCTTGGGCATCTATGACCACAAGGAATACGAGCGTGCCCTTGCTTGGGTGAAAAAGAACTGCCACCCTGGCATCGACAAGAACCCCAAGGAACTTCAGCGCAGCGCCGAACAAAAAGAAAAAGACTGGGAATTCACGGTCAAGATGTGCTGCATCATCAAAGACCTCTATAACGGGAACAAGAACCTCCCCGAAGGCTGTGAAGAAGAAGCTCTTGGCCACAACGCGATCGTCGGTGGCTTCCAAGGCCAGCGTCAATGGACCGACTTCTATCCTAACTGCGACTTCCCTGAAGCGATTCTTAACAGCACCTTCGACTGGGTCGGCGCGAGAGAACCCTATACCCTCGCTACCGAGAACGACACTCTTAACGGCATCGGTATGCTCTTCGAGCGTCTCCTCAATGGCCGCGCTTCTATTTTCGCCGATGTCCGCACCTATTGGTCGGGCTCTAGCGTCAAGCGCGTCACTGGCTACGACATCGAAGGCCACGCCAAAGAAGCGGATGGCTTCCTCCATCTCATCAATAGCGGCGCGCAGTGCATCGATGCCTGCGGCGAAGTCACTGACAAGAACGGCAACCACGTCATGAAGCCCTGGTGGGAGATGACGGATGAAGATATCAAGAAGTGCATGGACGCCACCACTTGGCCCTATGCTGACCTTGGCTACTTCCGTGGCGGCGGATACAGCTCCCGCTACCTCACCCGTGCTGAAATGCCGATGACCATGATTCGTCTCGACATCGTGAAGGGCCTTGGACCTGTCCTCCAAATCGTTGAAGGCTATAGCGTCCATCTTCCTGACGAAGTCAGCGACACCCTTTGGAAGAGAACTGACTACACCTGGCCCTGCACCTGGTTTGCTCCTCGCTGCAACGGCAAAGGCTACTTCACCAGCGCTTACGAAGTCATGAACCATTGGGGTGCCAACCACGGCGCCATCACCTATGGCCACATCGGTGCGGATCTCCTCACCCTTGCTTCCATCCTCCGCATCCCTGTCGCGATGCATAACGTCGACGACAAAGACGTCTATCGTCCGGCTTCTTGGGGATTATTCGGAAGCGATCTCGAAGGCCAGGACTATCGCGCTTGCGAAGCTTATGGCCCGATGTACAAAAACATCCGCAAATAAGCTAAACATTAATATCGCTTTCTGATATAAGCAATTGATTAGGCTTCTCCTTGTTGGAGGAGCCTTTTCGTTTGCTAACGCATAAAAATGTTACTTGCCGACATCTACATGAAAGCCCTTTCTTTTAAACTAAGATCGATATGAAAAAGATTTTTCTTTTTACTGCCCTTGGCTGTGCAGCCATTATGGCCGGTATGATCGCTGCAAGCGCGAAAGGCGTATCGACCTTCGCTAATACTGTCACTTCCGGCGCGAACTGGGTCCATTACAAGCAAAAGGAAGCCACTTCAACAGAAAATGGCATTCGCGAATATTGGGTCGCCTGCGGCTTGAATCATTATCAGTTCACCGCCCCGGATTCTAAAAACATTCGTGAAGCTACCTCTTATGACACCTCCGGCTTCACGGAGAATGACCCTCGTTGGATTAAATGGGTAAATGAAGATTCTTTGGCGTTCTACGATTCTTCCGCGAGCTATGTAGATTGCTCTGAAATCAGCCAAATAGATGGGAATTGCAAGGTTTTTGGGGATTTCAGCTTCGAAATTGGGCGCAAAAGTCGCGTAAACATTTCAAAGGATGATAGCTCACCCGCTTATTCAGTCATGGCTTTGGCTGCCAGCAAAGTTATTGACAGCAATGAGGATTTAGAAAATTTCACGAAGTCGATTGAGATGAAAAACGACGACGGCTATTACGTCATCACCGCGGATTTGAATTCCCCAACCGCTTCAATTAATAGTCTTGATTCAGATTGCTATTTCTCTGGAACGATCGATGGAAGAAACCATACGATTACGAATCCGATTGCTTGGGGATATCGCCTTTTGGGGCAAGTTAAAGGCGCGACTATCAAGAACCTTAATTACAAAGACGTTGCTGTTTTCTCTATTCTTGCCTCTTCACTGGAGGACACGGCGATTGAGAACTGCACCTTTAAGGCGGCTTCAACGCTCAACCCCGCTTCTGGCGTGGGCTTCCTTTGCGATGCCATGTATAGCGGCGTTTCCTTAAAAGATGTGACGATTGATTTCGGCGGAGCTTCTTCCAAAATCAGTTGGAACAACTCTTTGGTTCCAGCGATCGCCAAGGAGAATGCCTCGACTTTGGACAATCCGGTCACCTACGAGAATGTTGTTTTCCATGGATTGAATTCGACCGACATGTATTTAAAGGATACCCAGGGACGCGCGCTTCGACCCGAAGGCATCACTTACGAAAGCTCCTATTTGTTCTTGGAAAACAACGCATCCGCCTATTCCTTAGCTTATCTTTCTTCAAGCGCTGAGGCCAAAACTGCGGCTACTTATGTCCAAGGGAAACTTGCTACCTCAACGGGAGTTACCTTGCCTTTGACTACTTTCGAAGAAGCGAACGCAGATGAAGATCATAAAGGGGCGAATATCTATTTTGGAGATTCAACCTTGGCTACTTCCTATGGGACGAGTGTTCCCACCGCGAAAGGGTCCTTTACATTATTCACGGGCGGCAAGGGTATCTTCCTCTTCTCAAATGACACGATGGGATATCAGGCAGGCGCCTTGAAACTCCTTGAGGAACTTGTTGGCTATTGCTACGTCGGCGATCAAACCGAATCGTTCACTTATACGAAGGGAGCATCGATTGATTTGCCTTATTTAAGGCTAAGCTACACCCCTTCTTTTGGGCTTCGCAAATGCGACTGGAGCGATGGCAATGATGGGGATATGTATTCCTGGGGCTATAACCAAGGCTATGGGGATTACAACTATTACATTCCTGCTCCCGCTGTTGGAACGCTGAGCGGCGAGTATTTCCACACCTCCATTCGTGCGCTTTATCCTGGAACTTATT
This sequence comes from bacterium, assembly GCA_963617535.1. Classification (GTDB taxonomy): domain Bacteria; phylum Bacillota_I; class Bacilli_A; order RFN20; family CAG-826; genus Alloenteromonas. Next base: position 39,303 of record CAVEPD010000002.1, read on the forward strand.
ACACGGATCACCCCTCTTGGTTCGCGGAGAATGAATCGGGTGAGAATTATGGGGAAGATTATTTGCAATGGCAGCTTTGCTACACCGCGCACGGAAATAACGACGAATATCAGGCGATGTTGAACCAAGCCACGACTTATGTGATGTGGCTTTATAACACACGTACGAACACGAATTTGAAGACCTTCTTATTTGGAATCGCGGATAACGGCAATATTTGCCACTGCTCTTCTTGCAATGCAGCTGTCACGCTATATGGTTCGATCGCCGGCACGGTTCTGAATTTCGTGAATGACCTTCGCGATTTGGTGATACCTCAATTGGATGAGGCGGAACAAAAAGAAGCGAGTATCGGTTTCTTTGCTTACGATGGATATGAAGAAGCCCCTATCGTAAATGGCACCCCAACGCTTCAAATGAAGGAAAATGTTTTCTGCTTGGTTGCGCCTGTCAACGCCAATTACACCTATCCCTTAACAGATTCCTGCAACGCTTCGTCGAAAGCCATGTTTGACGATTGGACAAGAATCGGAGATGTCTCTGCCTGGCTTTACGACACGAACTTTATGTACTACCTCTTCCCACTAAATTCTTTTGAAGCCAACCACGCCAACCTCGTTTATCTCCAATCCAAAGGGGTAAAGATGGTTTATTTGCAAGGCCAGCACAACGCTGCGCAACCTCGGACCGCTTTTGGTGCCTTCAAGAAGTTCTTGGCGGGCCGAACGATGATGGATGTTAGCCAAAGTTATGCGTCTTTGAAGGAAGAGTTCTTCTCTTCTTACTACGGGGAAGCGGGAGATCTCATGGAACAATTCTTTGACGAAATGGTCTCACGATGCGTTTCCATTGAAACCAATTCAAAGTTCCATAGCTCCCTTTATGCTCAAGACACCTCTTACGGTAAAACCATCTTCGAGCAAATCGCGGATGGAAATTTCTGGGATTTTGATGAGACAAAGAGCTGGGCGGATCTTTGCGATAAGGCTTGTGCGAAAGCTACCTCTTCCTCAGCGAAGCGTCATATCAAAATTGAGTCGATTTTCCCTCGAATGGCATTATGTGAATTATGGAAGGCCATCAAGTGGGAAATTTTCGATGGGAGCAGCAAGCTTAAGGCCTTCCGCCAATCTTTCAAAACTGATTGCGAAGAACTTGGAATCACGACTTATAGAGAATCCGGAGTGCAACTCAGCGATTTCTACGAACAATGGGGCATTGCCTAATCTTTTTGCCCTTTAATTAAGGTACAATACCCCTCATGGAAATCGTTCAATATCTTTCGTCGACCTTAAACATCACCCCCGCTCAGGTCGAAGCGGTTCTCCGCCTCCTCGCGGAAGGCGGCACGGTCCCTTTCATCGCCCGCTACAAAAAGGAAGAAACAGGGAATCTAAGCGACGTCACTCTTCGCGCTTTCGAAGAAGAGAAAGCCAAATTCGAAAAACTTGAAGACCGCAAGGCCACGGTTTTGAAAAGCATTGAAGAGCAAGGAAAGCTCACCCCTGAATTAAAGGAAGAGATCCTTTCTTGCACCGTCCTTTCTACTCTTGAGGCCATTTACCGTCCTTACAAGCCAAAGAGAAAGACCAGAGGTTCCATCGCGAAGGAAAAAGGACTAACCCCCCTCGCCGAATATATCTTGAAGCAAGAAGGGAGCCTTTCTTCTTTGTCGGAGTACGCGAAGACCTTCATCAACGAAGAGAAAGGCGTGAAGAACGAAGAAGAAGCCATACAAGGGGCGAAAGACATCATCGCCGAGCAAATAAGCGACAACCCCTCCTATTATCTTTTCGCGAAGTCCTATATCTACAAAGCAGGCAAGATCACCTCGAAAGAAACGAAAGAGGACGAGGATCAGAAATATCTCACCTACAACAACTTCACCGTCCAGGTGAATCGGATCAAACCCCATCAGATTTTGGCGCTTTCTCGCGGCAAGAAGGAAAAGAAGCTCACCTATTCCTTTGTGTACGATGAGGTTACCATCGAAAATCAAATCGCCCGCGAGCTTATCAAAAGAGGTAGCCCCTTCAATGACGTTCTAAAGGAAACGATTGAGGATTCCTATAAACGCTTGATGGGCCCTTCTTTGGAAAACGAAGTCAATTCCGAACTCTTTGAGAAAGCGGAGGATGCCTCTCTTGTCCTTTTCTCGAAAAACCTTAAACAGCTCTTACTCGATTCCCCGTTGAAAGGAAAACAGATCCTTGGCTTTGATCCCGGCTATCGAAATGGCTGCAAATTGGCCCTCATTAACCAAAACGGGGCCGTTATCACCTCTTGCATCATCTACCCGACGGTTGGTAGAGAAGCTCAATCAGAAGCGAAGCTCATCGAACTTTATAACAAGTATGGATATGACGCGATTGCCTTAGGGAATGGCACGGCTAGCAGAGAAAGCGAGGCCTTCTTAAATAACTTCTTGGCGAAGAACAAGATGAGCAATGTCGCGATCACGATCGTCAATGAATCAGGAGCCTCCGTCTATAGCGCTTCTCCTTTGGCGGTGAAGGAATTCCCCAACATGGATATCGATGAGCGTTCTTCCGTTTCTTTGGCTAGACGCCTCCTTGATCCGATGGCGGAGCTCGTGAAGATTCCTCCCGAAGCTATTGGGGTTGGCCAATATCAGCACGACATGGATCAAACCCGCTTAAAGCAAACCCTTGGCGATACGACGATCGATACGGTTAACCAGGTTGGCGTTTGGGTGAACACCGCTTCCATCTCGCTTCTCAAATACGTCTCCGGCCTCAATGAGAAAATTGCCACGTCGTTAGTCGCTTATCGCGATGAGAATGGACCCTTCAAGTACAGGAAAGACCTTTTGAAAGTCAAAGGGCTTGGCGAGAAGACATTCATGGATGCCGCCGGCTTCTTGCGCATTGAAAACGACAATCCGTTAGAACGCACCGCGGTCCACCCGAAGGATTACGAAGCGACCGAGGCGTTGCTAGGGAAGCTCGGCTTGTCTTTGAAGGACGTTGGCACGCCGCGCGGGAACGAAGCTCTAGCCAGGGTCACTAATGTTGCTCCTTTAGCCAAAGAGCTCAATATTGGTGAATACACCCTTCATGACATTATCGAAGAGCTAAAGAAGCCCGGCCGCGATCCGCGCGAGAAAATGGTTACCGCGAAGCTCGATAGCAAAGTAAAAGACATGAAAGACCTTGCTGTTGGAATGATTCTTAACGGCACGGTCAGAAACCTTTCCGACTTCGGCGCCTTCGTCGATATCGGCGTCCACCAGGATGGTTTGGTCCATATCTCGGAGATCGCAGACCATTTTGTTTCCCATCCAAGCGATGAACTTCATATGGGCGAGATCGTCACGGTTAAAGTCATCGGAGTCGATTTGAACCGTAAGCGAATCTCTTTGTCGATAAAACAAGTCAAGAAAGCGGAATGAATTGACGGGTTCGCCCGTCTTTTCTTATTCCCCGATAAGTTTCACGGAGATATAAGGATGATGGATAAACGAGAGGTATTTCGTTAGGAAATCTTCTGTGGAGATAGTGAGGGTGACACTGTTGGTGCAAGGGTGGAACCCTAAGGTTTTCTCTTTGAGCAAATCTTCATCAATCAATAACTGAATCGCATTGTTTTGGTCATAGAGGAGCCCAAGGGGATTCGTACATCCTTTGAAGCAATGGAGGTCTTCACTCAGCTCTTCTTCGTTTGCGAAAGAAAGCCTCGCCGAGTTGATTTGCTTGGATAGTTCCTTTGTTTTGAAACGCTTGTCGCCGGGCATCAGCAAAAGATAAAACTTCGTGTGCTGCTGGTTGCATAGAAAGAGATTTTTTGGGACCTTCGTTTCTAGCCTTTGTTCAATCTCGGTGTATTGATCCATGGTAAACATGGCCTCGTGTTCCATCTTTTTGAACGGAATAGAGAGGTTTTGCAGTGTTTTTTCGATTTCTTGTTCAAATTCGTTCATGCTTAAGATTATAAGACAAGCCTTTGCTTTGCTTGCGTGCATCATCCTACATAAAAAGCGCCTCCAACACGGAGACGCTTGAGGGTTTGCCTTAGGCTTTGAGGAAGGCTTTGTAGGCGAGATATGCTTCGTAGACGTCCGCTTTGGAAACAATTTCCATCGGAGCGTGCATGGAGAGCACCGGGACGCCGGCATCGAGGACGTACATGTTGTAGTTCCCGAGGATGTAGGCGATCGTTCCTCCTCCGCCTTGATCGACTTTGCCGATTTCGGAGGTTTGGTAATAGACGTTATTCTCGTCCATCGCGTTTCTTACGAAAGCGACGAATTCAGGCATCGCGTCATTGGAGCCGCTCTTGCCACGGGATCCGGTGTATTTGTTGAACACCACGCCTTTTCCAAAATAGCAGGAATTATTTGGCTCATTGACGCTAGGATACAGCGGATCGACTGCGCCAGAGACGTCGCTAGAAAGCATCTTGCTGTTGCTCATCGCGTGACGGACGGCGAGGTTGCTGTCTTTGCCTTGCTTAGCGAGCATCTCAGCAATCGTGTTCTCGAACCACATGGATTGAGCACCCGTCGCTCCGATTGAGCCGACTTCTTCTTTGTCGACTAGAACTGCGATGGTCGTGTATTCACACTCCCCTTGATCAAGGACTGCCTTGAATGAAGTGTAGGCACAGACTCTATCGTCATGGCCGTAGCCAGCGATCATGGAACGGTCTAAGCCGTAGTCTCTCGCCGGTCCTGCAGGTACGGCGACGAGTTCGCTAGAGAGGAAATCCTCTTGCTCAATCCCGTATTTTTCCTTCAAGAGTGCGAGGATGTTTTCCTTCACCAAGTGCTTTTTCTTGTCTTGGGTCTGCGCAGGAATGTTTCCAATGGAGAGATCAAGGCTTTCACCTTCAATGGCTTTGGCCAAGGGTTTTTGCATTTGATCCGCGGAAAGATGAATTAGGAGATCGGTGATGCCAAGGACGGGGTCATTAGGATCTTCGCCGATGGAGATTTTGACGCAGGTGCCGTCTTTTTTGTAGACGACGCCATGAAGCGCCAAAGGAATGGTGACGTATTGATACTTCTTGATGCCGCCATAGTAATGGGTTTCAAACATCGCGAAGCCACCCTTCTCATAAAGAGGGTTCTGCTTGATGTCTAGGCGTGGGGAATCAATGTGAGCCCCAAGGATTCTTGAACCTTCCTCGATTGGCTTTTTGCCAATGACGGCGCACAAGAAGTTCTTCCCTTTATTAAGCGCGTAGACCTTGTCTCCAGGCTTCAGCTCCTTGAAGGTACTGAGCTCTTTGAACCCTGCCTTTTCCGCCGTATCGATGGCTTCTTCAACGACGAGACGCTCCGTCTTGCCATAGCTTAAGAATTGTTTGTAGCCTTCGCAAAAGGTGAAAATAGCTTCTTTTTTCTCGTTGCTTGCGTCAGCCCAAATGTTTTTTGCGTACATGTAACTGTCCTCCCGGTAAGAGAAAAGATACTCCTTGAATTCCTCAAAACAAGCCAAACGATGGGAAAAACTGCTAAAGTGAGAAAATGAGTCTCATTTCTTAAGAAAGAAATGCCTTTTTCCCTCTTTTCAACCATAATAACCTCATGGGCTATTTAGTGGATTACCTAAAATGGAGAGGCGAGATCACCTTAGAGAATTCGCCTTTCAACGTTTTTGATTCTATGGTTATATCCGCGCTTAGCTACATCCGTTTCGAAGGCACGGTCACAAAGGAAGAAACTTTGCCGTTAGTTGAGGCGGTTGAACGAATCAGAAAGATCAAGGAGCCTGTGTTCGCTACCTGCGACTGGGCGATGCAAAAGAAAGCATATAAGGAGCTTTTGGACGCGATTGTCAAAAGCAAACGCTTCTCCTCCCTGATTCTCTCTCGTTATGAGGACAACACCGACGAGAAAGATACAACCCAGTTCGGGGCGATGACGTTCACTTTCCCTAGTGGAGAGATTGCGCTTGGCTTTCGCGGGACGGATGAAACTATCGTTGGCTGGAAGGAGAACGCGCAGCTCTCTTTCATGAAGGCCAGCGCTCAAAAGAAAGCCGCTGAATACACCGCTAGGCAGGCTAAAGAGGGAAAGCCGTTTTTCCTCTGCGGCCATTCAAAAGGCGGGAATCTTGCCTTATGTGGCGCTATTGCTTTAAGCGAAGAAGAACTTCCCCTGCTGCAACATCTTTATCTTCTTGATTCTCCGGGCCTCTGTCCTGAGGTCTTTGGGAAAGTAGACCTTTCTCCTTTTGATGATAGAACCACTTTTATCGTTCCCTCCTATGATGTTGTAGGTCAGTTCTTCCCTATGGGGTTCAAACATACCCATATTATCCAAAGCGATGCGATGGGTGTGCTTCAGCATGCTTTTCTTGCTTGGAGAATCGATGGGGGCTCCTTCATCGAAAAGAAGGGCTATTCCCCGGAATGCGAATGGGTCAATAAAATGGTCCGTGATTGGCTGATTGATGTTACTTTGGAAGAAAGAAAGCAGTTTGTTAACGACATTTTTAGCGCGATGACAAAACATGGCGAGAAGACCGTTTGGGATTTGGGAAAGAACCCAACTAGGACGATGGATCGTCTTGTTCTTTCTTATATCGGCGCAGGCAGAAATGAACGCAAAACCGTAGCAAAACTTGGATTTGCGGCGTTTTTTGGGGCTTCCTTCCGTGAGGTCATTCACCTGAAAAGCTTCCCGGAATTCCTCATTTCAAACCTCACTCAAGCGATTGCTTTGATCACGATCGGGCTTCTTCTTACTTTGATGCCGGACTCTCTCCCTTGGATTGTCGTTGCAATAGTCTCGGCCTTGCTGGTGTTAACTTGGGTCGTCGCGATTTATTACCTCGTCAAATCAAAAGGCGATTGGCGACTATATCAGCTGCGAATCGCTATAGTCGTGATGGCCTCTCTTGCCTATGCGGGGTTAGCAGTTCTTGGGTATAACATTATCAATAGTCTTTTCACTTGGGCGGCAGGGATGCTCTTTTTGTTCTTGGCCCTCATCATAGGAATTTCCTTGCGCCAAACGGGCGGGAAGAGAATCTATCGACGCGTTGTGAATTTTATCGAAGTTGTTCTTTATACGTTGATCGGCATGTTCTTGCTTTTCGCGCCACAAAGCATCTTGGGCTACGGCATCTTTGTAACGGGCATCATCATGATGGTCGACGGAATCTATAAGCTGATCCGTTAATGCTTCTCCAAGAACGTTTTTAAACTCTTATACAAAAGTAGCGATAGAGCGATGACAATCGCGTCTTTCATTGCGTTAAAGGGCAAGACTGCGAACAAGGCGTAGCCCCACTCCAAATTGTTTATTGCCGGATTTGCTGCTTGGCAAATCGCAAGCAATGAATCTAAAGGGATGCCATACAAAGAAGAATAGAAAGGAATGAGGACGTAGACGTTTAAAACCATTGCCATAACAAGCTGGAGAGGCATCGAAACCGCTAGGCCAATGAGGGCTCTCTTCCAATTTTTCTTTCCTTTGTAGATGAAACAGGCAGGAAGAATAAAGAATAACGACAGAGCTAAATCCGCCCATTCTCCGACGCTTGCCGTTGTGGTAAACGGGAGTTTTATAAGGGTTTTGCAGAGCAATGTGAGAAAAGCGCACCAAGGCCCTTCGGCCAGCCCAACGATTAATATAGGGACTTCGTCGAAGTGGAGGGTTAAAAATTCGGGGACGAATGGCAACTTGATGGTGAATATCGGGACAACATACAAAAGAGCGGATAAAGCCCCAAAAATGCCTGCTTTGGCGATTAAAGAAACGCTCTTTCTGCTACTTTTTCCTCTGCTTGTTTCCTTGAAATAGAGACGGCAAACAAAGCATGAGGTCATGGCAAGCGCAACAATCGTTATGACTTTGACTAAGGTCTCGTCCATGAAATTTATTTTTCACGAATGGCATCAACGAATTCTTGGACGGATTTGTCGTAGAGTTCAGGGTTGACGATGCGAAGGTGGCTATGGGCTCCATGTGGGAACATGACGAGTTTCTTGGGAGTGGTCTCGGGGAGTTTAGAATAAAGGAGTTTTGTCTTTTCCGGCAAGGAATAGATGTCCTCTTCTGAGGCCATCATCAAGGTCGGGATTTGAACCTCGCTCATGCGAAAGATGGGCCCGTCTTTTTTGATGTCGTAGCCATAGAGTTTTTTAATGCGATGACGGAAATAAGCAACGCAGGTAAGCGGATTGATTTTCGCGTTTTTCCTTACCCTTAGTTTCAAAGTTTCATAAAGGCTCACGTAGAGGCCGTCAGTGACTAAACCAACGATCGCGGATGGCTTATTCGGATCCGTAACCGCATGGACGCAAGAGCTGGAGCCCACACAGATTCCATGAAGAATGACCTTTTCGATGCCTTTTTTCGTGGTCAGCCAATGAACGAAAGCGAAAATGTCGAGACGTTCCATATAACCGCAGCCGTGGTTTTCGCCATCGCTTTTGCCGTGCGCTCTAGTGTCCACCACCAATACGTTTACTCCCGCTTTGCGGTAGCTTTCCGCGTAGAAAAGCGAATAGACAAGCGTTTCTGGGCGACCAGGCATAATGATGACGGCCTCTTTGCTTTTGAAGTCATAATATTCGCCATAGAGGTTCAAGCCATCTTCGGTTAAAACATGAACTTCCGAGCAATGCTTCCGATTTGAGGCTTGGAAGTCTTTCGCTAGGCTCCACATCCTCAGCATCTCTTCGTTCTTTGTGTCGCTTGGGGCGTTCCTACTCCACTTCTCTTTCTTTTTCCTTGTGAAAAGGGAATCGAAGATGGGGATGGGCACGATGAAGAACATGCTGAACAAAGGCATCACGACGAGGATGAGAACGAGTCCGAGAATTAAATAAAACCACCAAGGCATGGGGGTATTTTAAACTCTTCGTTCCCTTAAGCATAGAAGCAGGCTTTTCCCCATAGGGGAATGGTTTGCCTTCTTTCTTGTTTTTAGTTCTAGTAGAATGATGCCCGTTAGAAGGAACTAAGAAAACATGGACCAAAAATTTGCCCTCGTAACTGATTTCGGTTGCGCACTTACGAAAGACCTCCGTGATCGCTTTCAAATTGATGCTTACATCAATGGAAACGTCACTTATCCTGACGGTCACACGATCAAATCCGACCTCGATTGGAAGACGATGACCCCAGAGCAGTATTTCAACTCGTTCAAAGACAAGAAATTCATTCTTAAGAGCAGCTGTCCGAATGTCGATGAGATTGAAGCGATGCTTTTGCCTTTTGCAAAAGACGGACGCGACATTTTGATGGTCACGATCTCTCATGGCTTGAGCGGAACCTACAATTTTGCCCTCAAGGCCGCGGAAAAAGTGATGAGTGAATATCCCGGAGTCAAAGTTCGTATCGTGGACTCCCTTCGTTATAGCACCGCCCAAGGCATGCTCCTCTCCTATGCCTCAAAGCTCAGAGAAGAAGGCAAGAGCTGCGATGAAGCCGCGGATTGGCTTGAAGAAAATAAACAATGCTTCCATCAGATTGGCATCATGGACGATCTTTTCTTCCTCGCTCGCACCGGTCGCGTCAATAAGGCTGCGGCATTCATGGGGTCGTTAGTCGGCGTTGAACCGATGGCGGATTTCTCGTCGAATGGCCTTTGCACGGTTATTGGCAAAGGAAAAGGGAAGAAAAAGAGTCTCGATGCGGCGGTCGCTTATTTGCAGAAACTTGCAATCAACCCCAAGGACCAAGTTCTTTTCTTGGCCCATTCGCTTCGCGAAAAGGAAGCCGAGTATTTTAAGAAGATCATCGAAGAAAGAGTTGGACCGAAAGAGGTTATCGTTTCTTCCGTCGACATGGTTTGTGGCGCAAACATTGGCCCAGGCCTCGTCGCCGTGTTCTTCTATGGCCAAAAAATCACCGACGATCTCTCCACGGAAAAAGCCGTTCTCGCCGAGTGCTTGCAAGGAAAATAAGGAATGACGAATCTCGACCCCGCCCTTTTTAAATCGATGATGGTCAATGGCTATCTCGATTTGAAGAGCCACCTCAACGAAGTGAATGACCTGAATGTTTTCCCTGTCCCCGATGGAGACACGGGCTCAAACATGGGCAGCACGATGAACGGGGGCATCCTCGCTCTTTCAAACTCTAAAAGCCATTCGGTCGGTGAGCTTTCCTCCGAAATGGCAAAGGGAATGCTATTAAGCGCAAGAGGGAACTCCGGCGTCATTCTTTCCCAGTTCTTCGCTGGTTTCGCAAAAGGCTTAACGGGTATTGAAGAACCTAGCGTGGAACAATTCGCTAAGGCGATGTTTCGCGGCGTGCAAGAGGCATATTCGATTGTCGTGAAACCCGTCGAAGGGACGATTCTCACCGTAATGAGAGAAGGCTGCGAAGAGGCTGGGAAATACCTAAACAACCACACCTCCTTCGCGGATTATTTCACTTCTTTGATCTCTGCAATGAGAGCGAGCCTAGACAAAACCCCGGATTTGCTTCCAATTTTGAAAGAAGCTGGCGTGATTGACTCTGGCGGCGCGGGACTTGTTTACATTGTCGAAGGCATGGGGCAAGCAATCGGAGGGAAAATCATTGAAGACGTGTCTCTTGATTTGTCCTCTTCCACTCAACAAAGCGTCGATCTTTCGGCGTTTACTCCGGATACTCCTTTGGATTATGGCTATTGCACGGAATTCATCTTGCAGCTCAGCAATCTCAAAGGCGGCGTGGAGAAATTCAAACTCGAAGATCTCGTTTCTTATTTCAACACCCTCGGCGATTCGCTCGTCGCTTTCGCCCAAGGCACATTGGTAAAAGTTCATGTCCATACGAAGACGCCAGAAAAAGCGATCGCCTATGCTCGCCAATTCGGTGAATTCTTGACGTTTAAGATGGAGAACATGACGTTGCAACACAACGAGACCTTCATTGAAAAATCCCGTCACCGCGGTTTTGTCAGCAAGCCTTTGCAGGCTAAAAAGAAATTAGGAATCGTCGCCGTCGCCCCTAGCACCGTTCTTGCATCGCGTTTCAAGGAATACGGCGTTGACCAAGTGATTTTGGGAGGCGATACGATGAATGTCTCCGCTCAGGCGTTTATTGACGCAATCAACAAAGCGAACGCAGAAGAAGTAATCGTTTTGCCGAACAACAAGAATGAGATTATGGTCGCCGAGCAAGCCTGCTCAGCGATTAGCGATGCCAAAGCGGTTGTCTGCAAAACCGAAGATGTCGCGATTGGCATTGGCGTTGCCTCCGTGATGGATAAGGCGAACCTTTCGCTTGAAGAGAACCTCGAATACGCAAAAAACGAAATCGAAAACTGCATCTCTTTGAAGATTGGGCGGACTTCGAAAACGTTTATGCTAAACGGCAAGGAAGTTGCTCCTGGCGGGTATTTGGCATTTATGAACGGCGCGCCCGTTTATTACAACGATAATTTTGAAGGGGCTTTTGCGGGCTTATTGGAAAAAATAGAGGGTTTTGACGAGAAATCCGTGCTAACGATGTTCTTCGCGGACAACATTACCGAAGAAACCCGTTCTTCTTGCGAAAACATCGCCCAAGAGAAATCGGATGGCTTCCTTGAGACTTATTCGCTTCCTGGTGGTCAAAAGATTTACCAGCTGATTGCTTTGTTGGAGTAGGACATGGAAGAACAGGAAATCATCGAGGTTGAGGCAATCGATAAATCGATTCATGAAGCCCAGCCGAACAAAAAACCGAAGAAGGCCAAATACCAATATGGCAGGCGGATCGAGAGATTCACGAAAATCGACTGGTTTTGTCTGCGCTTCTTTTTCCCGTTCTTTTTGATTGGGGTCCTTGGCTCTTGGGCGCTTTGGATTGGCTACTTCCAGCATCCCGAGAACGTGTTTTTCCTAATCTTTTTGATTTTAGCGTTAATCATCTTGGGCTTTTCTGTTTTGATGTTTGCCTCTCACTTCCTTTGGAAGGCATTAATCAATTCCTGGAAGAAAAAAGATCCGAATTACGAGGGGTAAGTTATGGCTTCGATTCGCGTAGAGCATTTGTGCAAAATCTATAACCAAGGAAAAGAGAACGAAGTCATCGCGTTGAACGACGTCTCTTTTTCCGCGGAGGAAGGGGAATTCATTGTTATCATTGGCCCTTCTGGCGCGGGAAAGAGCACCCTTCTTAATCTGCTTGGCGGCATGGATGTTTCCACTTCTGGCTCTTATTGGATCGGGAATGAAGACGCCTCGAAGTTCAATGCGAAGCAATTGCAGTTACTTCGTCGCGATAAGATTGGTTTCGTTTTTCAGTTCTATAACCTCATGCCGAACCTAACGGCGTTAGAAAACGTCGCTTTGGCAGCGTCAGTTGTCGATAACGCCTTTGATCCTAAGACGACCTTAGAAGGAGTTGGCTTAGGCAAACGTTTGGGCAATTTCCCTTCAGAGCTTTCTGGCGGCGAACAGCAAAGAGTCGCTATCGCGCGCGCTTTGGTGAAGAATCCTGCCCTGCTTCTCTGCGATGAGCCAACGGGTGCTCTTGATTCGAAGACCGGAGCCAGCATCATCAAACTCCTTTCGGATGTCTGTGCTTCTTACAAGAAAACCGTTTTGATGGTCACTCATAACGCGAAAATCGCTTCCGTCGCGAAACGTGTTTTGAAAATCGCGGATGGACGGATTGTCGAGGATATCCATAATGACCATCCTTTAGCCCCTGAGGAAGTTAGCTGGTAAATGGGAAAAAAGAGGCGGTATTTGCATTGGTTTCGGAAGAATATCTTTTCTTCCATTGGTTTGCGCGTGCTTCATAAGGCTAAGTCTGTCGAAAAGTGGAAAGGCCAAAAAGGGCCTAGTCTAGAGGAGACGGACGAAGCTCTTTGCAAAGCCATAGACTCAAAGGAGCCGTTCGCCGCGATTCGTTTCGGCGCGGTTGAGCTTTCTTGCTTGAACAACCATGAGAAGATCGAGCTTGGCTTAAAGAAGCATTATAAGGAATCCGTTGTCTATTCTATGAAGAACAACGCGGGCTTCTTCCCAACCGATGAGGCATCCTTGCAAGAATACGGCGACAAACTTCTCCCCTTGTTAAAAGAAACGACCTTCTTGGGAATCTCTGGCGTTCATATGGAAGAATACTTCCAAGAAGTTTATTGCCCGAATAGCCAAATTCTCCTTTATGAAGGGTTTGAGCCGCTTCATGGGCGTTGGTCTAGCCACCTAAAAGGAAAGAAAGTCCTTGTGGTCTCCCCTTTCGTGAGCCAGATTAAAGAACAATACGCGCGTAGAGAAGAGCTTTTCCCTAAGGGCAGCGATATTCTCCCTGAATTCACTTTGCTTACAATTGAGTCTCCTTTGACTTGTGCGGATGGCATCGTGGAAGGATCGAATTTCTTTAACGAACTAGAGAAGATGAAAAAAGCCATGTCGGAATGCGATTTTGACATCGCGCTTATCGGCGCGGGGGCCTATGGAACTTTCCTTGCTTTGGAAGCGAAACGCCTTGGGAAACAAGGAATCCAAACTGGTGGAGCCACAATGACTTTCTTTGGAATGATTGGCAAACGGTGGGACAAACGCGACCATGTGGCGAAATATGTTAATTCTTCATGGATCAGACCCTCTCGGAAACCTGCCGGATATGAGAAAATAGAAGGAGGAGCGTATTGGTGATGGAAGAAAACGATATTTCAAAGAACACCGAAGAGACGGCTTTTCTGTCTCGTTACGACACGGTTTTATCCTTTTTATCGCTTGAGGTTCTTTGCTTAGGAACCTTTGCATTAGGAGGCGCACTGGGCCTCACCATTTTCCGTATTCTTAGTCTTTTCTTGTCCGTCATCACGATTGGTTTCTTGTTTAACAACTACCGCGCGGAAGAAAAGAAACGTTACTGGATATGCTTGATCCCCTTCTTTTGCCTTGCTCTGCTTCTTGGGCTTTCGCGTTTTTTCCTAACAAGCGGGACGTCCCTCTTCAGCAATTTCGTTAACGGACTAGTCGTCAGCGTTGGTCTCGTTGGTTTCTTCTTGCTAGGACAAGGAGTTAAATCGATTCCCGTCCTTAAGAAAGACATCATCTTGCTTTGCCTAGGCGGCACGCTTGCCTTAATGGTCCTGATCCCAGGCTTCTACTCTTTGATCCGTTATGGCTTCTTCTACGCCCAAAGATACAAGGGAATGGTCTATTACTACGATGGGGTTGTTTTCCAAATCGCGAATGAGACCAAGGCTTTGAGCGGATTCTCTTTCTTGGAAGTGAGTCTTTCTTATGGGAAGCTTGCTTCTTTTTTGCTCAGCCTTGCCGCGATTCCATGTATGTTCATCTCTCCTAAAAAGGAGACGAAGCGATTCCTCTGCTTCCTTGGATTTGGCTTATTTGGCCTATTCGATTTAATCATCGTGCCCTTCTGGCTTGCTTTAATCCTTGTGGCGTTTATTTATTTGCTCGCTCTGATTTATCGACTCGTTTGGGGGAAGGTACAAAAGGACAATAGCCAGGAGAAGGCAGACAAGGTCTTAAAGATTTGCTTCTTCGTTCTGATTGGCCTTGTACTAGCTGGGCTGCTTGTCTTGACAATCGACGCCTTAACAAACTCCATTATTTCCAAATTGCCCATCAAAGCCGTGCAGACAAGCAGGTCTGGCGGCATTCTTTCGCGCATCGCCAACGCGATTCGCGGCGTCTTCCTAGAGGAAAGCGATTCGAGTAAGAAACTTAACTTGCTCGGAATGCTTTTTGGGGTCAACTCCACTTATGCAAGCGGTAAGATGCTCACTAGGGTTTTCGAGTTCAGCTTGCTTTGGGAAAATGGCCTAATCGCGTTCGCCTTGTTCCTTTATTGCGCTTTCTTCATGATCAAAGAATCCCACCGCTTTTTGGTGAAAGGAAATGAGAGGATAGATTATAAAGTCGCCATCGTCGCGCTTCTTCTTGGACTGTTCCTCTATCTTTCTATCTTCAATGATGAGCAACCCGTCCGTCATTCGGAAGCTTTCTCTGCTTGGAGCAGAGGTTCCTTCCCGATGCTTGCTTGCTTCGCTTCCGGTTTGATTTATACCCATAAGGAAAAGGAGGCTGCCCATGAATAAGAAAAACCTTTGCGCACTGCTTCTAGCGTGCCTCTCCCTCGCTTCCTGCACGGACACGTCTGAACTATACGAAGGGGATGCTTATGTCGCGTTGAGCTTCGTAGACAACCGTTACTCCGTTTGGCCGGATAAGCTAAAGAACGCGACCATCAAAGAAACCAAAAATCTTGTGAACGTCAAAGAAGATGGAAGCACGAATGGCTGCTATTTCGCTGGTAGCGACATCGCTAGCGATGGGGTGACTTGCTATGGCTACAATCAACTTAAAGCCAGACACCCTGAGGCTGTGACAGTTGATGGGACAAAAGATGGGACGCCTTTGTATTGGACGATTCCTAGCGGAGGCATGACCTTAAGCGATGGGACCCGCATATACGCTGGAGCCGACATTATTAACAATGGCGTTGGAAAATGGGCGGATCAGTCACCTCTAGTCGGCGTGCTTTATGGACAAACCAAGAAGCTCAATCTTTTGAATTCCGCCTTCTCCCGTGGCTATTTGTCCAAACTTTATAACGGGCAGATCCAATGCGATGCCTGGTCGAGCTATTCTCTTGTTGAACTTGATAAGTCGGGGTATGGGACCTTCTTCCCCGTAGAGCTTCATAGCGCTTCTTATTTCGCTTTCTCTTGCCGTGGCGGCAGCGATACCCCGGGAAATGCCGCAGGAAGGCTCAGCCGTTTCAATATAAATGTGACCTTCTATAAATTAGAAAACGAGGGCTACGTTGGGACGACTTTCGCGCTTGATAATGTTCCTCTAGAGACCAATATCTCCGCAGAACACACTTCTTTGGTGGGCTTTTACTTCGATGAAGTGGGCTATGACCCAAGCGGAGTGGTCGGGATGTCCGTGACTTATTCTTTAAAAGAAGACAAAGCTTTGATTGATGGTGTCGAGGTTTATCCGACGGACGATTTTGATGACCCCGATGCGGCTTATCACACCGGACTAATCATGCTTGAAGTCTTGTTCCCGGATTCCGAATGGAACTAAGGGCTATTTCTTTTTGAGATAAGGCGAAATATCGAGCCATTCACCCATAGTGAAATCGCAGGAATCGTCATCTAAGATGAGCGTTCCTTTGGCTGGGGTGAAGGTCATTTCGCTGAAATATATTTTTCCATCGATCTCATAAAGGTCGCAACGCACGAAGGGGAAGGGCGCGCAAAGGTCTTCCGCCATCTTGACCATGGCATCCCAATCCTTCGGCTTTTCAGGGCACACATCTGCTTTTTTCCAGCCGTTGAATTGGCTTCCGTCAAAAGACTCCCAAGCGGTGGTCAGCTCCGTGTAACGGATATCTTTTCCTCTGCCCGTGACGACATATAGGTTCTTGGCTTTTCCGTTATAGACGTGAATTTTGTATTCCACGGGTAAAACAGAAGGGTCGCCCATCCATTTCTCAATAATGATTTGGGGTTTGATTGGCGAATAATGACGTTCCATGGTCTTCTTGCCGTAGTCGGAAGAAAGCCAATGGTCAAATTTCTTTTTTGCTTCGTTGAGGTCCAGGCTTGCTTTGTCTTTCACCAAGATATTCCATCCTGAAGCATGGGAGCATTTCATGACGAAACGATCGGGAAGACTATCGAAAGGAATATCCGAGAAACGGTCAAAAACCCCGTAAATCGGAATTAAATTGTCCTCATATCCCTTTTCTTTTACGTAGTCTCTTACTCCGACTCGTCCGGCGCAGCGGCTGACTTCTTTCCATTTGGGATAAACGTACAGCCTTAAGTATTGGAGCTTTTCGGTATAACGCACAGGCGGGTTCAAATGCAATTTGTGATGGGTGATGTAGCGATATTGCAGTTTGACGTATAACGTTGGGGATATGCATTTCACAAAGGGACGGGCAATGGAGCCCAACGCCCTTTTCAATTTGTTTTCCTTTAAGTTGGGGTTGCTCATTCTTTGGCCTCCTTCTTTTTGAAAAAGGAATAGATGGTCTGCTCTTTTAGCAAGAACAAAGAAATTAGATAGACGAACGCGTCAAGCGCGACGGTGATAAGCAAAGAGAATAAGGATATTTGCCAGGCTTCTTCAAAGACGTTGGTGAGAACGTTAGAAAGGAACGGGCAAAAGAAATAAGAGAACACAGCGATGGCGATGCCCACCGCAACAATTTTGAGGTTGTTCAAATTGAAGACTGCCTTTAAGGAGTATTGACGGGATACGTAGATGAGATAGGCGCAAAGCAGTAAATCGCTTAATGCGGTCGCCAAAGCAACGCCAATTGCTGGGTGATCTTTAAAGAAGACCAAGGCAAAAAGAACGGACAAGCTGACGTTGAGAATGACGCCGAAAGTCATCGCATAGAGGTAGTACTTCTCTTTTTTCATCGGCAAGAGAATCTCATTATAGATGTTGTCGCCAATGGAATAAGTCAACATCATCAGCGAAAGCGTGACGAGCACCCAATCGGCATCTTGATACATGTTGCTTCCTGACAAAACGTCCCCGGAGCCTGATATCAAAGAAGTGATTGGCTTTGCCATCGTGGCCATCGTCGCAATAGCAGGAATCGCGATGAAAAAAGTCAAAGCGAAGGACCCGTTGATTAATATTTGATAGAAACGTTTGTTTTCTTTCCCGTAATAATAAGAGGCTCGAGGAAGGAAAACCGCATAAAGAGAAGTGATTAAAGTGATGACGATGTCGATGCCTTTGACCCCGACTGAATAGGAGCCGACGCTGGCTTTGCTCGTATCGATTAAGCCCAGTAAGAACTGGTCGGTCTGGTTATAAAGAGTGAGCGCGAATGAAATTAGGAAAAGAACGAGAAGAGGCCGGATAAGTGGCTTAATCGGGCATAGTTTTGCTTTTCCTAATGAAATGTAGCGTGGCAATAACAAGCAATTTGTAAGCGAGGTGAGCAAGGTATAGCTGATGGCGATCAAAGCGTAGATATAAACCTCACCCATTAGGAAAGCGTAGGTGTCGCTGCGACGGATGAACATGAAGGTCATTAGTGCCCCGATGGCGATGAAGGAAATGGAACGAACCGTGATGTAAAAATGCTTTTCGAGGGCGATATAAATCCATTCGAAACTAAAGGCCCCCGCTAAGAAATTCAGCGACAACAAGAATATGAGTTCCTTGCTCTCTAACAAAGAAGGAACGCTGAAGACGAAAACGCACATTAGGCCGAATGAGAAAAGGGTCGTGATCCCTTGGAGGAGAAAGAATGTTTTGGCTAACGAGGCCAACTTTCTTTTATCGTCTTTTACTTTTGAGCATTCTCGAATCGCTAGATTCGGAATTGAAATTTTGGCCAAGACGAGGAAATAGTAAACAAAAGCGTTGGCCCAACTATAGAGGCCGAAAACTTGATCTCCTAAAGCCCTGGTTATATAGGGGTAAGTCAAAAAGGAAAGGATGGTCATCGTCAGCGTGCGAATCAAATTGATGATGACGTTCGAGCGTACGCTTAAGGTATTTCTTTCGCTTTTCTTCGTTTCGACGGCCATTGCGGGAATTATTATACACGCGCGGAAGAATTTCTTTCTTTTTGTGAGATAATGGGCTTGATGAAAATTCTTGTCGTGACGCCCCATTATTACCCGGAAGGTTTCTCGATCACTGCGATGTGCGAGGAATGGGTTAAAGAAGGGAATGATGTTCTCGTCGTAACCGATAAACCCAATTATGGCTTTGGGCGGATTTTGCCTGAATATCGTCATGTGAACGACGAAGTGATAAATGGGGTCAGAGTCCACCGCTGTAACAGCTTTGCCCGCAAGGACTCGAGAATTTCGATCATTAAAAATTATCTTTCCTATTATCTGACCGCGAAACGCTACCTCACTCATCTTAAAGAAGAGTTCGATGTTGTCTATTCTTTTTCCTTGTCTCCCGTGATGGGCATTTCTGGGGCCAACGTTTACGCCAAGAAGCATCATGTCCGCCATGTTCTTCACTGCCTTGATCTTTGGCCGGAATCCGTATCGTCTACGGGCGCGATGAGTAAGAAGAATCCTGGCTACCGCATTCTTTCTCACTGGTCAAAAGAGATTTATAAAAAAGCAGACGAAATTTTGGTTTCTTCCCCCTCGTTTAAGACTTACTTTCAAGAGGTTCTTGAATTGCCCGGGGACAATATTTCTTTTGTTCCCCAGCCTCCTTACTTAGTGGAGCAGAACGGGGAAGACTTTCAATATCCCCGCAAAAACGCCTTCCTTTATGCTGGAAATATCGGCCGTTTGCAGCTTGTTGAGCAATTGTGCGAGGCTTTTTCTTTGCTTCCCAAAGACATTGAAACCACCCTTTATATCATTGGGATGGGCGCTAGACAAAAACAGGTTGAACAGCTTATTAAAGAGAAGCGTCTCGATGGACGCGTTGTTTTCTTAGGCCCCAAGCCGAGAAAAGAAACGGCGAGATATTATGCGAAAGTCGATGCGGTCGTCGTCAGTCTTACGGATAAAGGTTTCGTTGGCAAAACAATCCCAAATAAATTAAGTTCCTCTCTTTATTACGGGAAGCCGTTTTTTGGGGTGATTCAGGGCGACGGCAGAGCAATTCTAGAAAAAACGGGCGGCGCTGTTCTTTCGGATGGTGAGGATCCCGCTTCCATTAAAGAAGCATTGGTTCAATTCTTGAAACTAAGCGATGAAGATAAGGCGAAAATGGGCGAAGCAAACAAAAAATGTTTCGATGACACTTTCTCTTTTTCTTCCTGCATGAAGCAAATCAACGAGCACTTAAAGAAGTGAGGAAATCAATCAAGGCTTTTCCAATCGCGTAGGAGCCTAAATCCTTTTTTATGCTCGAGGGGGACATATTTGGTTTTACCTTTGTGATTGTCCCATCTTTTCCGATGTGCTCTTTGTAGAATTTCACTAGGTTAGCTGTCGGGTCTTCCCCGCTGTTTGGGAGAACGTTAATCGAATTTTCGTAAGCCTCCAAAATGGGTGTGGACGGCGTGGACAATATTGTGGATCCGGAGGCGAGATACTCCAAAACTTTGGAGGGAACGGAGACTTCGTCAAGCTTCTTTGAGTAGATGCGTGGGTTGATTAGCAACGCGGCATTTTTTAAATAAGCATAATGGTCTTGCTTTGTTAGCTGTCCAACAAAGTGAACCCTTTTGTTGAGCTTGCATTTTTCCTTAAGAATGGATTCGTAAGGACCATGCCCCGCAATCACGAGGTCGATGTTGGGCCGCGCTACCAAATAGCTGTCGATTAAGGCCTTGGTCCCATCTTTGACGAACAACGCTCCGCCATAATAAATGTAAGGCGTGCCTAAAGGCGACGGACAAGCGGGAATGTCATCAACTAGGCCCATTTTCACTAGAGCTGGTGCATCGTTTTTATTGAATAAGGAAACTAGTCCTTTGGTTAAAGCAAAATATCCGTCGGCCTTAGAAGACAAAGAAAGGCATGTTCTTTGATAGGTTTTGCCCGTTCCTGAGATGTTATGAGGGTCATCGGTTAGAATGGCCACTCGTTTAACGCCGTATTTTTTGCTAAGGATTTTCGCGGCTTTTGCTAACGCCAAGTTTAGTGAGTCGTATAGAACGAAATCGTCCTCGCCTATATCGGGAAAATCTGACTTTATTTTTTCGGCGATTTTTTTAGGCAAAGACAAAAAACGAAAAACCTTATTCCCCCTACCGTCCAAATAATGGACGCGGAGAGGCCCATAGGGATCAAAGGTCTTTGCTTCTAACCAACCTTCTTGGCTTGGGATCAATGAATAGGCTTCGGTTTGAATGAAGCCGGCGAGCGCGTGAAGCAATTTGTTGTGGAAATTCTGCCCGGCCGGGTTTGGCTTCATGACGGCTTTCGCGTTAAGGAGAGCAAAGTCGCTTTCCTCAAGGGCGTTGCTAAGGTAAAAGATTCTCATGGTGCTGCTTATTTGACTTTTGAAAAGTAATCAACGAAGAACTGAGCGGATTTCTCCATCGTGTTGTTTCGGGCGACTTTTAAGGCGTTCTCCTCCATGGTTTTGCTTGGGAAACTCCGCAAAACCTTGGCGATTTCGTTCTCGTCATCTAAGTCGATGAGGTATCCATTTTCCCCGTCTTTGATTAAATGGAGAGCCGCATTCACCTTCTTGGAGGACACAACCGGCAACGCTTGGCTTAAAGCCTCGTTGATCACGTGGCCATAGATGTCTTCTTTGGAAAGGAAAACGAAGCAATCCCCGGCTTTGAAATATTCTAGGATTTCCTCGTGTGGCTTGAAGGGCAACAAGAAAACGTTATGTAAATCCAGTGAACGAATGAGGGCTTCGTATTCTTCTTTCTGCTCCCCTTCCCCGAGAATATAGAGGCTGTCCGAAGGGCTCATGAGCCTCCATAAGCGAATTAAGGTCTTGTAGTTCTTCCTCTCGATGAATTGGCCTACGGAAAAATAGATTCTTTCGCCTTTTAGGCCCAGTGCTTCTCTGAGTTCCCTTTTCTTTTCTAGACTCGCTGGTTCACTAGGGAGTTCCTTTTCGAAAACCGTCGAATAGGGGTAATAGGCAATCTTATTTTTGTCCGCCCCATAATAGGTTAAGTAAGAGGCGCTATTCTCATCGGGGCTGAAATAAAGCTCCGCCCCTTTGATGAAATGGGTTTTGATGCGGCGTCTGAAAACACCCTCTTTCGGCTTAGCGATGCCTCCGTTAATCCAGAAAACATAAGGAATCTTGTGGCGCTTGCAATAGGCGATGGTCCTTTGCTCAGTGAGGGTTCTCCAACCATTAATCACGATGATGTCGTATTGGTTCTTTTTTAAAGCTTTGACGGGATCACGCGTGTAGTTATCCCCCTCACCCCAAGCTTTTGAAGCGCAGATATGACAGGAAAAAGAGAGAGGCTTCTCAGAATAGAAAATGCTGTTTCTGCTTTTTTCACTTGCGCGTTCAAAATAGACATCGAGGTCCACTTGTTTTCCTAGCTCATTAAAGTAGTTGACCTTGTAAGGGGCTGGATGATTGAAAAGCCAAAACACTTTCATATCCCCCTCATTATCGCACGGGAAGTTATAATCGTCTTATGATTTCGGACTGGAAAACGTTCTTTGACAAGGTTCATGCCGAACCCTACAGCAAAACATTGCATGATTTTTTAAGGGAAGAATATGCCTCTCATGTTGTATACCCTCCTCACGATTTGGTGTTTAATGCCTTCAACTTAACATCCCCAAAAGACATTAAGGCGGTCATTATCGGGCAAGACCCCTACCACAATCCCGGGCAGGCGATGGGCTTGTCTTTTTCCGTTCCAGAAGGCGTTCCTTTGCCTCCTTCTTTGATCAATATTTACAAAGAAATCGAAAACGATCTTGGCTGCAAGATGGATTTCAATAACGGCGATCTGACTTGCTGGGCTAAGCAAGGCGTCCTCCTTTTGAATGCCTATTTGACGGTTCGCGAGAACGCCCCGCTTTCTCACGCGAGAAAGGAATATGACTCGTTCATCGCGGATACGATGAACTATCTAGATACCTTAGATCAGCCAATCGTTTTCTTACTTTGGGGCGGTTTTGCAAAGAAATTCATCCCTTTTGTGAAAAACAAAAACCATTTTGTCTTAACTTCCGTTCACCCCTCTCCTCTTTCCGCGAACCGCGGAGGCTGGTTTGGTAAACATCAATTTTCTAAGGTGAATGAAATTTTAATTTCTCATGGCGCGACCCCGATTGATTGGAGCAACCAATGAAGGGCGTTATCGTTGTCGGCAACAATCTCGACGCTTCTTTGGCGCGAGAAGAATGCAAAGACGCCTTTGTGATTGGCGCGGATAAAGGCGCCCTCTATTGCTATAAGAACGGCATTCAAATGGATGTTGCCGTTGGAGATTTTGACTCGCTAAACCCAGAAGAGAGGGCACGTGTATGCTCTTTTGCCAAAAAGACGGTGATGCTAAACCCAATCAAAGACGATACAGATACGGCTCACGCTTTGTCTCTATTAAAAGATTGTGGAAAAGTTTCGATTCTTGGAGGGATCCAAGGAAAGCGAATCGAGCATTTTTTGGCGATTCTCGACTTGCTGGCTAACGACACCCGCGTTTGTCTCAAAGACAACAATAGCTTGTTGAATGTTCTTCTTCCGGGCGAATACGTTTTTGAAAAAGGCCCTTATCAGTTCTTCTCGATTTTCGCCGTGGAGGATTCGCTTGTGTCTTTAGAAGGCTTCGCTTATCTCTTGGATAATTTTCTCTTAAAGAGGCTAAATCCTTTGGGCGTGTCGAATCAAATTGAAGGCGAAAGGGCCCGCATAATCCTAAAAAAGGGAAAACTCCTTTTGGTTCGTTCTAAGTCTGACTCTTGAATTTGCCCGTGCCTGGTTCTAGGATTTGCACGTCGATAGGGGAGCCGCAAAGGCTGAGAGGCTATCTGAAATGGTAGCGACCCTTGACCTGAACTAGGTAATGCTAGCGTAGGAAATCGAGCTCAACTCCGTTTTTCTTAGGATGTCTCCTTCTCCGTCAGCGACCTGTTCTGACGGATTTTCTTTTTCTAGGAGGCAATTATGGCAAAGAAAAGAACGCACGATTTGATAATGACGATGGTCGAAATCGGCGTGATGGCTGCGCTTGGGTTCGTCTTGGACGAGCTCTCCGGCATCATGTTCAAGGGGATCTTTGTCAACGGAGGCTCGATTGGCATCGCGATGCTTTGCGTGCTTCTCATGGCTTATCGAAGGGGGTTTGTCCCCGCCCTCATCACGGGCCTGGTAATGGGGCTGCTTGATTTGGCGACTGGCCCCTACATTATCCCAGGCGAAGCTTGGAGGGCCGTGGTTCAAGTTCTTCTCGATTATGTCTTGGCCTATCCGATGGTGGCTTTTGCCGCTTTGTTCCGCCCTGCTTTCTTGAAGAGCGAAGACCAAGGCAAGAAAGTTCTCTTCCTTTGCTTGGGCACGATCCTCGGCGGTTTGCTTAAGCTCTTCGTTCATTATCTTTCCGGGATTTTGTTCTGGGCGGATCCAAGTAGCTTCGCTTTCTCTTGGACGTGGATGAACCCCCATCTTTATTGCTTCCTGTACAACGCTTTATACGTTTTGCCTTGCCTTGCCTTGTCTTTGGCCTTTTTGCTCGTTCTCTATTGGAGAATGCCGAGCCTTCTAAAAGATCCAGAACGGCTCTATTCCCGTGGAAAAGAGAAAGAAGAGACGCCTGAAGAATCGAAGAAGGAGGAAAAATAACATGGTTTTGCCAATTGGAATATTGACTTTAGGGGCGGGGATGTTCGGTTGCTTCCTCTCCTTCTATATCTTGTCTTTCTCTTCTTATAACGATGGTTGGGGAACGGATGTCTCCTTTAACGAGGACTATCTGATTCTCACCTTAATTGGACTTTTCCTTGCAATTCTTGGGGCTTTCTTGCTTTTTGCTCATCTCAAAAAGAAAGAGAACAAGCACATCCTTTTCGGAGGGCTCGCCGCGATTAGCGTCATCTCCCTTGTCTATGCCTTGTTCATGGTTATCAAAAGTTATGTGAAATGCTTTTCCACCACCCCGTTTTATTGGGGCTGGTTCTTTGTTTCCTTGTTGTTAGGGCTACTTTCCGTTTGCTTGCTTAAAACCAAAGAAACCAAGTAAGCAAAATCCGTTCCAAATCTCTTGAGTTTTTAAAGGATATTTTTCACGCCCGTGTTATAGTTCCTCCGTTCAAATCCTAAGGAGGCCCATATGGAAGAAGAAAAGAAAGAAGCCCTTCCTTCGCAGGAAGAAAATCCCGTTCAAGAAACAACCACTGAACCCGCTGCCGAACCGATTGGTGAGGCCAAGATGGAACCCGCAGTCGAACCTGTTGTCGAGCCTATCGAGGATGATGACTTCGCGGATACAAAACGCAACGCCGAAATTGAAGCCGCTAAGCAAAAGAAGCAAGAAGAAGACGCGGTTAAAAAAGAGGAAGAGGAGGTAGAGGAGGCCCTTGAAGAGCTTCCTGATCCCTTCCCGGAACAGGCTTCTTACGAATACACGGATGACCTCTTGAATAAAATCGAGAAGGCGCGTGTTGCTTTCTACAAGGAATATAAGAAGAACAATGGCATTAAGATCGCCCTCTCCGTGGTAGGTCTTGCCGTCATTATCTTGTTCTGGATTTTGCCTAACGCCCTTAAATGGGGAGGGGATAATTCCGTTATTCCGATGGTGGTTTCGCTTTCCGTCGCCGCTGGGGTGCTCGCTCTTCTCGGCGTGATGTCCTTTTTAACCAGGAAAGCCAACGACAAAAGAATCAAAGCTTACTTTGGCGTTCTTTACGAGAATCTAAACCAATACATATTTAATGGCATCCCCGTGGAGAACATCCAAGGGAAGGTCGAAGACAAGATTTCCAAAGACGAATTCGCCGCGTGCGGTATGTATCCCGGCGCCTCTTCTATTGGTAGCCGCGACAATATCACCTTCACTTATCGTGATATGGACTGCGCTCTCGCCGATGCCGCTGCCCAAAAAGAAGCTGGCAAAGCGATGCAAACTGTCTTCGTTGGGAAATACCTCCGTACCACGAACAATTTCCAAGGGAAAGAAGACGGCCTCGTCATTTATTTCCGTGGTAATAAAAGAGCCCTCCCTCCCGAAATTCTTCCGAAACTTAATCTTTTGGAAAAGAACAAGTTCTACAAGATCTACGGCGATCCTAGCGACAAGAAATATTTAACCCCGAAGATCCGTTCGATGCTTAAGGAAATCCATACGAACAAGGTTCTCGTCGATGTGGCGATCGCCATCAAGCCGGGTAAGACCTACTTCGCCCTTGGCTACGAAGACTCCTTGATGGTCCTCCCAATGCAAAAGCCGTTCAATCCTGGCCCGACTCGCGAGTACAAAGAAGAACTTGCGATGTTCCTAGAGCTCGCTTACGCCTTCTATGAAAAGAAGGGCGAAAACAAAGACGCAGAATGAATGATTGCCCCTCCTCGACGAGGGGCTTCTTTTTGTTCTCGCAAAGGCATATCGCGCTTATAATAAACCCGCAAAGGAATCCGACGTTTTGGATTTCTTCTTGGTAACCTCGTATGAATGAAGTAGATCCCAGATTCGCGCGCTGGATGAAAGTCCAGGCGTACAAACACGATGGGGCCTTGCACCGCCAATGGTCCCCAGCTTATCTCGTCGAAGAAAATGACGAATATTGGGCTTTGGCGTCCAAGATGAGCTCTGTCACGGAAAATGACGGCCGCAAATGGATGACCAAAGAAAAGGCTGTTTTCATTCTCTTTAAGAAACGTTGGATGAACGTGATTTGCATGTTCAAAGAAGGGCAAGGGATTTGCTATTACGTCAATATCGCCACCCCCACGATTCTCGACAACGGATATTTGAAGTACATCGATTATGATTTGGACGTTAAGCTCTATCCAAATCACACGGAGAAGACCCTCGACGAAAACGAGTTCGAACGCCATATCCAAACTTATGGCTATTCCCCTGAATTAACCGCGGCCATCCAAAAATCCGCGGAAGAGGTTAAGGAAATGATCAACCGCGGTGAGGCTCCTTTCGTCGATTCTTTCGTCATGAGGCTTTACAACAAATTCTTGATGGAGAATAAGCCCATCGTCCCCGCGAACCACAAGGGGTAGTTTCGCCTCCTCTCTTGCAGGGGTATATAATCGCATCGCTTATGGAAAAAACTTTTGTTACGCAAAGCAAAGAAGAAACCCGTTCCCTTGGGAAACGTCTTTCCGCCTTCTTAAACGAAGGGGACGTGATTCTTTTAGAAGGCGATTTAGGCGCGGGCAAAACAACTTTCGTCGGTGGCGTTGCCGAAGGGCTCAACGTCAAGGAAGATGTGATCTCACCGACTTTCAACATCATGAAATGCTATTTCCACGGTACTCTTCCCCTTTATCACATCGACGCTTACCGTCTTGAAGGACAAAACATCGAAATTGGCTTAGACGAATATATCGAAGGTGACGGCGCGTGTTTTATCGAATGGCCTCAGTTCATTGCTCCCTTGATCCCGGAAGATAAATTGGAAATCGTTCTCACAAACAAAGGCGAGAATAATAGGTCAATCACTTTCAAAAGCGAATCGCCACGTTTCACGAAAGTGATTGAACAAATGGAGGTAGTAGCATGATTGGCCTTCTTTTGGATAGCTCAGATAAAAATCTTTCTGTTGGCCTGGTGAAAGACCATGTTTTTTTAGGCAAGGCCTCTTATGAAGCCTGGCAAAGGCAAAGTGAGCTCCTCGTGGATGAGATTCATAAGCTCCTTCTTGCTAACGGATTAAATGGCAAAGACATCAACTATGTCGTGTGCTCGAAGGGGCCTGGATCCTATACCGGCGTGCGTATCGCTTTGACGGTTGCCAAAACGATTTGCTTTGCTCTTAATATTCCTTTATACCTCGCTTCCTCATTGGAAGTGTTGCAGCATCAAGGTGGCGTCTCCGCTTGCCTTTCTAATGCCCGCGGGAAACGGAGTTATTTTGCGGTTTACAATGGTGAGAACGTCGTTGAAAAAGACTGCATTTTAGAAAACGAAGAGGTTTTTGCGTACTTTTCTTCTCATCCAGAGGTTACTCCTTGTGGCGATATCAAGTATCTCGGTATGGAAAGCGCCTCTTATGACGTCCTAGAGAATCTCAATCATTGCGACACCCCTGCTCACCTATGCGAAGAGCCCCTTGGAGCGAAGCCGGTTTACTTAAAGGACGATTACGACAAGGGACATTTCAAAACCATTGTGAGGAAGATGCTTCCTAGTGACATGGAAGCGGTTATGAAAATCGAGAATGAGGTTTTCGTGGCCCCTTATACGGAAGCTCAGATGCTTTACGAGCTTAACGAAAATCCTGTCTCCCATCTTTATTGCGCGGTTGTCGATAACGAGGTTGTTGGTTTTGTTGATTTTTCCATTACGTTCAATTCCGCTTACATCTCTCAAATCGGCGTGAAAGAAGCCTTTAGGCGCAAAGGGATTGGAAACCTGCTCATTGGCCAAATCATCAAAGACTGCGAGTCTCAAGAAGATCCTGTCGAGTTCCTGACACTTGAAGTGAGAGAAAGCAACGAGAACGCCCAAAAGTTCTACAAGAAGCATAAATTCCAGGCAATCACCGTCAAAAAAGGATATTACTCCAACGGCGAGAATGCCGTGGCGATGGTAAGGAGTCTCATCCATGGCTAAGATTTTGGCAATTGAATCAAGCTGCGACGAAACCGCCGTGGCAATCACCGATAACGGCAAGCTTTTGGCTAACGTTGTCGCAACCCAGATCTCAGTTCATGAGAAATTTGGCGGCGTCATGCCGGAAATCGCGTCTCGCCTTCACACGGAAAATATCGCCGTTTGCTTGAAAGAGGCCCTTGAGGAAAGCCATTTGAAATTTGAGGATATGGATGCTTTCGCGGTTACTCGCGGACCTGGTCTCATTGGCTGCCTTCACGTTGGCCTTCAAGCGGCGAAAACTCTTGCGATGCTTTACGATAAGCCCCTCATCCCCGTCCATCATTTGGCTGGACACATCTATGCGAATGAGTACGTCGGTGAATTCATTTACCCCATGCTTTGCGTCGTTGTTTCCGGCGGGAATACCGAGCTTGTCCTGATGAAGGGCGACTTGGATTTTGAGATCATCGGCGAAACAAAAGACGATGCGGTTGGCGAATGCTATGACAAAGTCGCTCGCGTTTTAGGACTTCCTTATCCGGGCGGGTTGCCAATCGACCAACATGCGAAAAAAGGCCAGCATACTTATCACTTGCCAATCCCTGATGCAGGCCCTAGCGCAGGAAAATACGATTTCTCTTATTCGGGACTAAAAACCTCAGTCATCAATCTCGTCAATTCGATGAAAATGAAAGGTGAGCCCGTGAATATCGATGACATGGCTCGTTCTTTCCAAGATGTCGCAATCGGCATGGTCGTTGAAAAAGCTCTTCGCGCGGCAAGCGACTATCATGTCAAACAGATTGTTTTGGCGGGTGGCGTTTCTGCGAACAGCTATCTCCGTGAGCAAATGAAAACCAAACTCGAAGGCACCGGAATCGACTTGATCATTCCACCCCTTTGGTGCACCACCGATAATGCTGCCATGATTGCGAAAGTCGCCGAAAGACTTTATGAACGCAAAATTTTCGCCCCGCTTACTTTGGGCGTAGATCCCAACTGGAAAATTGACCATTGGATGGATTTTGAGGAATAACGCGTTTTTGCGACGTTTTCTATTTCTTAGAAATTAGCTAATTTTTGCGACGTTTTCTTCTTTATAAGGCAAAATTGCGGGGAAATCATCTCCGTCTTTAATTACCTGAACCGCTAAGGCGTGCTTTTCGGGATAGACGTCCATGACGATTCCTTTTAAGCCCGCAGGATAACCAGCCACTTCTGCTTTTGTTATGACGTGCTCGCCTTTTTCAAAAGGAGAAATGATGCTTTCTTCTTCCGCTGGGCGAAGCTCTTCCGGGTAATAGGAAGCATTGCCAATGAGGGCATCTTCGGTCGCGTAAAACCCGACTGTGAAACTCTCTTTATGAACGGCGTCGATAACGCCGATATCGCCCTCTTTTGCAACCCCCCGTTCGACCAACACAATGACCTTGTCACCCACTTTGTACTTCATGCGCTTTAGTTTATTCCTATTTGAGCCCTGGAAAACCCTTTTCGCCCTTAAAAAATAAGAATTACGTAGTAAACTAACTCTGCTATGCAACCGAAAGCCATTACTGTTTCCGAGCTTAATGCTCGTTTCGCGAAGAAAGAAGATATCGCGAGCCTTGATTCCGTCCTCTTGGAAGGATGGGTCCGTACGAACCGCGACTCCGGGTCGATTGGGTTCATTGCTTTGAATGATGGCACTTGCTTCAAAAACATCCAGATCGTTTATGACGATAAGATTGCGAATCACGATGTTGTCTCGCACCTTCTTACTGGCGCGGCAATCTTAGTGAAGGGGAAAATCGTCATGACTCCCGAGATGAAGCAGCCTTTCGAAGTGCACGCTTCTGAAATCCAAGTTCTTGGCGATGTCGATCCTGACTATCCGCTTCAAAAGAAGCGTCATAGTTTCGAATATCTTCGTGATGAAGCCTATTTACGTCCTCGTACGAATACCTTCTCCGCGCTTTATCGTGTCCGTTCTTCCTTGGCCTTGGCTATCCATGAATTCTTCCAGTCCCGCGGGTTTGTTTATGTCCACACCCCGGAATTCACTGGAAACGATGCTGAAGGAGCCGGCCAGGTTTTCAGCGTTTGCACGAAAGACAAGGATGGCAAGCTCAGCGAAACCGACTTCTTCGGCAAGAAAGTTTCCTTGACCGTTTCGGGGCAGCTTCATGTTGAGGCTTTCGCCCTTGCTTTCCGCGATGTTTATACCTTTGGCCCAACCTTCCGCGCGGAGAAATCCAACACTCCTCGCCACGCGTCCGAGTTCTGGATGATTGAGCCTGAACTTGCCTTCGCCGACCTCGATGATGACATGGCGTGCATGGAAGAGTGCATTAAGTGGTGCATCAACTGGGTTTTGGAAAAATGCCCGGATGAGATGGCTTTCTTCGATAAGATGATCGCCCCTGGATTGCTTGATAAACTCCACCGCGTTTATTCCACTCCTTTCATCAAAATGGAATACACCCAGGGCATCGAACTGCTTCAGAAAGCCGTGAAAGACGGGCATAAGTTCGATGACTGCGATATCTATTGGGGCAAAGATCTGGCTTCTGAACACGAACGTTATTTAACTGAGGAAATCGCAAAAGGACCACTTTTCCTCATCAACTATCCTAAAGAAATCAAAGCTTTCTATATGAAAGAGAACCCGGATGGGAAGACCGTGGCCGCTTGCGACTGCCTTGTTCCTGGAGAGGGTGAAATCATCGGGGGCAGTCAGCGTGAAGAACGTTATGATGTCCTTAAGAGAAAAATGGAGAAAGCCGGCAACGTCGATGAACTTGAATGGTATCTCAACCTGAGGAAATACGGCGGATGCATCCATTCGGGCTTTGGCATCGGCTTCGACCGCTTGCTTATGTATTTAACTGGCGTTGCGAACATTCGTGACACCGAGCCCTTCCCCCGCACTTCTTCTGCTTTAAAATATTAATCTCATGGATAACGCGAACCTTACGAATCAAAACCAAGCCGATCAGGCCTTACCGGGCAATTCTTTTGTCACGACTGACATGCCTGATCCCGAGAAAGCAAGAAAGCAGCTTGCCAATAAGAGAGTTTTCTTTGTTCTTTTGGGTCTCATCGTCGTCGTTGCTTCCTTGATTGCTTGGGAGATTGTCGATTTAGTTTTATGAGAAAAGAACGCGCCCAGACCCAAGTTATTCAATGGAAAGAGAACAAAGTCCCAACCTCCATTCGCGTGGGTAGGGTTTTGCTTGTCATTGGCGGTATCCTTTTTATCATCAACTCAATTAACTCTTTGGCTTATTGGGGAATTTGTTTTGGGTTCCATTGGCTTCCTGAAAATGCGATGGGCCAAGAGACTTTCACGGAACTGAAAACGATGTTCCCCGAGCTTTCTTTTTGGACTAGGCCCCTTGATCTCATCAATGTGATCTCGGATGCCTTCAATCCGATCCTTTACGTTTTGAAATTCCTAGCGGCCCTTGGCGCATTTGCTTACGTGAAAGACAAGGGTGGACATTTCATCGACTGGGTCGCTTGGGCGGCTATCATAGGGATCGGAATCTCGGTTTTCGATTTTGCCGCGAACATCCGTACGCTCGTTCAAAGCAATTTCGATTGGAAAACATTCGGACTTAATTTTTTCTCCATGCAAATCGACACTTTGATTTATTCGATCGGGTGGTTCTTGGCAAAGAACTGGCTTGATTAATCTTGGCTCGGCGGCGTCGGGTTTTTCTGCGTGTATTGGATATCTTCTTCTGCTTTGAAATCCTTTAGGGACTTTGAGTAAATTGTTTTCGCGCGGTGCTGAATCATCACGAAACGGGAAATCCAAGCCTGGCAAAGATAGGCGTACCAAATCCAAGAGACATAGAAAAGCGCCACTTCGATATAGGCAGGAAGGTGCTCTAGGACAAAGGTCGGTTTATGGGTTATCGCAGGGAATCGAGCGAGCATAGAGATGCCGAATACCCTGACAATGAGAGGATCATCGCGATAGACTTCCGCGCCCGCATTCCATTCGTAATGGAAGAATAGTTCCGAGAATTGGGCGAAGATATTGTCTTTCCACGTGCCGAACCCCAAGGAGCAGAACACCCAAATAAGCAAGGCAACCACGGAGATCGCGAAGGGAATTAAGGTCTGCTTATAAAGCAAACGATTGCTTTTGCGCATGGCTAAGCTCTTGAAAGCCTTGGGGGAATCCACAACATGGGTTCTTGCCGCGTCAGACATAATCGTGTCGACTTTCTCCGCTTGATGAACCATGGTCTTATGGATGGCTATACCTAAAAAACCCAGCAATAAGAAAAGCACGAAAAGGATGACAATCAGAATGATGAGCAGCCTCCTGTCGGAATCGCTCATGGAAACGGAAACGAGGAAAAGATTATTCATGCTTCGCCTCCTCCGCTTGTTCGACAGGTGCTTCTACGGGCTCATTTTGCGGTTGCATAGGAATTTGCCCCGCGAAGCTCGCTTCGGAAAAAGATCCGGCTTCTCCGGGAATCCTATCCGCGGTAAAAGGTATAAAAGAAGGGTTCGGCTGAGGAATTTGGCTTGCTTGGAAGGGCACTCCTTGTTGCTGGATCCCTTGAGGATTTTGAAAGGGCATCCCTTGTTGCTGTATGCCTTGGGGATTTTGAAAAGGGATCCCCTGCTGACCCATGGGGCCCATAGCGCCTGGAGTTGCATTGTAATAGACCTGCTGAACGTAGATGTTATTGGGCTGAGGGGCAGGCTGAGGTTGTTCCTTCGCTTGAGCAATGTTCAGCGCTTCCTGTTTTCTCTTGTAGGCTTCTTCATCCTCCTCGAAAACGGGGAAGCACTTCTTGCCGGAGAAAAAATTCACCATCATGATGATAAACTCGACGATGAAATCCAAAATGCCGAAAACGGCGACCAAAGCGATCAATATCAAAAGAAGAGGCGAGCAAATCGCGAAGATAATACCGATGCCAAACTCTTTGAGGAACTTCATTTTTCCGCTCCGCTTCTCATTTTAGTTTGAGTTGCTCTTCAATCCTAGAAAAACATCGGGCAAAGAGGACAAAGCGAAGCTTAACGGGAAGACGACGAATGTGAGGATGGCCGTGCTAGGAGAAACGCTTTGAAAGAAGTAGGCAATCAATAGGATGGAGCCGAAAACGGTTAATCCCAAAAGCAGGTACAAAGACCAATGGGGTTTTGGGAAGCGCGTCGCTAATCCTGCAAGAGCCCAGTAAAATGCGCATCCGAGGAAAAAATATGCCAGTTTTGCG
The DNA here is from genome assembly GCA_963617535.1 of bacterium. GTDB lineage: Bacteria > Bacillota_I > Bacilli_A > RFN20 > CAG-826 > Alloenteromonas. Next base: position 72,582 of record CAVEPD010000002.1, read on the forward strand.
TAGATAAATATGAATAAAACGCAAAATAAGCTGGAAACGATGGCGCTGATTGGGTACCACATTTCCGCTTTTTTCTTCTCTCTGAACACAATGCCGATATGGGTTGCTTGCAAAGAGAAAAACAGATGTGACAGCCCGGTGACCGCGAAAGAGTAGGCGAGAGCGAACAAGGCGAAGCTGTCATATAGGAGTTCGGATGATTTGAGGTTTAGCAAGGCGAGGATGACTTCTCTCATATCGACTTCATAAATTGCTTTGACTAGCAATAATGAAAGCCAGAAAAAAGAATACTGGATCATCGCGACCACAAAGTTCGTTGCAATGACATTTGTTTCGCGGCGAAGGAAGAACCCATACGCGGTTCCGGAGCATAAAGCGGGAAGCAAATAGAAAAGCGTGTTCTCGAAGTTCCAAGCCGAAACGGCTATGGAAACACCCAGAGCTCCAAAAAGATAGACTGCGTAGTACCTCTTTTGGCAAAAGTAGCCAATCAAGGCGGAAAGTAGCGGCGCGATGAGCATCAAGAAAAAAGCTGACAAAGGCAATAAAGCGCTGACTAAAGAAAGAATTCCGTCGAACCCGGCGATGATGGCACAGAAAGCGAGATTCTGAACCGGCGTTTCCTTTTTCGTGAAAACCTTCATTGGCAATATTTTACTAATGCCATGGGCTTATAAGAAAGTTTTTCACACGCCGAAATGAGTTTTCCACATCTTTCGTTTTTCCTCGGTCTCTTTATTTATAAAGAGCCTTCCCGAGTCTAAAATAGAGAGGTATGACGAATGATTACTTATCTACCTTGAATCCTGAACAGCGGAAGGCTGTTACAACATCCGCCCAGCATGTGCGCATCATCGCCGGAGCTGGCTCTGGGAAGACCCGTGTGTTGACTTGCCGCATTGCTTATTTAATTGAGCATTTTGAAGTGGATCCCTCACGGATCTTGGCGGTCACCTTCACAAACAAAGCCGCCGGGGAAATGCACGAACGCGTCGGAGGCTTGGTCCCTGAAGCGTCGATGTTCCTCACGGTTTCCACTTTCCATAGCTTCTGCGCGAGGTTTCTTAGAAGAGAGGCTGGGGCAATTGGCTACCCCGCAGCTTTCAATATTTTCGATGAAGACGACCAAGAGAAGTTGGTTAAAAACATCGCCATGGATAAGGGCTACAAGAAAAGCGATCCCATGGTGAAAATGGCGCTTATGTACATCCGCGACCAAAAGGGAAAAGGCATCTATCCCGAGGATATTACAATCAACAAATTCAGCTTTGAGAACGAAAAGGAATGTCTTGAGTTCTATGCTGAGTATGAGCAGAAGAAACGCGGGATGCTTTCCTTGGACTTCGATGATTTGATTCTTCAAACCGTCGCGATTCTTAAAAATGATGAGAACATCCGCGAGAAATGGAGACGCCGCTACTCCCACATTCTTATTGACGAATTTCAGGATACGAACGACCAACAGTATGAACTCATCAAGCTTTTGATGACGAGCGAGACCAACCTTTATGTCGTCGGCGATCCTGATCAGACGATTTACACCTGGCGCGGCGCGAATCAGGACATCATTCTTGCCTTCCCACGGAATTTCCCTGATTTCCAAGATATCTTCCTAAACCAGAACTACCGTTCGACACAAAACATCTTGAGCGCGGCCAACTCGCTCATCGGCTTCAACAAGAAAAGGGTTCCTAAGGATTTGTTTACCCAACACGGGGGCGGCGATCCTGTCTCGGTCAAACGCTTCAATGATGCGAACGAAGAGGCGAAATGGGTTGTGGAGAAAATCGAATCGGTTGCTAGCGATGGCGATTATTCCCATATCGCCGTCCTTTATCGCTCTTCTTATTTGACCCGTCCTTTCGAAAGCGAATTTGCAAGCCACGGAATCCCCTACCGCATTTTCGGCGGATTGCGCTTCTATCAAAGAAAAGAAGTCAAAGACGTTTTGGCTTACTTTAAATTGCTTCTTAACCCGTTGGACGATGTCAGCTTTGAACGTATCGTGAACGTTCCAAAGCGCTCCATCGGCGAGGGAACAGTTGAGAAAATAAGAAACCACGCTGCACGCGAAGGCGTCTCCGAATACGTTTATTGTCAGAACATTGAACGTTATGATTCGGACGATATTCCTAGCCGCGCGATTAACCAATTGATGATTCTTATCACCAAAATGGAAGATTGCAAAAAGCGTCTAGCGGACAATTTAGAGGTTTACGGGGCGGTTTTGCGGGATTTTATCACTGACCTTGGCTATTACGAATACATTGCCGAAGATCAAGGCGTCGATGAAGATCGGGCTGGCAACGTCAACGCGCTGTTCGATGACATTAACCATTTCGTTTCCTCTCATCCCGACTCGACGTTCGAGGAATATCTGCAGAACGTTTCTTTACTGACCTCCCAAGATGATATGAATGAGGGCAATTATGTCTCCCTGATGACGATTCATGTCGCCAAAGGACTTGAGTTCGATAATGTCTTCATCATCGGCGTGAATCAAGGCTCTTTCCCTTCTATGCGCAGCCAAGAAGAAAGAGGCAGCGATGGCATGGAAGAAGAGAGAAGGCTTTGCTATGTCGCAATGACCCGGGCCAAAAAACAGCTCTTCGTGACCTGCAATTCAGGCTATTCCTACGCGACTGATTCTCACGCCGTTCCAAGTCAATTCTTTAAAGAGGCGAAACTTGAGTTCCCGAAATCCAACCTCTACCACGCTTACGATAACCCCTATCAGACCAGAAAAGACAAGGTCACTTGGTCTAATTCTTCAGGCGGCCGGTACAGCAACGTTTCTTTCTTCAGCGATGGCGATGCCATTTCACCCTTCGAAGAGCCGAAGAAAGAGGCGCCGAACCCCTCCTCTGGAAACGGAATCCTAGATTGGGGCGTTGGCGATCGTTGCCGCCATGACAAATTTGGTGAAGGTACGGTAAAAGAAATTATCGATTCCAAGATCATCATCATCGCTTTTGATTCCGGCGAGCAGAAAACTCTATTAGGCACGGTCCCCTTGTTGCACCGCATCAATAAAAAAGGAGGAGAAGCATGACCCACGAAGAAGCAAAAACCCGCATTCTGTTCTTAACGGAACAACTAGAACGCTGGAACTTCGAATATTACGTGAAGGACAATCCTTCCGTCTCTGATGCTGAATATGACCGGGCGATGAATGAGCTTCAAATGCTCGAAGCGGACTTTCCCGATCTGAAATTTAAAAATAGCCCAACTCAAAGAGTCGGTGGGCAGGTTCTTTCCGAATTTAAAAAGATCCCCCATAAGCGTTTGATGCTTTCGCTTGGCAACGTCTATAACGAAGATGACGTTCGCGATTTCGACCGTAAAGTCAGGCAAGCCCTGGGGAAAAACGTCGTCGATTATGTTGGCGAAGTAAAAATCGACGGCCTCGGCATGAGCCTTGTTTACGACAAGGGCGAGCTGCAATATTGCGTTACTCGTGGCGATGGTGTTATGGGCGAAGACGTGACCCAAAACGTGATCACGATTCCTTCAATTCCTTTGCACATCAAAGAAACGCGTCCTCTTGAAGTTCGCGGCGAAGTCTACATGCCAAAGGCTTCTTTGGACCGCCTTAATGAGGCGAGAGCAAAAGCGGGCGAACCGTTATTCGCCAATGCCCGCAACGCCGCGGCTGGATCTATCCGCAATCTCGATTCTAGCGTTGCCGCAAAACGTGGGCTGGACGCTTTTTGGTATTACCTTGTGAATGCGAGAGAACTCGGCCATAACGTCCATAGCGAGTCTCTCGATTATCTTGATGGCCTTGGCTTCCGTACCAATCACGAAAGAAGAAAGCTCCACGGGGTTGAAGAACTATTGGCCTATATCGAAGAATATACGAAGAAACGTCAGGACCTTGGCTATGACATCGATGGCCTCGTTTTCAAAGTGGATGACATCGATTCCTATGACGTTTTGGGCTACACGGCAAAGACCCCGAAATGGGCGACGGCTTATAAGTTCCCGCCCCTTGAAGTCAGCACGAAGCTGCTCGACATCGTCTTGACGGTAGGCCGCACCGGAAGAATCACTCCGAACGCCGTTCTCGAACCCGTGCGCGTTGCGGGGAGCTTGGTCCAAAGAGCAACCCTCAACAACGAGGATTTCATCAAAGAGAAGGGCCTCATGATCGGCGATTACGTTGTGCTAAGAAAAGCCGCGGACGTCATCCCTGAGGTTGTTCGTCCCTTGACGGAGAAACGTAACGGCGGCGAAAAGCCATTCGTCATGTCGGAAACTTGCCCTGTCTGCGGCGCGCCTTTGGAGAAAGTCGTCGGCCTTCATTATTGTTTGAACCCAGAATGCGCCTCTCGTAAGATTGAGTCTTTGATCCATTTCTCTTCGCGTGATGCGATGGATATCGACGGCATGGGTGACTCCGTTGTTGAGGAACTCTTCGCGGAAGGGTTCTTGAAAGACATCCCGGATATTTACCATCTATATGATCACGTGCAGGAAATCAAGGCGCTTGATGGTTGGGGCGATAAGAGCATGAATGCTCTAGTGACCGCCATCGAAAATTCGAAACAGAAGTCCTTAGAAAGACTACTCTATGGCCTTGGGATTAAAGAAATCGGCGCAAAAACCGCGAAAACCTTGGCGAAGATGCACCGCAATCTCGAAGATTTCTACTCGCTTTCCGAAGAGGATTACTTGAAGATTTCCGATATCGGACCTGTTGGGGCCAAGAGCCTGTTCGATTATTTCCATAACCCCTCTAATTTAGCGATGCTTGAACGTCTAAAGGCAGAAGGCGTTAATTTTGCTTATCTGGGGACGGATACGATTGATGTGAACAACTATTTCTACGGGAAGACCGTTGTTTTGACTGGTGCTTTGGAACACTATACCCGCTCCGACTTAACCGCGATTCTAGAAGGGATCGGCGCCAAAGTATCGGGCTCCGTTTCAAAGAAAACAGACGTCGTCATCGCCGGATCTGACGCGGGTAGCAAACTTGTGAAAGCCCAAGAGCTCGGGATTAAAGTGATGGATGAAGAAGAGGCCCGCAGCCACCTTTCCACCCTCCGCCAGTCCTAAGACCCTCTCTTCTAGAAGAGAGTACCTCTTTCGCCTATAATAACCGCGCTAATTTGTTAGTATTGAGGAAAACGCATGAAAGAAATCACGCTAGATGTGCTTAAAGATGCGGCGAATCGTCTCCTTTTCACGATGAGCGATGAACAGTATCAGACCTTGCTTGAAGAGTTCGACGTTTTGAAACGCCAAATGGATCTCATTGGGGAAATCGAGGGCCTCGATTCTTATGAGCCGATGACTTTCCCCTTCGACTGTACTACTTCCTTTTTAAGGGAAGATATTCCGACTGCGCCTTTAGATCGTGACGAGGCCCTAAGAAACGCCGGATCAAAAGAAGATGGGCAAATCAAATTGCCGAAGGTGATTGGATGATGAGCTACCTAGATTGTTCCATAAAAGAAATCCACCAAGCCTTGGTGGAAAAGAAGACGACCCCGCTTGAGCTCACGAAAGAGGCTCTTAATAGGGCGAAAGAAGATAAGCAAAACTGCTTTGAGCTTATTCTTGAAGACGAGGCGATCGCCTTTGCTTCAACTTTGACTGAGCCAGAAGAAGACAACCTTCTTTGGGGCATTCCTTATTTGGCAAAAGACAATTTTTCCACGAAGGATATCGAAACGACGGCTTCTAGCAACGTCTTGAATGGCTACGTTCCTTTGTTCGACGCGACGGTTGTTGCCAAACTCAAAGATAAGAAATGCGTGCTCATCGGCAAAACTACGTTAGACGAACTTGCGATGGGCGGCACAGGAACTACTGGCCACAAAGGCATCACCTATAACCCTTACGATCCCTCTCATAAGAGAATGATTGGTGGCTCAAGTTGCGGCAGCGCCGCGGCGGTTGCTGCTGGGATCGTTCCTTTCGCCTTAGGTTCCGATACCGGTGACTCCGTTCGCAAACCCGCTTCTTTCGGGGGTCTTGTTGGCATGAAGCCGACTTGGGGAAGAATCTCTCGCTATGGCTTATTCCCCTTCGCTCCAAGTCTCGATCACGTTGGCTTCTTCACTCGTTCGGTGGAAGATAACGCGATCATCCTTGAAGCTCTTTCCGGCAGAGACGATATGGATTTCACCTCGTCGAACCGCCCTGTTGAAAACTACGCAAACATCGCTTCTCCTTCCTTAAAAGGCAAAAAGATCGCGGTTTTGCGGGAAATTGTTGATTCCATTTCCGATAAGAAAAACCTGCAATTCTTTGATAATTCCATCGAAAAGATGAAACAAAGCGGCGCGGAAGTTGATTACGTCGACTTTGGCCTCGCGTTACTTCAATCCATCTACCCAACCTATATCGTCATCAGCTGCGCCGAGGCGACGAGCAACGATGCGAATTTAGATGGAATCAAATTCGGCCCCTATTATGGTGGCAATACCTATCAAGACGTTATGTTCAATGCGAGAACGAAAGGCTTCTCCGAATTAATCAAACGTCGTTTTGTCATCGGCAGTTTCGCCCTTATGAAAGAAAACCAGGATGTTCTTTTCCTCCGTGCCCAAAAGAACCGCGCCAAAATCGTGGAGCGCGTGAACCAAATTCTTAGCGACTACGATTGCATTTATCTGCCTGCGGCCCCTTCAACCGCCCCGCTCATCGGCGGCGCTTCCAATAAACTCTCCAACGAGTATTTGGTCGCCGATAACCATTTGGCGCTTGGGAATTTCGCTGGCCTTCCTTCGATTACTCTGCCCTTAGGTTTAGAAGACGGCATGCCTCTAGGAGTTAACTTCATGGGCAAGGCGTTTGAAGAGAAAGAGCTTTATGAGGTCGCCAAATGCTTTGAGGACATCACCGGCCTTGCAGGGCTTTCTGTTTTGAATAAAAAGGAGGGCAATCTATGAATTTTGAAGCGATTATTGGACTTGAGATCCATGTCCAAATGAAGACGAAGAGCAAAATGTTCTCCTCGTCGCCGAACTCCTTTTCCCGCACTCCGAATAGTGAGATCACCCCGTTTGACATGGCCTTTCCAGGCACGATGCCTCGTGTGAATAAGCAGGCGGTCATCAATGCGATTCGCGTGGCAAACGCCCTTCACATGACCATCGACCATACCCTTTATTTCGACCGCAAAAACTACTTCTACAGTGATCTTCCAAAGGGGTTCCAAATCACGCAGCAACGCCGTCCAATTGGAAGTCATGGGTATCTCGATATTCTTGATAAAGACGGGAACACCAAACGAATCAAGATTGAGCGTATCCATATGGAAGAGGATACATGCAAGCAATTGCACCTTTCTGATTGTTCCCTTTTGGATTACAACCGCGCGGGAACTCCTCTTGTGGAAATCGTTTCCGAGCCTGACATTCGTTCAGGCACCGAAGCCATGCATTATGTTGAGGCGATTCGCAACATCGTCGTTTATTCGTTGACAAGCGATGGGAAAATGGAAGAAGGCTCCCTCCGCTGTGACGTGAATGTCTCTTTGCGCCCTTTCGGCGAAGAAAAATTCGGCACCAAGGTCGAAATCAAGAACCTTAATTCCATCAAAAACATTGAACAGGCTCTCGACTATGAGATTGCTCGCCAAAGCGCATGCTTGCTTACGGGCGTCCCTGTTCAGCAGGAAACCAGGCGTTTCGACGAGGCAAGCGGCAAAACCGTGCTCATGAGAGTCAAAACCGACGCGGTCGATTACAAATACTTCTGCGAGCCCAATATCCCTCCGATTCACTTGAGCGACGAGTTCGTAAACGATGCAATCGCGACTTGCCCCGAGCTTTATGACGCAAAGAAAGAACGTTATCTAAAGAATGGACTTTCGGATACAGATGCCTCCATTCTTTTGTCGGATCTTGCGATGTCTTCCTATTTCGAAAAAGCACTCGAAGGCGCGAAAAACGCTAAGACCGTCGCGAACTTCCTTATTGTCGAAGTGAACTCCTATCTTAACAAAGAAGGCAAGAAAATCGACGAATTCCCATTGTCCCCTGCTCTCTTAAAGGACGTTTGCAATTTGCAAGACGAGGGGTATACCCATAAGCAAGCGATGCAGATTTTCTCTTATTTGCTCGAGAACGGAGGAACGGCTGAAGAGGCAAGAACTGCTCTCAAAATTGAAAAGCAATCGAATGACGAAGGCGCCGTTTTAGCCTTTGTCACACAGGTTTTGGACGCAAATCCCCAGTCAATCGCAGACTTCAAGGCCGGAAAAGACAGAGCCATCGGGTTCTTGGTCGGACAGGTCATGAAGGCTAGCAAAGGCAAGGTCAACCCTGCTGCCGTAAGCAAGATTTTGCAGGAAGAGATCAAAAAGCGCTGATTAATATGGAAAAGGAAATTGCGGAATTAAAAAAGTATCTTGAAACCGTCGCTTCTTTTTCCTTGCCCCAATACAAAGAATTGCCTGGCGTAGAGCTTTACATGGAGCAGGTTCTGAAATACATTAACGGAACCTTGGATTCTTTGACCCTTGACCAAGAGAACATGCTTACGTCTTTCATGGTCAACAACTACGTCAAGGCCAAGATGATCGACCTTCCGGTCAAAAAGAAGTATTCCAAAGAACAGATCGGCTATTTGATGGCCATTTGTTTGATGAAGTCGACCATTTCGATGGCGGATATGTCCTTGCTTCTGGAATTAGATTCCTGCGTCTCCGTAGACAAAGGACGGCTTTACGCCTTTTGGGCCAGCATGGAAAGCTCGATTCTTAATGAAACGGCGAAGAAGACCATTTCTAGGATTGAGAATTTCACCAAGAGCAGTGCTTCCGAAAAAGGCAAAAAGAGCAAAAATAATGAAGAAGATGTGCGTGCCTCGCTTGGCTTAATCGCTCTTCGCCTTGCTATTCAGTCCCAGGCGAATAAACTAATATCCGATTCGATTATCGCAGCTCTTCGCGCCGATATGCACGGCGACGAAAAGAAGAAAAAAGCCGTCGAAGCCGAGCAAAAAGAAGCGAATCACCGGGCCGAGCGCGACGCCAAAAAAGAGGCGAGGCGCTTAGCTGCGGAAAAGGAAGCGAAAGCGAAAAAAGAAAAGAAAGAAACCCCAGTTAAAAAAGGAGCTAAAAAATGAAAAGAATTCTTGTTACTGGTGGAACCGGATTTATTGGTTCCGAAACCGTTATTTGCCTGATTCAAAATGGCTACGAACCCATTTTGGTGGACAACCTCTGCAACTCAAAAAAAGAAGTTCTCTCGCGCATTCAAACCATCACCGGAGTGATGCCTAGGTTCTATCAAGTCGACTGCTGCGATTATCCTTCCTTTAAAAAGGTTTTCGAGCAAGAACAGATCGACGCGGTCATCCATTTCGCTGGGCTTAAAGCCGTTGGCGAAAGCGTCGCGAAGCCGATTGAATACTATTCGAATAACTTTATTTCCACGCTCACCCTTCTCGCTCTGATGAAAGAATTCGGGGTCAAGAACCTCGTCTTCTCCTCTTCTGCTACCGTTTATGGCATTCCGAAGCATGTTCCTTTGAAGGAAAGCGATCCGACTTCAGATGCGACGAATCCTTATGGCGAGACAAAACTCGTGATCGAGCGAATTCTAACTGACGCCCAAAAGGCGAATCCCGATTGGAACATCGCTCTCCTCCGTTATTTCAACCCCATTGGCGCTCACCCCTCCGGACTTCTTGGCGAAGATCCTAACGGCATTCCCAATAACCTTATGCCTTACATCTGCCAGGTTGCTGTCGGAAAAAGAGAAAAGCTTCATGTCTTTGGCGATGACTATCCAACTCCTGATGGAACGGGCATCCGCGATTTCATTCACGTCGTCGATTTGGCGGAAGGCCATGTCGCCACGCTTTCTAAACTTGCCAAGAATCCTGGCCTAGTCATTTATAACTTAGGCACTGGTAAGGGCACTTCGGTCCTCGAACTTGTGAACGCTTTCGAAAAAGCGAACGGAATTAAGATTCCCTATGTGATTGATCCTCGCAGACCCGGTGATGTTTCTGAAAACTACGCGGACGCTTCTAAAGCGGAAAAAGAACTTGGCTGGAAAGCAAAGAAAGATATCTTTGACGCTTGCAAAGATGCCTACAATTTCCAGAAGAAAAACCCTAACGGCATTTAATTGCTTTCAAATTCGCATACATGCCCCCGCTCTTTTTGGCGGGGGCTTTTATCGTGCGTGACAAACGCCTGTAACCTAGTAGAATGTTCTCCGACTGGAGCAACTGCTTATGAAAACAAAGAAAACATCAATTATCGTTACGATAGTCGTCGTAGCCATTTGCTTATTGACCTTTGGTCTGTCTTTCCTTCCGTTTGGCGCCGCTGGTGACTTGAATGAATATTTCTCCCAGGAAGAATTCAGCAATATACTTAGCGCCCTTTATTTCCAAGGGGGAACCATTGGACTGCTTCTTGGCATCGCGATGTATGCTGGCCTTGTCTTCGTGATTGTCATGTTCATCGTTGCCCTTTGTAAGAGACGCGGCTGGTTCGCTCTGCTTGATTTGCTTGCTCTTTTCCTTGGCTTCCGCGCGGCTATGAACCTTGCTTATTGGGGGATGATGAATCGCAACTCGATTGGCTCTTTTGTCTTCGCCATCGTTCTTATTGTCATGTGCCTTTTTGTGGCTATCTTGCCGTTACTTTGCGTCACTTCTGATCCGGATACCCATTCCACCGCTACCTTCACGCCTCTTCCTTCTACCATCCCGACCGTAGAAAAGAAAACTTCTTCTAATGGTGAATCCGAAGAGAAGAAAGACGACGAAACTGCTGCTTCGGTTTCTAATGAGACTCCTGCTCAAGAAGAGACCAAGGAAGAGCCTGTTCCCGAAACAAAGGCAGAGCCCGTGGCTGAAGAGAACGCTGCTGAAACGAAAGACGCACCCGCGGAAGAAAAACCCGTGGAATCTGAAGCCGATTCTTCCGCTAAAGAGGAAACTTCGGAAACCCCTTCTGCCGCTTCAAAAGATGATAAAATAGCCAAAACGGAGGAAAAACCGATGAAAGCAGAAAAGAAACCCACTAAGACCGCAACCCCGAAAGCTGCTCCGAAAGCCGCAGCCGCCACCAAAGCTGCTCCGAAAGCCGCAGCCGCCACCAAAGCTGCTCCGAAAGCCGCAGCCGCCACCAAAGCTGCTCCGAAAGCCGCAGCCGCCACCAAAGCTGCTCCGAAAGCCGCAGCCGCCACCAAAGCTGCTCCGAAAGCCGCAGCCGCTCCTAAAACTCAGAAAGCTCTAGGCAAGTATGAAGTTTATCCTGAAGCTGGCTTCTTCAAATATCGTTTGAAGGCCAATAACGGAGAGATTCTCATCGTCTCCAATGGTTATAAGACCAGAGATGGCGCCCACAAAGGCATCGACACTTTAGTTAAAGCCGTTGCTGGCGGCGTCGCTAAGATCGTTATCGACAAGAACAAATACGCCCAGTTCCGTCTCTACACCGCCTCTGATTCCCGTTTGATCGTCGCTGGTGAATACTATCCGAACACCAAAGGCGCCCAAAGTGCTCTGGAATCCGTTGAGAAGTTCTACAAGACTGACAAGATTGTTGATCTCGACGAAATCCCGGAAGATGAAGTCAGGGAATGGCGTATCACTCTTGCCAAGGCCGACAATAGCGGCAAAGGCAAGTTCGAAATCTATATCGACGAGACCAAGAAATATCGCGGAAGGCTTCTTGCCAATAACGGCCAACTTCTCTTCGCGACCGCCGCTTACGCCGCCAAGAACGGCGTCAATGGTGCCCTCGAGAAGGTTCAAAAGAAGTTCAACTCCACGGATGTCACCGTGACCTGCGATAAGCAAGGCCGCTACCAGTTCATCGTTTATGGCGATAACGGGTCTGTCCTTGTCATGGGCGAGTCCTACAAGAGCAAAGACCGCGCGATCTCCGCTGCACAAAGCTCTAAGAACTTCTCGGCAAATCCGCAAATCGTGGATGTCACGAAAGACGAAGACTAATCACGTCAGCCATCTAAAAGCCTTGGGAAACCCAGGGCTTTTTTCATATGCATGTTGCTTGTGTGAAAAAGGAAACGATATTAAGATTAAGATACCCCTAGGGGGTATATATTATGGAAGAAAATACCTGTCCTTGCTGCGCTAAGAAAAAGCACCAGCCTCGTAGTGAAGAGGAAAAGAAAAAGCTCGTAAATCGCGTTTCTCGAATCGAAGGTCAATTAAAAGGCATCGCCAAGATGATCGAAGAAGACCGTTATTGCGGAGACATTCTAATTCAGCTTTCCGCGGCAGAAAAAGCCCTTGAATCCTTTGGCTACACCATCTTGAATGCGCATTTAGAAAGTTGCGTGAAAGATGACATTCTCGCCGGAAAAGACGAGGTAATCGGGGAGACGATGGAACTCATCAAGCGTCTGAAATAAGCATGGATAAGAAAGTTAAATTTGATGTAAGCGGCATGACCTGCGCCGCTTGCTCCGCTCATGTTCAAAAGGCCGTTTCCTCGTTGCCTGGCGTGAAGGAAGCTGATGTTAGTTTGCTAACGAATTCGATGGTTGTCTCATTTGACTCCTCCACTAACGAGCGGGGTATCTGCGAGGCCGTTAAGAAAGCCGGCTATGGCGCGAAAGTGTCTGGAACAGCAGGGAATAAGAAAGAAACGATCGCCGACGAAGAAACGCCTAAACTAGTTCGGAGACTGATTGTTTCGCTTGTTCTCTTGATCCCGCTTTTCTATTTTTCCATGGGCTATATGAACCATAGCTGGGGATGGCCTTTAGGAGTGATTGGTGAGAATCCCTTCTATTATGGGATTTTGGCAATGTGCCTATCGCTAGCCATCCTGCTTATCAACCACGCTTTCTTCGTTTCGGGCTTCCGTTCCTTGATTCACGGAGGGCCTAATATGGACACGCTTGTCTCTCTCGGAAGTGGGATCGCGTTCATTTATGGCGTCGTCGTCTTGTTCCTGATGTCTTCCCTCCTTGGGCCTGAGATGGGTGAGGCGGGTTGGAAAAAGGTGATGTCTCTTTCCATGGGTCTGACATTCGAAACCGCTGGCATGGTGCCGACGCTCATTACGATTGGGAAAACCCTGGAATCTTTTTCGAAAGGGAAAACTACCAACGCCATCAAATCTTTGCTCGACTTGTCTCCAAAAGAAGCTCATGTTCTTCGGGACGGCAAGGAGGAAACCATTCCGACGGAGAATGTTTTGACTGGAGATATTTTCTTCGTCCGCCCCGGCGAGGCAATTCCCGTAGACGGCGTTGTCTTAGAAGGAGAAAGTGCTGTAGATGAATCTGCTTTAAGCGGAGAAAGCATCCCGGTCGATAAAAAAGCCAATGACCGCGTATCGAGCGGAACGATTAATAAGAACGGCGCATTGCAATGTAAGGCTACTCAAGTGGGCAGCCAAACCACCTTACAACAAATCGTGAAGATGGTTGAAGACGCGGCAATGAGCAAAGCCAAGATTTCTCGGATTGCGGACAAAGTGTCCGGCATCTTTGTCCCTGCGGTTCTCCTCATCGCTTTGATCGTGTTGCTTGGCTGGCTCATTTTCGGTGGCAATTACGTTAATGGGGCCTTTAACGGCGAGATGAGCACTTTGACTTATTCTCTTGAACGATGCGTTTCGGTTCTTGTTGTGGCGTGCCCTTGCGCGCTTGGCTTAGCCACTCCTGTAGCGATTATGGTCGGCTCAGGCAAAGGAGCTAAGAATGGAATTCTATTTAAAACGGCTTCCGCCTTGGAAGAGACTGGGAAAGTCGATTTTGTTCTTCTCGATAAGACGGGCACGTTAACGAAAGGCACTCCAACCGTGACGGATGTTATCCCTTTTGGCGAACACAATTCGGATGAGCTTCTTGCCCTTGCCTACTCTTTGGAAACATCCTCTGAGCACCCTTTGGCCAAAGCGATTGTCGAGAAAGGAACAGAAAAAGGAATAAATCCTGAGCGAGTCACAAACTTTAAGGCCATCTCGGGCGCAGGCGTCTCTGGGCTTATTGGTGGCATTGTTTGCTATGGCGGGAAAGCCGCTTTGTTTGAGGACAAGGTTCATTTGGATTCTAAGACATTAGAAATTGTTGCTGGCTTATCAAATGAAGGCAAAACTCCCCTTCTTTTTGCAAAAGGAAACGACTTTTGCGGGGTTATCGCAGTTTCTGATTCTTTAAAAGAAGACTCGAAGAAAGCCGTCGAGGAATTCAAAAATCTAGGTTTAATCCCCGTGATGCTTACTGGGGATAACTTAAGGACTGCTACTTATGTCGCGAGAGAGGCAGGCATTGAATATGTGAAAGCCGACCTTCTGCCAGGTGACAAATTAGCCTTTGTAGAATCCCTTAAAAAGATTGGTCGCGTCGCGATGGTCGGTGATGGGATTAACGATGCTCCCTCGTTGACTGCGGCGGATATTGGGATTGCAATCGGCGCCGGGAGCGACGTTGCGATTGATTCGGCGGACGTGGTTTTGATGAAAGGAACTCTTCGTGATGCCGCTGCAGCCATTCGGCTTTCTATGCACGCCCTTTTAAATATCAAAGAAAACTTATTTTGGGCATTCTTCTATAACCTCATCATGATCCCCGTTGCTGCAGGAGCTTTTTCTGGCCTTGGTTTAGCGAAGCTGAAACCTTGGTATGGGGCCGCGGCGATGGCTTTATCTTCGGTAACCGTTGTTTGCAATGCCTTAAGAATTAACCTTTTCGATATTTATAAGAACCACACTTGCCATAGAAAAGTTAAAATTAATCTCGAAGACGTTGATAAACTCTTGTCTACAAAGAAAGAAGGAATTGTTATGAAAAAAGAAATCGTTATCTCCGGGATGATGTGCGAACACTGCGCCGCCCACGTGAAGAACGCTCTTGAAACGGTTACTGGAGTGAAAAGCGTCCAAGTGATTTTAGCTGATAAGAAAGCTATCGTTGAGTCGGAGGGGAACGTTGAAAATTCCGCTCTTGGCGACGCCGTTACCAAAGCCGGCTACAAAGTCGTCTCGATTAACGATTAAGCCAGAAGCGCGATGAGCTCATCTTGAAGCCCAGCCACGACTTCTAATTTTCCGTTATCGTTATACAAATCGGTTTCGCTGCGCATACCAAAATCGGGCGCGTAAACCCCCGGCTCATCCGAGAATGACGTGCCTGAAAGCAAAATTCTTTCATCGTGCGTTTCGTAATTGTCCAGGTTTGCGCCTGGGCCATGCGGGGAAACATCGTCGGCGATGTTGTGCCCGACTCTATGAACAAAGTAATCCCCGTACCCAGCGTCGGATATTATTTTTCTAGCGACGTCGTCTGCTTCATAAGCGTGGACGTTCCTTAAAGGAAGTTCCTTCTTCAAAAATGAGATAACTCCATCCCTAGCCGCTTTAACAATGGCAAAGCGGTCTTTATAGATTTGGGGAATTTCTTTTCCGACATAGGCCATCCAGGTGATGTCCGCGTACACCGCTTCTTCTTCATCGTACTTTGCCCACATGTCGATAAGAACGAGATCGCCTTCTTTTATGGGCGAGTGAATTTCTTTTGTTGGGCCATAATGAGGGTTGTTGGCGTTCTTTCCAATGGCCACGATCGCGGGGTCGTCATAAATCATCCCTTCCTCGTGGAAGCGATCGCAAATGAATTGCTGAATCTCATATTCATCGCTTACGCCGTTCTTCTTGATGTCATCCGCAATCTTTGCAAAAGCCTCATCTTTTATTTTCAAGGCGGTTTTGCAGGCTTTTTGTTGCAATTTGCGGCCTTTTTCTGAGATTATTGCAGTCATTGATTGCAGGATATTCATGCTTGAAGATACTTCTAAGCCAAGGCTTTTGACATAATCTACTGAACCGTAGTCCGCCAACGAAACTCTCATTAAAAGCCCGTTCTCGGAGATATCCATCAAGATTTTTTTATAGTTCGACAATAAGGCTTTCTCCAATGCCAGCATCTCCTGCCATGTTTTGTAGACGTTAAGCGAGAAGTCCTTGGTGATCTCCTCAACGTTTAAGAAAACCTGATCAATCGAGTGACAAATTATTTGAGGCTTTCCCTCCATTGGGATGATAACCACGATTTTTCTAGTCAGCATTTTATGGCACAGGAGTTTAGCGACCACTGGGTTCCTATTTTCATAATCTATGAGAACCCAAGCGTCCGCCTCTTCCTTACCAATCGATTTTTGAATGTCAGAAAGCTTCATAATTGCCCTTCTTTCGGCTGTGGATTATATCACGATGAGGCTGTTCCCCTGTTACAATATGGCCATGCTCACGTCCGAGGGGAAAAAGATTGATCGTCAATGCCCTAGAGGCGAATACCCGCGTCCTCAAATGGAACGCGAATCTTACTTCTCCTTGAACGGAGAATGGGAATTTTGCTTGAACAAAGACCCCAAAGCGCCTGAAAACTATTCGAGCAAAGTTTTAGTCCCGTTTGCAATCGAAACCCCTTTGTCCGGAATAGAAAAAGTGCCGGCGAAGGACGATTTCCTCCATTACCGAAAACGCTTTTCTCTTCCGAAGAAATTTATCGGAAAACGGGTTTTGCTTCATTTTGACTCCGTGGACCAAGTTGCTGTGGTTTCCCTTAACGGAAAGCTTTTGGGAAGGCATGAAGGCGGGTATTTGCCTTTTGAATTTGAAATAAAATCGGCGGAGGAAGATAACGAGTTATTGGTTCTCGTCCAAGACGATATTACTTCGCACGTATATCCCAAAGGAAAGCAGTCTCTAACGTCCAACGGGATTTGGTACACTTCCACTTCTGGCATTTGGGGGTGCGTATGGCTTGAGGCGATTCCAAAAGAGGCAATACGTGTATTGAAAATCGAGCCTGATTTCGATTCTAAGAATGCGAAAATCACCGTCACGGTGGATGGGGATATTGCTTCTTCTTTCGTAAAGGCTTCCTTCCAAGGGCACGTTGTCTTCAAAGGCAAACTTGATGGGAAGGGACGTGTCACCGTTGACTGTTCCACCTCTTTTCATTCATGGTCGCCAGAAGAACCAAATTTATATGATCTAGAAATTGGCGTGAACGAAGACAAAGTCCGTTCTTACTTCGGGCTTAGGAAATTCGGAACCGCAATTTTGGATGGGAAAAAGGTCTTCGCGTTGAACAACAAGCCTTATCTTATGAAGGGCGTTCTTGATCAAGGTTATTTCCCAGATGGCGGTCTCACTGCACCTAGCGATCAGGCAATGATCAACGATATCGCTCTGATGAAATCCATGGGCTTCAACATGCTTCGCAAGCATATCAAAATTGAACCTGCCCGCTGGTATTATCATTGTGACAAATTAGGCATTCTTGTTGTTCAAGACTTCGTGAACAATGGTGGGCGCTACAGTCCCATTTTGATCGGCCTAGCGCCTTTCATCCCGTTCCATTTTAAAGACAACAGGCCGAAAGATTATGCGCGGTTTAGACAAAAAGACGAGGTCTCAAGAAAGTTTTTTGAATCTCAAATGCCAGGGATCACCTCGCTTCTATTTAATGCGGTTTCCGTTTGCACCTACGTTCTTTTTAATGAAGGCTGGGGTCAATTCGATTCCGCCCGCTTGACTGAAAAGCTTCGCAAGTTAGACAGCAGTCGGCTTATTGATTCCGACTGCGGCTGGTACGACCAAGGGGTTGGCGACTATAGCGGCAATCACATCTACTTTAAGCCAATTCACATGAAGCATGATGGTAAACGCGTTTTGTCTTTATCCGAATTCGGCGGATATTCGTTAAGAATTCCCGATCATTGTTTTTCTTCAAAGGAATTTGGCTATAAATCTTTTAAGACGAAAGAAAAACTGGAACGGGGGCTTACGAAGCTCTTCTTGAAGGGACTTAAAAAGACCGTGCAAAAGCAAAAGGTATCTTCCTATGTTCTCACACAGCTTAGCGATGTAGAACAAGAAACGAATGGCCTTGTTACTTACGATCGCGAAGTCGTGAAAGTTGACGTTGATTTAATGTGTGAATTGAATAGTAAAGTGAGTTGGTAATATGAAGTATGAAGCGGCTTTTTTCGATATTGACTGGACCTTGTTTGACCACGTTTCAAGAAGTTTCATTCCTTCTGGAATCGAGGCAATCAAGCGTCTACAAAAACAAGGGACGAAAGTCTTTATTTGCTCTGCGAGAAATTATGAAAGCATCCATTCCCTTGGCCTTTATGATTTAGGCATTCGTTGGAACGGCTACATCAGCCATGCGGGCGGCGTCGCAAAGGTGGGAAATCACTTCGTTCTTAAGCAACTCGTCGACCACGAAATTATTCAAAATCTTTGCAAAACCGTGACCAATTTAGGAAGAAACCTTGAAATCGTGACCGTGAAGTCGCGCTTTATGATTCATGAACCCGACGAATACACGAAAGCCTATTACGAGATATTTAAAGACCCGCTTCCGAAAGTGAAACCTTATGAGAACCAAGATTGCGTCGGCGTCCTTTTCTTTGGACCGGCGGAATACGATTCGAAAATCGAAGAAGAAAACCCTGGGCTAACTTATTTCCGGTTTGCCCCTTTTGGGATGGACATCCAAATCCTCCCCCACATCAAAGGAGAAGGCATAAAAGCGGTTCTCAAATCAATCGGTGTTTCCAAAGAGAAAGCGATTGCCTTTGGAGATGACCTTCAGGACATTTCTATGAGCGATGCCTGCGGCACTTTCGTGTGCATGGGCAATGGCAAAGATGAAGTAAAAAAGCACGCCCATTTCGTGACGAAACGCATCGAAGAGGATGGCCTTGCCTTCGCGCTAGAAAACTTGGGCGCTTTTGGAAATTAATTTGCCTCGACGGCGTTGTTTTTCTTGTAATCGTTCCCCCTTGTGAACCATAATTGCCGGGCTATGGAATGGATCGGAACCGCAATCTTGCTTGGCGTCGCGCTTGCGATGGATTGTCTGGCTCTCTCGATTACCGATGGGCTGGTATATAAGGGCCTCAAAGTTTGGCAGGCCATTTTTATTGCTTTCGTCTACGCTGCTTTGCAGGGCCTCTTCCCGCTTGCTGGTTATTTTTTAGGCGCGACCTTCATCGACAAGATTAGCCCCTGGCACCTTCTTGTTGCCTTTGGACTTTTGGCCATCATCGGCGGAAAAATGATGTTTGATGGCATTAAAGGCATCGTGAAACCCGAGGAGAAAAAAGAAGGCAAATTCTCCATTCCTTCTGTTTTGCTTCAAGGCGTTGCGGATTCCATTGACGCGTTCGCCGTCGGCATCACTTTGACATCCACGATCAATGCGGAAAACCCTGCTTCCGTCCCCTTCTCCGTCACCATGTGGGTGATTGCCATCATCGCGATCTGCACTTTCGTCATCTCCCTTCTTGGGGTCTTCCTTGGCAAGGGAATCAATAAACTGTTGCGTGGTCATTACGAGATTGCGAATCTTTTCGGTGGTCTTGTTCTTCTTGGAATTGGGATCAAGTCCCTTGTCGAATTCTTCATTGAGATTTTATAGGCTCGTAGCGAGACTTTACCCAGTAGGGTAAAATCCTTCCATGGCGAAAAAGACAGGGCTTGTTTTACAAGGCGGCGGAATGCGCGGCGCTTTCACCGCCGGAGTGCTTGATGTGTTCATGGAACATCATCTTTCGTTTTCTTATGTGATCGGCACTTCGGCAGGTGGACTCAACGGGGTGAACTTCATCTCAGGGGACATTGGAAGAGGAAAATACGTAACCTGCGAGATGGTCCATGATAAAAAGTTCCTTTCCGTGAAAAATCTGCTCCTTAAAGGAAGCCTCTTTGACTTCAAATATCTCTTGCTCACTTTGCCTGAAAAGAACATCCTCCCCTTCAACAACAAAACCTACGAAGAAAACCCCACTGAATTTCTTGTCGCGTGCACCGGAATGGAAGATGGCAAAGCCCATTACTTCAAGAAGGGTGAATGCCGGGACTTCTGGAACGCCATCGCTGCTTCCGCTTCCTTGCCTTTGCTTGCTAAGCCCGTTGAGGTCGAGGACAAGCTTTATTTAGATGGCGGCCCCACCGCGTCTATTCCTTTCAAAAAAGCATTAGAAGATGGGTGCGAAAAGGTTGTCGTTATAGGGACGAGGGAGCCGGGCTACCGGAAAAAGCCTTTGAAAGAGTCCTACAAAAGGTTATGCAAAAGGTTCTATCGCGCTTACCCAAGATTCATAGAATCTTATGATCGCTCTGTCGAAGTGTATAACGACGATGCTAATGAAATGGAAAATCTTCAAAAAGAAGGTAAACTTTTCCTCGTTCAGCCCGAGTTCCCGGTGACTGTTTCCCAAACGGAAAAAGACGAGAAGGCCCTCCTTGCCTTGTATTTGGAAGGAAGGCGCATCGCCGAAGAGAATTTGGACTCTCTGAGAGACTATCTAGAAGACTGATTTATGAATAAAAACGACAAGAAGCAGCATCGCCCTAACGCGAGAGGCGTCTTAAACCCAAATGCGATTAGGGACTACAAGGTCTACCAAGATACGACTCTTTTGGAGTTCCTTTATTTCAAGATGCCGGACACCCCAAAGAAAAACGTTAAAGCCCTGCTTTCCCATCACCAGGTGGCCGTAGGCGGAGTTCCGGTTTCGCAGTTCAATTACCCCCTTACGAAAGAAGACGTCGTCACCATTTCAAAGTACCGCATCGCGAGAAAGACCCGCAAAGACTTGCCCATTCTTTATGAAGATAATGACATTCTTGCTTTGGATAAGCCCAGTGGTCTTTTATCCGTCGCCACGGAAAGAGAAAAGGGCAAGACGGCCTATCGCCTAGTTTCTGATTACGTCACCGCTAGAGACAAGAAGGCAAGAATCTACGTCGTCCACCGTCTTGACGAAGACACCTCAGGCGTTTTGATCTTCGCGAAAAGCCAAGAGGTTAGAGAAGCCCTGCAACATAATTGGCAGGAGATTGTGAAGAAACGCGGCTACTACGCAATCGTCGAAGGCGAAATGGAAAAGTCAGAGGACACTCTTAAGGATTACTTGGATCAAGATAATTTCCAGCTTGTCCGTGTTACGAAAAACAAAAACAAAGGCAAACTTGCTATCACCCATTACAAAGTCATCGAATCAAAAGCCCCCTACTCATTGCTAAACGTCGATATCGATTCCGGCAGGAAGAATCAAATCCGCGTCCAGCTGGGAAATATTGGCCATTACGTGATCGGCGATGATAAATACGGCGAACCGACTGACCCCTTAAAACGTCTTGGGCTCCACGCCTATGAACTTGCTTTTACGAATCCTTTGAACGGGAAAGACTACGACATCAAGTCCCCCATGCCAAAAGAATTCAAATCTCTGTTCTTCGTCACAAGAGAACAACAAAGAGAGATGAAAAACAAGGTAACACAAAAGAAGGTCAAAGAGGTCCGCGATTCTCGCGCGGAAATCAAAATCCAAAAAGGGAAGCAGAGGAGGAAAGCCTTTCGCTTTGGGAAATAGCTATGGCGGAAGGAAAGGGTAGCAACTCACTAAGAGGCTACAAGAAAAGTCAATCTCGCTTCAAAACCTGGCTAAAAACCAACGCCCCTTTTCTTTTTGACTGGAAAAGCACTTTCTACTTTGGTGTTTTTTTGTTCCTGCTCGCCATTGCTTGGTCGGCGAACCTTTTAATTGAAAACACTGGAACGAGTTTACTGGGCTGGGACTATACCTGGCAGTTTGTCTCGTTCGCTTATGATTTTTACGATCAGTGGCACGTCTTTTTCTCGACGGGTCATTTCCCCTTATATGATTCCACGATTTGGCTTGGCTTAGACAATATTGGTTCGAACTCTTATTACAGCCTGTTTGATCCTTTTGTCGTCCTCGTCATCTTTTTCCCTCGTTCTTGGGTACCCTTCTTATTTACCTTTTCAACTTTCCTGAAACTCATGATTTCAGGTCTTTTGATGAGATGGTACCTCCGTTATCACGGGATCAGCGAGGCTGCTTCGAGACTAGGTGCGACCGCCTTGGCTTTCTCGGGCTACATGATGTTCATGGTCGGCTTCCCGACCACGGTTTCTGCCTGCGTCTACATTCCTTTGATTTTGCTAGGCATTGATAAGATTATTCGCGAGAAGAAGCCTTATTGCCTTGTGATCGGCCTCTTTTTACTGGGCATCACCTCGTTCTTCTTCTTGGTGGTTGCCTGCATTTGGGGCGTTTGCTATGCGGGCTGGCGTTATTTCTGGAGCATCAAAACACGGAATGCGAAAGATAATATTACGGTTATTTTGATGGGCGTGGCCGCTTTTGCCGTTGGGCTTCTTATGAGCGCGTGGACTTTATTGCCCTCTCTTCGCCAGACCACCTTGTCCGGACGTTCTTCTTCAATTGGCTCCGCTTATCTTTCATCGATTCTTTCTTCTTTGAAGAGTCATGATCTTAAATCATTCTTCCAATTCATATTTGAGCCAGTCGGCGATCACCCAACCCGCGAATTGATGGGCCTTGTCTCTTTCTTCTATCCGACGGGCGGTTATCTTTATTTGCCACTTATTCATACGGGCTATGACGCTTGGACTGCCTCCATATTTTGCTACACCCCCTTCATTATTTTGTTTTTCACGGGCATCATCATCTCGATCAAGAAGCAAAAGTGGAACCACATCGTTGGCATCTTGCTTTGCCTTTTCTTACTCTTCACTAACTTTGCTTATTTCTTTTTCTACGCCTTCTCAGGGA
Source organism: bacterium (assembly GCA_963617535.1). GTDB lineage: Bacteria > Bacillota_I > Bacilli_A > RFN20 > CAG-826 > Alloenteromonas. The sequence continues at coordinate 95,163 of CAVEPD010000002.1, forward strand.
ATGGCTATGGCCGCTGGTTCATTATGCTCGTTCCCGAAATTATCCTTTATGGGTGTTGGGCGTTTGACGAAGCGAGAAAAGAACCTCGATGGGTTCGCTTTGTGGGCAGCGCGATTTCTCTGCTTGGGACATTAGCGGCTTATCTCTTGGTCGAACGCGTTTTAAGCGACACCACTTGGCCTAATCCAAACGGCCTTACGTATTGGCAATATTCCGATTCCTATACTGCCCCCACGAATGTAAAAGGGGCTGGTAACGCGATTTGGTACATCTACGTCCAATGTGCCTATATCTTAGTGGAAGGTCTGGTTTTCATTGCCTTCAACGCGAAGAAATGGATGCCTCAGGTTTGGCTTGGCCTTCTTTCGGTTGAAATCATTGTCGCCGGGAATGCAGCCTCTTCCAACTATTATTCCATATATAAGTATGAGACCCGTTATATGGGCGGCACGTCGAATTTCTCAAATGCCTTAAAGGTAGCGGATGCAATTAAGTCGGATGATTTGGCCTTTGGTAGAACCCAAATGGATCAGACCACTGGCAGTAGCAGCGAAGCAAAATCTTTTACGACGGTTTTGGGGCTCAATGGAGCGGCCACTTTCCATTCTTTGATGAATTTTGATACGGAAGATTTCGCTTTGATGAACAATATGAAAAATCACGGAAGCGCCCGTACCACCTATAACGACACCGAAGTCTATAACCCCACTTGGTCTGGCTATTACGGGAATAAGCGCTTTGCCACGGATAACGCGTTAGGCTATCGCTACTATGCGGTGAAAAATGATTACTCTGCCTGGGCGGATTTTATGCCGGCGAACGTGCCCTTTGGGTCAGAGGAAATCTATTCCTTGCCTGTAAGTGGACAAGAAAGCCGATCTCGTTATAAGGTCTATAAAGTTGGGGATGATTCTTCTGCCACTTTAGGGCATGCCGTTGACTCCTCGAAGCTCTATCGGCTTGGCAAGGAAGAAAACTCCTATTACTTGAACTCCTTTTACAACAATAAAACCGGGGTCTCGGGTTTGCGTTCCCTAATCCGCGCGGAGGATGCCTATTTGAACGGTGCAATTTTCGAAGACGATGCGATTTTGCCGGAGGGACTAAGCACAGTCGCTACGCCCTCTGATGACTATGTGGAATCTACGTATGGACTTAAAGCGCTCCGCTGCGGGGATGGACTTAAGTGCCATCTCGTCACTACCAATGAAGGCGACGGCTTGTTCCCGAAAGAAGGCCTGACGGGTAGCGTGAATGATACTGCTTACTTCTTGAACTCTTCCGCTTATGATTGGAATGACGTCACCTTTTCTAAATCCACGTACGTAGTTCCAGACCGTGGCCATCTAATCTTCTCCTCATCGACTGGCGACTACCTTTCCGATGATGATGCTGGCTGTTACATCGAAATGAAATATTGGGTGGATGACGATGATTCGGTGCCACGCGTATTGGTCTTTGGAGACGTGAAACAAGAAGACGGGACCCTGCTAACCAATCAGCTTTTAACCTTTGAATACAGTTCTTTATACAACGCGAAACAAGCGGGGTACCTTTCCGCTCGTTCTTCGACTTTCGGGCTTTATGTTAATGGGCATGCAAAATATCTTTGCTTCGTCTGGCCGGGAGGCGAGAAAGAGATGAACTCTCATAAAGGTAATTTGACAATTTACGTTACCGGGAAGCAAAAAATCCTGCAAAAGCAGGCTGAACTTGCGGAAAATTCTTTACAGGACGTCAAAAAAGAGAATGCGAACGAATATTCTTTCTCCACGAATTATTCTTCACCGAAGATTGTCGTTACTCAACTAGGATACGACAAAGGCTGGAGCTGTCTTGCCACGAAAGAAGATGGCAGCAAGATAAACTGCCAGATGTATAAGCTTGATGGCGGCCTTGTTGGCTTCTATGCGCCCGAAGGAAAAGCCACTTATCGTTTGTCTTATAAGACGCCTTATCTTAATGAAGGCGTGGCTCTAGCAATGATTGGCTCTTCTGCTTTCTTTGGCTTTAGCATCTATGCCTTCCTTAAAAAAGCAAAAAAGCAAAGAGAAAAGCTTGCGCAGTAACGACTATTTTTTGAGTTGAAGCGATAGATCGTAGACTTTGTTCTTTTGGATAGAAAACTCCTCGGCGACTTCTTTCACTGCTTCTTTTGCCCTTTTGCCTTCGCTTATTTTTGCTTGGAGGGCATTGAGAATATCTTGGTCATTTAGTTCTTGTTTGAGATCCTTGCAGCCTTCTACAACAATCACCATTTCCCCTCTGAGAGAGGCTTCGTCTAAAGAAATAAAATCCTTGAGGGTTCCGCGGATAACTTCTTCATGGGCTTTTGTTAGCTCACGGCAAATGGTCGCCTTGCGATCTCCTAAAACCTTATACATAGATGTAAGGGTTTTAAGAATGCGGTGAGGCGATTCGTAAAAGATGATTGTTTCCTTTCGGGAAGCCAAATCTTTGAGTTCTGCGGATTTTTCACTTTCTTTTGCGGGCAAAAACCCCTCGAAGTAGAAATGCGAAGTATCTAATCCTGAGATTGCTAAAGCGTTGATGGCGGCGCTTGGACCACTGATCACGGAAACCTTTATCCCTTCTTTCAAACAATGGGCTACCAGCTTTTGACCTGGATCGGAGACCGTGGGGTATCCTGCGTCTGACATATAGCAGACCTTCTTGCCCTCTTTTAGCAAAGAAATAATTTTTGCCGAGGCTTCGTTTTCGTTGTGCTCATGGCAAGAGATGAAGGGCTTGCTGATTTTGAAATGGGCCATCAACTGACCGGAGTTCCTTGTGTCTTCCGCGGCGATGAAATCGCAGCTAGATAAGACTTCGATTGCTCTAGGAGTGAATTCACTGAGATTGCCAATGGGCGTGGCAATCAAATACAACAAGGGCGATGAACCTTCAAAATTCAGCTCTCTTTGGTTCATTTCTGCTTGTTCCCTTGGTTGTTGCGATGGGAAGAATGGTATCCCCCATGATGTGAGTGATAATGATGGTTTGAGTTTCCGCCATTCCCTTGGGGCTTTCCGTTATTCTGCTGGCGGTTGTTGTTTTGCCCGTTGCCCTTACCATGTTGTTTTTGCTTGTTATTCTGCCTGTCGTTTCTTGGCCCGTTGTTTTGCCTGTTGTTTTCAAACTTTTGGCTTTGGACTCCGGGGATGTTGAAATCAGGAAGCTCGTCCTCTTTGACTTTCTCTTCTTTCTTCTTATAAGTGCCTGCCATGATTGCTTGGACGTCTTCCAAAGAGAAAACTTTGAAGTTATCGCGTTTGGCGTTCGTTAAGCGGACGGTTCTGGAAATGATGTTAAAGCTATCGACATGGTATTCCCCCTCTTCCAAATGAACGATCGTTCCGGGGTGAGGGAAATCTTTCTTTTCGATGTCGTAGGTATCGTTTTCATAAGCCAAGCAGCAGATGAGTTTGCCGCATGGTCCAGAAAGTTTTGTGGTGTTTAAAGTAAGCATCTGATTTTTTGCTAGAGCGATGCCAACAGACTGCGCCCAAGTTAAGAAGGTAGAGCAGCATAGCGGAAGCCCGCAGATACCAATGCCCCCGATTTTTCTCGCTCTTTCGCGCGGAGAAAGCTGATGAAACTCAATGCGTGCATGCAAGATAGGCGGCAGGATTTTGAGCAGCTCACGGAAATCGACGCGGTACTCGGTGGAGGTGTAAGTAATGGTAATTCTTGAGCCATCAAGGTTGTAATCCGCATCCAGAAGATTCATGGGCAAGCCCAGCTTCTCCGCTTCCTTTTGGGTTATTTCCAACGCTTTGCGATCCTGCTCAAGGTTAAAAGCGTAATCCTCTAAGTCGGTTTTGGTTGGCTTCCTAAGGATTGGCTTTAGCTCTAAAGTGGAATGGTAAAGCTCTTGGGACATTAAGGAGGTAGAAACGGTTGCCATTTCATAGCCGTTTGGTGTTTCAACAACCACCAAATCGCCACATTTCAAATCATCCATGTTCGTGGAGAAATAGTAGGATTTCTCGGAGTTTTTGAACTTAATCCCTACGAAATAAGGGTCTTTTTGTATCTCGCTCATGAATTTACTCCTTGTCTAATTGATAAAGCATATGGAGGATTAAGAGTCCCCCATTGATATTTGTTTCCGTTTCTTGTCTAAGCTTCATTACGAAGAGAAGCGCGGCGTTCGGATTTGAATGATGTTCGGCGAACGCTTGGCTCATTGTAGCATAAGAAGGCATCTTTAATGGTGCGTGAGCTTTGGCAAAGCACGCATCTTGTAGGAACAGTCCCACCATCTCTATGAAATAGCGGAGTGCTGGTCTTTCTTTTAAGACAGGGATTACTTCTGTCTCTGCGACGAACCTCGCTTCAGGAATATTGTCTACTAACGCTGGAACGAGCGCATCGAAAGCGCCCTTGGCTGCAAGATAGTTTTTGCTTTTACTTTCTTCTTCTATCAAACTCGGATCATTGCAGAAGAAAGACAAAATATCGAGGTCTTGCGGGGATATCGTTAGATTTTTGCAGGAATTTAAAACTTCTTCTCTCGGCAAAAGCTTTAGGTGGAGGGTTTGGCAACGCGAGACGATGGTTGGCAAAACTTTGGATTCGTTTTGCGTAGTCAGGATTGCATAGGCCGCGGGGTTAGGCTCTTCAAGAAACTTTAGGAGACTATTCACCGCTTCTGTCGTCATGCTTTCGACACAGTGGATGAGATAGACCATCACACCCTTTTTCTCTAAAGGTGTTTGGTCGAAATAATGAATGAGTTCCTGTATCTCGTCTTTTTTGATGGATCCTTCCGAGCCATTGTAAAATCGAAAGTCAGGATAGTCGTTGTTCTCCACTCTATGGCAGGTTTCGCAAGATTCATCGGCGAGGGGGTTTGGCGAATCACAGAGAATGGATTTTGCTAAAAATTGCCCCGTTTGAAGGAGAGGTGTTCCCTTTTCTCCTACGAGAAGATAAGCGTGCGAAAGCTTTCCGGCTTGGAGGGCCTTCGAAAACGTTTCGTATAAAACGCTTTGCTTGTCTTCGAGGTAGGATCTGACGTTCATAATCTGGCTTTTATTGCTTTGTAGGCATCGGACACGACGTTCTCTAACGACTGCGAGGCGTCAATGACGACGTAACGGTCCGGGAAGCGTTTGGCTAATGACTGGAAAGTGGCGCGGACACCTTCGTGAAACGAGAGTTTTTCCAAATCGAGGCGGTTTACTTCCCTTCCTTGATTCGCGGCGATGCGGGCGAGTCCCTTTTCGGGTTCGATATCGAAAAGAATAGTGAGGTCAGGAAGCGTTCCTTCGGTCGCATATTCATTTACTTTGAGAATTTCGTCGATCCCTAAGCCTCTCGCTCCACCTTGATAGGCCAAAGAAGAGTCGAGAAACCGGTCGCAGAGAACGATTTTTCCTTCCTTTAGGGCTGGCCATATCTTTTCGACGAGATGTTGCCTTCTGCTGGCCGCGTAAAGCAAAGCCTCGGTCCTAGGATCCATATTGGTGTTCTTGCGGTCTAGGATGACATTACGAATTTCTTCGGAGATCGGTGTTCCTCCGGGCTCACGCGAAAGGATGGTTTCATATCCTTCCTCGCGGAGCAAGGCATCTACTTTTTTCAAAACGGTGGATTTGCCGGAACCTTCTCCACCTTCAAACGTTACGAATAAACTCATAGTTTTGTTCTCCCTTGCAGAGCCCTAGTCAGAGTAAGACTGTCCGCATAATCGAGCGAGGCTCCCATTGGAAGCCCATAGGCGAGCCTGGAAACGGTGACATCTTGCCCTTGTAATAGCTTCGCGATGAATAAGGCGGTTGTCTCCCCTTCTAAGGTTGGACTGGTCGCGATGATGATTTCCTTAATGCCTTCTTCTTTTATGCGAGCTAGCAAATGATCTACGTCGAGATCTTCTGGCCCGACCCCTTTAGAAGGTGCGATGACACCTCCTAAAACATGGTAGATGCCATGAAAATCATTGAGCTTTTCAAAAGCCAGTGCATCCTTGGGATAGCTTAGGACAATGCAGGTCGAATGATCACGGCTTGGGTCACTGCAGGCCTCGCAAAGATCTCTTTCCGCGTAGAGCCCGCAATTGGGACACTTATGGATTTTGCTTTTCACGTCTTGAATGGATTTGGCAAATTCCAAAGCATCTTCTTCGCTCATTTCCAAAACGGAATAGGCCATGCGCTCAGCGCTCTTTTTGCCTACTCCTGGAAGTCTAGAAAAAGAATCCACCAAAGAAAGATAGGCGGAAAGTTCTTTCATGATTAGAACAGGCCTCTTTGCCCGGTGACTTTCTCTTCAATGGCTTCGTTGGCCTTGTCGATTTGAGCATAGGCATCGTTCAAAGCGAGGACGATAGCTTCTTCAAGCATGTCCTTGTTTTCGGGATCGAGGGCGTCCTTATCGATATCAAGGGACTTGATGGAACGATTGCCCATAACAACGGCTTTCACCATGCCATTTTTCTCGACGGCGAATTCCTTGGTTTCGAGCTCCGCGTGGGCTTTTTGAAGCTCTCTCTGCATTTTTTGAGCTTGCATAAGCATTTGTTGCATTTGATTCATAGGTATATCTCCTTATTCCTAGCGAGGTAATTTGAGCTCATCGTCCTCAAGATGAGGCAACCTGCTGAGCTGGGCAAGGTTGTAGTAGCTTTGTTGCACGCGGTTTGAATCATTCCTGTCCAAACCATAGACGAATACTTTCCGCCCTAAGATCCGTTCGATGAGGGTTTCGAGGATCTTTTGGTTGGCCTTGATGTTTGCGTGCTCCTTTAGGCGAGTGAAGTTGAAATTGATGAGCAAGGCATCTCTGCATAAGCAGAATGGCCTAGCCTGAGCAAGCAAGGTTGCCGCATCCCCGACTTTGGAATCCAGCTTCATAGCTTCGAACTTGTCCCAATTTCTAGCAAGTTCTTGACGTTGCGCTTTGTACTTCCCCCCAAGAACCATAATTTGAATCATGGTGTCGTCTGGAAGAATGATGGGCTCGCCTTCCGCCACTAAACTTTTGCCTGAATTAAGTTCCGTGAGGTTCTTGAGCTCACTTTCGGTTTTGGGCATTGGAGAGACGGCGGGCTTCGCCACTTCTGTACTAGCGGGAGGAACCGGCGAAGGTTGCGCTGACGGACTGCTCGGTGGCGTTATAGGCTTAGCTGGCTCAACATACGTTGGCATTGGCTCAGGGGCTGCTTCTTGCGTGGCTGGCTCCTTTGGAGCTTCGTGTTGGGGTTTTGCGGGTTTTTCGATAGGCTTTGACTCTTCCGTTGAAGCAACTGACATTGAACACATCTCTAAAGAGGTGAGTTCAAACAATGATCGAACGTTGGAAACGGCTTTAGAATCGATTTGCGTCTTCAAGAGCAATTCAATCATTTTGTTGGCCTGGCCGAAGGAAATCGCCCCTGCCAATTGCTTGGCGTCATCTTCTTTAAGAGAAGAGCAAAGGTCCGCTCTTTTCGTTCTTTTATAGATGAGAACATCCTTTAAGACCTCAAGCAAAGAAGCGATCAATCGTTTGATATCAATGCCCCCGGTTAGGAAATCATTGAGTTTTGCAAGGGTTTTGACGACGTCGCCTTGGATAACGGAATTTAGATACTCCACTTTCTCTTTTGTAGAGGCCAGGCCAAACACCGATAGGACATCCTCTTCTTTTAACGAAGTTCCGGCAAACGCTAAGACTTGATCGAGAATGGAAAGAGCGTCTCTCATTCCTCCGTCCGACAAATCGATAATCGCGGATAAGGCTCCGTCATCGTAGCTAACATTTTCTTTGCCAAGGATTTCGATAAGCTTCGCCTTCATATCGTTTGGCTCGATCTTCCCGAAGTCATATCTTTGGCAACGGGAAAGAATGGTTGGCAAAACTTTATGGGGCTCGGTAGTGGCCAAGATGAAGATGACATGCTCAGGCGGTTCTTCCAATGTTTTTAGCAAGGCGTTGAATGCCCCTTGCGACATCATATGAACTTCATCGATGATATAGATTTTGTAACGGCCGCGGATTGGCGCATAGTTCACGCGTTCAATCAACTCACGGACCTGATCAACGCCATTATTGCTGGCCGCGTCGATTTCTACAACGTCTGGATGGGAACCGTTATTTAAGGCTTCGCAGTTTGAACAATGGTTGCATTGGTGCCCCAGACCTTCTGAACAATTTAATGCCTTGGCGAAAAGGCGCGCCATCGTGGTTTTTCCCGTTCCGCGAGGTCCGCAAAACAAATATGCATGGGCGATTTTGTCATTCGTAATCGCGTTTTTTAAAGTTCGAACAATTACTTGTTGCCCCGCCACTTCTTCGAAGCTTTGCGGGCGATATTTGTTGTATAAAGCGGTATAAGCCATGGCAAAGGGAATTATACCTTTCCCTTTCTCTTCTTCCTAGGTCTAATCAAAGATTAGGAGAGGCTTCTAAGCCATGCTATAATTTCCGCCGTTTATGGAAGAAAGCATGCGTAAAAGACTTGAGGTTACTCAAGCTAGACTTACCCAAATCGAAGAAGAACTCGCCGATGAAAAGGTGGCCGAGGATCTTTCTAAACTCACGAAATTGACCAAGGAAAGAGCTTCTCTTGACCCTATTGTCGCTAAGTTTAAGGAATATCTAAAAAACGAGGAAAACTACAAGGATAGTTTTGCTTTGGAAGAAAGTGGCGACCAAGAGATGATCGAGCTCGCTAAGGAAGAAAGGAAAAGCGCCTCCGAAGCGATGAAAGAAATCGAGGATGCCTTGCAGCTTCTTCTTGTCCCCAAAGACCCTAACGACGATAAGAACATTATTGTTGAGATCCGTGGTGCGGTAGGTGGAGACGAGGCCAACCTTTTTGCGGGCGACCTTTTGCATATGTATGCCAAATACGCGGAAAAACAGGGCTGGACCTTGAAACTCTTGGATGCTTCGCTCGGAGCCGCAGGCGGTTACGCCAGCGTTTCTTTCATGATCAAAGGCGATTCCGTTTATTCAAAACTCAAATTCGAAAGCGGGGCCCATCGCGTCCAACGCGTCCCAAAGACCGAGTCCCAGGGAAGAATCCATACGTCCACCGCGACTGTTTTGGTGATGCCGGAAGCGGAAGAACTGGATGTCCATATCAATCCGGCCGATCTCAAAATCGACACCTACCATTCCCAAGGCGCCGGCGGTCAAAACGTGAACAAAACCGAATCGGCGGTTCGCATTACTCACCTTCCCACGGGATTGGTGGTCGCTTGCCAGACGGAGAAGGCTCAGCTTCAAAACAAAGAAATCGCCATGCAAATGATTCGCGCAAAAGTCGCTGCTTACTTCCAAGAGAAGGAAGATTCCAAACGCGCTGAAGAGAGAAAACTGAAGGTTGGAACGGGCGAGCGCTCGGAAAAGATTCGCACCTACAACTACCCTCAGAACAGAGTTACCGACCACCGCATTGGTTTTACAATCAACCAGCTCGACCGCGTGATGGAAGGCGAGCTTGATCCCGTGATTGACGCCCTCATCCATTATGATCAAGAACAAAAGATGATCGAAGAAGGAAAGAAAGAACAAAATGCCTAAAATTTTTGAAGTCTACAACAAAGCTCTTCAAGAGGGCAAAGACGTTGGCATCCTTTCTAATGATGTACGTATTTTGATTGCTCAAGACAATGGGTTCAAAGAGCCAATCGATACCTTGTTTTATCGGGACTCCGAGATGAAGAATCTCGACTTGTTCGAAAAGCAATTTAAGCGGCTTTTGCAGGGTGAGCCCGTCGAATACATTGCAGAAACCGCCTCTTTTTTGCAGTTTAAACTTCATGTCGATTCCCGAGTGTTGATTCCAAGAATGGAAACCCAGGAACTCGTTGCCAAGATTTCGGAGACCATTTCAAATTGGTTTGATCCAAGGAACTTCTTGGTCTGCGCGGATATCGGAACTGGCTCTGGGGCGATTGCTATCGCGTTGAAGTCCTTGTTCCCCAATTGGATCGTCTCAGCTTCTGATACTTCGAAAGGAGCCTTGGATGTCGCTAGGGGAAATGCCGAGAAGTACAATCTACCCATTCGTTTCTATGAAGGGGATTCTTTGGAACCCTACATTAAAGAGAACATGAATTTGGACATCATCGTCTCTAATCCGCCTTACATATTGAACGCCGATGAAGTGCAAGATTCGGTCAAAGATTATGAGCCGGGCTCCGCTTTGTGGCTGGATAAAGAAAATTCCGTTTACGAGAAGATTTTTAGGGACGTCTATAAAACGAAAAAAGGTGAGATGATGCTCTTCTTTGAAATTGGTTATGACTTAGAAGATTATCTTTTGTCGCTTATGAACAAGTATCTTAAAGATTACGATTACTCTTTTGAAAAAGATCTGAACGGATTAACTCGTTTCTTATTCGTGCATTTGCACTAAGGAGGTTTTATGGGAAAGGTTCTTTACTGGAAAAACATTGATGAGGCCGCGGAGCTTCTTAAGAAAGGCGAGCTTGTTTGCTTTCCGACCGAGACGGTTTATGGAATGGGCGCAATCTCTTCTTCCGAGGAAGCATTCAACAAACTGGTCGCCGCGAAAAGACGTCCGGCGGATAAGCCTTTTACTTTGATGTGCTCCTCGATTGGCGAGGCCGTACGTTACTGCGATGTGGATGTGCGGTCAATCGCGGTCATGAAACACTTCTTGCCTGGCGAGATTACGGTGATTGTTCCAGCGAGGAAAGATTTGCCGAAATGGGTCACTTTAGGCACCCCGTGGATCGGAATTCGCGTTCCCAACTCTCCTGAAGTCCTTGATTTGATTGAAAAGGTTGGAACCCCCTTGCTCGTCCCTTCCGCGAACCATTCGGGGGAAGCAACCGCGACCACGTTCGAGGAGACTTACTCCGTTTTTAAGGATGAGGTAGGCGCCATTATAAAGGGCAAATGCCAATCGAATATCGCTTCTACTATTGTTAAGATGGAGCCTGGGATTGGCATAAGCCTCATTCGCCAAGGGCCCGTTCCTTTTGAAGATATCAAGAAAGTCTATGAAGATGCTTCCATGAATGTTTCTCTTGCTTCTGATCATGGCGCATTTGATTTGAAAAACACCATCCGCCTTTACTTGCAGGGCAAAGGCTTCAATGTTTTGGACGAAGGTTGCGAGTCTAAGAACTCCTGCGATTATCCCCTTTTTGCTGCAAGAGCGGCAAAAGACGTCGCCGAAGGCCGGGCCGATCTTGGGGTTGTTTGCTGCACCTCGGGAGAAGGCGTTTGCATTGTTGCAAACAAAATCAAAGGCGTGCGCTGCGGGGTTGGCTATGACGATGATTGTGCCGCGAAACTCCGTGAGCATAATAACGCCAATGTCATCAGCTTTGGCGCTAAGTATATGAAGACGGAAGACGTGCTTCGTCGCATTGATATTTTCCTCTCGTCCACCTTCTCGCCACTCGAAAAGCACCACCGTCGCGTGAGCGAAATCATCGAATTAGAAAAATAATGGGGCAAAATTGCTCATTCTCCTTTATTTAAGGGTGTGAGCACTACTTTTGTTTGTCCTACTTGTGGCAATACCGACCCAAAATATGTCGGAAGTTTAAATGGCAAGCCCTACTGCCGTAGGTGCATTTCATTTCAGGGGAAAGAAGCCCGCGTAACTTTGCCTAAGCCTAGGGAATCCCCTCTTTGCCTTTCTTATTCTTTATCTGAAGAACAATCTAAGCTAGCAAACAGAGCCGTTGAAAATTTTAAGCGTGGCATCGACACTTTGGTCTATGCCGTTTGCGGATCTGGAAAAACGGAAATTAGTTATCCCATCATTCAATATGCGATGGAAAGAGGAATGACGGTCGGCTTTGCTTTGCCTAGAAGAGATGTCGTCATTGAGCTTTACGCTCGCCTCAAATCCGCCTTCCCAAAGAATTCAATCGTGGCGGTGTATGGTGGCCATACTGGCGTGCTTGAAGGAAATTGCATAATCTTGACCACCCATCAGCTTTATCGCTACCCAAAATATTTTGATCTTTTGGTGATGGACGAGATCGACGCTTTCCCCTTTAAAGGTAATGAGACCTTGCTAGCTATGTTCCGTCGCTCTTTGAGGGGCCATTGTTTGATGATGTCCGCTACACCCTCGAAAGCGGTCGTGAAAGAGTTCAAAAGCCCAGGCCATGAGATGCTCACTTTGCATACGAGATTTCACAAGCACCCCATTCCTGTTCCAGTGATAAAAATCATCCATAACCCCGCAAAAGTGGCATTTTTGATTGCAAAACTAAGGGATTATCGCAAGGAAAACAAACAATGTTTCATCTTTGTTCCGACGATCGGAGACAGTGAAATTCTCTTTTCCCTCATCCGTTTCTTGGCCCCCGGAGGGAACTATGTTTCGTCGCAAAAACCAGATCGTCCCAAAGTCATAGACGATTTTAAAAAGGGCAGATACCGCTACTTAATCACAACCGCCGTTTTGGAGAGAGGAATCACCGTCAAGAATCTTCAAGTGATTGTTTATGGCGCTGATTCCCCGATCTACGACGCGGCTAGTCTTATTCAAATCGCCGGCAGGGCAGGGAGGAAAGCAGATGCGCCAAAAGGTGACGTGTTCTTCGTGGCTGACAAATCAAATGAAGCAATGGAAAGAGCAGTTAAAGAAATCCGCTACTGCAACACCTTTTTGTAAGGTGTGTTTCAAGCCGATAGGCGAGGACTCTTTTCTCTCGGGCTTTTTGGGTGATTCGACGCTTTGCCCTGATTGCTATCGTGAAATGAAACCTGAATGGTTCAAATGGAAAGAAGGAAAAGTCCCCTGCACTGCTTTGTATTTTTATAACCCCACGATTCGAACGATGCTCTATCAATTCAAAGGCTGCGGGGATTACGAATTAAAAGACGCGTTTTTTGCATACCCCCGCTACCTTTTGCGAGCGATATACCGCGGTTACACGATTGTCCCCGCCCCTTCTTCCCGCTCTCACAACGAGAAAAGGGGGTTCAACCAAGTGGTAGCAATGTGCGAATGCCTGGGCTTGCCTCTTTTAGACTGCCTAGAAAAGACGGTAGACGCAAAGCAAAGCGATCTTTCTGCCAAGGAAAGGGCGAAGATTGGAAAATATCTGATTTACCGAGGGCCAAAGTCTCTTGCGAAACGGAAAATCCTCCTCGTTGATGACGTCTTCACCACGGGCTCGACGGCGCGCGGATGCCTTAAACTTTTGGCAGCCCATCACCCCCAAAAATTGGCCTTCTTAACGATGGCAAAAACCCTCTTGAAATGAGCGCTTTTGTCGCGTTGCTTACCATTTCTTGAAATGGTATGATTACCGGGCTTTTTCGCGAAGGAGTTTTTTGTGGCTAATTTCATTGAATCAATCTTCCACCTTGAGAAACGCGAATTGAACCGCTACGGCAAGCAAGCCGATAGGGTCATGAGCTATGAGGATCAAATGAGGGCGCTTAGCGATGACGAGCTACGTGCCAAGACCAAAGAGTTCCAAGAGGTTTTAAGAAACAAGACAAAGACCCTTGAGGACATCAAATTTGAGGCTTTTGCCGTTTGCCGTGAAGGCGCTAGACGTGCTCTTCATCAGTTCCCATTCAAAGTCCAGATCATCGGCGCCTTGGTTCTTAACGATGGCAACATCGCTGAAATGAAGACCGGCGAAGGTAAGACTTTGACCGCGACGATGGCTGTTTACCTCAATGCTTTGACTGGCGAAGGTGTCCACGTCATCACCGTTAACGAATACCTCGCTGAACGTGATGCGAACTGGATGGGCGAGGTCTATCGCTTCCTTGGCCTAACCGTCGGCGTCAACTTGGCTTCCAAAGGACCCGCGGAAAAGAAAGCCGCTTACCTTTGCGATATCACCTACACTACGAACTCCGAACTCGGTTTCGATTATCTCCGCGATAACATGACCCAGACCTTGGACAACCGTGTTCTTCGTGGCCTTAAGTTCTGCGTCGTCGACGAGGCTGACTCCGTCTTGATCGACGAATCGAGAACCCCTCTTATCATTTCCGGTGGTCAGAAATCCTCCGCGAGCCAATACATGGTCGCCGACCGCTTCGTTAAAACTCTTCGCAAAGAAAAAGATTTCACGATTGATATCAAAACCAAAACTTGCTCTCTTACCGATGAAGGCAACAACAAGGCAGAGAGAATGTTCGGCATTCGCAATCTCTACGATCCTGAAAACCAGGATCTCGTCCACCGCATCCACCAAGCCCTTAAAGCCAACTACGTTATGGCTAGAGACGTCGAATACATGGTTGATGGTGAACGCCAGATTCAACTGATTGACCAGTTCACTGGCCGTATCATGAAAGGCCGTGAATACAATGATGGTCTTCAGCAGGCAATCCAAGCCAAAGAAGGCGTGGAAATCAAACAGGAAACTATCGTTCTTGCGACCATCACCTATCAGAACTTCTTCCGTCTTTACAAGAAACTCTCCGGTATGACCGGCACCGCGAAGACCGAGGAAGAGGAATTCGAGAAGATCTACAACATGAAGGTCATCTGCATTCCTACGAACCGCCCGGTTCAACGTAAGGATGATGACGATGTCATTTATGGCACCCACCAGGCCAAACTTAAAGGCTTAGTTGAAGAGGTCAAACGCCGCCACGAACTTGGTCAGCCGATCCTTATTGGCACGGTCTCGGTCGAAAGCAACGAAGAAATTTCCAAACTCTTGACCGCGGCTGGCATCCCTCATGAGGTTCTCAACGCTAAGAACCAGGCCCGCGAAGCTGAAATCATCTCTCACGCTGGCGAAAGAGGCGCTGTTACCCTCGCCACCAACATGGCGGGCCGTGGTACCGATATTAAGCTCACCGACGACATCAAAAAGCTCGGCGGTCTATGCGTCTTCGGAACTGAAAGACATGAATCTCGTCGTATCGACAACCAGCTCCGTGGCCGTTCCGGACGTCAGGGCGATCCGGGGTATTCCCGCTTCTATGTTTCCTTTGACGATGAACTGATGCGCCGCTTCGTCAATGACAACATCCGCCAGACTTTCCAAACCCAGCTCGGTGATGACCACTTGGAGAACAAGATGCTTCAAAGCGTCGTCACAAACGCTCAAAAGCAGATTGAAGGCCGTAACTTCGATACCCGTAAGAACCTCTTGGATTACGACGACGTTTTGGCAAAGCAACGCCAAATCATCTATGATCGCCGTGACCGCATCATGCTTGCCGGTGACATTAATGAACTTGTCCACTCCTTCTTCGCCGATACCGGAAAATTCCTAGCCAAAAAGGCCACCGTTCCTGGTAGAGACGAGGGCCTCATCTCTGGCGAAGCTCTTAAGAAACTCGTCGAGCCTGCCTTCGTGCCCGTTGGAGAATTCCCAGCTAGAGCCTATGACGAAGCCTCCGTCGAAGAAGGCGGAGAAGACTTAGGCGAGTACCTTTATTCCGCTTACCTCAAGAAACGTGAAACTTGGCCAGCTGATCAAGCTGATCGCGTTGAACGTTCCATTTCTCTTTCCGTCATCGACCGTAACTGGACGAAGCACATCGATACGATGTCTCACCTCCGTGAGGGCATTGGCCTCCGTTCTTATGCTCAGACCAACCCGCTTCAGGATTACGTTAATGAAGGCTACGCCCTCTTCCGCGAGATGAATTCAAACATCGCGGTCGATTGCGTTTACAACTTCATGAACGTTCGTCTTGTGAAGAAGGAAGAGGCCCCTGCTCCTGCCGCTCAGCCCGTTGAGGCGAAAGTCGAAGAGACGATGCCCACGGATAAGCCCGAAGAGAAAGAGCAACTTGAGGTTGAACAACCTGAGTACACCCCGGAAAATAAAACCTCCGAAGAATCTGCCGAAAAACCCGCAGAAGAATCAAAATAACCGCAAAACCCAAAGGAATAAACATGAAAGAGTTAGTCGAGTTAAAACAAAAAGCCCA
>CAVEPD010000003.1:0-99306 GCA_963617535.1 bacterium
GGATTTTTATAGACGTTATAGAATTAGCTTATGCCTAGGATTGAACTCAAAAACCTGACCGTGACTTATCCTGCGAAGAAGGGGATGGAGTACATTTGTCTCGACTCGCTTGATGCTTCTTTCACCTCCAACGAGGTGAATGTCATTCTGGGGGAATCTGGCTCAGGGAAAAGCACTCTTCTAAAGGCCATCGCAGGGATTCTTCCTTATGAAGGGAGCGTTCTTTTTGACGGGACATCTTCCTCCAAACTATCCCCCAAGCAAAAGAACATTGCTTTTGTCGATCAGGAAATCACCCTATATCCGAATCGTTCGATTTTCGATAACCTAGCTCTTCCTTTGAAAATAGCAAGACTAGGCGCGGATGAGATAAGAAGCAAAGTGTATAAGATCGCAAAAGAGTTAGGAATATCGGCGACTTTATCTCGTTTGCCTAGGCAAATATCGATTGGGCAGCAGCAAAGGGCTTGCCTTGGCAAAGCTCTTATCAAAGAGCCTAGCCTTTTGCTTCTAGATGAGCCTTTCTCCAACTTGGATGAGGCTAGAAGAGAGAAGGAAAGGGAGCTTCTTAAAAGCATCGTGAAGGAGAAAGGCCTAACCGTGCTTATCTCCACGCATCTTCAAGAAGACGTGCTTGCCCTAGGGGAGGAGATCTATCTTCTCGAAGAAGGGAAGATAACCCTTTCATTGAAAAAAGAGGAACTTGCCTATTCCTCCCATCCTTTGATTCGGGCCATGCTCGCTAGCCACATCGCGGAGGATATCCATGGCTAAGAAAAAACGCATCAAAAGCAATGCGAGCGATTTCTCTTTCTCGGGATTGCCGAACACGCGGAGAAGGCAGTTCTTCGATTGCTTGAAGAACCGGTGGGGGCTGTTTTTGGAAATAGGGGTTATCTTCGCGTTCGCTTCTTTACTCGTCGTGGGTCTAGTCTATGCGCAGGATCTCGTCACGCATAACATCCAGAATGATGCGAGCCTAGAAGAAAGCGTGAGAAACAGCCAATTGAATTCGACTTCTTTGGTATTCGCTTCTCTTTTTGCAGTCCTTATCCTTCTTCTAACGCTTCCATTAGGTGGATTTTTGAGAATCTATCGCAGCCTCATTTACGATGAAGGGGTGTTCTTTTTCTCTGATTTCCGAAAAGGCTTCAAAGAGACGTGGAAGCTCACTTTGGTGCTCGGGATTCTTTTAGGAGGGGGCTATTTCGCCTGCGCTTTCTATAAGAGCCTGATATCAATTTCTTTTTTGGCCTATGCCCCTTATGGATTCCTGCTTTTCCTCGTCTTGCCTTGGACCTTCACGACTTTGTCTTATGGCTCGATCTACAGTTCTTCCTTTGGGGTCACTTTGCAAAATGGGTTCGTCTTAACCGTCAAGACCTTTTGGAAGGCCTTGCTGCTTGTCCTTGTTTCCTGCTTGCCTTTGCTTTTCCTCTTCATCCCTTCCTCGACCTTCCGTTATATCGCTTTGATCCTCTGTTTCTTGGCTTTTTACCCTCTTGTTCTATTCGCCTTCTACCTTATGGACATCGCTTGTTTTGATGAGCAGATCAACGTGAACCTCCCCAACGGGCTTTACCATAAAGGGTTATACGACGCGGATTTAGAAGAAGACGAATGAGAAGGGAATGCGAACGCCCCAAACCGGATTTCACTCGATTTCACAATTTTCACTCGATTTCACAATTTTCACTCAATTTCACTGTATTTCACAAAAATTGAGTAATTTCACAAAAGTTCACAAAGCCAGTATAATTCACTCGGAGGTAAAGCATGACCACGAGAAACCCTTTTGACATCACGTTCGGCAAAGAACCCTACGCCCTTATTTCAAGGAAAAACGATTTAAATCAGGTATATCGCTCTTTTTCGGACGAGCAGCCAAATTCCCAAGTCTACATTCTCTCTGGCATTAGGGGGTCAGGAAAAACGGTCGCGATGACGACGATTGAGGAGAGTTACCGCAAAAGCGACCACTGGATCGTCGTGGAACTCAATTCGGAGGGCGATATGCTTGAGCAATTGGCCGCCAAGCTCATCGATGAGGGCCATTTGAAAAAGCTTTTCCTGAAAGGGGAGTTTCAATTTTCCTTCCATGGGCTCTCCTTCTCTTTGAAAGGGGAGGAGCCCATCAACAGCGTCTCTTCTTTGCTCAAGAAAGAATTCGAATACCTGAAGAAGAAAGGCTTCCGCGTCCTCGTCAGCATCGACGAGGCGGTGAATAGCCCGAATATGAGGTATTTCACCCAGGAATTCCAGATTTTGCTAAGAGGGCAATTCCCCATTTTCCTTTTGATGACGGGCTTATATCAAAACATTGCTAGCCTGAGCAAAGATAAAGGGAGCACCTTCTTGCTTCGGGCTCCCAAAATAGATTTGTCGCCTTTGAATCTGCTTAGCATCCAATCTTCCTACGCGAAGATCTTTGACTTGGATATGGTAAAGGCCGCGGAACTAGCGAGGTTCACGAAGGGGTACGCTTTCGCTTACCAGCTTTTGGGGAGCATCCTCTTTGAGAAGGGAAAGCAAAAGCTCGACGAGGACGTGATTGAGGAATTTGAAAACGCCATCTATGAAAGAGCCTATTCCTTGATTTACTTTGAGCTCAGCGAGACGGAGAAAAAGGTGATTAACGAAGCTTGCACGGATCCTAGCAACGAGCACGTTCTCTCCGTTTTGAAGCTCTCCGCGTCTCAGTTATCGAACACGAAAAAGGTTCTCTCGCGCAAAGGGATCCTTGAGGAACGCAGAGGCGAACTTGTCTTCGCCTTGCCTCGCTTCAAAGAGGTGATGGAACGCCTTCTTATGGTGATTTGAGAAGAATCTCCTCGCGGATAAGGATTCGCTGCTTTATTTCTCTAATTCAAATAGCCTCGCTTGATAAGGCTCGGTGAACTCAATGGTCAAAACCCCGTCCTTCAAAGAATATGCGAGGCTATTTTTCTTAGGATAGACGCATCTAGCTTTCGTATATCCCTTCAAGGGAATTGAAAAGGAAGATCCTCCTCCCGTGCTCCAGAGGGAGAGGTAGGCCTTATTTCCGTTTGTTAATCCCGTGGACACATACTTGCTTTTGAAATTAGCAAAGCCGGTTGGGAAGAAGGGGAGGGCTTCTTTTTTAAATTTCGCCAAAGAGTCATAGACTTCGATCCCCTCTTGAATCAAGGCGAACTTCTCTTTTGAAAGCAGATCGATCCTGCTTGCGAGATGGATTCTGCCCAAAAGGGAATTGACCATGTTGAAGACGATTCTTTCCTCGGAAATGTTCTCATCCACCCAAGCTTCATCGAATTCGAAAGGGGTCCCGATGGGCAAAGAGGAGGCGACGGGATAACTCCAAACCGCGGCTTGCTCAGGGAGCACGGCAGAAAAGATGTTCCCGGCGATATAGGGGTATTTCTTGTAATCGGTTTGATCGCTCGTGGAGATAAGGGAGAAATGAGACAAGGTCAGATAGTCCATCCTCATGCCGCCAGAGGAACAGGTCTCAAAGAGGACGTCAGGGAACATCTTTCTCATCTCGTCGATCCAAGAAAGATAGGCCCTCGCGCAGAGCTCTAGCCCTTCGCCCGCGGAATAGGCATCGTTCTCATTGCCCACGCCCATATCCTGGTTGTAGTCGAGCTTGATGTAACGAGCCCCGTATTCGTTGATCATCCTGGAAATTGATGAAGTGAGGTAATCCCTTACCTTTTGGTTACGGAAATCCAAGAAATAACGCCCCATCACGCAGACTTTCTTGCCATGCCTTTTCACAAAGCAGTCGTCGTCATAGTAATCAAGCATCTCCTGGCACTTGTTCCCGATGATCTCTGGCTCTATCCATAAGCCCATCTTCATCCCCAAGGAGTTTATGAAATCCGCGGTCTTTTTGACCCCGCTAGGGAAGCGCGCGTGGCTTTGCTTCCATTGACCTAAGTAAGGGTAGACCTCAGAGCCTTTCTCCTCGTTAGACCAACCGCAGTCGATCACGTAGTATTTGATTCCGGATTTCGCGACGATCGGGGCGATGGCTCTAGTTCTCTTCTCGTCTGGGCTATCCCAAGAGAGATGCATGTATTCGTTGAAGATCGCTGGGAGACTTTCATCGCTAGAGCATCTCCCTTTGATGATTCTCCTGTATTTGCTCATCTCGAAGATGGCTTCTTCGACGGAATTCTCTAAGGCAAGCCCGGCTTTCGGGGTCTCGTAGGTTTCTCCGCTCTTTAGTTTCTTCGCCCAGCCTCCAAAAGGATAGTTCGGCCCGCTTAAGCAAAGATAGAGGTTGCCTCCCCAATCGCTGATCTCGTAATACCAGCTCGCGTTGCTTTCAATCTCGAAAAAGAGGGCCTTTCCGTCATATTCAAGGATCCCCTGGGGGAGCTCTTCTTTGCTTGACCAACTGCCGATGTTCGCTCTAGCGACCCTGAACTGGCCTCCAGAAGTTGGGCAGGTGATTCCTAGATCGAAAAGGGACTGCCTTCTTACCTGACATTCGATGTGGTGGCCTTGGATGAAACGCGTGAAATAGGCTTCCTCGCTTCTATCCGCGGGGAACAAACCTCCTAAGGCGATGATTGGAGCCTCTTCAAGAACGATATCTTCATGTGCGATGTTGGTGATGCGCGTGGATATGCGGATTGCCTTGTTCCCTTGGAATCTCTCGAAGGTCGTTTCCACGCGGACGAGCTCGCTTTCCTGAATGATTTTCAAGGAGCTCTCCGTTTCTTCTTTGCCGATGAAACGGAGCTTGCCTTCTTCGGAAGAGCTAATGAGCTTCGCCCCGAGATGGGTGTTTTTGTCGCTTCCCGCGACTTGGACCTCTGCGAAAGGATAGTAAAGCCCCTTATCCAAGGAACAGGTGACTTTGCCTTCTTCGACTTGGAAGGACAGTTTGCCAAAATGGAATGTCATATTGCTAATTTCTCCGTCTTCAATTTTAAGCCGAGCCTATTTTGATACAAAGCGATTTCCTTGGGCTTGCTTGCCCTTTCTTCGCTTTTCCTGGAAAAGTTTCTTCTATTTTCGGGCAAAGTCGGCGTTTCTCCTTTATTAAAGGGGTGGAGGGATTTTATGAAGAAGAAACATCAAGGGAAAAGAATGAGCAAGGAGGAGATGGACTCCTTAAGCAAGAAAGTCGATGAGAGGTTTGCCTCTTTCTTAAAGGAAGGGAGGTACAAGGACGTGCTTCTTTTCATGGGGAATCTCTCTTCCTATTCGCTTACTAATCAGCTTTATATCCTTTACCAAAAGAATGACGTCACGACGGTCCATGGCTTAAGGGCCTGGAACAAGCTAGGGAGATTCGTGAAGAAAGGGGAGAAGGGAATCAAGATCCTTCAACCGATCCACAAGAAAAAAGAAGGGGAAGAGGAAAAGCCTTGTCTTGGCTTCCGGGTGGGCTATGTCTTCGATCTAAGCCAGACGGAGGGAAAGGAACTTAAGGCGTTCTCTTTCAAGGAAGAGACCCTCGTGGAGAACAAAGGCAAGATCATCCAGGGAATGGAAAACGCGGTCAAGAAAGAGGGATATTGCCTTGCTTATGCGAGCAAAGAGGAACTCGGCGAGGATTGCTATGGCTTATGCGACCATAAGGCGAAAATCATCAAGATAAGGGAAGGGCTAAGCGACCTTCAAACGGTTTCAACGCTTGCCCATGAATGCGGGCACGCCCTCGCGCACGGCTCTCCTAGAAATGACTTCGAAGGGTTGCTGCCTCTAGAAAGAAGAGAAATCAAAGAGGTTGAAGCGGAGTCCATCGCCTGCATCGTCTGTTCTTACCTAGGCTTAGACACGGAGAACTTCAATTTCTCCTATATCGCCGGCTGGGCCAGCGGGGATATCAGCAAATTCAGGAAGAACCTGGAACTGGTCTCAAAATACGCGAAAGAGCTTATCGATGGCATCAAGGAGGCGCTTTATGAAGAGAATGAGTGAAGAAGCAATGCAAGTAAATGCTTGCAAACGCTTGCAAGGTGGAAGAGACTTCCCTTGGAAACAAGAGGCATCAACCATGAGCAAAAAATCCGTCGTCTACGTCCGCGTCGATTCTGATTTGAAGGAGAAAGCGGAAGAAATCCTAAAACAACTTGGCATCAGCCCAAGCTCCGCGATCACCATGTTCTATTCGCAGGTCGCGAGGTCCAACGGCCTTCCTTTGGACTTGCATCTCCCGCCCGCGGAAGACGATCTTACGCCCGAGGAACTTGACGCCGAACTCGAGAAGGGGCTGAGAAGCATCGAAAGAGGCGAATGCTACACGCAGGAAGAAATGCGCGAAATCATGGAGAAGGAGTTCAAAACGTCATGAGCCAGGAATGTTCCATTATCTATTCCGAGGATTTTTATCGCGATCTGAAAGAAATCCATTTCTACATCGCCAAAAAATAAAAAGCGCCTCAATCCGCGGATAAGATTGCCCATCAAATTTATTCGGTCGCCGAATCCTTATCATTCATGCCTGAAAGATTCGCAGTTGTTCGCTTTTCCGCGAAACCCGAAGACTGCAAGAGAAGAGCGCCGTGCGGAAATTATGGGATTTATTACCGCGTTATTGAGAAGAAATTGAACGTTCATGTTTTGAGGGTCATCCGTAAGGGAAGAAACGCAGCGAATCTTATAGGGAACTGAGTCAAGCGTAAAAACCACAATAAGAAGATGGCTCTTTCGTTTGCAATCAAAACGATGGGTTTAAAATCAATGCGACAGATGGCGGGGCCTATCCCAAGCGGTCCCCGGGGTTTTCTAAGAAGGGAAAAGATTATGGACAAAGTATCGAAATACATTAAAAACAATTGGTCTAAGACCTTTCACCCCGCAAGCGAGCTTGCGGGAGAAGTGAAGATCCATCATCCTTATGTCTCTCCTTGCGCGACCGAACACTACACGGAGATGTTCTATTGGGATACCTATTTCATTAACATCGGCTTGATGCTTGACGGCTACGCTGAGCAAGCGAAAAACAATATCGACAACATCGCGCAGTTCATAAACGCGCTCGGCTTCATGCCGAATGCAAACTATATCTTGGATCGGTCACAACCCCCATTTTTCACCAGAATGGTTTATGAATATTACAAAAAAACTGGAGATGAGTCAGTTGTGCGCGACTATATTTCGACGATACTGAAGGAATATGAATTTTGGGAGACGAAGCGGAAAAACTCAATCGGCCTAAATTCCTACGGGACCCATGGCAGTAAACAAGAGATATTGAACAACTACGCATGGCACCATGAAAGAGTGGTTGAGGAAAGCGAGGACGAAGAGGATCGGATTCGCCTTGGCAAAGATATTATGGCAATCGCCGAAAGCGGGCTTGATTTCAATATGCGTTTCAAGACAAAAGAATGCAAAATCGACGCGCACAAGTTTTCTCACCTGGATTTGGACTGCTTGCTTTTCGACATGGAGAGAAAAACCGCCGAGATGCTTAGATTGCTTGGGCGCGACGAAGAGGCGAAAACCTTCGAAAACCATGCCGCAAAACGCAAGGAGCTGATGGACAAATACTATCTCACGAAAGATGGGATCTATCTCGATTACAATATGGAGACGGGTGGGCATTCTGAAATTCTGTCGGCGGCCTCGCTTTATCCGTATACGTTTGGGGTTTCAGACGATAAGAATGGCGCGCTTAAAGTCTTAAGAAGACTTGAGCTTGAATACGGACTATCTGCTTGTGAGAAGCGCGAAGATACCGTGTTCTACCAATGGGATTACCATTACATGTGGCCTGCGGCAACTTGCCTTGCCTACATGGGGCTCAAAAACATCGGCTTGGATGAGGATGCGAAGCGCATAGCGTCCAAATACGTGAAGGTCGCCAAAAAGATATTTGACGAAACGGGCAGGCTTTGGGAGAAGTACGATGCCTTGACGGGCGAAATAGCGGTGACAAGCGAATATGCCACGATGCCGATGATGGGATGGACCGCGGCTGTTTATCGCTATTTCGTGGAAATGGAAGAAATTGATTGATTTTCCTTTTGAGTCTTTTTGGGTGACGACTTAAGCGAAAATATAACCGGGAATCTCCCGATTGGTTTACTGGGACCACGAGAGCCCTTGAGGTTTGAATGTAAAAAAGTGTAAAAAACTATTTACAACATTTTTCGTTTGGCTTATTGTCTTGCCAAGGAGGAAATCAAGTGAAACTCAATTTCTCAATCACTGAGCTCTCATCGCTCACCAAGAAGTCGAGGCCCACCCTCTATAAGTACATCGATGCCTATGACTATGGGGTCTATGACGATATCCCTTATAGCTTCATCACTCTTTTTGAACTGATGAACCGCGAAGGGGTGAGCAGGAAAGAGATCATCGCTTACTGCGAGGCGAACTTCCAAAAAGTGGAAGAAGACCCGCGGATTAATGAAATCATCACCCTGCTCAAGCAGAACAAAGACAAGATCAATTTCGAGAATCTCAAAGATTATCTCAATAAGGAGTTAGCCAAATGAACGAACTGCAGCCGATTTACAATGAACACGATCTCTTCTTGCATTGCCAGAAGCTTCGCCTAGATAAGGATGAGGAAGTCCTTGTCTCGAAGCAAGCCAAGGACAAGAAGGAAGAAGGGGAGAAGCTTACCTTTAAGCAGAAGACAAACAACCTTCTAAAAGGGGCGAAGACCTTCGTGAAGGGGTATGAGAAGAAAGAGGCGAAAATCAGAGACAATCTCAATAGTTTCTCCCATAAAAACCTCACTTGCCCTTCTTCGTCCGAAGCCAAGGAGCTTGTCGTTAGCCTTTTTGGAAACGACCCCTATGGGGCAAGCAAACTCACTTTTGCGATCACCGTCTTGTTGGACAGCGAGTACGAATATGTCTATGAAGACGAGGGAATCGAAGAGGTCTCCTTGCTTCTATACGGGAACAAGAAGGAGATGAAGGAAATCTATTCCTCCTTGAAGGACAGCTATAGGGATGTCTCTCCTAAGGCCCTTACCAATGTCCAGAAAGCCGCTTTGTTCGGCGTGGCTCTTGCCGCTTCTGCGGGAGCCGCCTTGCTTCCGGTCATCGCCGTAGGAGGAATCGGCGCAAGCGCAAGCGTGACAACCGCCTCTCTTGCCGCTTTGGGATTTTCTGACATGCAAGTTGGTGTGGGGGTATTGACCGCGGAATCCTTGCTCTTCGGCGCGGCCTTAGTCGGCGCGACTTACTCTGGCATGAAACTCTATAACGTAGAGAAAGTGAAGAAGCAGTTCCGGAAGCTGAGCCCTGAGAAAGGGGCGATGTATCTCGCCATCCAGGTCGTCTACATTGAGCGTCTCAAGAAAAGCCTCAAGAAAGAGGAATTCAAGGAGAGACTCGACGAGATCCTTAAAGGGGTGAACACCTTGAAGTCGGACTTGGATTATTACTACTTCGTGGAGCAAGATGATTTAAGCGACAACAAAGCCAAGCTCAAGTCCTTCCATAACTTCGATGCGAAGCTAGCCAAAGTCCTCGGACTATAAATAGTTTCTTACAAAGCCGTTCCCGAGCGATTTGGGGACGGCTTTTTGCCGCTTCCGTTTTTGGCTTCCTTTTCTCATGCTATTTTGAGGATAAACCGTATTTGAAAACCCATCTGTTATTTCGCCTTAAACTCGTATGCATCGATGAAAAATCGATTTTCATGGATTTTTCAAACCGCAAGAAAGTTCGGCTTTCAACCGTAAGAAAAATGGGTTTTGAATCGGAAGAATATTGGGGTGATGAAAAATGGAGAGGCTTAAGAAGAGGGGATCACTTAAAAAAACAAAATAAAAAGGCTAGCAGGAAAAAGCAAAAACAAATAGTTAAATATATCCAAAAGAAGCGGAATAAAAAGCAAGAATATAATGGAATTAAATTGAAAAACTTCATGGATGAACAGCTTAAGCTTTATTTAAATACGTTTGGGGCTGTTTGCATTGAAGGGCCAAAATGGTGTGGCAAAAGTTGGATTTCCTCATATCATGCCAATAGCGAATTTCTTTTGGCTGATCCTTCAAACAATTTTCAAAATAGGCATCTTGCTGAATTGTCCCCTTCCCTTGTTCTTAAAGGCGATGCACCTAGATTGATAGATGAATGGCAGGAAGTGGACGAATTATGGGATGCAGTTCGCTATGAGGTGGATAAGCGCGGGGAAAATGGGCAATTTATTTTGACTGGATCCTCGACCCCCAAAAAAACCAAGAGGGTTCATAGCGGCGCTGGACGAATCGGGAAACTCCGTATGAGAACTATGTCGCTTTATGAGTCTGGTGACTCTAGCGGCGCGGTTTCCTTGGAAGCACTTTGCAGTGGAAAGATGAAAGAAACTCTTACCGGCGAAGTCGACGTAATGGATTTGGCGAGATATGTCGTTCGTGGTGGTTTTCCTGGGTCTATTAATCTTCCTTCGAAGAATTCGCAGCTCATTGCAAAATCTTATATAGAGACGATCTTGAATGACGATGCCCAAAGAATTGACGGCAAAAACTACGACATCCATAAAATGAGACTCCTTCTTGCCTCTCTTGCCCGAAACGAAAGCACAACGGCTAGCAAGAGCAAACTTATTAGTGATATTGGTGGTTTTGAAAATGATTCTATTGACCCCGAAACTGCTACTGCCTATCTGGATGTATTTGACCGTCTTTTCCTTTTTGACAATCAAAAGCCTTTTTCTTCCTCTCTTCGCTCATCGATTCGTGTGAAACAGGCGGAGAAACGCCATTTTTGCGACCCTTCTCTTCCGTGCGCCCTTCTTGACGCGACACCAGAGAAGCTAATCAATGATTTAGAGACGTTTGGCTTTCTTTTCGAGTCCCTCTGTGAAAGGGATCTTTCTATTTACTGCGAGTCCTTTGGGGCCAAGCTTTTCCATTACCAAGACTACGCGAATAGAGAGATCGATGCCGTTATCGAACTGAGTGATGGCTCTTGGTGCGCTTTTGAAATAAAGCTAGGCGCCCATCAAATTGAAAAGGCTGCGGAGGGGCTTCTTAAAGTTGCCAATTCAATCGTTTCGCAAGGAGGCAAGGCCCCTTCGGTTCTTTGCGTTATTTGCGGCATGAGCAACGCGGCTTATCGTCGCTCTGACGGCGTTTATGTTGTGCCTATTACGGCTCTTAAAAATTAACGTTTAAGCACCATTTTTTTGCTTGACCAAGTGGAAAAGTATTTACCTTTCTTTGCGTTTATGATCTTTTTCTCATTTTGGTTTGAGAATAAATCATATTTTGAAAATCAATCTGTTATTTGGCTTAAAAGATTCTCTTGCTCCGATTGAAAATCGATTTTCATAGATTTTCAAACCGAAAGAATTAAGGGCTTTGAACGGCAAAAATATTTGAAAGTGGACAAACAAACGATGCCTGATGAAATTGATTTTTTCAGCCAAAATTAGGATAAAAAGACAAGCAAGGAAAAAGAAATAAAACAGTTAGATAAAGGGTGGAAAAATGTTACTTTTTAGACAAAATAAGGATGAAAAAGTGTTAGTTTCTTCCTTGATAAAAGGTGGATAAGTGTCATATTATTTGCTTGAAATGGGACTATTAGAGAGAAAAATTAGCAAAAAGATTGATGATTGGTTTGAGCACAGCTCTTCCGCTCTTTTGATTGATGGGGCAAGGCAGGTTGGCAAAACCACTATCATTGATGAGTCTTTCAAGCATAAGGACGTCGAATTTATTAAACTTGACTTGCTAAAGAACAAATTGGCGAGAAAAGCTTTCAACACTTCGCAAACCGCAGAGCAACTGATGCTTAAACTTTCTTCGTTTGCAAAGAAGAAACTCGACTTTAAAAGAACCGTTTTTTTCATCGACGAAATTCAAGAAGCCGATGATGCGATTACCCCCATCAAATATTTGGTTGAGCAAAGAAAAGCCAGATTCGTGTTTTCTGGCTCACTGCTTGGCGTCAAGATGAAGGATATTGACTCTTTGCCAGTCGGTTATCTTCAGATCGAGAGAATGCACCCCCTTGATTTTGAAGAATTCTGCCTTGGACTAGGCGTGTCTGAAGGCACAATCTCCTATCTCAAAAAATGTTTCGATAACGAGACACTGGTGGATGAGGTTATTCACGAAAGAATGATGTCGCTTTTTAGAGTCTATCTTGCTGTGGGAGGGTTGCCTAAAGCGGTTTTCTCCTTCAAAAAAAGCAATGACCTGGTGAGAGTGAACGCCGCCTTAGCCGAGATTGATGCGGGCTATCGAATCGACGTTGCTAAATACGAGAAGAAAGACAAACTTCTCATTCAGGATATCTATGACTTGATGCCAAGCGAGCTAAACAATCCTAATAAGCGTTTTATTTTGAAAGACCTTAATGAAAAATCGCGTTTCTATCAAAGAGAAGCCTCTTTTGTTTGGCTTAGAAATAGCGGCGTGGGCCTTTTCGTCAACAATACGAGCAACCCAATTTATCCACTGGCTGAAAGCAAGGACAGGAAACTCTTCAAACTGTTTCCGAACGACGTCGGCCTTTTGGATTACAAGCTTTATTCTGGGAACCAAATTGCATTACTGGAAGAAGGGGGGCCACTGAATTGTGGGGCTTCTTACGAAGCTTTTGTCGCGGAAGAACTCGTTTCGCATTCCTTGCCGCTTTTCTACAGCAATGACAAGAAACGTGGCGAAATCGATTTTTTGATTGAAATTGACAACAAAGTCGTGCCGATAGAGGTGAAATCCGGGAAAGACTACAAGCGCCATTCGGCTTTGACCCGTCTGCTGAGCGATTCGTGCTACGGCATCGAAAATGGATACGTTCTTTGCAACGGGAATTTGAAAAGAGAAGGAAAGGCACTTTACATCCCTATTTACATGACGATGTTTCTTCGCCCTAAGCCAATGCCGTCAAGCATGAAAATCAAGCTCGATTTGACGGGTATCTCTTGAAAATGCACATCGATAGTCGTTAGCCTGGGTAGACGAATTTCAGGCGTCCGTTTTTTCGGACGTCACTTTGTTTTTCTTTGACTAAAATAACTTTGAGATTCAAAAAGCGGGCAAACCTTATAATTGGGTGGCCGCTTCAAAAAGAACCTCTTATATATAAGGAGAGAATCATGAAACCCATCCAATGTCCCCATTGCAAGCAGACCTTCAACATCGATGAGGCCGATTACGCGTCGCTCCTCAGCCAAGTTAAGACCGAGGAATACCATCATGAGCTTGAAGAAGCCGAGAAAAGACTCCAAAGCAAATACGAGAGCGATCTGAAACTCGCCAAAAAGGAAGCCAGCGCCGAAAGCGATGAGGCGATTGCTGAGCTTAAGAACAAACTCGCCATCTTGGAGGCTTCTATCCCTAGCAAAGTGAAAGAAGCTGAAAGCGTCAAAGAAAAGGAAATCCTTTCTCTGCAGGCTCAAGTGAAGAGCCTTAAGGAAGGGGAAGCCTCTTCTTTGAGGAATAAGGAGCTAGAGACAAAGGCGCTCTACGAAAAGCAGATCGCCGAACTCAAGGGAAAACTCTCGGAAGCCGATACCGCCAAAGCGCTCGCCCTTGAGAAAGAGAAAAGGGAAAACGCCGACGCCCTCAATAAGAAAAATGCCGAGATAACCGCCCTGCAAACTAAATACGATAACCTAAGCACCGAGAATGCCCTCAAAGAGAAAAGCCTCAAGGAGCATTATGACTACGCCCTTAAAGAGAAAGAGGAAGAAATCGAGAGACTAAAAGATCTTAAATCCAAGATGTCCACGAAGATGGTGGGGGAGACTTTGGAACAGCACTGCTTGAATTCCTTCAATTCCATCCGCATGGGCGCTTTCCCTCGGGCTTATTTCGAGAAAGACAACACGGTTTCAGCTGCCTCTGGTTCGAAGGGCGACTTCATTTACCGGGATTACGATGAGGACAAAACCGAATACATCTCCATCATGTTCGAAATGAAGAACGAGATGGATACGACTTCCACGAAGCACAAGAACGAGGACTTCTTCAAAGAGCTGGACAAAGATAGGAAAGAGAAGAATTGCGAATACGCGGTTCTAGTTTCTCTTCTTGAGCCCGAGAGCGAACTCTATAACGGTGGCATTGTAGACGTCTCCTACGCCTACCCGAAGATGTACGTCATCCGTCCTCAGATGTTCATCCCGATGATCACGATCCTTAGGAACGCCGCGCTTAACACGCTCAAGACGAAGAAGGAGCTTGAGGAATACAAAAGCCGGAATATCGACATCTCTAACTTTGAGCAAAGAATGGACGACTTCCAAAAATCTTTCGCCTACAATTTCGACCAGGCTTCGAAGAAATACGGCTCGGCGATTGACGAAATTGATAAGGCGATCGCTAACCTTCAAAAAGTCAGAGACAACCTTGAAGGGGTTAATAGGAACCTCAAGATTGCCAATGACAAAGCTCAGGACCTTTCTATCAAGAAACTCACCCGCGGCAATCCGACGATGAAAGCGAAGTTCGATGAGCTTCACGAGAAAGTGGTGGACAGCCAAGACGGGGAGGAATGAAGCCCACTGAAAAGGAAAAGGGCTAATAAACTAAATCTTTCACGGATTGAAAAAGGCTTTTTTCATTCTTTGAAAGCCTTGCTCATAGCTTTTATGGAAGAATCGCTGATGCCTATTTTGCTTGCCAAAGAAGCATAATTTGCTCTTGTGGTTTTAAAAATGTTTTCGGCAATCTCTTTTGCCTCATCTTTCTTCAGCCCATAGCAAGGCGCTGATTCTAGAGCAAGTTCCATGTTCAAATCGTTTCCGGATTCACTGACATTCAAGGAAAGATGAGTTCCTTCTGGGTTTGGATTGACGTCGTAGCAAGGGGATAGTCTCCATCCTTTCTTGTCTAATATGAAACCATGATTTCTTAAGTGGTCATCGGTGTTTTTTACGGCGATATTGAAAACAAGACGTTTAAAAAGCTCTTTGGCGTCTTCTTTTGGGCAACAGGAATTCTCCATGATAAACTCAAGGAGATCGAGGTAACTTGATTCGCCACTTTCCCCGTCGTCCTTCCCTAGCAGAGTCATCGCCGAGACGAAATGGATACGTCTATCTTGGGCTCGGTCAAACCGCTTGCTTAAGAAGGTGGAGCCTCTGGAAGAAAACTTCATAAGCTTTGCTTCAGGGACTTCAATGCCACACATTTTCGAAAGCTCGTGGGTCACGTATTCCCAAGCCCCAATGTCATATTCATCGTGGTGGGAAGGGAATTTGGCTATCCAAAGGTTGCCTTCGGGGTCTTTTACGTTCGCTTTTGGCCTTGCTCCGCCTAAAGAAGAGCCGGGCGAGAGCAACAGGCCGATCCATTTCTCTTCGTTTCCGTTTTCTTCCTCATAACAATAGGATGCGTCTTCTAACTCTCTCAGTCTCACAAGAGGCGGAACAGGGGAAGATGAATAGGCTAGAAAAGGACCATCGGGAAGTAGTTTAAAACGAATGGCGCCCATTCTCGTCTCATCTTCCACCCCTAAAAGGTAATCGATCTCGCTTAAACTCTTCGCTTTTCTGCCGTCTTTTAAAGCCGTTAGATTTTCTTTTCTTTTGAGCAACGTTCTGCCCCAACGATCGGGAGAGGAGTCCAAGAAGATACCGAACTGTCTTTTTCCTTCCGGGAGATATTGCCTTCCTTCGTAAGGGAATAGATTCGGGTCAAGGCTTATTTCTTTGTTATTTTTCAGCCAGCTTGGTTCATAAGAAAAACTATAGGTTTCTTCCCCTCTTAGACATTCGACGAATAAAGTGCCCATCAAAATTGGAGTGGGGGAACTCCATTCCTCGTAAACGTATATGGTTTTTCCGCTATTTTTGCTCATGGACGTTTTTTAACTGCTCTTTTCTTAGTCACGAGTCCAAAATCTTGAACCCTTCTGCCGACTTCATCGTCTTTGGCGATCAGAAGCAGATCTTTGTCCATCCCTCCCAAAGCCATCAAAACCCTCGCATAGTGGCCAATTGCCACAGAAGGGTCGCCCTTTTCGATTCGCCAAAGCGTGTTGCGGCTGATGAAGGCCCTCTCCGCGATTAAAGAGGCGGTGAGATTCCTCCTAAGCCTTGCTAATTTGATTTGCTCGCCCATCGTGGTGAGTATTTTTTGGGTTTTTGGAAGGACTATCGGTTCTCTTTGCATATTGAAACGTCACATACTATAAACAAAAACGGAGAGAATGTTAATAGTATGAGACATTTCTAACTATGCTAAATTCTTCGATTTTTGTTTTGCTACCCCGTCTTTATATTGTTTTTCACTTGCCTATTGCCCTTGTTTGGTTTTTAATGAACACGGAAAATATAACGCGGAGTTTTGCAAATGACGACGAAACTAGGCAACCTAAATATCAAGCTAAGCACAGGCCAGATACAGGCTAGAAAAGAACATAAGGGTGCGGATAGCCCGACCATCCCTTGCCCCGTCTTGGTGCCGAGGGCGATTAAAGAAGGGACGATTGATCATTCTTGTCTTTCCTCTTTCGAGGCTTTGAAAAGCGACTCTGACCTGAAACTCACGAAGAAGGGAGACATCGTCATCAAGAACTCGACTCCTTATGATGCTTGCATCGTCGGATGCGATGACGAAGGTTTGTTTATTCCCTCTTTCTGCATCGTTTTGGAAAACAGGGATCCAAAGGTTGACTCCTACTATCTCCTGGCTTTTTTGAATTCCAAGAAAGTGAAAGACCGTTTCTCCTCCTATGGGGTAGGGAGACTCGCGATCATCAATAAGAAATGCATCCTCGATTTGGATTTCCCGGTGGTTGACCTCTACAAGCAAAATGAAATCGGCGAGAAGTACAAAAAGAGCATCGAGAAGATCAAGACGATGAAGAGAATCGTGAGTCTTGAGCAAGAATGGTATGACTCTTATTTTGAAAAGGATGGAAAGGAGGGCTATTGATCATGAATGTGAACGAAGAATATGAGGCTTTGTTAAGCCTAAGAAAGAAAGGGTTGCTCCCTTATTATGGTTTCTTTTCTTCCTCAATTAGTCTGCTTTTCCTAAGAAAACTACGCAAAATAGGGGGCTTCTTTGGGAATCCAGCCTACCTGGGGATGATTGAGAAAAGAAGCTATGAAAGGGCTGTTTTGAAAGAGCAGCTTACCATAATGGAGAAAAGGGAAAACTTAGATCCGAATTCCTTGGCTTGCATGCTGCCTAGCTTTGCCTCGTTACTGAGCAAAAAGAACGAGATTTGGGCTTATCTCGACGTGGATCTTCCTATTGCTTCTTCGGAAGAAACGGCAAGCCTCATCCAAAAACTTCTCGAATATGCGGATAAGGATTTCTCCAAAGGGCTCACCTACACGAGTAGGCTGGACCTCATCAATCCGGTGAGAAAGGTCCTTGGCGTTAAGAAAAGCGAGACCTTCATGGATGTCTTCGCGGGTTTCTATACCTTGGGGTATGGCATTAACGCGGAATCCTATTATGGCTTCGACAAAGACGAGAAAGCCCTAGGGATCGCTTATATGGCGATGATTTTGCTAGGTAAGGGCGACATTCGCCTCAAGAAAGGGGATGTCTATTCTCTGAAAGAGCTCCCTAGATGCGATAAGATCTTCCTCGATGCGAGCTTCGCCTCCACTCAAGATGGGAAGAAAAGCGAGAAGTTGATTCGCCTTGCTTTGGGCTCCCTGAATCCCAAAGGGACGATGGTGGTCCTGTGCAATTCGAAGCTCCTTAACGGCGAGGAATTCCTCTCGTTCCGGAAGGAACTGAGCAGCGGCGGGCATTTGAAATCCGTGATGGCTTTGCCCGGGAAAGATCCCTCCCGTCTTTATTTGCTTGTCCTCAGTGAGAAAGAAAACTTTGAAGTTGAGTTCATCGATGCCTCGCGTTCGGAAAAAATACTGAAACTATCCGAAGAGAAAGAAGAGGAAGCGAAACCCAGGAGAACTTCTAGCTACTGGGATGAGATTATTGCTCCTCGCTCATCCTTTGGGGGCTTTGGCTTCTTCGCTATGCCGTCTTATCTTGGAAAGCCCAGGACAGAGGAACTTTCTTTGAAGGAAAAACTGAAAAAGGGCGGCTGCGACGATTTTGCTTCCGAAACCCTTACTCCAGAGGATGTCCAAACGGAGAGGAACGTTTCCTTGTCGCCGTCGCTCTATTGCCACACCTCTAGCGAAGAACAAGGCACTTCCAAAGGCAGAAGCCTTCGCGACATCGAAGCCGATTTAGATAAGGAATATCGGAAGTTCGCCGATCTCTGTTCCTATCGTTATTAAGACATTGCTTAGTCTTTGCTTTTATAGTCCTAGGTCACTATCTTTTGGCAAATCCCCCGATGAGGTTTGATAAAAACGCCTTTGACCGTTAAAATTAGACATCGTTAAAAACAAGGGAGGGGAGATTCTTTCGTCTCCCTTGCTTTAAGGAGGAGAGGAATGCTAGGTGCGATTCTCGGCGACATGATCGGCTCGCCATATGAATTTAACGTCGACAAGAAACCGATGAGGCAAGAAATCGATCTCTATGGTGAGAACAACCGGATGACCGATGACTCTTATCTTACTTTAGCGGTCGCGAAAGTCCTGCTGAAGCATTACCCTTTTCATCTCGATGATAAAGAAAAGCTCGCCATCCAAGACGACCTAAGAAAAGAATTCAAGGACACGGTCGCGAAGCATCCTTTCGCGGGCTTTGGGGCCTCTTTCTACAAATGGGCTAATCTTCCTTTGAAGGATATGAGGCCTTATAACTCCTGCGCGAACGGGTCTGCGATGCGAATCTCCAGCGTAGGCTGGCTTGCGAGTTCTTTGACGGAAGTGAGGGAACTTTCTTTGCTCGTGAGCGACGTCACCCATAACCACCCTGACGCGATAAAGGGGGCGGAAGCCATCGCTAGCTGTATCTATTTTGCCCTAAAGGGCTACACGAAGGAGCAAATCAGAGACTACGTCGAGCTAAATTATTATCCTTCCATCCGTGATTTCGATTATGAGAGTCTCGTGGAGAACTACGCTTTCGACGTCTTTTGCGAAGGCAGCTGCCCTCAAGCGATTTACTGTTTCTTGATAAGCGACAGTTTGGAAGACGCGATTTTGAAAGCGATCTGCATCGGAGGGGATAGCGACACCATCGCATGCATGTGCGGGGGCATCGCCGAGGCTTTCTATAACCGCGACTCGGTCTCTCCCTTAGAACGGCATTACCTGGATTTCTATTTGGAAAAAGAAGAGGAAGACATTATCAAAAAGATGCATCAAGCAATTGGAAGCAGGAAGTTCGGTTAGAATTCGCTTTCTTCTTCGAATAGTCTCATTCCCTTTTTGTCATAGCAAACCCCGTCTTTGATGACGAGGACGTTTTGGGGATGGAACATCTCGCCTTCGTTGTTGCAGGTGACGCCTCCATCGATGCCGATCAGATGGTCGCTGAAATAAATGTCATTGCGACGTCCACGGAAATGCTTCAGATGCCGATAAAAATCGCTCGTGTGCCAATGGCCACAGACGAGCACCTTTCCCTTTTTGAGCTCTTTGTCGAATAGCCCGGCCCCCATCCTTTCGAAAGGGCAACTCCAACTCGCAAGCAGCCAATCTTTTCTAGTGGCTTTGCTTCTCCAAGACGGGACGGCTTCTAGGAATGGTCCGCTCACGTCGTAGACATAATCGTCGCCGAAGTCGCCCTCGAATTCTTTTTTGAGGCGGCAGGGAATGAAGCTATGGACGAAGATATATTCCCCTAACTCAAAATAATCGACCCAGTCTTTGCTTTTTAGGAAATCAGTAATGGGGTCTTTTTTCACCTTACTCACGATTTCTTGCCACATATTCTCCATATCGCCTGCAACATTCGAAGAGCCTAGGTAAGAGACTAGAAATTCAAGGCTCGTAAGGTCTTGGGAATCTGTCCCCGCAATCTCCGCGAAAGTGGAAGTAGTGCAGTTTGAGAAGTCATAGCTTTCCGGCAATGGTTTCTTCAAAAGTTTGAAATAAAGGTCCTCGTGATTCCCTCGGATGAGGATCCTTCTTTCCTTTGGGAGGGAAGATAGGAATTCATAGGTCTTCCTTGCTTCCGTGCCCCGATCGAAGATATCGCCCAAAACCAAAAGGATGTGGTCTTTGTTCTTCACCTCGAATCCGGCTTCGTTTAAGCCTTCGATTAACGGGGTGTAGAAGCCGTGGATGTCACTCACCACGAAATAAATCTTATTGTCCATGATGGTCTCCTTTCGGTGGGCGAATAAAGTATAACACAATAGGCTCATTGTCCAATAGGAAACAAAAATGGTGGACAAAAGGGACGGCAGCACTTTAATGTTTGGCGCCTTAGATATAAGGAAGATGCGTCGCGATGATAGTTGGCAAAGAAGAGGAATTCGATTTTCTTTTAGAAAATGCCTTACGAAATATTCAAACAACCTTATAAATGAAAATGGGAACTAGAAAACAGGTTTACTTCACACATATAATTTAGGAAAGAAAGACAAAAGAAGAGAAAAAAGGCTTAGACTTGCGGACAAGAGAAAAAATGGAAAGCCAAATAAACCGCCAAATTACGACAATGCTTTCCAAAAACGTTGGAATATTGGTTTACAATAGGACTAGGCGGTTTTCAAGAGCAGAAGGAGTCTTCTAGGATGGGTGAAACAAAGCGTCAATGCCAATATTGCTCAGCCTTCTGCAAGAGGGATGACGAACTGGATCCCAGCCTATCTTGCTGCAAGGACTGTGCCCAGATCCATAAGCTCGCTCTTGACGTTAATGAGTACTGCAAAGAACGCGAGGGCTTTCAACTGGCCGAGACAAGGGACGAGGGGACGCGCCACATCTTGAATGAGATCAAGAAAACCTTAAACGCCTATCGATTCATCATCGCGCCCAGCCTGATTTTGATGGACTCCCTTTATCGTATTCACCCTCGCGGAGAGCTTGAGATTCTTTATTTTGATCGAAAGGATGAAGAAGTTCACCGTGAGAGGGAAGCTCATAAGATTTTCTTTGACCGCGTCTATTATTTCGTTCGACTCGCTTTCGGGGACTCCGCTTGCCCGATGTCCATTTCTTATCTTCAGGAACTCTTCCTGAAAGGAGAGCTTTCTTACCCGTGGCTTGTCAAGGACGTGGAAGGAAAAGAAGCAAGATTCAAGACCTTTCCGGTCATGAGAAAGTTGGAGAAGATGATCAAGGTTCTTAGAAAAGGAAAAGAGACGGTGAAAGAAGCGGAAAATTCTGAAGAAAGTCTCTTTTTGCAAGCGGGGGAGCCTCTTCCAAGCGAAACGATGAATTTCTCTAGGCTCTGCCGCGCTGCGAAAAGCGCCTATTGCATTTACTGCGCTTTCGCCTGTGCGCTGGGGGAGAGAGAAATCCCCACTTTTGAAACGAATCCAGCTCTTTTGGAAGCGATGAACGAAATCATCGTTCATAAGAACGCGGACGAGTTCTTGGTTTTCTGATCGGACGCCAAAGACTTATTTCTCTTCCCAAAAAGTTAATCCTTATTAAAATATTGGCGGTTAAGGAAGCCGTCATGACCCTAAAAGAAAAATTCAAGGAATTCGATCAAATCGCACCCGTTGAGCAGGCCACGATATTGGGGAAGCAATTTCCATATCGCTTTTATAGGAACCCCGATCCGAAGAAAGATGTCACTTTGCTGTTCCTCGCGGGAGGGACGGGACTCGGCGATGGCTTCTTCTATTTATATGATTTATTCGCGCCGAATTACAGCATCCTGTCTTTTAATTACCCGATGGGATTCCCTTCCATCGCCGCTCAGACCGACGCGATCGCCTTGCTCATAGAAACGATTGGGGCGACTAACGTTTACCTTTGTGGGCAGTCCTTCGGAGGACTGCTCGCGCAAATTCTGGCCGCGAGGCATCCCGAGGCGATTAAGGGGCTCATCCTTTCTGGAACATGCGGAGTAGGGCAAGCGAAATCAAAAGAAGATCAGGACTTCATCGCGAAGATGCTTGACCCCAAGAAAATCGAGAAGAACATCAAGACGGATCGGAGACTGCCGATTTGGCTGCTTTCCCCGATGATGAAGCTCGCCTGCTTCAAACTCATCAAAGACAAAGCGATGAGAAAAGATTTCAAAGACATCGTCGATATTTGCAGACCCTCCATGTCCAATGAGTATTTCGTGCTGATGGACACGCTTTTTGGGGATCTGAGGAATTATATTGGAATGTTTGGAAGCGAAAGTTTTCTCACTTTCAAAGGGGAAAGCCTCCTGGTGTTCTCAAAAGAAGACACCTTCTTCAGCGAATCTTTGAAGCAAGAACTGATCGAACTGTTTGAAGACCCCGTCGTGGAGCCGGATCTAAAAGGGGGGCACCTCGCTCTAATGGCCAGCAAAGAAAAATACGTCTCTCTGGTGAATGAGTTCATCGCAGGGAGGAATCCCAACTATAAATGAGGCCGTATACATCTTGATTTGTCTTGACAATTTGGGGCGTTGACCGGTTCCGATGATTTGGGCTGCTTTCGAGGAAGGAAGACCTAAGGAAAAACTACTTAAAAAGGCAAGCAATAAAAAGTAAAAATAATAGTTTTAGTTTTAATTTGACCCCTAATGTTTATAATTGAAGAGGGCTATTTTATGTTTGATCAATCCGAATATGTGAATCGCTACATTAAAGAAAACTATAAGACAATAAAAATTCGAGTCAGGAAAGAAGATGAGGAAGTCCTCAAAAAGCTCGAAAGCGTCGATAATATCAATCAATACCTTCTTTCTTTGATTCGCTTGGACATTAAAGCTCCACGCACCTATCACTGCATCGACGATTCTATAAAAATTGATTTCCCGGTTTCTCGCACGATGCAAGACCTTATTGATAAAGCGGAACGAGCTGACTTAAATGACGATTATCCGATTTATATGAATTATGCCGATGCGATTGATTCGCAAGGCAAATTGGAAGCGACCCGTCATCAAATTACCGATGGCCAATGGCTGAAATTGCAAAGGAGATATGCTTTATGAATGAGCTTATCGACTTTAGCGTCTGCCCTTTAAGCAGCAGAAATCTTCAATATGGTGGGAGGGCTGGCGAAAAACGTGGAATCATTTACAAGGGGGAACCGTGGATTTTGAAGTTTCCTAAAAACACGATCGGAATGCACGGCGTGGAGGGGATATCCTATGTCACTTCGCCCTTGAATGAGTTTATCGGGAGCCGAATTTTCGAATTGCTCGGATATGAAACCCAAGAAACTTTGCTTGGCGTTTGCTTTGATGGCAAACGTTACAAACCTGTTTGCGCTTGCAAGGATTTCATCGGGAACGAGAATAAGGAAATGCTTGTTCCTTATACTTCGATTCGTAATGACACAAGCCCATTGGTCATGGAAAGGAATGATTCCTCGCCGGTAGCGCCTTCGAACATAAACGAGGTTATTTTTCAGCTAAAGCATAACGAGGCCCTTTCGAAAATAGCAAATGCTTCAGCTCATTTTTTTGAGGTTGCCATCGTCGACCTTCTCATCAACAACAATGACAGAAATGAGGATAACTGGGGCCTGATCAAAAACAAGAAAACCCTGGAATATCGTTTTGCCCCCATCTACGATTGTGGGAATTCTTTCAACGGCAAAAGTAGCGAAGAAAAAATCACCGCATTGCTTTTAGACCCTAGCCGAATGGCGTCAAGCGTGCTGAATGGCGTAACGGCTTATGAAAACGACGAAGGCGGAAGAATAACGGTTTCGCAATTCCTAAAATTGGACAACGATGACTTACGAAATGCGGTAGTGACGGTTTATGAAAAGGCTTCCTCTAAGTTTTCCGATATTGAGGGCTTCATTCTTTCAATCCCGCATGAATTCAAAGAAACCGCCATTATCACGGAAAACAGAGCCAAGTTTTATGTTGAGAGCTTGCGTATGCGCCTTGAGATGACGCTTCGCCCTTGCTATGAGGCCGCCGTTAGAAAAGGATTGCTTCAAAGAGGAAAATGAACTGGCAAATAAAAAGCCAGGCATTGTCATATTACTCATTGAGCGATTTGAAGGCTGCTGGCTTTTGTTTTCGGAGACTTATTTACTTTGCTTTATATCTCGTGATGCCATCCATGATGGTTTCGTCCACTTTGGCGTTGTGGAGAGAATAGGGGTCCATCTCAAAGAGATTGTCCTTGTAGATGACCATGTCGGCGTATTTCCCAACTTCAAGAGAGCCGAGACGATCTTCCATCCTCATCGTGTAGGCGTTGTTGATGGTGTAGCCCAAGATGACGTCTTGCATCGAGATACGGTCTTCCTTCTGATGGATGAGGGAATCTTTTTGCCCTGGGGTCTGCCGGGTGAGGGCCACTTCGGCGTTCAGGAAAGGATTCAAGGCATTTGGGTCGGTGGGGTAGTCGCTAGAGAGGGAGAGCCTGCCGCCTGCGTCGATGATCGACTTGGCGGGATAGGATTTGCCTTCGCTTAGCTTCGCGACGAAATCGATGTATTCCTCGGGCATCTCGAAGAACCATTTCGCCGTGGTGTTCGCGGTGACGTCGTATTTTTTGAAGTTCGCGATGTCGCTAGGGAAGACGTAGGAACTATGGGAGCAGGCGATGCGGAGATCCTTGTAGCCTTTCTCCCTTAAGATTCTCGCGGCTTCAAGCACCGCGTGGACGGTGGAACTGCCGATCGCGTGGATATTGATGTCGAGACCTTCTTTGGCACAGAGCTCGCCATAATGGGCGAGTTCCTCTGCTGAATAAGTCGGTTTGATGAAATTGCCGTTAGGGTAGGCGTTAGGCATGGCCGCGCTGAAACTATCGACGGTGCCGTCATTGACGATTTTGAAGAAAGTGACGCGGAATTTCTCGCCATTATAGAGCTTGTGGAGGCGCGAAGCTTCTTCAAACGCGCTTTGGATGGTGCCGCTAGTGGCGATGACGCCGCAGCAATCAAGCCTAACCGGGCACATCTTGTCCTCGATTTCCCTCATCGTGTCATCGTTCATGATGTCCTCGAAGAAGTTGTAGTTGCCGCAGTCGACCAAAGAGGTGAGACCCAAGGAGGAGCAAAGCTCGCCGAGCTTGACGGCCTGTTCATAAATGAGGGACTTCGGAACGTATTGATAGGCGGTTAGGACGATGTTCAAGCAGGTAAGCTCTTGGACGTAGCCGGTCGGATTCCCCTTTTCATCACGGTAGAAGCGTTGGCCGGACTCGGGATTTGGATCAGGGTAATTCGCGTCGACATGGGCGATTTCTAAAGCTTTGCTATTGCACCAGCCGGAGTGGCCGCTTGCCGCGAAAAGGAGAATCGGCTTATCGGGGCAAACCTCGTCTAGCCATTCTTTTTTCGGCCCTTCCGCGCCGAAAGCGTTGTCGAGCCATCCCATGCCTAAGTAGGCGGGGAGATCGGGATGCTTTTCGATGTAATCTTTGACGATATTCTGGATGCCTTTTAAATCGGCTTCCCAGGGAATGGCGATGACCGCGTTGATAAGGGTCGCCATGAGGGCGTGGATGTGGCCATCGATGAGGCCTGGGGTCATGAGCTTGCCTTGAAGATCGGTGATCTCGGCGTCGGCGTAAAGGTAGGGTTTAGCCCCTTCTTCGTCGCCAACATAGATGATTTTGTTCCCTTTGATGGCGACGGCGCTCGCCCAAAGGTTCTTTTCGTCGGAAGTGAAAATCTTGCCGTTGTGGAAGACTCGGATTTCGGACATGTTGTGCCTCCTGATTGTATTTGACAACGCGTTTATTCTAGACGCGAGTTGGACGACTTGCACGGAAAAGCGCGAGACGCCTTTGTTGCAAGGGCAAAAGATGGTCCTTTTTGCTCGCACCTAGCCAAACGGGGGCTTTTAAGAACCTTTCACCGGGAAGCTTCTACGAAAAACTCTTTTGAGCCTTAGCGCGGTCGTGGTCAGGATTGTCTCCAAGGGCTTTGATGAGGCGGAAATTGATTTGTCTATATTCAGTAAGCAAGAACGGATATAAGAAATGAAATAAGAAATACTTAAGCGCCTTTGTTGAGCTTAAAAAGCTGCTAAACTTAGGGACTTCATCGCGGGGTGGCTCAGTTCATTGCTGAAACGACCTTGAGAATCAAAGAGCCGTCAATTTGGTCATAGAAGAGAATGAAGACAAGAGTGATTCCATTGTAATCGGAATCGCTCATCGAATAGGCGATCGAATAATTCGTCGTCCCGTCTTCGAAGGAGCCTTTTTCCCAGTCTTCCGTGGCAAGGAAGCCGCTGGGGATGAGGTGATCCATCACGAAGGATTTGGCGTCAGAAATGGTCTTGAAACTCGGATAGGCGAAAAAGCTCCAATAGGAGGTGACGGTCCCTTCGTCGACGTCCGAATCGATTGTTTGCGTGGGCTTTGCCGCCTGCGCGTCATCCGCGCCAAAAGAGTAGTAGTCGTTATAAAGCGAGGCGACGGCTTTGATGGCGGTCTCGTCGGTGTAGTTCTTTGCGACGAGGATTTTGCATGTGATGGATTTCGTGCCTTCATTAGGGATTTCCATCGAGGCTGTTATGATGGCGACAGTGCCATCTTCGGCATCCTCGGCGATTGTGACCCATCCTTTGGAATCGACACTCACCTTGCTGTTATCGGAGCTGAAAGTTACGTCGTAAGGGTAGCCTTCGCAGGTGTAGCGGAGGCTATAGATGGAGCCTGGGGTGAGGGTGACGCTTTCTTCGTCGAAGCGGAACACTGGATCGTGGCTTTGGCTTGAACCATAGGTGATGTTGATGATCGTGACTTCCTGATGGTTCAAGTCGATTCCTATGGTGATGAGGCCGTTCTCATCTTCCATGGCGATGTCATAGACGCTGCTTTCCACTCTCGTCATGCCGGCTTTTTTGCAAAGATCGAAGAAAGCGTCGTTGACCTTGAATTCGGTATACATGTCGTCGATTCTGACCTCGGGGTCGTAAATCCTGATTGTATACGCCGTGTTAGCCTTGGCTAGGGATTTGGCTTTTTCAACGATGGCCTCCTCGTCATCTGGGTCGACGTAGTAAGAAGAGGGGCTCGCTTTGACCGCGGCATAGGCTTCCGCGTAAGCCTCTTCGTAATTGGAAACGCTTGTATGACAGGTCGCGTAGGGACTAAGGGAAGAGAAATCGAATTCGGGGACTTTTCCCGAGATGGAGTTATCTTCCAAGAACTTGTTGATTTTATCCTTCGGCCAGCCGGTTTCGATCGTGTCGTAAGGCGAATCAATAGAAGCGAAGTTGATTCCGAAGACGGTGTTGCCATCGTTATCGAAATAGGAGAAGGGCTCTACATAGTAGGTCTCCGCCCAGTCGGCGTAGAAATTCTGCGTGTTGTCGTAGATGATGCCAGATTGAAGCAAAGCTTTCTCGTATTGGGTTTCGATATAGAAATTCTCCGTGTAGCAATAGATTGTTGTGACTCCGTCTTTGACATAGCCATAGTACTTATTGGCTTCAAAGTGAGGGACGCTATATCCCGTCTTTGCCTCGAATTCCGAGGTTAACTCGCTTAGCCAGGAGGAAGATTCATAGATCTTCGGGCCATAGGAGAAAGTGACGTAGTTTCCGCTGTAATAATAAGTGGAGGCGTAAATCGTGGAGCCATCCTCGAAAGTCTTTACAAGTACGTAATTCCCATGCGACTTACTCGTCTCTTCGTCAAGGACGTAGCCGTTGTTCATCAAAATCTCGGCGTTCTCTTTCGAAAGGTCCTTCGCGAGCATGTCTAGGCAATAAGCATAGCTAGAGCCATCGCTCACGACTGCGTTTCTTTCCCCAAGTTTCATGAAGGGAGGAACCTCGGTCGTCGCTGCCTTGAACTTCGCTTTTTCTTCTTCCGTCCACGAGGTTCTGCTGTCGAGCTTGGTGTCGAAGTCGTTGTAGCACTGGATGACGTCGTAGCTGGTGCTCTCGCCAACGTAATGGAAGTAGGTGATGACGTAACCAAATTCTCCGTCGATCTTCGTGAGTTCGTAATAGACATTGCCTTTGGAGTCGCTTTGCTCCGGATTGCCATTATAGTCACGGATGACGGA
Organism: bacterium; assembly: GCA_963617535.1. GTDB lineage: Bacteria > Bacillota_I > Bacilli_A > RFN20 > CAG-826 > Alloenteromonas. The sequence continues at coordinate 27,847 of CAVEPD010000003.1, forward strand.
CCAGCCGTCTTTTACGAGGCTCTCATAATAAGAGGCGATGCCGAACTCCTCGGCCTTGCAGAGGATCTGAAGGAAAACGGAATCGCTCGCTTCATCGGTGGCGACGTCGAAAGTGACTTCTCCCTTAAAACCCGAGGGATAGGGGAGGACGCCATCCGCGTAGTTCTTCATGAGTATCTTCTGATCCTCGGTCCATTTGGAATAATCCTCGCTTGTGCTTTCGGTGGAAGAAGAAGCCGAAGGTTCGCTCGAAGAAAGGGAAACGGAGGCGGAATCTTCACTTGCCGGAGCGCAGGAAATCAAAAGCAGGGGGAGGGAGAGAACTAGGAGTCGGTTGAATTTGTGCATAATAAACTTCTTTTCTAAATACAAAACGTGGCTATCGTAGTCCGAAAAGGGCAAAAGTAAACGGGAAATCGATATTCGTTCGATTTTCAAGGCGTGAAAACGCTTTTTCGAAAGCAGGAAATTCGCCAAAATTCCGCTTCCTTTCGTCTTGCTAACTTGTTAGAATACGTCCCGCAGCCCGCCTTTGTCAGAACCCTTCTCCAGATTCGACTTAGACGAGGCCAAGTACCAAATATAAGGAGAAAACAAACTATGGCACTTAACAAAGACAAGTCCGCCGCGATCATCAAGAAGTTCGGCAAGAACGAGAAAGACTGCGGCTCCACCGAAGTCCAGATCGCCCTTCTTACCGCGCGCATCCAGGACCTCACCGCTCACATCAAGAACAACGGCCAGGATGCCGCTGCCCATCGTAGCCTTCTCATCCTCGTCGGCAAGCGTCGCAGCCTTCTCGACTACCTCGCCAAAACCGATGTCGACCGCTACGCGAAGCTCCTCAAAGAACTCAGCCTCCGCAAGTAATTCGAACAAAACTTGGAGAAACCAAAAGGCCCTTCGGGGTCTTTTTTCGTGGAGACGAAGCGAAAGTTATAATCTAGATGCGGCGTTGCCTAGTCTTGATGGCCAAAGGCATCCTCCCTTAAGGGAGAAAGAAATCTTTTTAGTGTTAATCCATTCCAATAGGTCTAAACTATGCCCGTTGAGAATTTTTACAGGAGAAACAATGAAAAAGGTATTCGAAACCGAATTCGCCGGACGTCACTTAGTCGTTGAGACCGGCGAGATCGCAAAGCAGGCCGATGGCGCTGCTTTCGTCCGCTTCGGCGACACCGTGGTCCTTTCGACCGCTTGCTGCGCCGACACCCCCAAAGAGGGAGATTTCTTCCCCCTCACCGTCAACTATGAGGAAAAGGCTTATGCCGCCGGGAAAATCCCTGGCAGCTACCTCCGCAGAGAAGGCCGCCCTGGCGAGCACGCGACGCTCGCCGCGCGTCTAATTGACCGCCCGATCCGCCCGCTTTTCGCGGATGGATTCCGCAACGAAGTCCAGCTCGTCTCCACCGTCATGAGCGTGGACATGAACAACACCCCTGAGATGACCGGCATGCTCGGCGCCTCCTTGGCCCTTTGCATCAGCGACATCCCCTTTGACGGCCCGGTCGCCGGAGTCTACGTCGGCAGAGTCGACGGCAAGCTCATCATCGACCCCACGATGGAAGAGAAAGAGAAATCCGACATCGAACTCGCCGTCGCCGGCACCGAAGAGGCCATCATGATGGTCGAAGCCGGCGCGAGCCAGGTCCCTGAAGAAGAGATGCTCGACGCCATCATGTTCGGCTTCGACGCCATCAAAGAGCTCTGCCAGTTCCAGAAGAAGATCATCGCCGAAATCGGCAAGCCCAAGCGCCATATCGATCTTTATGCCCCCAACCCCGAAATCGTCAAAGACATCAATGACCGCATCGGGGAGAAGATGGTCAAAGCCATCTCGATCTTCGACAAGCTCGAACGTCAAGACGCGATCGACGCGCTTGAAAACGAGATCCTCGAGGATTACGACACCCGTTCCTACGAGAACGAGAAAGTCCATCAAAAGACCATGATGATGGTCCATGACATTCTCGAAGGCATGGTGGCCGCGGAAGTCCGCCGCCTCATCATCGAGGACAAGGTCCGTCCGGATGGACGCAAAGTGGACGAGATCCGTCCTCTTGACTGCCAAGTCGACCTCCTTCCCCGCGCCCACGGCTCTGCCATGTTCACCCGTGGCCAGACCCAGGTCATCGGCACGACCACCCTCGGTCCTTTAAGCGACAAGCAAGAAATCGACGATCTTTCCGGCGAAACCGAAAGACGCTTCATGCATCACTATAATTTCCCGCCCTTCTCGGTTGGCGAGATCGGCAGGATGGGCAGCCCTGGCAGAAGAGAAATCGGCCACGGCAAACTCGGTGAAAGGGCTCTTCGCTATGTTCTTCCTAGCGAAGCGGAATTCCCTTACACCATCCGCTGCGTCGCTGACGTGGTGGAGTCCAACGGTTCCTCTTCTCAGGCTTCTCTTTGCGCGAACTGCATGTCCCTCATGGCGGCCGGCGTCCCGATAAAGGGCATTGTCAGCGGCATCGCAATGGGCTTAATCACCCGCGATCCTTCTCGTTCGCCTGATAACGACACCAATCCCTATACCATCCTCACCGACATCCAGGGTCTAGAAGACCATTTCGGCGACATGGACTTCAAGTGCGCGGGCACCGAGAAAGGCATCACCGCACTTCAGATGGACATCAAGATCCACGGCGTTACCCGTGAGGTCCTCTCCGAGGCCCTCGCTCAGGCCCACAAAGCCAGAGCCGAGATCAGAAACGCTATCTCCGCTTGCATCCCTGAACCCCGCAAAGAGGTCAGCGAATGGGCTCCTAAGATGGTTACCTTCCAGATTGATCCCTCCAAGATCAGGGACGTCATCGGCAAAGGCGGCGAGACCATCAACTCCATCATCGCCGAGTGCGACAACGTCGCCATCGACGTCGAGGAAGATGGCAAAGTCACCCTCTATCATAGTTCCAAAGCCATGATCGAGAAGGCCAAAGGCATGATCGACGACATCGTCCGCGTCGCCAAGGTCGGCGAAATCTTCGAAGGCAAAGTCACCAGAGTCGAGGACTATGGTGCCTTCGTGAACCTCTTCGGCGACACCGATGGGCTCTGCCACGTCTCCCGTCTCAAATGGGATTACGTCGAGAACGCGAGTGACATCGTCAAAGTCGGCGACACCCTCAAAGTGGTGGTCATCGGCATCGATGATTCCACTGGCAAGGTCAAGGTCAGCCACCGTGAGTTCGAAGAAAAGCCGGAAGGCTACGTCGAGCGTCCGGAGAATGACCGCCCCCGTGGAAACAAAGGCGGGGATCGCGGACATGGCGGACACGGCAATTTCCACGGCAATCGCGGTGGAAAAGGCCCGAATCGTCATTGATTTCAAACATAAGATCTAGAGGCGGCTTAACAACCGCCTCTTTTTCGTGCCTTTATCCTATTCGATCTTTCGCGAGCGCGCGCATACGGAGCAAAAAAAGAGCGTGGCCAATGTTTTCGATGACGTCAAAAAGGAGATAAATCTCTTCTTGGGTTCCTTCTTTGACAAGCTCTCCGAATTCTTTAAGGCCAATGCGTTCGTCTTAGATAGGGCTATCTATACGGCATCACCGTCCCTTTAACCGATTCCAAACTCGCCGACATCGAGCATAAGTTCGAGGGGGTGACCTATGGCTTTGTTGATTTCGGGAATTCTTCCGTTGCCTTGCCGACTATTGCCTAATGGGTGGTTATAAATGAAAAGCCGAAGTTGCGGATTTAAATATATAAGAACGTATATAACTGTTTAATTTTATAAGGTAATGCGCTTAATAATTTCAAATAACGAAAAATTCTCTAAAATCCTAAAAATGCCGTCTATCCCCTTGATCTCCGCTGTTTTTAGCTCTGAATGAAGGTTTTTGAACAGCTTGGAAGGAAAGTCGCTTTCTTCTAGATAAGGCGCATCTCCTTGGCGAACGATTTCAGGGTCATTTTGCTCCAAAAGATAGGAAACTAAATAACGTCTGAAGTAGATGAGAAGGTCTTCTTCGATCCAATAAGATGACTTTTTCGCAGCTCCTTCGACTTGCTTTAAAGCGATATACAAAGGCAGGCCGTCTTCGACGTCGTGATAGATGTCAACGAACAGGTAATCGTAAGCCCCTTGCTCGGTATTCTTTGCAAAGGAAATCGCGTCTTGCTCAATGAGAATGATTTTGCCTTCTGGGAAAGAGGGCAGCAGGTGTTCCTTGAAGAAAGAAATCACGTCTTTGTCGCTTTCGACGATTGTCACGTGGGTCACGCTTTCCTTAATTGAGGCCCGGTAAGCGAAGTAGCCCATCCCCAGGCCATAGGTTAGAACCTCTCCATCGCATTCGTCGATGGCTTTCTCCATCGTCTTGATCTCATGGGGGACTAAAGACATCCAAGGTCTTCCGTCCTTTGAAAAGACGGGATAGGAGAATCCTTTCTTGGAATAAGCAAAGCTTGGACGTTCCTCAAAATAAGGGGAAGGGCCGACTTCATAGGAAGAATAAGGGAAAAGCTCGCCCGGAACGACGTTCTTCATTGTTAAGGAAAGCCCCTTTTCATGAATCGATAGACCTTCCAAAACCTTGAAGTAGGGGTCTAGTTCAACGAAAGAAACATCTTCGATTTGTCGAATATAAGGGAAAAGGCGCTTTTCGCAGTCTTCCTTAAGTCCGTTATCAAGATTGTCGAAGCAAGCGAGGAAAAATTCCTCGAATTCCTTTTTGAATGAGAAAGAAGGAATTTCGGAGATATTCTCTTCCTGAATTGAGAGATATTCGTTCAAAAGTTCGGCAAGTTCGGCCTCCCTGTCTTGTTTTCTCTCTAGATTCCGGAGGTATTTTTGGCTTTCTTTGTCGTTAGGAAGAAACATGGACACGATTATAAGATGGCGTTTTGCTCCCTTAAAGGGAGAAGTACGGGCTTTTCTTATCGGATTGTGATATAAATAACGCCGTTAACCCTAACTCTTACGATTCAGGAGACCAAAATGAGAAAAATAAGTAAAGTCAGCATCCTTGCTTTGGGCGCAATCGCGGCCTCGTTGCTCGCTTCGTGTGGCTCTGCTACCTCCGATAGCAGCGGCCAAAGCGCTTCTAGCAGTGAAAAAGAGAATGACTCTAGTACCGCAGAGAGCATCGATTCCAACGTTAGCTCCATCAAAATCGTCAAAGGCTCAATCTCGACTAGCTTCACCCAAGGGGCCAAAGTCGATTACAACAATCTTGCGATTGATCTATTCAATGTTAACAAGACAAAGATCAAAACTTTGAAGTGGGCGGAAAACAAAGACACCATTACTCACACCGAGATCGTCACTTCCGAGGTGGGCGCGGAGAAGTATTTCACCGTCACCTACACCGAGGGCGAGGCGAAATATGAAGACACCATCCAATATGAGGTTTTGGAACCCACCTATACCCTCAGCTCTTGGGCTGCTAACGAGAATTACGTCTATACCACCTCTTACACCGCGAACTCCAAAATCGCGACGGACGAGGATAACCTCGAGAAGGGCTTCATGAAGAAAGCCACCTTCTATGTGGGCAACATGAACGCGGTGGACTTGCTTCCCTCGCTCAATGGCCTAGACGAGGATTACAACGTCGTCACGCTTAACAAAATCCCGACGGGAGCGACCCTTTCTCTTTCTAAAGACGGAACCTCTGTCGCGGTGAACGACTACATCGACAACGCGAATGGCTTCCTAAGCGACGGCCTTCTTAAATTCAAAAACGACGTCACGGGCGCTTTCACCGTCACGCTTAGCTACCAAGACCTCCCCGACATCGTCTATAACGTTGAAGTGGTGGATGCCTATAATGTCAGCAAAGCCACTGATCTCTTCGCTTTCTATACCTCGGTGAACTCTTGGCCCTATAGCGAGGCAATCACCGAGAAAGTCAGGGAATATAAGGCTGAGCTCAGCCTTCCTGACGCGGAGAATCTTGTCCTCCAAAACGACGTGAAAATCTCTAGAAGCGACCTTCCTGATATCTTCGTTTGGCAAGCAAACGAAACCGATGTCTCAGCCGTTGTCGGCTCTTTGAAAGACTGGCTCCGCATCTTCGATCACGAATTCAAAAACGCGGGCGATGTCGCGACGATTTACGGCAACCTCCATAGCATCTCGCTTAACGACGACGAGAATGATGAAGACGCTTTCCCGAAGATTCTTACGGATTCTTATACCGGCGAGGCGCAAGCGGAGGGTAAGCCGATTTCCTCTCACGCCTCTTTGTTCTATGGCTCTTATGGTGCGAACCAAGATCCCTTTGACTGCAAAATCGTCTTCAAAGACCTCCAAGCCACGGGAAATAACGGCGTCAGCGAAGAGACGACTATCACCGAAGGCGGACCGATGTTCCTCAAAACTGAGATCAACGCCTCTTTTGACAATGTCATCATCTCGAAGTTCTACATGGACGCGATGGTAGATGGGCCTGGCAGTTTGGACAGCAAGAAAATCGGCGATAAGTACGTGGCCGCCTCCCTTTCCTTCGATTCCTGCCGCTTCAGCGACTCGGCGAATGCTGGGGTCTATATTTATGGCGCTGGCTCGATGGACATCAAAAACAGCCAAATCGTCAAATCCGGCGGGCCTCTTCTTTTCCTCAATCCGATCATCGAAAAACTTCCTAGCGATCCGGACCAAGTCATGACCTTCTCAACCAAGCTGGCTACTACCGTCACAATCGACGATGCTTCTTTCCTTAGCAACTTCACCCAAGGCAAAGGCGGCTGGTTCGAGGCTTACGAAGGGGCGAGCGCCCTTGCAGGGACACTCCAAAGCATGAATAACCTCTTCTCTCCTTATGGCATGTCTTTCCTTAAAGAAAAGAACAGCATCAACAAATTCAACCTTTTGGCCCTCAATCTACCGATTAGTAGTGGGGAAGGACTTGGCCTTCCTTCCTATGACGCCGGGGGCACGAACGTCACGATTACCAAAGGTGGGAAGCTGGCCTACAGCACACTTGATGGCTATTTGAACGTTTTGAGCGCCGCTTTCGCCACTCAAAGCGCCTCTACTAATGAAGAGAAACTTGCTGCGTATACCGCTTACGCGAACGCCCTTTCCGGTACTTTCTTCGGGAATAACCTCGCTTTCGCCAATTACGCCAATGAGATGGTTTTCACCGCCACAACGAGCGATGGCGAGCATGAGTCGGCGATCGTGAACGTCGATGGGATGAGCGGTGCTTATTACCTCTGCTCCGCCGAATGCGCGATCAAATCCGCTTTCGCTAGCTATGGAATCACCCCTCCTAACTATGCGCCTAGCGACAAATTCAAGAGCGAGGGCTATCTTGCCTGCACGATCAACGGCGATTCTTCCGTTATTAATTCTAGTTCCGTCGTCACGAACCCGCTTAGTTACACGGGCGTTGCCAATTACGGCGTGCTTCTAGGCGACTATTACAAAATCTGATTATGCTCAGCAAGGCCTCCCGAAAAAGCATTCTCCTTTTTGGGGGCCTTTTTGCTATTGCCGCTTTGTCCTTTGGGCTATCTTTCTTAGGGCATGGCGAATACGCGCTTAATTATCTTCCGTTCATATTGCTCCTTCTTACTTTGATCGGCGCTTCTTTCTTGCTTAAGAGGTTTTTGAAAGATCGCCCGGCAAGGAGCCATAAGTGGGGATTTTTAACGAACCTAAGCGCAAGATTAGCCAAAAAAGAGAGCCGTTATAAGTTCATCCTTTCTTGCCTTTCGATTGCTCTTTGCTTGCTTTTCTTTGCCCGTTACTATTTTTATCGGGGATACTTTGAATACACGGATAATTACGGTGGGGCTGGCAGTTTTTACTATTACGACATCTTGCATCTCGAAAGCAAACTCGTGATGGCGAGGGTCTCGCCTTATTTGCTTAACCGCTTTGAAATGGTCGTTGGGACTTTATCAAACGACTTCTGGGGAGCTTTGGTGATCTTGTCCTTGGTTAGCGCCTTTTATCTCGATGATTCTTCGTTGATGGTAAGACGCTACATCGGCGCCCCGATATCCCTTCTTTTGACCTTGGCTTTCCCGATTCTCCTTAAGGGAATCGTGGGACAAGACGCCGTTAGTTACCGCTCCATCCTAATGGGGTTAGAGCTCGCTATCTTGGATTTCTATTATCTCCACAGTTTTCTCGAAGAAGGGAAATTTAGACTAAGCAAGAAAGAAGTGGGGAAACTCATCTCCATCCTCGTCCTTCTCGTTCTTACGATGACGAGTTCTTATAGCCCTTCCTTGCTTTTCGGCAGAACCATCACCCTAGGGCAATACAGCCTCACAAACCCCCATGACCCGGAGAACATGTCCCACCGGATCTTCATCTACCTCGCCTTCATCTTGCCCATCCTTTATTTCGTTTTCCTCTATCCGATGAGCAAAAGGGATAGGAGAGGCGTCCTCCTTCAAATCTCCCTGGGCACGTTTTTAGGCTACATCTCCATCAACCGTTATGACATCTGGACGAGCCTCTCGACCTGGCCTTTGCACCTTTGCAATACGGCGATGTACACGATGCCCATCACCTTGCTCTTCATGAGCTATGGGCTATATTATTTCACCTTCTTCATTAATGTTTTGGGCGCCTTCTTTGCTTTGACGATGCCTAATTTCTCCGAGAGCCTCGCGATTTTCGACCCTGAGATCCTGGCTTTCTACATCAACCATCTGCATGCTTTCTTCATGCCTGTGGTCATCGTGCTGCTAGGGGTTTACGAGCGTCCTAAGATCAAATACTTCGTTTACTCTCAAATCGGCTTCTTCGTCTATTTCGCCTTGGTGATGGGGGTGAACACGGTATTGACCGCGAAAGGGATTAATAGCGACTTCTTCTTCATCAACAGCGACTTCATCGCCGATAAGCTAGGGGAAGGGGCGAAGCGCCTTTTCAAGACAACGTTAAGCTGGGAATCGGGCGGGCTTACCTATACCTTGCATCTAGCTTACGACATCGTCTATTACCTTGTTTACGTCGTGCTGGCCTTGGGGATGTGGTTCTTATACGAATTGCTCTTCCGCGTGAGCGATGAGCTCGTCGCCATCAAGGTGGCGAAAGCCAATAGCATCAGCAGGCACGAAGCCTATTTAGCGATCTCAGCAGGAGGAAAAGCCATGAGCAATGAGACCAATCTTACAATCAGCCATCTTTCCAAGAAGTACCACGGGAATGAGAATTTTGCCGTGAAGGATTTCTCCTTGTCTTTAGAAGGGGGCAAAATCTATGGCTTCCTTGGCAAGAACGGTGCGGGAAAGAGCACGATCATCAAGTCCGTCGTCGGCATCCATGGCTTTGACGAGGGGAATATTTCCGTCTGCGGGCACGATGTGGTGGAAGAGCCTTTGGAGGCGAAGAAAGAGATCGGCTTCGTCCCGGATAACTATGCGCTTTACGAGAATCTTACCGGCAGGCAATACATCAGCTACATCGCCGATCTTTATCGCGTCAACAAAGCCCAGAAGGAGGAAATCGAGAAGAACCTCGTCGCCAGGCTGGAATTAGAGGCGCGTTATGACAAGCCGATGAAGACCTACAGCCACGGCATGAAACAGAAAATCACCATCATTGCCGCCCTCATCCATAAGCCCAAGATCTGGATTCTCGATGAGCCGATGACGGGCCTCGACCCCAATTCCATCTATCAGATCAAAGAATGCATGAAAGAACACGCGAAAGAAGGCAACATCGTCTTCTTCTCAAGCCACATCATCGACGTCGTGAAAAACCTCTGCGACGAGGTGATCATCATCAAAAGGGGCACTCTCATCAGGAGAATCAACCTTGATGAGAAACCCGAGGAAAGAGATGTCCTCGAGGAGACTTTCCTCACCCTCACTAGCGATAGCGAGGCGGAGGCTAGCCTCTTGCTCGAAGAAGAGAAAAAGGAGAGAGCGTGAGCACGGCAAAACTAAGAAAAACGAGTGTCGCCTCCTTTTTCAAGGTTGACTGGCGGGCTTTTAAAGTGCTCGTCAAGATGCTGCTTGCCAATTCCTTGTCCTTGGATTTGAAGCACAACAAGAAGAAGGCGATTATCAAACTGCTTTTAAGCGTCTTGGCTTTCGCGGTTATCGCCGCGCTTTCTTATGCCTTCTTCTACATTTGCATCCGATTCAATATCTTCTCCCTCTTGGCCTTCGTCCCGATGGATGTGCCTTCCATCGTGGTGACGATTTTGCTTTTATTCTCTTTCTTCTCTTCATTAGGCAGGGTGACCGAGGACCTTTATTTCGCGAATGACAACAAGGTTTTGCTTACCTTCCCGACGAACGGGAACACCCTCTTCCTTTCTAGGCTCGCCGTGTGCTTCTTGAACACCTATCTTAGGTCACTGCTATTAGAAATTCCCTTCCTCATCGGCTATTTTGCCGTCAGCGGATACCCCGTTTATATGTATTTTGTCTTGTTCCTTGTTTGGGCGGTCATCGATTTGGTCTTGATGCTTCTTTGCTCTTTGCTCTCAATCCCGGTTTACTATGGCAAGAAATATCTTAGGACCCATGGATTCGCTAATACGATTGTGCTTAGCCTATTCATCGCCGTCATCCTCGCTTTGTGCATCTTCGTGATTGCCATCATCCCGAGCAACATCGACATCTTCTCGAACTGGGGCACGTATTTCGCGAAGATCCAAAACGGTTTGGTGTTCTACCGGACGAAGCTCGGCTTCTTTTACAGGGCTTCGATGCTTTATCTTGGAAACTTCACGGGCTTCAGCTTCGCTTATTTCTCCAAGGGAGGACTCGCTGGGCTATATGCTTTCTTAATCCTTTTAGGCTCCATCGTTTTGCTTTACCTTGCCTCTTTGGCTCTTGCTAGCCCTCTTTATCTCCGCCTTGCTAGCCAAACGGGGGAGCTACAAGGGAAGAGTGGGAAGAAAGACTCAAACAAAGGAGGCAGGACCCATTCCCCGTTCGTCTCGCAATTAAAGAAGGAGGCGATCCTCTTCTTCAAGGATTCCTCTTTTTCCTCGCCTTATCTAGGGATTTTCCTCGCTTTGCCTCTTCTTTTATCCTTGCTAGCCAAGCTCTTCGGAGCGATGGACCTCAATAGCAGGGGTGAAGGATACGTGCAGGTCGTGCTTCTGCTCATCGGCTTATTGCTTTCTTTGAGCGCGAACGCGGGCATCGCAAAAATCTATAGCCTCGAAGGAGGGGCGTTCAAATTAAGCAGGACCTACCCTCTTAAAGGCGCAGCAATCATCTCGAGCAAGCTAATCATCCCTGGGACGATTGGGTGCTTGAGCCTACTCGCCTCGCTTATCGCCCTAAACTCCATCCGCCCAGAGATGGCTAATGGGAATACCTTCATGGGAATCGGGGCCATCCTTATTTACATAGGCCATCTTCTTTATAGCGCGGGATTAGATTTCACGAGTCCAAAATCGAACTTTGGGGATGCCTCTTTCTTCAACAGTTCGGAGAATCGTTCGACGATTATGGGATTCATAACCGCCTCTCTTCTTTCCGTCTTCTATTACCTTTACTTCCAAGACCATATTCTTTGGCTGCCCACCATCGAAAGCACCGCGGGGCTCAAAGTTTTCCTGATTTCTGTCCTTTATCTCGGGCTTAACGTTTTGCTTTACGTCCGCAAGATCAAATACATCTACAAAACGGGGGAGGAGTTATGAAAAAAGGAGTCGCGATTCTCGTTGGCGCCATCAGCCTGCTTGCCGTCGTGTTCGTCGCCGTTTTCGGAACCCGCCCGCAGGGCATTGTCCCGGTCGTCTACATCACGAGCCTCACCATCAAGCCTAGCGACGACAGCCGTTATTGGACGAATAATTCCGGCGATCATCAATGCCTCATCAATTACGATCCCGACAAAGAAGTCTATGACGGGGAGAATTATTTCATGCCTTACGTCTTCGTCACGGAGGTGCTCCCTGACAACGCCACCGATCGAAGCTTCGTCTATACTCTCGCGAGCGAATATAACGATTTCATCACGTTCTCTTCTGGCGAAAACTCCGCTCGCCAAGGTGCTTTCTTAATCAAGAAGAGAACGGATAGGAAGAACCCGATGGTCGTGTCCATCTCCGTCCATCCAGAAGATGGGGGAAACGGTTCGAGAGATACTCTCAAGATCGTCCTTACTTATGACAAGGTGTATGTAAGTCCGACGACGACTTCTGCTTAAACTAGCAGACCGCCTAAAGCGGTCGTAAAAACCTACTTTAAAAAACTAGCAAGAAAAGCCTTAAAGGGCACTCGATTATATTTCAAGTTGCTGAAGCTGATTTCGTCTATTGTTTGGCGTTCAAAAAAGAACTTAAATAGACAAAATTGGCATGGCTTCGTTAATTGACGGAAAAGCAATAATTAAGCAACTTAAAAAATCGAATAATTTTTGTTTTGCTTTGTTTTCCTTAGGAAAAAACTAGCCTATACTTTGAAACATATGGAAGATGTCATTGTCATTGGCGGTGGAGTTATCGGCGCGTTTATCGCCCGTAATCTCTCCCGTTACGAGCTTTCCACCCTCGTGCTCGAAAAAGAAAACGACGTGGGCAATGTTACCTCGATGGCCAATAGCGCCATCGTGCACTCCGGCTATGATCCCGTCCCTGGAACCAAGAAAGCGAGATTCAACGTCGAAGGGAATAAAATGTATCCTTCGGTCTGCAAGGAGCTCGACGTCGATTTCGAGCAATGCGGCTCTCTTACGATCGCCTTGGACGAAAAGCAAAAGAAAGTTCTTGAGGATTTGGCCGTCCGCGCGAAAGAAAACGGCGTTGAAGCCAAGCTTTTGACTGGCGAAGAGGCAAGAGCCCTGGAAAAGAATCTCTCCTCGGATTGCGTCGCCGCGCTTCTTTGCCCAACTGCTGGCATCGTTAATCCCTTTAACCTCGTCGCCCATTGCTTTGAGAATGCCCTCGATAACGGCGTGAAGCTGCATCTAGGCGAAGAAGTGGTGGAAGTGAAAGAGGAAAATGGCCTTTTCAAAGTCAAAACTAAGAAAGATACATACGAAGCCAAAGTCGTCATCAATGCGGCTGGGTTAAAGAGCGAGGAATTCGCGAGGATGATGGATGACATCTCTTGGACCATCAACCCGCGAAAGGGCGAATATTACGTCCTCGACCATTTTGATTCTTCTTTCGTAAACCACGTGCTTTTCCCTCTCCCTAGCGAGAAAGGCAAAGGTATTTTGGTAATCCGCACGACGAGCAACGATTACCTCATCGGGCCGAGCTCGGAATATAACGGCGACAAGGAGGATATGTCCACCGATTCGCCCACCTTAGGCAAAGTCAAAGCCGAGGCGAGCGAGATGGTGAAGAACATTCCTTTCTACGAGCAGATCAGGGTTTTCGCCGGTCTTCGCGCGACTCCTTCCACGCACGATTTCATCATCGAGCCAAGCAAGAGCCATCCTCATTTCATCAACGTCGCTGGCATTGAATCTCCAGGCCTAGCAAGTAGCCCTGCGATCGGCAAATACGTCGTCGAGGAGCTCGTTTCGCAAATCCTTCCTTTGAAGGCGAAAGCCTCTTACAAGAAGGAAGTCCGTCCCTACGTCCATCCGAATAAGATGAGCGCGGAGGAAAGAGACGCCCTCATTAAAAGCAACCCCGATTACGGCGACATCATCTGCAACTGCGAGAAGGTGAGCCTAGGCGAGATCAAGGACGTGCTCTCTCGCTCTGTCCCTTGCAGGACCATCAAAGCGGTGAAGAAACGCACGAGGGCCGGATTCGGCAAATGTCAAGGCGGTTTCTGCCAGCCTAAGGTCTTACTGCTTCTAGCGAAGTATTTCGGCGTTTCGCCTCTAGACATCCTTTACGACAAGGATGGGTCGAACATCCTTAAGGAGGCCAGCAAGTGATTATGGAAGAGAAAGAATTGGTAATTATCGGCGGGGGCAGCGCGGGCATGGCCGCGGCCGTCGCCGCCTATGACGGGGGAGTGAGGGACATCCTCGTCCTTGAGAGGACGAACTTCCTCGGAGGCATCCTCAATCAGTGCATCCATAACGGCTTCGGGCTCAACGCCTTCAAAGAAGAGCTCACCGGACCTGAGTTTTTCTATCGCTTTGAAGAGGAGATGGAAAAGAGAGGGATCGCCTATGAATTAGAGACCAACGTCACCTCAATCACCAAAGACAAGGTGGTTACCTATCTCAACAAGAAGGGCTGCAAAGAGGTGAAAGCCAAAGCCATCATCATGGCCGCGGGCTGCTACGAGAGGAATGCGGGCGCGATTGGCACCCCGGGCGACAGGCCAAGCGGAGTCATCACCGCGGGGCAAGCGCAGCTTTACCTAAACGAATACGGATATCTCGTTGGCAAAAAGGTCTTCATCTTGGGTTCAGGCGACATTGGCCTCATCATGGCTAGGCGCATGACCCTAGAAGGGGCAAAGGTCTTAGGCGTCGCCGAGCTTTGTTCATATTCAAACGGCCTCAACAGAAACATCCAGCAATGCCTCATCGACTACAACATTCCTCTCTATCTCTCCCATACGGTGAGCAGGATCATCGGGAAAAACGGCCACCTCGAAGCGATTGAACTTTCCGAGGTCGACGAGAACAAACGCATCATTCCCGGGACCGGGAAAATCTATGAAGTCGATACTTTGCTCCTTTCGATTGGGCTTATCCCCAATAACGACTTGCTCAACAAGATGGGCATCCCCCAGTCTCGAAGCAGGGGCAGCGTGGTGAATGAGCACCTTGAGACTTCGATTGATGGTGTCTTCTCCTGTGGCAACGTCCTCCATGTCCATGATCTCGCCGATTACGTGGTTGAGGAAGGAAAGACTGCTGGGAATAGCGCCTCTCTTTATCTTTCTGGCAAATTGCCTCGCCACGCTGAGACCATCCTCACCGAGGCCGGCGAAGGGATTGGCTATGTCGTTCCTGGCATCATTGACTTAGAGAACGCCGAAGAGAAAATCCCCTTCAAATTCCGCGTCAGAGTGCCTAGCAAAGACGTTTACATCACCTATGCTTTCAACGGCGAGGTCGTGAAGAGAATCTACAAGCAGACCATCATCCCAAGCGAGATGGAAATCGACTATCTCCCGAAGAGCCTGTTTAAATCTAACTCCGGGAAAATCGTCGTCAGCCTCGTGAAGAAAGGAGCGTGAACATGACTGAATTAACTTGCATTATCTGCCCGAATGGCTGCCGCCTCAAAGTGGACGACAACCTAAACGTCACCGGGAATAAGTGCCCTAGAGGGGCGGCTTATGGGAAGCAAGAGGTCACTAACCCCACCCGCACAATCACCTCGACCGTCCGCTGCGACTCGAAAGAGCTGAAAGTCTGCCCCGTCAAAACGAAAGAAGCGGTGGCGAAAGGAAAGATCTTCGACGTCATGAAGGACATCAATACCTGCTCCGTCAAAGTTCCTTGCCATATCGGGGACGTGGTGAAAAGCGACATTGGGGGAAGCGGAGTCGACCTCGTCGTCACAAGAACGATTTTGAAGTAATATGCGCCTATTGATCGGAAGCGACATCCACGGAAGGCTCGGGCCGATGAAGAAATTCAGCAGCCTTATTCTTTCCTATCGCCCCGATCGCGTGCTTTTGCTCGGCGATTACCTTTACGCCGGGCCTCGCAACGCCCTCTCCCCGGACTACGATCCGAGCGAAGTGAGCAAGATCCTGAACAAATGGGCTAGCATTATCGTCGCCGTAAAGGGCGACTGCGATTCCAGAGCCGACCAAAGCGTTCTTCGCTTCAATATGCTCGAGGACTGCCGCGTGCTTGATTTGGCCGGCAGGAAGGCCGATCTCATTCACGGAGATTTGCTAACTAGCGACATCGTCGACGTGGAGCGTGGCGATATCCTGATGTTCGGGCACACCCATGTGCCGGTTCTGAAAAAGGAGGACGGGGTCATCTATCTGAACCCTGGCTCCATTTCTTATCCAAAGTCTGGCTCGCCGGCGAGCTTCGCCCTTTTCGAGGCCAACCGAGTTGAGCTAAAAAGGCTTGATGACCAAGCCACCTTCGCTTATCTCGATTTGAATTAAGAAACCGCTATCAAAAGAAGTGAAATTGGTTATCTTTCGGGCGCAATTTCTTTATAATTGCATTGCAAGCGACCCATAAAGCGCGTTTCGCGGAGGATTTTATATGAGTGACAATATTCGTATCGTCGGCTTAGGAGGCATGGACGAGGAAGGCAAAGAGTGCGTCGTCGTTGAGATCAATAGCGACATCTTCGTCATCGACTGCGGGATCAGAGAGCCTGATCGCACGATGCCTGGCGTCGACTACGTCATCCCTCGCTTCGACTACCTAGAAGAGAACAAAGACCGCGTCAGGGCCTACTTTTTGTTGCACGGCCATGACGAGGCGACGGGTGCTATCGTCTATCTTTACGAGAAGGTGCCCGCGCCGATCTATTGCACCGCGGTGACGAAGGCGATGATCACGAACTTCGCTAAGCACACCGGCAAAGACATCGCCAAATTCGACTGGAACATCATTCCTCCGACTTCGAGCGTCATCGTCGCGAAAAGGAAAGTCCAGTTCTTTCACACCGCGCACAACATCGCCGATTCCTGCGGCGTGGCCATCCACACCGACAAGGGCAACATCATTTACACCGACGACTTCGTCATCGAAAACAACGCCACCCCCTCCTTCCTTTTCGATTCGAGGGCAGTGGGGAAGATCGCTGAAGAGCCCACTCTCCTTTTGATGACCGAGTCGCTTTACGCCTCTAGGGCTGGCTACACCGCGCCGAATTACCGTCTCCTTCCCTTGCTTCAGCAGGATTTCAAGGCGGCCACAGGGCGCATCTTCGTCTCCCTTTTCTCGAACAATCTCTTCAATATCGGCGAGATCGTGAACCTCGCGATCGAGTGCCATAAGAAAATCATCCCTTACGATGCTTTGGCTCAGGAAGTCCTCGACACGATGCAAGCCAGCGGTCAGGTCAATATCCCCCCGACCTGTAAAGCGAGCATCGACAGCCTTCTCCGTCTCAAAGACGACGATATCGTCGTCATCATGACGGCTTTCGGCGCGAAGCTCTTCCGCCGCATCGCCCTTTTAGCCTCGGGCGAAAACGAGGACAAGAGGGTGAAGATCGGGGAGAAGGACACTTTCTTCTGGTGCTCTCCTAGCGACGATAACACTGAACTCGAATACACCGACGCGATCGATGAGCTTTACCGCACTGGTTGCAAAGTGGTCAACATCAACAAAAAATCCTTCCTCAAGATGCACGCCTGCCAAGAGGACATCAAGACCATGATCTCGATGCTCCGCCCGAAGTATTACCTGCCTGTGAGGGGCCTTTACAAAGACCTTCTCGCAAACTGCATGGTGGCCTTAGGCATGGGGGTGGGGCTTAACCACGCGAACGTCTTCCTCGTGGAGAACGGCATCAGCGTCCTCATCGACGACAAAGGCGCGCGCTCCTTCGACGAGAAAATACCCCATGGCGACATCATGATCGACGGCGAGGGAGTGGGGGATGTTTCCATGCAGGTGCTCGAAGACAGGCAGCAGCTCGCCGAGGGGGTCGTGATCCTCGCGATCACCGTCTCCGAGAGCAAGCGCAAGATCATCGCCGGACCCGACATCCAGATGAGGGGCTTCGTCTACGCCAAAGACGCCGACATCATTCAGCGTGATGCGAGCAAGGTCTTCCTCGCGACCGTCGAGGAGTACCTCGAGAAGAACATCGACCTCGATTTGGAGGGGCTTAAGCAAAGCGTTTACGAGAAATCGCTTCGCACAATCCGCCGCCAGACCGGCAAAGAGCCGATGATTGTTCCTCTCATCGTCGCGCTTCCTTAAGAAAAAAGGATTTGGAGCAGTCGCAAAAGATGGCTGCTCTTTTTATATTGAGAGAGAAAATAAGCCGTGATGGGCTTTAAGAAAAGTCAAGTGGCTGAGAGAGGTTTTTACTAGGATGTAAGTAAAGAAATTCCTTTAAAAATGTTCTCTATTGGGATGCTTATGGGCTTCTCTTTGCTTTATAATAAAGTTTGCTATGGAAAAGAAAAACAACTCTAAATACAGTAAAGGATTGGTCAGGGGCTCCTGCGGGGTCTTGCTTTTCCTCCTTTGCCTCTTAATCGCCTTATCCTCATCCACCCATCTTCACTTCCTTTCTTACCCCTTCATCGCTTCTCTTGGCTACGTCGGGTATTACGGGCTGCTTTTGCTAGGCATGTTCTTCGGGGTGGTTTTGCCTTTCTGGGGCAAAATCCATCATCCGAAGCCCAGAAACTACGTGGCTTATGGCCTCCTTTTGCTCGGAGGGATCATCTTGGCCGCGGATATAGGCATGGAAGGACAGGAAAATCCTTTCGACGCTTCCTTGTTCCTTGATTCCCTTAACCAAGGCTACGCGAATAGGGATCTTTCCTTGCTCCTTGACCCGAAGCTTTGCGGCGGGATCGCCGGCTATGAGCTCGCGGGATTGTTGAACCTAGTGGGGCGTTACCTCGTGATCCTGGTAGCTTCGCTTATCCTCGCTGCTTCGCTCATCGTTTTCTTCTTCCCGCTCATCAAGAAAGCGCATCTCGCCATAAGATCCCATCACGCGATCAAGAAAGCGCAGAAAAAAGAGAAGCAAGGCGAGATCTCCGACTCCATCAGCGTCGGAGAGGCCGATCCTGACTTCGCTTACCATAAGAAAGACATCGCAACTTCAACGGAAGAGGAGAAGGAAGCGATCCTTGAGCAGGAGAAGAAGTCCTTCGACGCCTGGTCCTTCAAACCTTCTTCGTCTTTGTCCTATAACTCGCGCTCCGAGTTCCATAAGAGCGAAGAGGCACCCCTTGCCCAAGAGGCCGTGAGCCCCCTAAGCAAGCCTAGCGAGGCACCGATCAATACCTCCTACCGCGGAGATGAGATCCAAGAGCCCGTCTTCGATTTCTTTCAGGCGAACAAAGAAAACACCAACGACGAAAGAGAGGTCACCATGATGAATAACGAAGAGAAGAAAGCCGAGCAAACTCCAGTGGAACATTCCTTTGATTTCGTTCCGGATTCTATGGGCTACGCAGCCCCTGAGGCAGCCGAAAAAGCCGCAGTGGAGCCTGAGATTTCTTATCCGGAAGAGCCAGTACAAGAAGACCCTCTTTTCGAAAAAGAGCCTGAGCCTAGCTTCGCCCCCGATCCTTTGCCCGATACTTCTGTCGCTCCTCTTTTCCCTGATGCCCCGAAGGCTGAAGAGCCCGCGAGCGCGCCTAGCGTTGCCGTCCCTCAACCCGCGGCTCCTCAACCTAGCGAAGCCCCGAAGCAAGAGGCCCCCACGAACAAAGAAGACCTTCCTGCCATTAAGCTTCCGAATTACGTTTTCCCCGACATCTCGATGCTCGACGAGCCGAAAAACGATGCCGAATCCATGGCTTTAGCCACCGCGCAGGCGGAAAAAGACGTGCAGGTCATGAACGAGACCTTGACTTCGCTTCACGCGGGAGCTCACATCGTCTCTTACAAAATCGGCCCCTCCGTCACCCGTTTCGACGTCGAGCTAGACCCTGGCGTCCAGGTTACCTCCATCACGCGCTTTGAGCCCGATATCTCTCGCTGCCTCGCCGGGCGCCCCGCCCGCTTCGTCCCCATCGTGCAGGGGAAGACGACCTCCGCCTTCGAAATCGGGAACATCCAAAGGATGCCCGTCTGCTTCAAAGAGGTCTTCGAAGCCCTTCCTAATGGCCCAGATGACAACATGGTCGTGCCTTTTGGCAAGTCCATCGACGGCAACGTCGTTTACGCCGACCTCTCATCCTTCCCCCATATGCTTGTGGCGGGCACCACCGGTTCAGGCAAATCCATCTTCATCCATGGCATGCTCCTCACCCTTTTGATGAGGAACCGCCCTGAGGATCTGAAGCTTATCATGGTCGACCCCAAACTTGTCGAATTCACCGCTTATGACGACATGCCTAATCTCCTTTGCCCGACGATTGTGAGCGCAGAGAAAGCAAACGTCGCCTTCCAGAAGCTCGCCGATCTCATGGACCGCCGCTTCGAATTGCTCCGCAAGGCAAAGGTCAGGGACATCCGCAGCTACAACAATTTCTACGCCCCGAAGAACAATAAGCGAAAGCTTCCCTTCATCGTGGTGGTGGTCGACGAATTCGCCGACCTCGCCGGACAGTGCAAGGACGTCGCTGAGCCGATTCAGCGTTTGGGCCAGAAGGGGCGCGCCTGCGGCATCCACATGATCATCGCCACCCAGAGGCCGGACGCGAACACGATTTCCGGCACCATCAAATCGAACCTCCCGACCACCGTCTGCCTTATGGTCAAAAACTCCATCGACTCGAACGTCGTCTTGCATGCCAAAGGAGGCGAATCCCTTTTGGACCACGGCGATATGCTCATCGAATGCCCGAAGCTTGGCAGAGGGCTCATCCGCGCTCAAGGCGCGATGATCGGCGAGCATACCGAGCTTGAGAGGATCCCTGACTTCATCCGTTCGCAGATGAAACCGATCTATGACCCCGAATTCCTTAACCTCGAGCCGGAGCAGCAGACCGACGCGGCGGCTTTGGTCGAGATGCCTAGCAGCGCCGAGATGAAGGGGATGGCCGACGAAGAGAAATACCAGACCATCAAAAGCGTCATCATGACGCAGGAAACCACCTCAATCAGCCAAATTCAGCGCAATTTCGGCGTGGGTTTCCCCCGCGCTGGCAAGATCATCGCGCGTCTCCAAAACGAAGGCATCGTCGCCAAAGTGAGCGACGCCCCGGGCTCCAGCAAAGGACTCCGCGTCTTGGTGAGAGTGAACCAAAACGAAGGGGGAGTCCCAAACGGTGAGACCCCAGGGTCGCTTTCTAGCGCGAATGTCACCTACACCGAAGACTGATCCTTTATGAAAGACACCCTCGTCAGCGCCAAACTCATCTCGTGGAGGCTCATCCGCGTGACGGTTTTGACCTCACTTCCCCGGATCAGTTTGAAGGTCTCCCTTTATCAGGACCAAAGCAAAAAGATTGCCTTGAAAGAAGAGAGGATGAACTCCCTCACGAGTCTTTTCGTCGCCGACTATTCTCTTGAAAGCGATTTGGAATTGGGCCACGCCTACGAAATCCTCGTCGAGAACTACGGGACGGTGGCGCTTCAGGTCAATGACGCGAGCCTGCTGCCTGATTTTGATGAGAAATTTGCTTATGACGGGGATGATTTGGGTGCGACTTACACCAAAAAGGCGACCCGCTTCGCCCTTTGGGCACCTTTGGCTTCTTCCTGCATTTTGAAATACAAAGACCAAGAGGAGGGAACGTGGCAGCTTATGCCGATGTTCCGCTCGCCAAAAGGAGTCTACCGCGCTTGCTTAAACGGCGACCATGCGGGGGCGAGATACGTCTATCTCATCTGCAATAGCGGCGTCTTGAACGAAGTAACCGACATCTACGCGAAAGCCTCCACCGCGAACGGGGAGAGCTCCGTCGTCGTGAATTTGGAAAAGTTCCGCGTCGATTTAGAGAAAAGCTCCTTGCCCGTTTTGAATTCCCCGACGGACGCGATCATTTACGAGGGGCACGTGAGGGATCTCACGATTGACTCCCATAGCGACATCGTGCGCAAAGGCACCTTCCTTGGCCTCTGCGAGAAGGGGAGAAAGAGCGATGGGGGTCATCCCGCGGGGTTCGATTACATCCGTGGCCTAGGCATCACCCATCTTCAGTTGCTCCCAATCTATGATTACAAAACGGTGGATGAGCTGCATCCCGAGGCCAAATACAACTGGGGCTATGACCCCGCGCAGTATTTCGTGCCCGAGGGGAGCTTCGCTTCGATCTTAAGCGACCCTTATTCGCGCATCCGCGACCTGAAGACGATGGTCAAAGCCTATCATGAGGCGGGGATCCGCATCGTGATGGACGTGGTGTTCAACCATGTCTATGGCTTTGAGAACAGCACTTTCCAACGCACCGTGCCGAACTATTATTTCCGTCAGATCTATAATGGCAAATTCGCCTCGACGAGCGGATGCGGGGATGATCTAGCCTCGGAAAGAGCAATGGTCAGAAAGCTTATTCTCGATGCCTGCGCCTATTGGATCGACGAGTACGGGATCGACGGCTTCCGTTTCGACCTCATGGGCATCCTCGACGTCGAAACCTTGAATGCGATTGCGCGTCTAGCCAAGTCTAAAGATCCTTCCTTCATCCTATATGGCGAAGGTTGGAACATGGGAGGGGAGGTAAGCCTTCCTCTTGGCCACATGGGGAACTACGCGTCGATGAGGGATTTCGGCTTCTTCAACGATTTTTTCCGCGATACCGTCAAGAAGGTATTCGCCGGGGACGATTATCTTAAAAACGACGCGAAATACGTTTTCGCCTCCAGCTCGGTGAATTTCTTCCATTCCCCGAAATTCCTGGACGCTAGGCAAAGCATCAATTACATCGAATGTCACGATAACGGGACCTATTATGACTACCTCTCCAAAAGGCATCCTGATTGGGATGAGGAGTTGAAATTAAACGCGGTCATGGGCGCTAATTCCTTCGTGGCCCTTTCTTTCGGCGTCCCTTTCTTCCATGCCGGGCAAGAGATCGGGATGAGCAAGTGGGGCGAAGATAACACTTACAACAAAGGGGATCACTTCAACAAGTTCTCCTACGCCTTGATGGACGAACGATATCAAATGGTGATTAAGTTCAAACAAATTTTATCGCTCCGCAAAAAAATGAAGATCCTCCATTCCTACGACCCGACCTACATCGATTGGAACGTCGACATCGGAGAAATTGGCCCTTGCTTGAAGATCACTTTCCTTGATCCAAACAGCGAGGAAAGCAAAAAACATGAAAGTCTTTTGTACAACCTATCAATATTCGCGTATCATATTGACAGAAAGGAAAACGAAAGTTTCCTTAGCACAGGCCTAATAAGCCAAGACGATTTACGGAGCGAATGTTTCGTCCCCGCATTATCGCTCCTTTACACCGAACTTTAGCCTCTGGTTGGGGACAGCAATGGCGACCCTATAGATCTTTTTTTGAGGCAACACCATGTTGACAAGTGTATACGTATCCGGTCGCTTAGGCGATGCGGTAGGAAAAAACGTTCGCATTGTTGAGGTTGAATCCCCTTTAGTCGGAAGTGGCGGAAAAAGGCGAATCGATCTCATCCCCGTCTATAATCCTTTAGGCAAGTCTGCCTGCTTCTTCAAAGCGAAGAAAGGCGCCTTCGTGATCGTCAAAGGACGTTTGGAGAAAAACGATGAGTTTGGCCTCTACGTCCATTCCGAGATCGAAGAGATCGTCGAATTCAAAAAAGAAGATAAGGAATAACTTTTTCGCTTATTGGACATGGGGTGTTGTAGAATACCCCCATGTCTAATCAGCAAAAGAAAAAGTCCGGCGTGGCCCTCTTCAAATGGCTCCGATTGATTTTCACCTTCGGAGTGAGGCTCGTTTTCGCCTATCTCTTCTGGATCGCGCGTTATGCTCGTCACCCGGAGAAAAAGCCCATCGAGCATCGTTACAAGAAAATCAGGGGCCTCGCCGTCGATCTCTGTTCCAAACTCCATCTTGAGCTACAAGCCAAGGGACAGGAGCAGATGGCTTCTTTGGAAGGCAGAAATCTCATCGTCATGAACCATCTTTCCGTGATGGACATCGTCCTTTTGATCGCCCTTTCCGAGAAGCCCCTTATCTTCATCGCGAAAAAAGAGGTGGAGCAGATGCCTTTTGTGGGAAAATGCTTCAAAGCCATCAGCGGCCATTTCCTCGATCGAGAGGATCCTAAGCAGGCCGTTCGCCTTTTCATGAAGGTCGGAAAACAGCTCCGGGAGAATGGCGGCAATGTCGTCGTTTATCCAGAGGGCACCCGCCTTAAGCAACCTTTCTTGCCAACCCAGGAATTCCACGCGGGAACCTTTAAACTCGTAGAGTGGGGGCAAGCCAATTTGCTTCGCATTGCCGCCTTCGGCACCTTCCGCCCACTTTCAAAATCCGAAAGCGAGCGCTCTTTCCCGCTTGAAATCACCTTCTTCCCCCTTTTGAAATGCGAGGACATGAAAGGGAAGTCCACCCAGGAGCTCGCCGAGAGCTCGCATGAGCTCATCGCAAGCGAGGTCGCTTCCTTCCAGGAATACGACAAGGAATTCTACGCGAAGGGCCTCAATAAGAAGAAAGCGAGCAAGTGGCAGGCATGAAAAACGATTTCGACCGCGGCAACGAAGAGCTTAAGAATCAAAAAGATCCGGGCGAGAGCTTGCTCCGCACGATGGGGACCGCCTCCATCGTCTCCAGCTGCATCTCAATCCTAGGGACTTTTTACATTCTTTTTCGCGGCTCTTTCTCTTTGACTTATTGGCTTTCCTTCATGATCCCTTATGGGGTGATGGTTTTGGCCTCGATGCTCATCGGCTTCTTCGCGATCTTCCAAAAAGATACGACCAAATATTCGCTTTACACGATTTTAGGATGCATCTACGGGGGCTTGCTTTGCCTCTCTTTCATCCCTAACGGCATCTTCCTTAAGAACTGGTCGATCGCGATTGCGATCGGGGTCATCGGGGGTTGCGTCTTCGCGATCGCTTTATTGACCTATCTCCAGCTTCACGAGAAGTCTAAATGAATTTGTAGTTCCTTCTTAGCCCTTTGGGGTAGCGGTTTTTCATCTGACCTTTGACCATCTTAAAGAAGCCTAGGCCTTTGCCTAGATAAGAAGCAAGGTAATAGCCGTCTCCTAAATCCATGGGGAAGGTCTCTCCCTTTAAAAAGCGGAGAGCCTTGTTTTCGTCTAGCTCCACCTGGAAAGAAGAGGGGAGGTAGTGGCTTAAAGCGTGATCAGGCTCTTCAAAAGGAGAAGAAGCGACCTTCAAGCCAGCCCGCAGAACCTGAAGATTCGTGATTGGGAAATAAAAAGGCAAAGACCATAACGAATCGTTGGATTCGTAGTTATAACGTCCTTCTAGGTCAAAGAAAGAGAAAAACTCGCCGCTTAGGCTATTTTTCGGGGAATCTTTCTTGAAGGGGAGGGTATCGCCATCTTTCTTCAGAAGGCAGAAGAACTGCCCCTCGCCTTCATATAAGAAAGGGAAAAGATAGACCCCTTCCGGGATGGTTTCCCCGTGAAAATACCCAGGGCGTTCCTCAATTTTGGAAGGATGCATGTCGTTATGCTTGCTTAGAAAGGAAAGAAGCACCCCCTCATCTTCTTCGTAGCAGAAAGAGCAGGTGGAGTAGATCATTCTGCCGCCGGGCTTAAGCATCGCGTAAGCTTGTTCTAAAAGAGTTAGCTGAAGCTCGACGCAGCGATCCATCTTCGAAGGCGACCATTCTTCTTTCGCCTGGGCGTTTTTGCGAGCCATCGCGCTTCCTGAGCAAGGCGCATCAAGCATGATGCAGTCGAAAAAGGAGGCGTAGTATGGAGATTTTTTCGAGAAATCGTCATTCGTGACAATAACATTTCCTAGCCCCATTCTCTCAATGTTCGAAGAGAGCTCTTTGGCTCTAGAAAGCGAGATGTCGTTGGCTAAGACAACGCTTCCTTGATCGCTGAGCAAGGAAAGGAAAATCGTCTTCCCCCCTGGGGCGGCGCACAAATCAAGGACGGTCTCGCCTTGCTTGGGAGAAAGAATGAAAGGAGGGACCATGGCTGCACTATCTTGGATTGAATAGCAGCCTAGGTCATAAAGAGCCATCTTCCCGAACTCGTAATCCTCTTTCTTGTAGGAATAGACGTGCTTCAAAAAAGGATGGGGGATGGCTTTTGGGAAACGCTTTTGGAATTCCTCATCGCTAAGCTTGGAGGGATTCAAGACCAAAGAATGGGTCTGCTCCTTTTCGAAAGAGGCATAAAGGGCCTCCCTCTCTTCTTTTTTGAGGTTTTTCGGGAGATGGGCGTCCAAATTCATGGGATAATGATAAACCCAAAGCGGGGCGTTATGTTCCTAAAGGGGAGATTGGGGTAGAATTCATTCATATGAGAATGGTAGACATCATCGAAAAGAAAAGGGATGGCCATCCCTTAAGCAAAGAAGAGATCTCTTTCTTCGTGAAAGGCTATACGGACGGGAGCATTCCTGACTATCAGGCTTCCGCTTTGGCAATGGCGATCCTTTTTAGGGACATGAACAAGGAAGAGACCGCGAATCTGACTGAGGCGATGATGAATTCTGGCGACACGATCGATTTGAGCGAGATCGCAGGCGTGAAGGTCGATAAGCATTCCACGGGTGGCGTGGGCGATAAAACTTCCTTGGTTTTAGGGCCGCTTGTCGCTAGCTGCGGGGCGAAGCTCGCCAAAATGAGCGGCAGGGGGCTAGGCCATACCGGGGGCACCTTGGACAAAATGGAATCCGTCCCTGGGACGAGCATTTCCAGAACCGAAGAGCAATTCATCAAGCAAGTCAATGACATCGGCATCGCGATCATCGGTCAAACGGCCCAAATCGACCCCGCGGACAAGAAGCTCTACGCGCTTCGCGACGTCACGGGGACCGTCGAATCGATTCCTTTGATTGCCTCTTCCATCATGAGCAAGAAGCTTGCTTCCGGAAGCGATACCATCCTTTTGGATGTCAAATTCGGCTCTGGCGCTTTCATGAAAACCTTAGACAGGGCGCGCCTTTTAGCCAAAACGATGGTGGAAATCGGAGATTCGCTCCATCGCGATACCAGAGCGATCTTGACCGACATGGATGAGCCTCTTGGCATGGCCGTTGGCAACAATCTTGAGGTCAAAGAAGCCATCGCGACCCTTCAAGGACACGGTCCTAAGGATCTTGTGGAACTCGTGACTTACGCAGGCGCCATCATGCTTGAGCAGGCGCATCTAGTCCCTAATTACGAAGAAGGCAGGGCGCGCATCCAAAAAGCGATTGAAGACGGCTCGGGGTTCAAGAAACTCGTCGAGCTATTCAAAGCCCAAGGAGGGGACGTTTCTTATTTGGAGGATCCTAGCAAATTCCCTGTCTCCAAATTCTCATTGCCGATTTATGCGGAAAAGGAAGGCTACGTCAGCAGAATCGATAGCCTAACCATCGGGGTTTCCTCGATGAAACTAGGCGGAGGAAGAGCGACGATGGACGACGTGATCGACATGTCCGCGGGCATATTGCTCAACAAGAAAATCGGGGACCACGTTAACAAAGGCGAGCTCCTCGCGACTTGCTACACGAACAAAGAAAAGGTGGAAGAGGTGCTTGTTGACGTTCTGAAAGCGTTCGAGATTCAAAACGAGAAACCTGCGGAGCGCCCCATCGTCTTCGAGTATATTCATTGATTTATGAGAGTTTTGATTCAGGAAGTTCTTTCTAGCTCCGTCTCGATTGACGGAGAAGTCGTCTCTAGTATCGGCAGGGGCGAGCTTTTGCTCGTCGGCTTCACGCAGGGGGACGATTATCTGACCATGGAGAAAATGGCCAAAAAGATTATGAAGGCGAGGATTTTCCCGGACGAGAACGGGAAGACGAACCTCTCCCTTTCTCAAATCGGCGGAGAGATCCTTTTGGTCAGCCAATTCACCTTGTACGGCTCTTTGAAAGAAGGGAACCGTCCCTCTTTTGTGGATGCCTCTAGGCCAGACGAGGCAAGAGAGCTTTACAACCAATTCGTCGCCTTAATGAAACAGGAATTCCCTAATCTTAAGACCGGGGTCTTCCAAGCAGACATGAAAGTCAGCCTCGTGAACGACGGGCCTTTCACCTTGCTGCTTGATTCCAAGGAGCTATTCCAATGAAAGTGATGATCGGACTTAGCGGTGGGGTCGACAGCGCGGTCGCCGCATATCTATTGAAAGAACAGGGCTACGAGGTCGTCGCGGGCTTCATGAGGAACTGGGATGCGCTCGCGAATAACGATTATTTGGGCAACCCCACGATCAACGCCAATCAGTGCCCTCAGGAGAAAGACTACCAAGACGCGAAGAAAGTCGCCGAGAAACTGGGGATCCCTTTGCTTCGAGCGGACTTCGTGAAGGAATATTGGGATTCCGTTTTCACCTATTTCCTGAACGAATACAAGAAGGGAAGAACCCCCAATCCCGACGTTTTCTGCAACAAGTACATCAAGTTCGATTCGTTTCTGAAGTTCGCGAAATCTCAGGGTTGCGACGCTATCGCGATGGGCCACTACGCGAAGAAAGAATCCTTCGAAGGCAAGGAATACATCTATAAGGCCTTCGACAAAAACAAGGACCAGTCCTACTTTTTGTCCCAAATCAATGAATCCCAGATCGCTAGCTGCATCTTCCCTTTAGGGGGGATCACCAAGCCTCAGGTTAGAGAGATCGCCCATCGTTTGGACCTCGAGTCCGTGATGGACAAGAAAGACTCGACTGGCGTGTGCTTCATCGGAGAAAGGGACTTCAGGAAGTTCCTTCAGAATTATCTTCCTGCAAAGAAGGGCAAGATAGTCGAAGGCAAAACAGGCAAAGTGGTAGGCGAGCATTGCGGGGTTCTCTATTACACGATCGGCCAGCATAAAGGCTTAGGGATAGGTGGCATCGCCGGAGAGAAAGAAGGCGCCTTCTTCATCTACAAGAAAGATGCTTCCAACAACATTCTTTACGTTGCGAAAAGCGACGATGAGGAATTGCTTTTGAGCACTTCCTGCCGCCTTGATAACATCAACTGGGTTGGCGAAAGGCCAACCGAACCCATTCACGTCGGAGTGAAGTTCCGCTATCGTCAGCCAGACCAGTTCTGCACCTTACGTTTTGAAGGTGACGAAGTTATTTTGACCTATGATTCCCCCGTCAAAGCGGTGACCCCCGGCCAAATCGGCGTCTTCTATGACGGCGAGAGGATGCTTGGGGGAGGCATCATCTCCGCGGTGTATCGCGGAGATGAGAGAATCGATTGAGGCCGGGTGACTTTCAAAAAATTGTTTGCCCAGAGGCTAAAAAGGCAAGTCTTCTTCAAATTGGGCTTCTTCCGCTTCGTCCAGTCTTTGTAGTTGCTTTGCCGCGGCATTCAAGATGTTCTTTTTAACTATTTCGGCATCAGGGTAATCCCCTGATTTGGCGTTGAATCTTTCCAATTCGAAATAAAGGTCTTTCAACGCTTTCGCATGTTTGGAAACGACTAGGTAGGCCCCTTCTACATAGCCACTTTCTCTTCGATTGAAATAGCCGCGCATTTCAAAAATTCCATATTCTATTAAAGCGGCGAAACAATTAACCATTGCCTCTGGCTTGCTGTGAGCGGTTGCGACGGGGCGCATTGAAGAAGGCCCGTAATAAAGGCTATCAAGAGTGATGCCTAATCCTTCCGCAATTCGCGCCAGAGTGATTGTGTTAGGTATTTTTCTTCCGTTTTCGTATTCGGAAAGCTGACTTTTGCTCATCTCGATTTTACTTGCGAAACCGGACTTGGACAGCCCTAGATTTTCCCGGCATCTTTGGATATTAGATCCTATTCTTTTGCCAACGTCGTCTTCGTTCATGGATAACCTCCGTTTTACTTTAAGTATTATCCATACCGAACCCCTTGTTTCCTAATGAGAGAACGGAATTTTTTATAAATAAGCAAAAAAGTATCGATACAGTGCTGTTTATTTTTTTATAAAATATAAATAACCATCCCGAAAATTCGCTTGGACAACAGGCCAAAAGAAAGGAGTTTGTATTTTGCTTATTTTGAAACAAGGAAATCTACCCATTCCTCAAAAGTGAACTGCACCTTGCTCATTCCCTTAACGAAGATGTCCAAATAGCCTTTTAGATATTCTTTTTCCTGCTCTGTGTCGAAGGTCTCTTGAGGATAGTTGTCTTTCAAAAGCCAAAGAGTCATGATCCACATGGCTTTTTCTTTTTCGCTAAGCGACTTGGACGACTCGAAACTTTCATTCCCAAATTCTTTGGTGATGTTGTTCCTATATTTTTCTGCTATGTCAATTTTCATGGTTTTTGTTTCCTAAGATTTTAACTTTGATGCGTTTGAATTTTAATCCATTCCAAACGCAATTCGTGATTTCTTCGATTTGGTAGAGAGGAGCCGTTATAAGTATTTCTTTTTCTGAGGCGTTATTTGAAATTCCCTCTATAGGGAGAGCGTTATAACCCTTTGGAAGTTTACAACAAAACACTATGCCTACCTCGTCTTCGCTTCTAGTCTTCGCGGCGCTCACAGCTCTTAAATAGGTTCGGCTCGTGGAACATATCAAAGAGCCCTCTGTAGGGAGGTCGAGCAAAAATCTGAGCAAGAAATTCTTTTCATAAACTTCTCGCGGTACGGTTATTCCGCGATAAGAGAGGACGGAGGATTTCAATTTGTGCTTTGAAATAGCTGAGATGAGACAATCTTTGAGTTTTTCGTCGGATTTCGACATTCTGTTTTCTCTGATCGCCTTGTTTAAAGCTTTTCCGATTCGAATATCTGTGTATTGATTGACTGAACTGAATTCTTCTTTGGAAAGAACGCTGAGCAACTCGCTCTTTGAACAGGATTCTGAGGCTAAGTAGTCGCTCGCTGTATCGTCTTTTGCGTATTGACCGCTTCTTTCGCCATTTCCTTTCGGGACGTAAGATTGCAGCTTGTTCCCGCCGCCTTTTTTTAAGCTGTCAGCCATTGGAACCACCTCCTTTAGGGTGCTTGAGATTTGCTACGATCACATTCTAAAAAAAGGAAAAATTTCGATGTAGTCACGAGAATATCGAATTGCAATTCGCTATTTTGGTTCAGTTT
Organism: bacterium; assembly: GCA_963617535.1. Classification (GTDB taxonomy): domain Bacteria; phylum Bacillota_I; class Bacilli_A; order RFN20; family CAG-826; genus Alloenteromonas. Next base: position 58,374 of record CAVEPD010000003.1, read on the forward strand.
TCGGAAATGTGGTTTCACTATTTGGCGAAGTGGTTCGCAACTGCTGAACAACCGTTTATGATGCGTTCCCCAAACATTGGACAAAAGGCCAAAAGGAAGGAGTTTGTATTTTGCTTATTTTGAAACAAGGAAATCTACCCATTCCTCAAAAGTGAACTGCACCTTGCTCATTCCCTTAACGAAGATGTCCAAATAGCCTTTTAGATATTCTTTTTCCTGCTCTGTGTCGAAGGTCTCTTGAGGATAGTTGTCTTTCAAAAGCCAAAGAGTCATGATCCACATGGCTTTTTCTTTTTCGCTAAGCGACTTGGACGACTCGAAACTTTCATTCCCAAATTCTTTGGTGATGTTGTTCCTATATTTTTCTGCTATGTCAATTTTCATGGTTTTTGTTTCCTAAGATTTTAACTTTGATGCGTTTGAATTTTAATCCATTCCAAACGCAATTCGTGATTTCTTCGATTTGGTAGAGAGGAGCCGTTATAAGTATTTCTTTTTCTGAGGCGTTATTTGAAATTCCCTCTATAGGGAGAGCGTTATAACCCTTTGGAAGTTTACAACAAAACACTATGCCTACCTCGTCTTCGCTTCTAGTCTTCGCGGCGCTCACAGCTCTTAAATAGGTTCGGCTCGTGGAACATATCAAAGAGCCCTCTGTAGGGAGGTCGAGCAAAAATCTGAGCAAGAAATTCTTTTCATAAACTTCTCGCGGTACGGTTATTCCGCGATAAGAGAGGACGGAGGATTTCAATTTGTGCTTTGAAATAGCTGAGATGAGACAATCTTTGAGTTTTTCGTCGGATTTCGACATTCTGTTTTCTCTGATCGCCTTGTTTAAAGCTTTTCCGATTCGAATATCTGTGTATTGATTGACTGAACTGAATTCTTCTTTGGAAAGAACGCTGAGCAACTCGCTCTTTGAACAGGATTCTGAGGCTAAGTAGTCGCTCGCTGTATCGTCTTTTGCGTATTGACCGCTTCTTTCGCCATTTCCTTTCGGGACGTAAGATTGCAGCTTGTTCCCGCCGCCTTTTTTTAAGCTGTCAGCCATTGGAACCACCTCCTTTAGGGTGCTTGAGATTTGCTACGATCACATTCTAAAAAAAGGAAAAATTTCGATGTAGTCACGAGAATATCGAATTGCAATTCGCTATTTTGGTTCAGTTTTCGGAAATGTGGTTTCACTATTTGGCTAAGTGGTTCGCAACTGCTGAACAACCGTTTATCGAGAAGGTTAATCGATTGTGATATGCGTATTTTGGATAACGGGGCGTTTACGATTTAGACAAAGAACCAGTTTGAAATATGTTTGGCTTTTTGGGAACGCGAAAAGCGTTTTCTTTCGACTCGTTCTTTCTTGGAAGGCCCTTTTGATTTACCATTCTCGCATGGCAAAAAAGAAGACCTCTCCAAGCAAAAGTGGCTTGACCAAAAAACAGAAAAAGGAAATCGCGAAAGCGGCGAAGAAGAACCCCGTCGCTGCGATTATCATCGTGATTGCGGTGGTGGCAATCGTCGGCGTGGCAGCTTTCTTCCTTTTGAAAAACAAGCCATGGGAGAGTGGTGGCACTTCTAGCGATTCTCAAACTAGCGTTTCCCTAAGAAGCGAAGAGTCCACATCTGGGCAAGAAGTGGTTTCCTACGTCGAAGGCGACTGCGACCCCATCTCGATCCATTTTATTGATAGACAAGAGCAATACTCCGGCGACTCGGTATATATCAAAGTAGGGGACAACGATATTTTAATCGACGCTGGCGCGAGAAAGGGAAGTGCGAAAGCAATCGAAACATATTTGGAAGATTCCTCTAGAAGCGATTACGTCTCCGATAACAAGCTTGAATACGTGATCACCACACACGCCCACCAGGATCACATCGCAGGCATGATGGGAACTTCGAAAACGGGGATTCTCTATCGTTACAAAGTCGACAACCTCATCGATTTCTCTTACGTGGACGCTCAGGATGGCAAGAACGTCATCAATAACGCGGATCCTTCGAATTCCAACGACGATTCCCGCTTCGTCTCGTATGAAGGGACCTATACCTCGGGCTCCAGCAACAAGAGCAATCCCAATTCTACGGGTCTCTATAAAGATTATGTTGAAGCAAGGAACTACGCGATTGAAAAAGGAACCACCTGGCATACCGCTGGGGAACTTTGCAATTCCTCCACGGATTATTCTTATACCGTCACCCTTGGAAAAGGCGTGACGATGACCCTTCTTTACTCTTTCTTCTATGACCACACCTCCGCGGAGATAACCTCCTTGGAAAGTAGCTACAAACGCTCGAACTTCTCGGATCAAAACGATTACTCCGTATGCCTTCTCTTTACCCAGGGGAGCAGACATTTCCTTTTCACCGGGGACGCGGAAGCCTATGCCGAGCATAGCCTTGTGAAATACAACAATCTTCCTAATGTCGACCTTTTCAAAGCGGGACACCATGGCTCTTATACCGCTTCTAGCGATGAGCTTCTTGACGCCGTGGACCCCGATTTATGTGTCGTCACCTGCTGCGCGGGCAACAAGGAGTACGCTAGCGATGCCAATCACACTTTCCCTGCGCAGGAATTCATTAACCGCATCGCGAAGCACACCGACAGGGTCTACGTGACGACCCTTGGCTCCTTTGAGGACAAGAGCCATTACGAGGCTTTCAACGGGAATGTTGTGGTGAGCTACGACCCTTCTTGCGCGGAGACCCTCACTTGCTCGAACAACCAGACGAAGCTAAAAGACAGCGCTTGGTTCAAGGCAAATCGGACTTGTCCAGAGCAATGGGCCTCCTGATCGCTTCTGCTTTGAAATCTTTCCTACCCCTTCCGTAGGAAGAAGGAGTATATTTCTCACGTATCGGGAACTTGCCATTCCCCCTTATGCGGGCAATGCCGCCGTGGCTTCGCGCTAAGAAGCAAAAATGAGTGCACCTTGTGGTGAAGAAGGATGGTACCGCGCGAGAGCGTTCCTTCGTCAAGCGGGGTGTTTTATTTTCCCCGGGAGGTAGAAAGCAAATGCATTATTTAAGCGGAAGAGAAATCAGACAGAGGTGGATTGATTTCTTCAAGAGCAAAGGCCACCAATTCGTCCCCGGGGTGAATCTAATCCCCCAAGGAGACAAATCCCTTCTTTGGGTCAACGCAGGGGTAACCGGGCTTAAGAAATATTTCGACGGCTCCGAAGTTCCTCCCTGCAGAAGGATCGTGAACGTTCAGAAATCGATTCGCACCAACGACATCGAGAACGTCGGCCATACGGCCCGTCATCACACCTTCTTCGAGATGCTAGGCAATTTCTCGATCGGCGATTATTTCCGCAATGAGGTCATCCCCTGGGCTTTCGAGCTTTTGACGAACGAGGAGACCGGCTTCGGCATTCCGGTCGAAAAGCTCTACATGACCTATTCCCCTCTTGATCAGGCCACCAAAGACCTTTGGATCAAATGCGGCGTCCCTTCTGACCATCTCATCCCTCTAGAAGGCAACTTCTGGGAAATTGGCAAAGGGCCAGGCGGGCCGGACACCGAGATGTTCTTTGATAGGGGCGAGAAATATGACCCCAAGCACCTTGGAATCAAGATGCTTCAGGAAGACATGGACAACGACCGTTACATCGAGATCTGGAACATCGTCTTCAGTCAGTATAACTGCGAGCCCGGCGTCTTGCCACGCAGCCAATACAAAGAGCTCCCTTCCAAAAACATTGATACTGGCGCTGGTCTTGAGCGTTTCGCCTGTATTTTGCAGGACTGCGAGACCAACTTCGAGACCGATCTCTTCACCCCGCTCATCGAGGCGGTCAAATCGATCTGCCACAAAGAATATGAAGGGGAGAACCTCCTTTCTTACCGCGTGATCGTCGATCACGCCCGTTCCTTGACCTTCGCCTTAAGCGACGGGGCGAGCTTCTCTAACGAAGGAAGGGGCTACGTCCTAAGAAGGCTTGTGAGACGTGCGATGAGATACGGGCAAAAGCTAGGCATCAACGAGCCTTTCCTTTATAAGCTCGTCTCTACCGTCGATTCGAACTACGGGGATTTCTACCCTGAGCTCCTCTCCAAAGGCGAATTCGTCTCCAAGATGATCAAGTCGGAGGAAGAGAAATTCCTCAAGACCCTCTCTTCGGGGGAAGAGAAGCTCATGTCGATGATCGAAGGCAAGAAAGAGCTCTCGGGCGAGGATTCCTTCAAGCTCTTCGATACCTATGGTTTCCCGCTTGACCTTACGATGGAGATCGCCGAGGAAAACGGGGTCAAAGTCGATGTCGAAGGCTTCTCTAAATGCATGGACGAGCAGAAGGAGAGGGCTAGAAAAGCCAGGGGGGAGATCGAATCCTTCCATAAGCAAAGCAAAGACCTCCTTTCCTTCAAGGCCCCATCGGAATTCCTTTACGATGGCTATGAAATCAAGGCCAAGGTCATCGGCGTCTTCAAAGACGGCGTGAAGGTCGATTCGCTTGATGAAGAAGGCGAAGTTGCCTTCGACAAAACCGTCTTCTACGCCGAGTGCGGCGGGCAGGTGAGTGACAAAGGCAAGATCGAGGGGAAGGATTTCTCCGCGAACGTCGTTAACGTCAGCAAAGCTCCGTGCGGGCAGCATCTCCATCACATCGAGATCGAGTTCGGCACGATCAAGGAAGGCGATGTCCTTACCTTGAAGATCGATAAGAAAAAGAGGGAGCTCACCGCGAGGAACCACAGCGCGACCCACCTCCTTCACAGCGCTCTTTCCAATGTCTTAGGCACCCATGTCGACCAGAAGGGCAGCTACGTTGACGAGAATTACCTCCGCTTCGACTTCTCTAGCCTTGAGAAGCTGAGCGAGGAGCAAATCAAAGCCGTCGAGAACGAGGTCAACGAGAAGATTCTCGAAAGCATCGAGGAAGTCACCGAAGTCCTCCCTATCGAGGAGGCGAAGAAAAGAGGCGCGGAGATGGAGTTCGCCGAGAAATACGGCGAGACCGTCCGCGTCGTCGAATTCGGCGAATATTCGAGAGAGTTCTGCGGTGGAACGCACGTGAAGAACAGCTCTGAGATCGGATTGTTCGTCTTGGAGAGCGAAAGCGCGGTCAGTAGCGGCACCCGCCGCATCCAGGGCCGCACCTCCTATGGGGCCTATGAATACCTTTCGAAGAAGAGAGCCATTCTGGCGGAGGCTAGCCGCAAATTCTCTTGCCAGGACAACGAGGTCCTTGGCAAGATCGGCTCCTTGCAGGATAGCCTAGCCTCTAGCAACAGGGAAATCTCTTCCCTCAAAGCCAAAATGGCGAGCGACTCCGCGAAGAGTCTCTCTTCTGGCTTAGAGGAGATCAACGGGGTTTCCTTCCTCGCGAAGCGTCTAGACAAGGGCGAAAGGGGAGACCTCCTCACCCTCGCCGACAATCTGAAGTCCGGCAAGAAGGATTATTATCTCTTCCTTGCCGCGAAAGGCGAAAAGGGTATCTCACTTGTCATCATGGCCGGAGGCGAAGGGGCGAAAAAGCTCGGCGCCGGCGCAGGAATGAAACTTGTAGGCCCGCTTTTGAACGGGAATGGGGGAGGCAAGCCCGAGATGGCTAGCGGCTCCGCCAAAGATCTCTCGAAGTTCGAGGAAGCCGCCTCGCTTCTTAAGAGCAAACTATAAAAAAGGAGAACGACATGATTGAAATCAAAGACGACGAGATCCTGCTCACGAAGGAAGATGGGAGCGAAGAGGTCGCGAAGATCCTCTTCTATTTCCATAACGACCAAAGGGGGAAGGACTACTATTTCCTTTACAAGGAGACCAACCCCGAGGAGGTCATCGTGATGTCCAGCGTCGACGGCACGAGCCTCGACGAGGTGGACGATGAGGAGTTCGACGAGGCCGAGCAAGTCTTCGAGGCCTATCAGGAAGACCCCAAAATCGCCGAGGCCAGGAAGTGATTCCTTGCCCCTAGAAAAAGAGAAGGGTACAATTTAACCCGCATTAGCAAAGGAGAAATACCATGGCAATCAAAAAACAGGTTCTTACCCAAGAAGAATACGATAAGCTTCAGAAAGAATACCGCCACATCATTGACGTTGAGCAGCCCAAAGTTACCGCTGACCTCGAACTCGCTCGCTCCCAAGGCGACCTTTCCGAAAACGCCGAATATAGCGCGTCCAGAGATCACCAGGCCCAACTCGCGAGTCGCATCGCTGAACTCGAGGCCATCTTCAACAACCACGAGATCGTCAAGAAAGACAAGAACGCCAATTCCCCGATCAGCATCAGCAATATCGTGAAGTTCGCGATCCTCCCTGATGGCGACACCTTGACCATCAAGATCGCCGGCTCCACCGGTGCCGACCCGATGGCGAAAATCCCGACCATCTCGTTTGAATCCCCGCTTGGGAAAGCGATGATTGGCAAACTAGCCGGCGATGAGGCCCGCGTCGAAGTCGACGAACCCTATTCGATCCGCATCCTCGAGAAAATCATCGAGAAAGCCTAAGGAAAGAGCCAAAAAAAGAAAGTCCCGCAAAAAAATGCGGGCTTTTTTCGTAATAAAGGCATTTTCTTCTTTATATATAGGGTGGAGGTGCTTTTATGAAAACAATAGCCATCATCATCGCCCTGACGATCGTTGGAATCGTCGCCTTCTCCCTTGCGGGAAGCTTCATCACCAACACCACGACCACGACCGATACAAGCTTATCGAGCGCGAACACCATCACGGTGACGATCTCTGGCGCAGTCACGCGCCCCGGGACCTTTGTCCTTGACAACGGGACCGTCCTCCAAGACCTCATCGCCGCCTCGGATGGGGCCACGAGCAACGCGGACACCCTTGCCTATAATGTCGACTACGTTCTGAAAAACAAGGGCAGCTACTACATCGCTCCGCTTTATGACAACTCCAACACCTGCGCGACCACGCCCATCACCAAGGTCAACATCAACTCGGGGAGCGAGACGGATCTCGTCGATATCGGGGGATTCGGCAAAGCGGCCGCGCAGAGCATCGTGAATTACCGCGCTAGCCATACCTTCCAGGCGATTGAGGAAATCAAGGACGTCTCAGGAATTGGCGACGCGACCTTCCGCGCGGTCAGAGATCGCATCAGGCTTCGCGACGCTTCCTGATGAGCCTGCTCTTCGCTTTCCTCGGGCTTTTCCTAGGTTTGTGGTATGGCTTTGGGGATAGCGTCTTCTTCTATGTCTTCCTGACCTTTCTGACTTTAGGTGTCTTCCTTTTCTCTTTGGTCAAGAAAAGATGGAAGTTCTTCTTGCCTTCTCTTGCCGTGGGGATAGTCATTTCGATAATTCCTGAGGCCTCGTCTAGCTTTTCTGGCGAGAAGACATTGCTTGTTTTCAAAGCAGGGGACAATTATTTCTTGGCCAGGGACTTCTTTCACCGTTATTACGTCTCTTATTCGAATCATCCTTATGAAGTGGGGGATATCATCAAGGCGGCGGGAACGGTGAAAGAGCTTAGGCTCACGAGCTACGAATCTCGTTTCGACTTCGGGCGTTATCTCAATTCCTGGGGCGTCTACAACGAATTCTCCTTGAAGCGAAGCTCAACGAGCTACGTGCTTTATTTCCCTTTGAGGATTAGGACTTATACGAATTGGTGCCTCCGGGATTACGATTCGAACAGCAAGGCGTTGATCCTTGCCTGCCTTTTTAATCGGAAGGACTATTCGAATTCGCTTCTAAACAAGGCGACTTCTTTGAATTTGGTCTATCTCCTTTCTTCTTCTGGCATCGTCGCGGGGATCATTCTAAGGAACCTTGAAAAAGTGCTTGCCTGGAAGATGAAAGAAGAGTCCGCAAGATGGATAACGTTATTTGTTTCGTTGTTTTTGCTTTTATTATCGCCTTATAAAATCGGCTTGTACCGCTTATTTTTCTCTAGGTTATTCACTTTGCTTAATACTAAGCATAAGTGGGGCATCAAGCCTTATATCCGCTCCTCAATCATCGGGATCGCTTTCTTGCTTTTTAACCATCACCTGGCTTACCAAAGCGGTTTTGCCTTAGGCTTCGGCGCGAGCTTCCTTGCTTATTTCTCCTCGACGATCGTCGAGAGGGTTAACATCAAGTATCGTTTCTTGCCTCGCTTTGCTTTGTTCCATCTTTTTCTTTTCCCCGTGGAGATCGAGGGCAGTGGTGGCTTCCATTTTCTCTCCGCTCTTTTCTCTTATTTGCTTCTCCCGTTTGCTTTGTTTTATGACGTTGTGGGGACGCTTTCTCTTCTTTGCATCCCCCTGCAAGGGATCGCCTCGCCCATCGCTTCTCTTCTAGAAGGCTTGCTTAACATCTTAATGAAGCTCGACCTCGTCCTTCCCTTGACTGAACTCCCGAATTGGTTCCCTCTCCTTTATTATGGATTGTTCTTCTTGGCTCTTTTCTTTTTGGAGATGGGGGACCGAGCCAAAACAAAGCTCATCAGCATCGCTCTTTTCGGGGGGATCGCCCTTTCTTATATCCCTGTGAGGAACCTCTTGACCCAAGAGGTCTATTTCGTGAACGTCGGCCAGGGGGATTGCATCATCATTCGGGATGGCTTGAATGCGACGATGCTAGATACCGGGGGAGTAACCTCCTTCGATGTGGCGGAAGAAGTCCTGATCCCCTTCCTGAGGAAAGAGAGAATCTATAAGATCGACTGCTTGATCGCCTCCCATAATGACTTCGACCACATCGGGGCAAAAGACTCTCTTTTGAGCAATTACAAGGTGCTTGATTTTAAAGAAGGAGCCAATTCCTTTCCCTTAAGCGTCGGAAAACTGACATTTGAAAATCTGAATATCTACGAGTGGGACGAAGAAAACGACTCCTCCCTCGTCTTGAAACTGAACTTCATGGGAAAAAGGTGGATCTTCGCGGGAGACGCGAGCGTCGAGACCGAGAAAAGAATCCTCGAGGACAACCCTGACCTTACCTGCGACGTTCTGAAAGTGGGGCATCATGGCTCAGACACCTCGACGAGCGAAGAATGGCTCGACGTCCTGAAACCTAGCGAAGCCATCATCAGCTGCGGGGCCAAAAACAAATACGGTCATCCTCATGAGGATGTCATTAGCCGTCTTGAAGGCCGAAACATCACCATCCGAAGAACAGACCTCGAAGGGACGATTCGCTATGCTAGATTCTCCTTCCCCTCGGTATAATTAAAGGGTGATTAAACTCTACCTCAGCGCCCAAGCCCGCCTTGCCTTAGACATGGCCAAGCGCTTCCTTAACAAAAATTACCCCGAAAGGGATGAGACGAACTTCGCTTCCTTCAATATGGCGGTCACCACGGTCAAAGAACTCGCCGAGGAATGCGAATCCCTGTCTTTGTTCGCGGAGAGGAAAGCGATCCTCGCTTTGGATTGCTTTTTCCTTGGCAAAGGGAAATACAAGCTGCTTGCCGAGGATTCTTTGGATCCCTTGCTCCGTTATCTTCAAAACCCGAACCCGAACGTCGACCTCATATTGCTCGTTTATGGCGAACTTGACCCAAAAAGCGAGCTCGTGAAGGCCATCAAGGAGAACGGAGAGGTCAAGGAGATCAAAGACCCGAGCGACGAGGAGCTTATCCTCAACGCCAAGCAGCGTCTTGCGAAAGCCGGCGGAGAATTCCTGCCCGGGGCCGCGGAGGAGCTTATTTCCCGCATTGGGGGCGATTACGCCCGCTATTGCAACGAATTCGAGAAAATCCTGATATACGCGAATGGGGGAAAGATCTCGAAAGAAGAAGTGAAGGCTTTGGTGGCGCCGAAACTTGAGGATGACACCTTCGCGATGAGCAATGCCCTTCTTAAAGGGAACGTGGCCCTTGCCTTTTCGATTTACCATGACCTCAAAGTCGTAAAGACCGAGGAAGTGATGCTTCTTTCGATGTTAGCTAAGTCCTTCCAATTCATGGAAGAGGTCTCTTATCTGTCAAATCAAGGCCTTTCTAGCTCCGGCATCGCAAGCCAGCTCAAAGCCAATCCCTACCGGGTGAAGATCACCCTGAACAACCTTTATAGCGTCGATGAGAGGAAACTGCCCCTCATCTTGGAACAAATCTATCAAACCTCCTTGTCGATTCTTAGCGGCAAAGAGGAAAGCCAATTCGCCTTCGAGAGGTTCCTCGCGAACTACTCAATATAGAAAAAAGCCCCGTTAGGGGCTAAATACCAAGAAAGGTTGCCGCTTATTTGATGGCGGCGACGATTTTTTCGAGGTGCGCTTTCTTGTGGGAAGCGGTGTTGACGGCGATGATGCCTTTGTGGGCAAGCTTGTCGATCAAGGAGATGGCGTTAGCAAGAGCGGCGACAGCCTCGTCTTTCTTGCCTTCGGCAGCAAGGGTCTCGACCTTCTTGATGGCGGTCTTGCACTCGGATTTCGCGGAATTATTCGCGAGGTTGGCGGCTTTGTTGGTCTCGTCGCGTTTGATTTGGGACTTAATGTTTGGCATTGTTAGTTTCTTCCTTTGTTTAAGCGGGTTCTATCTTAGCCTTAAGGCTAACACAAAACAACTATTTTTCCTTTGATTTTCCTGTTTTTGAGGGACGTTTCTTCGCTTTTTTGCCCTTAGAGGCGCCTCCTAGCTCTTCTAGACGGCCATTTTGGGACAATAGATCCAGAATTTCCTTGGCGAAGGCGTTCGGCGTGCCGATCACCCCGTAGAGCTCTTGGGGGATCTCCACGTTGAATTCCTGGTTCAATTTGCTCACCATGTCGATGTAGCTCATCGAGTCGCCGCCTAGATCGCTCGTCCAGATGCTGTTCGCCCCGATTTTGATTTCGGGAAGGAGCAAGACCATGGCGAAGACCTTGATGACGCGATTTAGGACCGCGGAAACGTCCTCATCCTCATATCCTTCGAAGCTCACGACGATTTTTTTGCTCTGATCGTTGTCTAGGAAGTCCTCGGAACCGGCCTCGATGGCTTTCTTAAGCTCGAAGCGTTTGACTTTCATCGAGCCAGAAAGGGGTAGGGGGCGCTTGTCGATGAGGACCTTCTGGACCTTCTTCTCACTAGGCAAGGTGGCGTTGATGGACTTGATGTCGCTGTAGATCTTATCGATCCCCGCCTGATCGATCGTGTTTTCGATCTCACAGACCAAGACGATTTTTTCTTCGTCCTCGCCTGGGATTTTCGCCCCAAGGCAAACCGCGTTCGTGAGATGCTTCACGTCTTTGAAATAGTATTCGATCTCGTCGGGGAAGACGTTCTCGCCGTTAGCCAAGATTATCGTGTCCTTGATTCGACCTTTGAGGAAGTAATTGCCAGCGCTATCGACGCAGGCGATGTCGCCGGTGGGGAAGTAGCCATCTTCGGTGGAAGTGGGCTTCGTGACGCCACCGATGATTTCTTTCGCGTGGGTGATCGGGGATTTCACGTAAAGCTGGCCCGAGACCATGCCGTTAGCGTCCACGGTCTTGCCTTCTTCGCCGATCTTGTACTCGACGCCGTGGAACGGCTTCCCGATGGAGGATTTCAGCCTTTGCTCGACGCGGGGCGACATCTCTACGGAAGTGACCCCGACTTCAGTCATTCCAAAGCCATCATAGAGGGGATAGCCCAAACCGTTGATGATGGCGCTCGTCTTCGGGGAGAGGAAGCCTCCGCCTGAGATCGCGAAGCGGATATGCGTGCCGAGCACTTTCTTTTGGAAAACGTGCAGGATGAACTTTTTGGAGGCGAATCCCGCTTCCTTCTTGGAGATCTTATTGTCGTTATAGGCGACTAGGCGCGAGAAAAGATCGGCTTTCTGACCGCCTTGCATGATGGCTTGGCGCGTCACGCTTTGGGCGACGCCATCCCAAAACAGGGGAACGCTGAATAAATGGGTCACCTTGCCTTTTTTGGCTGCATAAAGCAAATCGGAGGTGGAACTAGAAGAGGGATAGACGATGGTTTTCCCATAGAAACTGTACCAAAGGAAAACCGCGACGAAACCGAAAATGTGGTGGAAGGGAAGCATCGCAAGGATGCGTATCTCCCCAGGATACATTAGGTCTAGCGTGTTCTCTGGGATCGAAAGCGAGGCCAAGATTTGCGCGCAGAGGTTCTTGCCGGAATAGATCATCATCTTCGCGTCCCCGGTCGTGCCCGAGGAGCAGAAGATCACGTGGTTCGCCCAGTCGGGGGAGAAAGAGTAATCGCTAGGGAGATTGAAGATCTCGTTGGAACGGTAATGGGGGACGACGTATTCGTCCTCGACGTTCGTGATGATGGCCGCGGCCTTCGCCTGGGAGAGGAGGTTATCCGTATTGGGCTTAGCTAGACGCGCGTCCAATAGCAAAGGCTGATGCCCGGTCATCAGAATCGCCCAAAAGAAAACGCCCCAGGACCGAGAGTTTTTCAACTTTAGCGCGATGACGGCGCCATGCGGGATATTCGAGAGCACCTTCGAGAGTTTCGAAGCCGTTTTGAAGACGCGGTTGCGGAAATCGTCATAGGTGCATTTCTTGGGTTTTCCGACCTCGTCGAAATAGATATAGGCCGTCTTTTTGGCGTGGCGGTTCATGGTCATCTCGTAGATGTCCTGCATCGTCATCGTCGTGCTTTCTAAGGCTCTCGTCTGCTCGATGAAGGCTTTGACCGAAGGGTATTTGTCTTTCTTCATGGGCACGATTTTACTCCGCTTCGCCTTTCTTTGCACCCACTTGCTTCCTTCCCCCTACGGGGAGAGGGCAAAAGGTGTAAAATCCTCCTTACCGAGGAGGAAGCGACATGAAGTTCAAAAAAAGTGGCGAAGTGAGGGTGGTTTATATGGGCACCCCCGAGATCAGCGCGAGGGTCCTTTCCTCGATTCTAGAAGCCGGATTCAACGTCGTCGCGGTGGTGAGCAACGAAGACAAAGAGGTCGGCAGAAAACGCGAACTAGAGGCAACGCCTGTCAAAAAAGTCGCCCTAGATGCTGGAATTCCCGTCTTCCAGCCGCATAGGATTCGCCTAGATCATTCGTTCTTGGACAATCTCGAGTTCGACGTTTTGGTGACGATGGCCTATGGCCAGATCGTGCCCAAAGAGGTATTGGATGCGCCGAAGATCGGCGCCATCAACCTCCATGGCTCCTTGCTTCCCTCTTTGCGCGGAGCCGCGCCCATTCAGCGCGCCATCATAAACGGGGACAAGGTCACGGGTGTCACTCTCATGAAGATGGTGGAAGCGATGGATGCGGGGGAGATGTATGACAAGGAGGAAGTCATTATCGACGCCGCCGACAACTACACGAGCTTAGCGAATAAGATCTCTGACTGCGCTTCTTCTCTCATCGTAAAAGACCTGTTGGCTTACGCTAACGGAGAGCTAAAAGGGGTGCCTCAAGACGAGAGCCAAGTGACGTATGCGAAAAAAATATTGCCAGAAGACGAAAGACTGCCGCTATCTTTGCCAGTCACTTCATTACTTTCTTATATACGCGGGCTTTCCGAAACTCCAGGCGGCTATTTCTTGCTTGAGGGCAAGAAACTAAAAGTCTATAAAGCCTCGCTTTCCACTCTTCCTCTAAACGGGAAGCTCGGGGAGATCGTGAAATGCGCCAAAGGGGTTTTCGTCCAGGCCAATGGGGGCATCCTCTCGCTTGATGAGGTGCAGCTTGAAGGCAAGAAGAAAATGGACGGGAAAAGCTTCGCTAACGGCGCTAACGGTCTTTTAGGGAAGGTGCTTGAGTAACGTGGCTAAGCCCTATCTTTCCTTAAGCGTCCACCAGCTCGTCGATTTTTTGCTGCGCACCGGCGACATCGATGACCGCATCTACAACCAAGAGACGATGCAGATGGGCACGAAGCTCCATGGGGCGCAGCAAGAGAAGCAGGGGAATTCCTACCTAAGCGAATATCCGCTTTCGGGAACTATCTCCCGCCCTCTTGGGGATCTTGCGCTCTCCGGGAGAGCAGATGGCATCATCGTCGGGGGAATGTGCCCCATCATCGACGAGATCAAAACGACCGTCATCTCTTTGGAGGAATTCTATAAGCAGCAAAGCGAATGGCATAAAGGGCAGGCCCTTGTTTACGCCTACCTTTACCTTCAGAAAAACCCCGCCGATTCGGCGACGATCCAACTGACCTACATCTCCCAAGTCAAAACTGGCGACACCATGGTCAAGCACTTCCATTACAAGAGGAAGGAAATCGAGGAGATCGTCGAGGGATATTGCGATGCTTATCTCGCCTTTTATCAACGCCAGTTCACCCATTGGAAGGAAAGGGACGAATCGGCGAAGACCCTCGAATTTCCTTATCCCGATTTCAGGGAAGGGCAGAGGGAACTCGCAAAATATTGCTTCGGGATCGCCAAAAAAGGAGGCGTTCTCTTCGCTGAGGCGCCGACTGGGATAGGCAAGACCATGTCGACGCTTTTCCCTTTCGTAAAATCCTTCGACGAGAGGCGCGTCCAGAAGATTTTCTACTTCACCGCGAAGAACACGGGCGCCCAAAGCGCTTTCGACGCGATAACCGACCTCAAGAAGAAGGGTTTAGTCGTGCGCGATTCAAACCTCCTCGCCAAGGAAAAGATGTGCCTTTGCCCCGGGCATCGTTGCAACCCGGACGACTGCAAATTCGCCAAAGACTATTACACAAAGCTCAAAACCGTCATCGAGGCCTCCTTAGATAGTGGTGAGCGTTTCGACCAGGTCGCGATCTCCTATTGGTGCCGCCAGGCGGAGATCTGCCCTTTTGAGTTCCAGCTCGACCTCTCTTTGTTCAGCGACATCGTGATCGGGGACTACAACTATTTCTTCGACCCCATCGTCCATCTGGAGCGATATTTCGACCCAAGCGTGGACCAGAGCAAGTTCTTGGTGCTCATCGACGAGGCGCATAACCTCGTGGAAAGAGGCAGGATGATGTACGGGGCAACCCTTTCCACGCGCGCTTTGGGTTTCGCTAAAAAGGCCTTGAAGGGGAAGGAAGGTTACGCGACGAGCCTCCGCAAGGCGATCACCAAAGTCGAGAAAGCCTTCAAAGAATACGAAATCGAGGAAAAGGAAGAGCTGCTCGAAGAGGCTCCCGCTGGGATTGAGAAAGCCCTAGAAAGCTTAAAAACCGCCGAGCAAAAGGTGAGGAAAGAGAATTCGAAGGCTTTGGAGAAAATGAGGCTGCTGTCGGAATTTTCCCGCGAGGGGAACCGCTATCTCCGCCTTCTTAAAGACTTCCCAGACCCAAGCGACCGCTTCGCCATCTTGAAGAAAGGCGAAGAAGATTATGAGCTCAATCTCTTTTGCTTGGACCCCTCGAAGTTCTTAAAGCAAAGCCTAGAAAGAGTCAGGGGGGCGGTCCTTTTCTCGGCCACCCTCACCCCAAGCGCCTATTTCACGAAGTCGATTTTGGGGAAAGAGGATTCGCCCTTCCTCCTTCTCCCTTCGCCTTTCCCGAAGGAGAACTTCAAGGTGATGCTCGCCCCGCGCGTCTCCGTGCGGTATCGCGACCGCGAGGCCTCCTATCCGAAAGTCGCCTCTTATTTGAAGAGCCTGGTCGCTTCGAAAGTAGGCAACTATTTCATCTATTTCCCAAGCTACGAATATCTTACGAAAATCCGTCCTTATCTGGATTTTCCCAATGCGAACATCTTGGTGCAGAGCCGCCGCATGAAAGAGGAGGAGAAGCTTGATTTCCTCTCTTCCTTTCTCCCGAGTCCGAAGATCACGACCGTCGGATTGCTGGTTTTAGGAGGCGCTTTCGGCGAGGGAATTGACCTCGTGAGCGACCGCCTTATTGGCGTTGGGATCGTCGGGGTGGGCATGCCTCAGGTGGGCTTTGAGAACAACTTGCTCAAAGACTATTTCGAGGAGAAG
Source organism: bacterium (assembly GCA_963617535.1). Classification (GTDB taxonomy): domain Bacteria; phylum Bacillota_I; class Bacilli_A; order RFN20; family CAG-826; genus Alloenteromonas. The sequence continues at coordinate 74,106 of CAVEPD010000003.1, forward strand.
GAGAAGCGAGGCTTCCTTTACGCCTACCAAAACCCCGGGATCAGCAAGGTCCTGCAGGCTTTAGGCAGGGTCATACGAAGCGAAAAGGACGTCGGGGCGGCTCTTCTCATCGATGACCGTTACGGGTGGGGCCCCTATCACGACCTTCTGAAAAGGCGTTATCCCCAATGCGAGATCGTGAATGACGAGAAAGAAGTGAGCCTAGGCTTAGAAAGCTTCTACTCGAAGAAGGGCGAATAAGGTAAAATCTCCGCATGCCATTCGATCAGAAACACATCCGCAACTTCTCCATCATCGCCCACATCGACCACGGCAAAAGCACCCTTGCCGACCGCATTCTTGAACTCACCGGCACCGTCGATAAGCGCGACATGAAGGAACAGCTCCTCGATTCGATGGACCTCGAGAGGGAAAGAGGCATCACAATCAAGCTGAACGCGGTCACCGTGAAATATCGCGCCTCTAACGGCGAGGACTACATCTATAACCTCATCGACACCCCGGGGCACGTCGACTTTTCCTACGAAGTCTCGCGCAGCCTCGCGGCCTGCGAAGGAGCGCTTTTGGTGGTGGATGCCACCCAAGGCGTGCAGGCGCAGACTTTGGCGAACGTCTATCTCGCCGTCGATAACGATCTTGCTATCCTCCCGATCATCAACAAAGTCGATCTCCCTAGCGCGATGCCCGACATGGTAAAACGCGAGATCGAGGACAGGATCGGCATCGATTGCAGCGAGGCCTGTCTTATTTCGGCGAAAACCGGGATGGGGGTTGCCGAGGTCTTAGAGAAAATCGCAAAGGACGTCCCCGCGCCAAAAGGCGACGTGAATGCGCCTTTAGAGGCCCTCATCTTCGATTCTTACTATGACTCTTATCGCGGCGTGGTCGCGCTTATCTGCGTCAAAAACGGCTCGGTGAAAGTAGGGGACAACATCCGCCTCATGCAGGCGAACAAGGTTTATCAGGTGACGGAAGTAGGCATCCGCACGCCGAAAGAGATTCCCGCCAAGCAGCTTGATTGCGGAGAGGTCGGCTATTTGACCGCGACCATCAAGGATATCCATGACGTCTTCCCGGGCGAAACCATCACCTTGGAAAGCAATCCCGCCGCGAAGCCTCTCCCTGGTTATCGCAGGATCAACCCGATGGTCTATTGCGGGCTCTATCCCGTCGACAGCAAGGATTACCCTAACCTCAAAGACGCGCTGGAGAAGCTCTCTTTGAATGACGCCTCCTTGGTTTTCGAGCCGGAAACCAGCCAAGCCCTAGGCTTTGGCTTCCGCTGCGGATTCCTCGGCCTCCTTCATATGGATGTCGTCCAGGAACGTCTTGAAAGGGAGTATAACCTCAACCTGATTCTCACGGCGCCGTCGGTCATTTACCGCATTCAGATGACGGATGGCAAAGTCCTTGAGATCGATAACCCGAGCGAGATGCCTGATCCTAGCAAGATCAAAGAGATCGACGAGCCTTTCGTCTCCGCTTCCATCATGGCCCCGAAGGATTACGTCGGCCCGATCATGGAATTATGCCAAGGGAAGAGGGGCGTCTACGTCGACCTTGAGTATTTCGACGAGACGAGGGTCATCGTGAAATACGATCTCCCGCTTTCTGAGATCATCTATTCCTTCTTCGATAAACTCAAATCCTACACGAAGGGCTACGCCTCCTTAGATTACGAGTTCAAGGAATACCGTAAGAGCGACCTAGCGAAGATGGACATCCTCCTGAATGGCGACGTCATCGACGCGCTTAGCTCAATCGTCTATCGGCCTGACGCCTATAAGAGGGGCCTTGCTTTGGTAAGCCGCCTCAAAGAAATCATCCCCCGGCAGCAGTTTGAGGTTCCAGTTCAAGCGGCGATCTCGGGCAAGGTGATCGCAAGGGCCGACATCAAGAGCATGCGCAAGGACGTTTTGGCGAAATGCTATGGCGGGGACATCTCGCGTAAGAAGAAGCTTTTGGAAAAGCAGAAGGAGGGGAAGAAACGCATGAAAGCCATCGGCTCCGTCGAAGTCCCCCAGGAAGCCTTCATGTCCGTGCTTTCCATCGACGATGACGTGAAGAAATAGGTTTTCGAACTGCAAAATTAGTAGTTTTTTGGTTTTTTCTTTCTTCTTTGTTTTATAATCAGTCGAAGCAAATCTATGGCGAACAAGCACCTCTACAAATACACGGACGAGAACTACCTCACCCGTTCCGAGCTCCGCGTGGCGATGCGGAGCAGTCTCATCAACGATTTCTATCGTGAAATCCTTGAATATCGCAAGGCCAACGCGGAGAAAACGCCGCTTTTAGGGACTAACCGAGCGATCCTTTCCCTCACCAAAACCGAGGCCACAAGGGCCAAACTCGATTTCTTTGAGACGCGCCTAACCGGCTATTCAAATGCCTTGACGGATCTTTCTTTGAATCCCTCCGCGGAGAAGAGCTTTGATAAAGAAAGCCTCCTCTTAATCTTGATGGATGCCGCAAAGCTCATCTCCTGCCCCCTTTCTGAGCTCACCGCGAAGGCGATGCTCAATGGTTTCTTCAAACCGGGGGAGAATGAGAAAGAAGCCTTGCTCTATCGCTTTTACCTGAATCTCAAGAAAAAAGCCCCGTCTCCTAGCGAGGATAGCCTCGGCGAGCTGCGCTTCGCTTTGCTTGGGCACGACGAGGTCTCTTCTTTCTACCGCACGAGCGACTTCCACACCATCTACACGACCCAGATCGTCGACAGAAACTATAACTACGCCCCGTGTGGGGAGATCGAGGGAATGATGGAAAGCCTTTTCTCTTTCCTTTCCTCTTCCTCTTACCCCGTTGGCATGAAGGCTGTCCTCAGCCTTTATTACATCTATTTCGTGAAGCCCTTCGAGGAGAATAACGAGCTCATCGCGACTTCTTTCGCTAGGGAAATCCTTTCTTCTAATGGGATTAGCGGGGCCGCCTATTTGCCTTTTGAGGCTTTGCTTCAAAATAGCGATAAGCTCAAAGACGTGCTTTTGGAAAGCCAGAAGGAGAACGACCTCACTTACTTCGCTTTCTATTGCTTCGATCGGCTTAGCGTCTACTTTGATAAGGTCCTCTCGCGAATCTCTGAGCTAAAAGCGGAGACGGTGACGAAAGAATTCGTCGAGATCCCAAAGGAAGAGAAAGAGGAGGCGAGCGAAGAAATCGCCGAGACAGCCCCTGTTCTCGAGACGAAAGAAGAGGAGATCCCCCCTTCGCCGCCTGAAAAAGCGCCTTCGAAAGTCCCCTTGCTAAGCGATGAGGAGCGGAAAGCCTTCCTAGAAAGCAAAGGGAAGAGCGCGGTGACCTCGCCTGGCTCCTCGCTTAGCGACAAGGAAGTGAAGGAGACCGCGAAGTATCTTCTGGAGACCAATCCCTTATTGAGGAAAAAGCAGGCCCTCTTCTACGCTTCCCATTGCACGATCGGGCGCTTCTACACGATCCAGGATTTCAAGAAAGCCGCCCGCTGCGCCTATGAGACCGCCCGCACATCGATGGATGGGCTCGCGGAACTTGGCTTCTATGAGAAGAAGCAAATCAAAAACAAATTCGTCTACACGCCCATCAAACAAGGAGAGACAAAATGAAATTCAACCTACCCGCACTCGATTCGGTCGCGCCCATCATCGTGATCGTCGTCCTCGTGGCCTTCTTCGGCCTCGTGATCCTTTTGGTCATCTTGCTCAAAAAGCACGTGCCGGGGCTTAAAAACGAGGAAAAGCCCAAGTCCGACAAGGAGATCGCCAAAGAGGAGCTCGACCGCCTTTTGGAGACCGTCGACGAGCCTCTTCAGGAAAAGACGGAAGAAGAGAAGCCTAGCGAAGAGAAACCTAGCGAAGACAAGCCCGAGGAAAAATGAGTGGCGTCCTCCCTTTACGTCCATATCCCTTTTTGTCATAGCATCTGCGCCTATTGCGACTTCCCGAAAGTCCTTTACCGAAACGATTGGGCGGAACGATATGTGTCCGCCCTTTTTGCTGAGCTCGATTCTTATTCGATAAGGAAAGTGAAAACCATCTACGTGGGAGGAGGCACCCCGAGCGCCCTGCCGCCTATTTTGCTGAAGAAGCTATTGGAGAAGCTTTCTCCGTTACTAGAAGAAGGAGGGGAATTCTCTTTCGAGGCGAATCCAGAGAGCCTTAATGAGGAGAAGATTGCCTTGCTTGCCTCTAACAAAGTGAACCGGGTGAGCCTTGGGGTGGAGTCCTCTTTGGGAAAATATCTTTCCCTCATGGGAAGGAAGCACAGCTTCGAAGATGCGAAAAACGTCGTCTGCGCCTTAAGAAAACATGGGATCAGCAACATCAACGTCGACTGGATTTACGCTCTCCCGGGCGAAAGCTTGGAAGATCTTAAAAAAGAAGCGGAGGCCTTCCTTTCTTTGGAAGTCCCCCATATTTCCGCGTATACCTTGATCTTAGAGGACGGGACGCTTTTTAAGGCGGAAGGAAAAAAAGAGGCAAGCGAAGACGAGCAGGGGGAACAATACGAGGAAGTGCTCTCCTGCCTAAGGGAAGCGGGATACCGTCGTTACGAGGTCAGCAACTTCGCTTTGCCTGGACGTGAATGTCAGCATAACCTCACTTATTGGAAAGATGAGGAATATTATGGAATCGGCCTAGGGGCCAGCGGATTCCTTAATGGCGTGCGTTACACGAACACCCGTTCCTTATCCTTATATATAGAGGGAAAAGGATTAAGGGAAAGCGAAGAGAGAAGCGGGGAAGAGGAATTCCTCCTTTCGAATCTCCGCTTGGAGGAGGGCTTTGCCCTTTCTTCCTTCGAAAGGAAGTTCCATAAGGATTTCCGCCTCGCCTATCAAAAGCCTCTGTCAAAAATGGAAAAAGAAGGGCTGCTCCAAGAAAAAGAAGCTCGGATCATCCCTTCTGACCGCGGCCTAGAATGCCTTGATTACGTGCTTTTGGCCTTATTCTCCTGAGTTTTAAGAAAATTAGCACTTCTTCCTTGACAGTGCTAAAACCTTTCCTATAATGTCCCTAGCACTCATAGAAAGAGACTGCTAGAAAGGACGACCTATGACGCGCAGCGAGCAAATTCTAAAACTGATCGTCGAACACTTCATCCGCACGGCTGAGCCCGTCGGGAGCAAAACGCTTCTAGAGACCTATCATCTCGACGTGAGCTCCGCGACCATCCGCAGCGAGATGAACGCCCTAGAGAAGGATGGCTTCCTCGAGAAGACCCACACCTCCTCGGGCAGGGTGCCTTCCAGCAAAGGCTATGAGTACTATGTGGAGCATCTGCGCGAAGAGCGGGTGGATTCCACGGTGAAATACGCCATCCAGTCGGTCCTCGACAAGAAGGCGCAGTCGGTGGAGGAAGTCATCTCGCGCTCCTGCGAGATCCTCTCCAACATGACCAATCTCGCCGTGGGGGTCCTCGGGCCTAAAGTCAATCACGAGAAGCTCGTCTCGATTCAGCTCATCCCCATCGGGCCGAATACCGCGACCGCGGTCTTCGTGACCGACGCCGGGTACGTCGAGAACAAGACCTTCGTGATCGATGGCTCGATCTCGCCTGAGGACGTGAAGAAAACGGTGGAGCTGCTCAATCAGCGCCTCGTCGGCACGCCCGTGAGCGAACTTGTCACCAAGATGGAGGCCATGAAGCCCGCCGTCACCGACTACATGGTCGGGCAGGACGTCATTTATCAGGCCTTGCTTCAAGCCTTCGTCCAGTTCGCCGGCGAAAGGGTGAGCCTATACGGCAAGGAGAACCTCCTCGATCACCCCGAATTCGCCGAGGACGCGAAGAAGCTCAAGAAAATCCTCAAACTCCTCGATAACCCCGAGGCCATGCGCCAGGCGGTGAGCGGGGATGGGGAGGGAGCCAAAGTCAACTTCGGCTCCGGCCAAGAGGGACTAGAAGACGTCGCGGTCATCACCGCCGATATCCAGATCCCTGGCCAGGAGAAGACCTCGATCAGCCTGCTTGGCCCCACGCGAATGGATTATGAGAAGATCATGTCCACCCTAAACTATGTCACCCAATCCCTCGACGACTACTTCGCCGAGAAGAGCGGGAAGAAAGGAGAGAAAACATGCCCGAAGAAAAGCAAGAGCAGCCCCAAAACGGAGCCAGCCAAACCGAGCAAGAAGAAAACAAAGTAAACGAAGAGAAAGAAGAAGGGGGGCTCTTCTCCGGCAAGAAAGTCTCCAAAGAGAAATATCAGAAAGCTCTGGAAGAAGCGGAGAAAGCTAATGCCGACAGAGACCACTGGAAGAACGAATACTACCGCGCCTATGCGGATATGTCGAATCTGAGGAAGTCCCTGGAAGACGAAAAGCGCACCGCGCTTCGTTACCGCTCCGAAGGCTTCCTTGAAAAGCTCCTCCCCGCACTTGATGCCTTCCGCATGGCGTTAGTCGCATCGCCGACTAGCCCCGAAGCGAAGAACTACCAAGTCGGCTTCCAATACATCTACAAGCAGCTTCAAGGAGCCTTGGAAGAAGAAGGGGTTAGCGAACTTACCCCCAAGCTCAACGAGCCTTATGACATCGCCTATATGCATGCGGTGGATAGCGAGGTCAACAACGACCTCCCCGAGAACACCGTCGTCAAAGTCTATAGCGCCGGTTATAAGCTGCATGATCGCCTCATCCGCCCAGCGATGGTCGCGGTCAGCAAAAAAGAAAAGAAAGAAGAACCTGCCTCAAAGGCAGAAGAAGACGGCCACGCCGCCTAAAGGAGAATAAAACATTATGGCAAAAGAAATCATCGTCGGCATCGACCTCGGCACGACTAACTCAGTTATCAGCGTCATGCAGGCCGATGGCAAAGTCAAAGTCATCCCGAACCCGGAAGGAACCAACACCACCCCCTCCGTCGTCGCCTTCAAAGGGGACGGCGAGGAAATCGTGGGCAACGCCGCGAAGCGCCAGGCGATCACCAATCCTGACACCGTCTCTAGCGCCAAGCGCCACATCGGCACTTCCGACAAATTCCACATCAACTGCCTGAACAAGGATTTCACCCCGCAGGAAATCAGCTCGAAAGTCCTCTCTTACATGAAGACCTACGCCGAGAAAAATCTCGGCCAGCCCGTCAAAAAAGCCGTCATCACGGTCCCTGCCTACTTCAATGACGCCCAGCGTCAGGCCACCAAAGACGCCGGCACGATCGCAGGCCTTGACGTCGTGCGCATCATCAACGAGCCGACCGCGGCTTGCCTTGCCTTCGGCTTAGAGAGCAACAAGTCCGAGAAAGTCCTCGTCTTCGACCTTGGCGGAGGCACGCTCGATGTCTCTATCCTTGATATTGGCGATGGCACCTTCCAGGTCTTGGCCACGAACGGCGACACCCATCTCGGCGGCGACGACTGGGACCACATGGTCGCGGATTGGATCCAGGCTCAGATCAAGATTGAGACCGGCGCCGACCTCACCGACAAGATGGCCCGTCAGCGTTTCCTCGACGCGGCCGAAAGAGCGAAGATCGAACTCTCTAGCTCCCTCCAGACGACCATCTCCCTTCCTTTCATTGGCATGAGCAGCAATGGCCCGATCAACTTCGAGACCACGCTCACCAGAGCCAAATTCCAAGACCTCACCCGTTCCTTGCTCGAACGCTGCCGCATCCCGCTTGAGAAAGCGATGCAGGATAGCGGGCTCAACTACAACGAGATCGGCGATGTCCTCATGATCGGCGGCTCCATCCGCATGCCCGCGGTCCAAGAACTCGTCGCGAAGATCACCGGCAAGAAGCTGAATCTCTCCGTCAACCCTGACGAAGCCGTCTCCGCTGGCGCCGCCATCCAAGGCGCAGTCATCGCAGGCGACGTGAAGGACGTCGTCCTTCTCGACGTCACTCCGCTCACCCTCGGCATCGAGACCCTCGGCGGAGTCCTCACTCCTCTCATCCCGCGCAACACGACCATCCCGACCACCAAGAGCCAGATCTTCTCGACCGCTGAAGACAATCAGCCGGCCGTCGACATCATGGTCTACCAAGGCGAGCGCCCGATGGCCCACGATAACAAGTTGCTTGGCCACTTCACCCTTTCCGGCATCCGCCCGGCCCGCAGAGGCCAGCCGCGCATCCAGGTCACCTTCTCAATCGACGTCAACGGCATCGTCAAAGTGAGCGCCGAAGACCTCGATAGCCATCAGTCCCAGGATATCACAATCTCCGGTTCCAACGGCCTCTCTCAGGCCGACATCGACCGCATGGTGAAAGAGGCTGAGGCCAACAAAGAAGCCGACCAGAAGAGAAAAGACGACATCGAAGTCAAGAACAAGGCCCAAAGCTACGTCGATCAGATCAATACCACTCTCACCGAGCAAGGCGATAAGCTCTCCCCTGAACAGAAGGATCAGCTCACCAAGCTTCGCGATGAGGCCAGCGGGGCGATCCAAGCTAACGACATCAACAAGCTCCGCGAGATCGTCGGCAAGCTCGAAGATGCGGCGGCCCAGGCTGGCGCCTATCAGAGCCAGGCTGGCGCGAATGCCGGCGCGAACGCGAATAGCGGCAGCGCCAGCAATGAAGGCAACGAGACCGCAGACGATGTGGTGGACGCTGACTTCACCGACAGCAAGAAGTAATTCTTCATCCAATTAGGAAGGCGCCAGAATCTCTGGCGCCTCCTTTGCCTTAATTAGCAAGAAAGGAGGGCAACATGGGCGAAAGCAAACGCGATTACTACGAAGTGCTTGGGCTTAGCAAAACTGCGAGCAAGGACGAGATCAAATCCGCTTACCGGAAACTCGCCAAGCAATACCATCCAGACATCAACCATTCTCCCGATGCCCCGAAGAAATTCCAAGAGGTTCAGGAGGCTTATGACGTTTTAAGCGACGACAATAAGCGCGCCCAATATGACCGTTTCGGCCAGGCTGCCTTCGAACAAGGCGCCTCTACCGGCGGCGCGGGTAACCCCTTCGGCGGAGGATTCTCCAGCCAAGGCTTCGGGGATTTCGACCTGAATGACATCTTCAATAGCTTCTTCGGCGGAGGAGCTAGACGAGGCGGAGCCTCGGGCTCTAGCGCCGGCCCTAGCAAAGGCCAAGACAGCCTCACCCGAATCCGCATCAACTTCATGGATGCCATTAATGGCACCAAAGTCACCGTCCCTTTGACTTACGATGAGCCCTGCGCGCATTGTCATGGCACGGGAGCGGAGAGCGACAGCGATTACCAAACCTGCCCCCATTGCGGCGGGAGCGGAGTCGAAGTCACCACCCAGCGCACAATCTTCGGAAATATGCAGAGCCAAACCACCTGTTCCCATTGCGGGGGTAGAGGCAAGGTTATCAAGAAGAAATGCCATGAATGCGACGGCAAGGGCTATTCGCGCGTCCATAAAGACCTTTTGGTCAATATCCCCGCGGGCATCAACTCCGGCCAGCAGATCAGAGTCTCCGGCAAAGGGGGCAAAGGCGTTAACGGCGGGCCGAATGGCGATCTCTACGTCGAAGTCCTCGTCGCTGACCATCCCGACTTCAAACGCGAGGGCAACGACATCCACCTCGATGTTCCCCTAAGCTTCGTTGACTGCGCCCTTGGGACGCAGATCGATGTTCCTACGGTCTACGGGGAAGTCACCGTGACGATTCCAGAAGGCACTCAGCCTGAGCAGATCCTTAAGCTTAAGGGCAGGGGCGTCCAAGACCTCCGTACCAAAAAGCCCGGCGATCAGTACCTCCACATAAAAGTGAAGACCCCGACGAAGCTTTCCAAGAACCAGAAAGACCTCTTGAAGGAATTCCAGGCGCAGGAAAGCAAGAAAGACGGACCTTTTGCCAAGTGGAAGGAACGCTTCAAAAAATAAAAGAAACCGCCCAATTGATGCTTCGATTGGGCTTTTCTAATTCTCCACTCCGCGAGAGTGGTCTATAATTCCTTTTGCCTTATGCCTTACTGCAAATCCTGTCACAAAGAAATATCCAGACTCGACAACGATGTCTGCCCTTACTGTGGGGAGAAAAACCCCATCGATAACGATTACGCGACCAAAGACGTTACCTCGTCTCTCGACCCCATCACGGGAAAATATGAGCTCTATAAGTCCAAATCATTGAAGGCTTACGTGATTCTGTGCATGACCCTTGGTTTCCTCGGGGTCCATGATTTCTACGCGGGCTTCAAGAAAAGGGGAATCGCCTTCCTTCTTTCTTTCCTGCTCCTTGTGGGAGGAGTGGGGAGCCTCATTTTCTTCTTGGCTTGGAAATCCTTCTGGATTTACATCATCCTGTTCCTTCTTTTCGTGATCTTCGACGTGGTCAATGGGCTACTCCTTAGCAAGAAAGCGCCTCTAAAGGACGCGGAAGGGGAGTATCTCCGTTAAATGGATCTGTTCCTCACCTTGGAGAAAAAGCAGAGAAAGACGCATTTCGAGCGCAGCGACGAAATGACGTTTTTTCTTAATAACAGCGGAGCTTTGGCCGATTATCCCATCTTTTCTTATTACCGTAAGGCGGATACGCCCTTCCAGATCGAAAGGGCCAACATCATTCTTCGTTCCCTTCAGGCGAAACAGAACATCGACGAAGGCCTGAAAATTGCCAAGGCCAAAAGCGTTGGCTTAGGGGAAGAAGAGAAAGCACGGATCTTCCAGGAGACGATGGAACCCATCCTGGACAAGCTCCCTTATCACATCCATGAAGGGGAAAGAATCTACATTCCTTTCTTCTCCAAAAGCATCAATAGGCTCTATGCGAAAGACTGGCTGAAACTCGTCTCTTCGCCTTACAAACGGCTTCTAAGGAACTTCGACTCAATCCTCATCGACCCTTTCGATTATTACGGCGACGACCTCTTCGAATCACTTTTCACGAAGCTTGTACGCGTGAAGAAAACGGATGAGGGGAGCGCCTTCTATGACTACGATTCCTTCTCCATCTACTTCGTGAATAAGCAGGGGAGACTCGACTGCCAATGCTGTCTCTTCGACCGTTATCTAAAGGAGCAAAACCGCAACCATATGATGGAAAGAGTCCAGCCTGTTGTGGAAGCTTATTACAAGGGAGACGTTGAAGAACTTAAGAGATTTCTAGTAGAAAAGAAGTTAATTTCTAGTAGATTAATTTATAAGATTAATTACGATGAGACCGTAGTATTTTCTCGAATCGAAATGGATTGTGTTGAAAAATGAAGAAATATTTTTTGCATAGCCTTGGATGCAAGGTAAACTCCTACGAGAACGCGGGCGTCGGCACTTGTTTGAAGAAAGTCGGATACGAGGAAAGCCATAGCGAAGAAGAGGCCGACGTCATCATCCTGAACACCTGCTCGGTCACCTCGAAAGCCGATCAGAAATCCCGTCAGCACATCTCTTCCTATCGTCGCAACAATCCCAAAGCCGTCATCGTCGTCATGGGCTGCTACTCGCAGACTCACGCCGAGCAAGCCGCCTCTTTAGGCGCCGATATCGTTTTGGGGGCAGCCGATCGTTCCCTCATTCCTTCTTATATAGAGAGATTCGAATCCGACCATCAGAAGATCATCGACGTGAAGAAGAGCGTCCGCAAAGAGGGCTATGAGGAGCTTGGCGCCAATTCCTTCTGCGAGAATGCGCGCGCATATTTGAAGATTCAGGACGGGTGCGACAATTTCTGCTCCTATTGCTTCATCCCTTTCTTAAGGGGCAATTCCCGCTCCAGAGAGCCAAGGGAAGTCATTTCGGAGGCTGAAAGCCTCGTGAACGCTGGCTATAAGGAAATCGTCATCACCGGCATTCATATCGGAGGCTATGGCAAGGATTTGGCAGATGGCTCCTATCGTTTCTCGGACCTCATCGAGGATATCCTCGATTCTTGCCCCGATCTTTTCCGCCTTCGCATCTCTTCGATCGAGGAAAGCGAGATCGACGAGAAACTGCTCGGCTTATTAAAAACGAGAAGCAACATCGCTTCTCATCTCCATATCCCCCTCCAATCCGGGAGCAGCAGTGTGCTTCAGCGCATGAAAAGGAAGTACGACACCGACGCTTTCTTGCGTAAACTCGATCTTATCCGCGCGGCAAGGCCGGGGATCGCGATCACCACGGATGTCATCGCGGGCTTCCCTTTGGAGAGCGAGGAAGAATGGAGAGAGACCGTTTCTTTCTGCGAGAAGGCGCGCTTCGCCGAGATCCACGTTTTCCCTTTCTCCTCTCGTCCAGGCACTTACGCCGCGACGCTGAAAGACACGGACCCCCAAGTGAAAAAAGCCCGTGTCGCCGAACTTTTATCTCTTTCTTCTAAATTGAGGAAAGAGTACGAGGAAGCCTATTATGGCAAGAAGATGCCTGTGCTTTTCGAGGATTATTCCGCCGAGAAAGGCTTAGCCAAAGGCCATAGTTCCAACTATCTTCTTTTCACCGTCCCTAGCGACAGGCCCCGTCATGGGGAAATCGAAGAAATAACCTATGAACCTTCGGTGGCAGGCGACTAATTCGAATATTTTTTGACATCGTATCACTTTTTGACTTGTTTCTGCCTTCGACCCTCGTATAATTCCCCCCGGAAAACGAAAGGAGATTACTCATGGCAGTCCCACAGAGAAGAATCAGCAAAACCCGTAAAAGAATGCGCCGCTCCCACTTCAAGCTCGAAGTGACCGGCTTGGTCGCTTGCCCCCATTGCGGAGCGATGATCCGTTCCCATCGTGTTTGCCCCGAATGCGGCTATTACGATGGCAAGGAAGTCTTGCACATCAACAAGAAAGGCGAATAAAGCTCGCTTGGCCCAAGGAAAACCTTCCTTGGGTCTTTCTTTTTACCTCCTTAACTCCGATAATCCTAGACGAGGTACAACTATGGAATTCAACAAACTTTTCGATCACACCCTTTTGAAACCCGAGGCCACTTCGGAACAAATCAAGAAGCTCTGCCTTGAGGCGAGACAATACGATTTCGCTTCCGTCTGCGTGAACCCCGATTTCGTCTCTCTTGCCCATAAGGAACTTGAGGGCACTTCCGTGAAGGTATGCACGGTCATCGGCTTCCCTTTGGGAGCCAATAAGACGGGTATTAAAGTCGCGGAGGCCAAAGAGGCCATCAAAGATGGGGCTAGCGAGATCGACATGGTTCAAAACGTCTCCTGGGTCAAAGAAGGACGTTACGACCTTATCGAAAACGAGGTGAGGGCCTTAAAAGATGCGGTGGGCGGACTTGTTTTGAAGGTGATCCTCGAGACCTGCCTCCTCACCAAAGAGGAGATTCGCCTCTCTTCCATTGCCTGCAAAAAAGGCGGCTGCGACTTCGTGAAGACCTCTACGGGTTTCTCAAAAGGCGGGGCAACCGTCGAAGACGTCGCGATCATGCGCGGTGCGGTTGGGCCTGATTTGGGCGTCAAGGCAAGCGGCGGCATCCATCATTATGATGAGGTGAAAGCCCTTGTCGAAGCCGGCGCGACCCGCATCGGCGCAAGCGCTTCGGTGACAATCATGGAGGAAAAGGCGAAAATCGCCTGAAAATGATTGCTATTTGCCCTGACTAGGGGTAAATTAACCCACGTCCGGAAAGGAAGTGAGAACCGAAATGTCAGTGAAAGTCGTTGTTCGTGAGAACGAAACCATCGATGACGCGCTCCGTCGTTTCAAAAGAGGCGTCAACAAGTCCGGCATCCTCTTCGAGACCCGGAAACGCGAAGCTTATCTGAAACCTGGCCTTGCCAGAAAGATGAAGTCGAAGATGGCCCGCAGGAAGAAATTCTAATCTTGCAAAAGCGACCCCGAAAAAAATCGGGGTCTTTTTTTCACCTTTTTGGGGCATGAAGCGATTTTCCTCTTTATTAATAGGGTGAGGAGACAAGAAATGATCTACCAAGCCCAAGAAAAAGGCTGCGGATACGCAGCAATCAAAAATCTCTTAGCCTACAACGGGTTCGCTCACGCCGAATCCCTTGCCGAGCCTCCAATCGCCGATAAGGCCCCATCTCTAGGGGAGCTTATCTCTTTCGCGAGCGAATTCGGTCTCACCCTCTCCGGCTACAAATTCCTTGAGCCGGGGGCCTTATCTAGCTGCGACAGCTTCCCGCTTCTTTTGATGCTAGAAGAGGAGGGGAACGGCCATCTCGTGATGGCCAAGAAGAAAAAGAAGGACCGTTATCTCATATTGGACCCCGCTTCGGGAGAATCGTGGCAGAAGGAGGAAGACCTTCTCCCGAAGTTCAGCGGGGTCTACCTTAGGCAGCTCTCCTATGAGAGCAAGCAAGAAAAAGGCGAGGCCGTGACTCCCCTTAAGCGACCCCTTATCGCTTACGTGCTGCCTCTTTTCCCGGTTTTGGAGGCAGCCCTCGCCTTTTTCGCCATCATGTTCTTCTCGAATGTGAGCAATTTCTCCTTGCTCCTTCTTTTTATGGCGGCTTATTGCCTGCTCATCCTCGCACGTTCCGTCTTCCTCATGGCTGCGATGGAACACTTCGATGCGCAGTGGTCGGGAGGGCTTGCGATGAGGGAGAAAGAAGATAGGAAAGAGGCCATGAAACATTACCTGGCCTACAAGAAAGCCTCGATCGTCCCCTGGGTCAATCTTCCGGAGAACATCGCCTGCTTCGCCTTCGTCTTCTTTTTGGTCGCAATCAACGAGCCTTTGTTCGCCTGCCTCACCTTGATCCCTTTCGGCGCTTTCTTCCTCGATAAGCTGCTGATGAGGAAAAGGAGGAAGAAGGAGATCGAAAAAATCAGCGCGGAGGAGAAGGCATTCTTGGAATCCGATGACACGATTGGGAAAAGAATGGGGATGCTGAGCGATCTTTTCTCCTCTTTGACCGTCTACACGAGGAAAGAGCTCAGCAAAAGAGCAATCCTCGTTTTGCTTTGCCTAGCCTCCTCTTGTCTAGGCCTCTTAAGCGGGGAATTCGCGAGCAACCGCTTCCTGCTTTTCGTCTTCTCCAGCCTCTATTTGCTTAGCTTAGGGGAGAGGATATTCGAGGACGGGCAAAGCGTTGAGACCGAAAAGAAGGAACGTTCCTATTTCTATCAGCATTTCGTGAATGGGGGACGGTTCATTGTTGATACGGAAAATGATAAGATATAGCGGTTCATATGGAACTCGAATTTGAAAACCGCTTAGAAGAAACCTACGACGAGTACGAAGAGAAATACAAGAAGATCATGGGCGTGGCCTTTGATCTTTTGTCTATCAAGGCCAATTACGAGGTCGACGTGTCTTTGGTGGATGATGAGACGATCCATCAGATCAACCGCGATTACCGCAAGGTCGACCGTGTGACCGACGTCATCTCCTTCGCTTTCAACGACGACAAAAGCGAGGAGGGGCTCATCAACGGCAACGACGTCCCCAGGATGCTAGGGGAGATCTTCATCTGCGTTCCCCAGGCCCTTCGCCAAGCCAAAGACATCGGCAACACGGTGGAAAGGGAGATGTGCTTCCTCTTTTGCCATGGCTTGCTGCACCTTCTTGGCTACGATCATATGAAGAAAGAGGATGAGGCGATCATGTTCCCTCTCCAGGACAAGATATTAGACGAAGTGAAAAAGGAGCAAACCAAATGACCCCAGAAGAGCTCGTTGACCAAGCAAGGGTGGCCCAAGGCCTCTCCTATTCGCCCTATTCCCATTTCGAGGTGGGCGCGGCGCTTCTTTGCAAGAACGGCAAAGTCTATTTCGGCGCGAACGTCGAGAATTCCAGCTATGGCCTATCGATGTGCGCGGAGAGAAACGCGATCTACCATGCCCTCATGGAAGGGGAGTCGCCCGATAATTTCGAGGCTCTCGCCCTCATCGGGGATACTCCTGAGCCTATTTCTCCTTGCGGAGCCTGCCGCCAGGTGCTCAGCGAATTCTGCCCCAAGGACATGCCAATCTACATGGCGAGCGAAAGCGGCCAGATCTACCAGACCAACATCGAGGACCTTTTGCCTTATGCTTTTGAAGGAGACGTGCTATGAAAGTCGGATTCGTTGCCATTTTAGGGCGTCCTAACGCCGGGAAGAGCACCTTTTTGAATGCGGTGCTCTCCAAAAAAGTATCGATCGTGACCCCAAAGGCCCAGACCACCCGTGACTCGATCTGCGGTATCCTCACCGAGAAGGAGCGCCAGATCGTTTTCGTGGACACCCCGGGGATCTTCTTCGGGGAGGGGGCGCTAGACCGTTACATGAAAAAATCGGCCTTTGACTCCTCCAAAGACGTCGACGCCATTCTTTATCTGATCGATGGCTCCGCGAAGGACCTTGAGCCGGATTTCTCCATCATCGATGGACTCCGCTCTACCGCCCCGCGCATCTTGATTCTCAACAAGATTGACTTGCTTCGCATTGAAGAAGGGGAGGCGAAGAAGAAAGCCATCCGCGCTCGTTTCCCGGATTACCCCTTGCTGGAAGCTTCCTTCCTCAAGAACTTCGGCATCAAGGAAGTCAAAGAGGAAATCGAGAAATACCTCGTTGAGGGCGAGCCTTTCTACCCGGAAGACGCGCTCACCGATAAGGATCTTTCCTATCGCGCCAAAGAGATCATCCGCCAGGAGCTTTTGCACTTCTTAAAGCAGGAAATCCCCCATCAGTCCGCGGTTCTCATCAGGAAATTCGCCCCAGACGGAGATGGCTACCGCATCGAGGCGAGAGTCATCCTCAACAAGAAGAACCACAAGTCCATCGTCATCGGCAAAGGAGGGGAGATGATCAAGAAAATCTCCATGTCCGCCCGTCATGAGATGGAAAGGGTCTTCCGGAAGCACATCCATTCCCTCGACATCGAAGTCGAGGTCAAAGAGGATTGGCGGAACGACCCCGCCATGCTCAAAAAGCTAGGATATGCAAACGACTGAGCTGCGTCGCAAGGGTCTAGTTCTCCGCCTCAGCGAGTTCAAGGAAGCCGACGCGATGGTGAATGCCATCTCTAGCGATGGCTTTTTCTCTTTTTTGGCCAGAGGGGTGAAGAAACTGACCTCCAAAAACGCCTCCAGCGTTCAGCCTTTCTCTCTTTCAGAATTCCTTTTGATGCAATCTAATTCCGGAGGACTCACTCTGAAGCAGGGGACCCTTGAGGAGAATTACCAAATCGAAAATAGCATCGAGGCGATGACCGTCCTCTCTTTCTTGCAGGAGCTTACCCTCAAGGTCGTGCAGGAAGACGAGGCCCCTTTGGCCTATCCTTATCTAATAAAAGCAATTTCCTCCATCAAAGAAGGGAAGGACCCATTGACGATCGGGCTCCTTTATTTCGCCAAAGTGCTCAATAACGCGGGCTATGGCCTAGACGTCGATGAATGCGTGGTCTGCCATAAAAAGCAGAGCATCGTCGCTCTTTCTTATGAGGAAGGCGGTTTTCTTTGCAAGGATCATTACGAGACCCAAGAAGACGAGAAACCCGACCTTATGAAACTCAAGATCGTCCGTTATCTCTTCCGTTGCAAGGAAAGTGACTTCCCGAGGGTAGAATTCGAGCGCAAAGACACGATTCCCCTTTATGATGAGTTAGGAAGATATCTTGAAAACCTCACAGGCTGTCGATTGAAATCGCTTTCTTTGATAAAAAGTTTGTAAGTACCCTCATAGTGGGTTGACTACATAAAATAAACGACTAAACTATCCGAGTTGCAATTTTGGGCTAGGAGGCCCTATATTTGAAAATGGCGAATAAATTCTCATTCGAAACAATCACGCAGCACCTCCAGACTTCTGGCTTCGTCTTCCAAGGCTCCCAGATCTATGGCGGACTTTCTAACACCTGGGACTATGGTCCGTTAGGCGCGGAGATGAAAAGGAACATCCGTTCGATGTGGTGGAAGAAATTCGTTCAGGAATCTCCGACGAACGTCGGCCTTGACGCGGCGATTCTCATGAACCCGAAGGTTTGGGAGGCTACTGGCCACGTCTCGACCTTCAACGACCCGATGGTGGACTGCAAAGCTTGCAAGGCGCGCCACCGCGCGGATGAGCTCATCAAGCACGAATATCCCGACGTCGACGTCGACGCGATGGACTTCGAGCAAATGGATGAGTTCATGAAGACGCATAAGATGACTTGCCCGGTCTGCGGGAAGAGCGATTTCACCCCGATCCGCAAGTTCAACATGATGTTCAAGACTCATATCGGGGTCACTGAGGACGCCTCTAGCGCCGTCTATCTCCGCCCAGAGACCGCCCAAGGCGTGTTCGTGAACTTCAAAAACGTGCAAAGGACCTGCCGCAAAAAAATCCCCTTCGGCGTCTGCAACGCCGGGAAGAGTTTCCGCAACGAGATCACCCCGGGGAATTTCACCTTCCGCACCCGTGAATTCGAGCAGCTTGAGATGGAGTTCTTCTGCAAGCCCGGCACCGATCTCGACTGGTTCGCCTATTGGAAGGAATATTGCCGCAAATTCATCGACTCTTTGGGCGTGAAGGACAGCAATCTCCGTTACCGTGACCACGAGCCGGCGGAGCTTGCCTTCTATTCGAAGGCGACCACCGACGTCGAATACGATTTCCCGAGCATCGGCTGGGGAGAAATCCTCGGCGTAGCCGACAGAACCGACTATGACCTCAAGCGCCACATGGATTATTCTCATGAGGACATGAGCTATCTCGATCCCGAGACCAACGAGAAATACGTCCCTTACACCATCGAACCTTCGATGGGCCTTGACCGCCTCTTCCTGATGGTTGCGGTGGATGCCTATGACGAAGAGGAACTTGAAGGAGGGGATAAGCGCATCGTGATGCATCTTTCCCCGGCTCTCGCCCCTTATAAAGTCGCTGTGCTCCCGCTCTCGAAGAAGCTCAACGATTCCGCGAAGGCCCTTGAGCAAGAGCTCGCGAAGCACTTCGCCGTCACCTATGACGAGACCGGCTCCATCGGCAAGAGATACCGCCGCCAAGATGCGGTGGGCACCCCTTACTGCGTGACCGTCGACTTCGACACCGAAAACGATGCCAGCGTCACCGTCCGCGACCGCGATTCCATGTCTCAGGTCAGGGTGAAGATCAGCGATCTCGTCGCCTACATCCAAGAAAAGATCTTCTATTGATTAAAGTAGATTAATAGGAGCAAATTAGTAGTTATATATACTTTGTATATAAAACAAACATGAAAGGAGGAATATGTACGAAAAAGATCTAATTGAAAGCGTGCTCAAACACGCGGACATCGTTAACGTCATCTCCTCCTATATCAACGTCATCAGGAAAGGGAAAAGCGCCGTCGCGGTTTGCCCCTTCCATGATGACACCAACCCCTCGCTCAACATCTCCACGGAGAAGCAGATCTACAAATGCTTCTCCTGTGGGGAAGGCGGAAACGCCATCTCGTTCGTAAGGAATTACGAGCATGTGAGCCTCGATGAGGCGGTGAGGAAAGTCGCCGAGCTCAGCAATTACGATGACCCCCGGTTGGCCTCGCAAGGGCAGGCGGCCTTCGTCGATCCCGAGAAAGAGCCTCTCTACAAGGCCATGGAGGACCTTAATTCCTATTACCAATACGCGCTTACCACGCGCGAAGGGGAGCGCGCCCGCGCTTACCTTAAAGGTAGGAACATCCCCCCTGAACAAATCGAGAAGTTCCAGATCGGCTACGCTCCGCTAGACGGGAAGGCTACCGTGGCCTATCTTCAGGCGAAGAAACACTCCCTGAAGACGATCGAGGACATCGGCATCGCCTTCGCCCAACTGGAGGGCACCTCTGACCGCAACGCCGGCAGGCTCATCTTCCCTCTCTTCAATCCCTCGGGGAGAGTGGTGGGTTTCTCGGCAAGGCGCCTGCAAGACGATGGGACCTCGAAATACATCAATTCCCCGGAGACCAAGATCTTCCATAAGGGAGAAACCCTCTATAACTACCATAACGATTCGAAAATCGCGCGGCATGAGGGCTATATCTACCTCTTGGAGGGGTTCATGGACGTGATGGCCCTATCGAAATGCGGCCTTCCCGCCATCGCCTTGTGCGGCACCGCGCTCACCAAAGAGCAGATTGAGCTGCTTAGAAGGCTCCGCGTCGAAATCAGGGTTTGCCTCGACGGCGACGCCCCAGGGCAAATCGGGATGATGAAGATCCTAGGCTCTCTGCAGAAAGGAAGGGTTCCCTTCCGCCTCGTATCCAATCCGGGCGATCTGAGGGACCCTGACGATATCCTGCAGGAAAGCGGGGTGGACACGCTGAAGGGAATGATGGGCAATCTCGTCGATCCCAGCGACTTCGCTCTGAATTTCTATCTGAACACGAAGAAACTCGAGACCATCGAAGACAGGGAGAAGGTGCTCAAAAAGTTCCTGCCTTACTGCGCTTCGTTGCCTCCTGGCATCGAGAAGGAGAATTACCTCGCGAAGCTAAGCAAGGCGACCTCCTTCGAGATCGAGGCCATAAGAGCCTTGCTCGCGGATGTGAAAAAGGTCGAAGCCGTGCCGGAAAACCACGAGCACAGCCATGGGGGCGAGCATCGCGACGACAAGCCGAAGGAAAAGGTTCCTGAGAACAAAAAGCTCTTCCGGGCCGAGAGGACGATCCTCTATTACATGCTCCGAGAATCCGAGGCCGTCGCCTTCTTCGAGGAGAACCTTGGGGACTTCTATTACCCTAGGAACAACGAACTCGCCAATTACATCCTCGACTATGCCTCTAGCCACGAAGGCAAGGTGGATCCTAGCCAGCTGCTAGGCACCATCCAAAGCGCCGAAGGGGAAAGGGCGGAGGAATTCGAGAACGCGCTGACCGAACTTTACGATGAAAAGGGACAGGCCCCTTACTCGAAGAAAACCCTCGAGCAATGCAGAACCGTCATCGAGGAGGAGAAAAAAGAGCTAAGAATGCAGAAGAGAGCGAAGGAAACCTTCGCCACCAACGACAAAAAGGCCCAAGCCGAATTCGTTGCAAACCTTGCGAAGGAACGCTACAAAGCCTGGCAAAGCCGCAAGCAAAAGAAATAGCCAACAACATATAAGGAGAGAGTTATGGCAAGCAAAACCAAGAAAACCGTGAAAGAGAAAGAAGAGATCGTCGAAGAGGAAGAGGTCATCGACGACATCGTCATCGAAGACGAGGAAGAGGACGAGAGCATCCTCGGCCTGGAGGCCATCAAGAAGCGCTTCCTCAAGAAAGGCAAGGAAGAGGGCTCGATCGATTCCGGCGAGCTCATGGACGCCACGAGCCACCTCGAACTGAGTGACGACGACCTTGAGTCCCTCATGAACTTCTTCAAGGAGAACAACATCGAAATCGAGTCCATCGAGGAAGAGAAAGAGGAAGACGAGGACGGCGAGGAGCCGAATCTTTCCGATCTCGCCGCCGCCGAAGACGACATGGAAAAAGAGGAGGAAGAGGAAGCCGAAGCGAATAGCGAAGAGAGCACAAGCGACAAAGAAGAGCTCGACGCCATCAACGAATTCGCTCACGCGACCATTGGCGAAGTCAAGGTCAACGACTCCGTCAAGATGTACCTCAAGGAGATCGGCAAGGTCAATCTTTTGACCGCCCAGCAAGAGACGGAACTCGCTAAGCGCATCGTCAAAGGAAACGAGGCCAAAGCCGAGCTTGATAAGCTCTATGCCTCTTACGTCAAGGATGGGGGCGATCTCTCAAGAGACCGCTGGTACCGCCGCATCGACGCCTATGGCGACTCGCCCGAATCCAAAGCCAAATATGCCCAGGAAGACGGCATCGGCCACGGCATCGACGGCAGGCAGGGCGCCAAAGACCAGCTCATCACCGCGAACCTCCGCCTCGTCATTTCAATCGCCAAGCACTATGTCGGCAGGGGCATGCACTTCCTCGACCTCATCCAGGAAGGCAACATGGGCCTTATGAAGGCCGTCGAAAAGTTCGACTACACCAAAGGATTCAAGTTCTCGACCTACGCGACCTGGTGGATCAGGCAGGCCATCACGCGCGCCATCGCTGACCAAGCCAGGACCATCCGCATCCCGGTCCATATGGTCGAGACCATCAACAAGATGACCCGCGTTCAGCGTCAGCTCACCCAGGAATACGGCCGCGACCCGACCGCGGAAGAAATCTCCGCGCGCCTTGACGGCCAGCTTTCCCCAGAGCAGATCCTCCGCATCCAGCGCATTGCCCTCGAGCCCGTTTCTTTAGAGACCCCAATCGGCGAGGAAGACGATTCCCGCCTTGGCGACTTCCTTGAGGACAAAGAGACCCAGTCGCCGGAAGAATACACGACGAAGAGCCTCCTCAAAGACGAGCTCTACGAGATCATGAAAGACCTCACCGACCGCGAGGAGAAAGTCTTGCGCCTCCGCTACGGCTTAGACGACAACCGCCCGAGAACCCTTGAGGAAGTGGGGCGCGAATTCGGGGTCACCCGTGAGCGCATCCGCCAGATCGAGGCCAAAGCCATCCGCAAGCTCCGCCATCCTACGAGGGCGAAGAAGCTCGGCGATTACCGTGAGGCCAATTTCGGCGACGGGAAGAACCGCTAAAAGAAAGAAAAGGAGAAACCAATGGACGAACAAGACTGTGACGCTCTGACTGATGAGGTTTCTTCTTATCTAGAGGAAATCGAGAACAACCGCGTCTTAAGCGAGGAAGAGGAGAAAAAAGAGGTCGAGAAAGCCCTCAAAGGGGACAAGGACGCCTCTTCTCTCCTCGTTGAGAGCTTTGCCAAAAGAGCCGAGGAGCTCGCGAGTTTTCGTTATGATGGCTCCATCCCTCTTATGAATCTCATCCAAGAGGCGAACCGCGCTCTTTATTACGCGGCCGCTCATCTTGACAGCATGCCTTTGGGCTGCACTTTCTCTTCTTACGCGACGACCGTAGTCAATTCATGCCTTGACCAATATATCCGCTTGGAGAATGCGGAGATGGAGGAGATCGCCGAGGCGAATTCTTCCGGCCTACATTCCTTCCTCGTCCTCCCCAAAAGCGCCAATGTCAAAAGCGGCGAGTCGCTTTTCCTTTCCGAGATCAGCAAATTCCCCCTCCTTAGCAAGGAGGAGGAGATAGAGCTTGGCAAAAAGATCCAGGCCGGCTTAAAGGAAAATGCGAGCGAAGAGGAGAAAAAAGAGAGCAAAGAGGCGCAGGATGCCATGGTGAACAGCAACATCCGCCTCATTATGAACGTCGCCAAAGACTACTCGCGCATGGGCGTCCCTTTCCTTGACCTCGTCCAGGAAGGCTACTTCGGCCTTCAGAGGGCGGTCGAAAAATTCGACCCCACGAGGGGGAACCGCTTTTCCACCTACGCCTATCCCTGGATCAAGCAAGCCATGCAGAAACTCGTCAATGAGCAGGGAAGGGGCATCAAGATCAGCCGTCACACGATCACCAACATCGCCAAAGTCAGGAAAGCCGTCGCTGAACTTTCCCTGGATTTGGGCAGGCAGCCGACCCCATCCGAGATCGCTTCCGTCCTCCCGGGTTACGACGAGAAAGACATCGAGGCGATTCTCGAGATCTCCACAGGCGTCGTCTCGCTCGACGCGCCTTTAGATCCAAGCGACAGCGACTCCGCCGATTTTCTTTCTACGATAAAGGGCGACGATGATTTGAGCGAAGGGCTCGACGAGGAGGACCGCAAAAAGCTAGTCGAGAAGGCCCTCGAGGACCTTAGCGACAGGGAAAGGACCGTCACCACCCATCTTTTCGGTTTAGACGGCAAAGAGAAGGTGGATATGTCAGAACTAGGAAGGAAACTCGGCATCAGCAGGGAGAGGGTCCGCCAGATCCGTGATGAAGCCATCGGCAAGATGAGACGCGCCCTCACCAAGAGGATGAAATGAAAATAGGCATGATCAAGCTATCGAAAAGACTGCAAGCCGCCTACGATTTCGTCCCGGAAGGGGCGGTTTTGGCCGATGTTGGGGCCGATCACGCCCAACTTACTTTGGCTTTGCTGGAGAAAGGCAAAATCGAATGGGCCCAAGCTATCGAAAACAAGGTGGGGCCATTCATCCGCATGAAGACCGCCGTTGACAAGAGCCCCTGCGCAAGCCACGTCGAATGCACGCAGGCGGATGGCTTGGATGAGCTTTCCGCCAACGTCGACTGCCTGGCGATCCTAGGAATGGGAGGACGGTTAATCGCTGAAATCCTCGAAAGGGGCAAAGAAAAGCTCGATCCGATTGAGACCATCGTCCTTGACCCCCATACGGACCTCGTCCTTGTTAGGGAGAAACTCGTTGAACTCGGCTTCAAAATCGAAGACGAGACGATGGTGCTTGAATCCGGCACCTATTACACGATCATCAAAGCCGTCAAAGGGCAGCCGGAGAAGCCTTATTCGAAGGCCGAGCTCGCCTTCGGGCCGATCCTCCTTCAAAAGAAAGGCCCCGTGTTTCTCTCCTTCTGCGAGAGCAACCTCAAGAAAGTCGGGAAGAACCTCGATAAGGGGCTGAGCGAGGAAAGCAGAAGAAAGTATCTGAACCTCTATCGCCTGCTGAAGCGGCTCATCGCCGAAAGTCAAAGCGAGGACAAATAAGCCACCGTCTCATCCACGATCTCCTTGGAGGTCGAGGCGCTGGAGCAAACCAAAACGGTCTTGAAATTCGAGAGGTCCAATTCACGGACCTCTTTTTCGTCGAGGCAAAGATAGGCGGGGCCGTTAGCGGAGGCGATTTGAAGAAGCTTCGTGGCGTTATTGGAGGTCTTTGAACCCAAAACGATGGTAACGTCCGCCTCTTTTGAAAGCGAGGCGACCTTCTCCTGGCGGATCTTCGTGGCCGTGCAGCGTCCTTTCGCGAGCTTGAACTCCCCAAGAACGGATCCTATTTCCTTTTTCGCTTTCTCAATCTCCTCTCCGCTTAAGGTGGTTTGGCAGATGAGAGTAGGGGGGCAGGAGCATTCCTTCCAGTCGCCCTTGCCGCTTTTCGCGTCAAAGAACCTTGCTCTAGGGCAATTGGCGAGGAATGCCTCTTTCTCCGCGTGGCCCTCGCTCCCGATGTAAAGGAGATTCGGGGAAGAAAGGGCGAGGCTTAAATTCTCCTCGACGAAGGAGCAGGTGCCGTCATAGATGATGAGATTCCTTTTTCGCGCGGTCTCATCGAAAGAATGGGGATGCCCATGAGCAGAGAAAACAACCACGGAACCTTCTTTTAGGCCGTTGAGTTTCTTTTCTAGAGAAGGGAAATCCCCGTCCAAGAGCAAAAGGCCCTCTTTCTCCAAAGAGGAGATCGCATCCTCGTTATGGACGGGGGCCCCGATGAGGTAGACCTCTTCGTCAGGATGCTCCTTCTTGGCTTTGGAGGCAATCTCCATCGCCCGAGACACCCCATAACAATAGCCATAAGGCTTGGCCAAAAGGATTTTCATGCGGAGATTTTCCTTTAAAAATGTGCAAAAAGGAAGGGATTTCCCTATAATCTCCCCGTTA
>CAVEPD010000004.1:0-76934 GCA_963617535.1 bacterium
TTTCCCTTCTTCCCTTGTTCGCCTTAGAGCGTCTCTTGCCTTTGCTTAATGGTCCATAGCAAAAGGAGGGAAGAAAAGTAACCCCAAAGGCTTATAAACGTCTTTAGAGAGGGGACGCCGTATTAAACAAGGTTTTCTCTTCAATTGAACCCATTTTGCCCCTAGGAGCCTCTTAGGGGATTTTAGGATACTCGTAACGTGCGAAGAAGGGACGTTGAGGCCACGCTCCTCGATTCAACTTAGTCCACATTGATCCACTTGACCTTGGAGCTGTGCTTCAGGGTCTTCGGGTCGTAGGTGATGCCCACGAGGAGCACCTTGCCTTTGTAATGGCTCCAGGCCTCCCAATAACGCTTTTCCTTGATTTGGGCGATAGCCGTCGTACCAGCTCCTGATTTCCGCGAAGTCCATCCCGTGGCTCTGACAGAGCGCTTTCGTCTCGCTTTCGGTGAAGCCGAAGAAAGAGGCGAGCTTTCCCGGCTTCAGCATGTTGTACTCGGTGAACATATTGAGGGCCGACTGGGTGTTGTATCTCCTTATGGGTAGGATGCCCGTCATGTAGACGAGGTCGAAGCATTTGGAGACGTCGGTGGATTTAAAGAGGTCGCGGAGAAATTTGGTGAACTCATCGCAGACCTTTCGATTGTGGCTTTGCTCGCGGTAAACCGCGTCCCATTCGTCGATGAGGAAGACAAAGCGGTCGCCTTTCTTCAAATAGAGTTCAACGATAGCGTCACTGAGCGAGAGGCCTTCTAAATTTACGTTTGGGTAACTCTTTGCAAGTTCGCTGAGGAGGCGTCTCTGTATCTCGTCGACAAACAGATTCGGATCCTTTAGCCCTGTGAAGACGCTTCCTAGGTCGACCCAAAGGACGTTGTGCTTATTTAGGTGCTCCTCGAAAGAGGGGTCCTTGGATATTTTGAGGTTCTCAAAGAGTTTCCTCGAATCACAGCCCTTGGAGTAGTAGGCGTTTAGCATTGAAAGAGCCATCGTCTTTCCGAACCTGCGAGGGCGGGTGACGCACATGAACTTAGTCTCGTCGATTCCAAAGCAAGCGTTGGTCTCTTTGATGAGCAGGGATTTGTCCACGTAAAGAGAGAACCTTTTGCTTGAGACGAAGCTATTACCGTCAGGATTGAGGTATCTTCCCATGAGCTTCTCCTCCTTTGCTTTCTGACGGTCAAGAATCTCTTGCCCACCTAAGGAAATTATAGGAAGAAAAGCCCAAGAAAAAGACCTAAGAAACAAATTTCCTTGACATGTCCTTAAATTGGGACATCCAAATAAAAATGGAAAAAAGTTGGGGCATAACCTCGATTTCTTCTTTATTTGTATATAGGGGTCTTTTCACTTAATGACGTTGTCTTTGACGACACCTGTAGTGTGCGAAGAAACTCGCAAACCCTACCATTTTCCTTCTTCGCGCGTAGAATGTGAGCCATGCAAAATCCTTGGGGCTTTTGAAACTCGGGCCTTGAAATGGTTCTAGTTAACCATTTGCATATCGCCTGGTGAGACTAAAATAGCCCTTGAACCCCCTCTTGGGGAGCGCTTCGTCCTAAGGAAGGCCTAACGGCCTAACGTGCAACTATGGCAGAGAAAACAAAGAAAAGCTTCAAGATCCAGCAGTGGCAGTGGATCGCCGCAATCCTCGTGGTGATCGACGCCTTGGCGGCAGCGGGCGGATATTTCGTCGCCCTGTGGCTCCGATACGACTGTGCTTATAGCAAGATCCCCGCCGAGGAGTTTAAGGCCTGGCTCTATTTCATGCCGATCTACGTGGTCCTCACGATCCTGGTCTGCCTTTTGCTAAAGCTTTACCGCTCCATCTGGAAGTTCGCTTCCCTAGGCGAGCTGAAACGCCTCATCCTCGCCGCGATCATCCTTGGCTCTTTGCACACTTTGGGCATCACACTTATCTTCCATAAGATGCCTCTTCTTTATTACCTCGTGGGGCTTTTGTTTCAGTTCGTCCTCATGACCTTCTCGAGGTTCTTCTACCGCTTCCTCTCCGCGGAGAAAGCGAAGCTAAAGAAGAGGGATGAAGCCCCGAAGAAGAGAGTCATGATAATCGGGGCCGGCAGCGCCGGCCAGATGGTCATCCGCGATCTTATCAATAATAAAGAATCCGTGGACACCCCTGTCTGCGTCATTGACGACGACAAGAACACCTGGGGCAGGACCATCGAAGGGGTCAAGATCGTCGGGGGAAGGGAAGACATCCTCCTAAGCGTTGAGAAATACAAGGTCGACAAGATCTACGTCTCGATCCCAGGGGCTCCCGCCGAGGAGAGAAGGGATATTCTCAATATCTGCCAGGAGACGAGCTGCGAGCTCAAGAACCTGCCTGGCATCCACGACATAATCGATGGCAAAGTCAAAGCCTCGAACATGAAGAACGTCACCATCGAAGACCTCTTGGGCAGAGACCCCATCAAGGTCGATAGCGAGGAGACCTTCCGCTTCCTGAAGGACAAGGTCGTCCTCGTCACCGGCGGCGGAGGCTCCATCGGCAGCGAGCTCTGCCGCCAGATCGCCGCTCACAGTCCTAAACAATTACTTATCTTCGACATCTACGAGAACAACGCCCACGCGATCGCCTTGGAGATCAAGGACAGATACCCGAACCTCAACATGATCCCCCTCATCGGATCCGTCAGGGACTCGGGCAGGATCAACGAGGTGTTCCGCAAATACAAGCCGGACGTCGTCTTCCACGCGGCCGCGCATAAGCACGTGCCTTTAATGGAAGTGAGCCCCTGCGAGGCCATCAAGAACAACGCGGTGGGCACCTACAAGACGGCTTATGCAGCCCTAGCCAACGGCTGCAAGAGGTTCGTGCTCATCTCCACCGACAAAGCAGTCAACCCCACGAACATCATGGGCGCCTCCAAGCGCCTTTGCGAGATGATCATCCAGAGCTTCGCCGCGAAGGTGAAGGATGGCTCCGCCAAGGACATGCAGCCCATCAGCCTGCACGATTCGATCGAGCCCGGCAGGGAGGAGCCCTTCTGGAAGATCGAGGGAACCCCGAAGACCGAGTTCGTCGCGGTCAGGTTCGGCAACGTCTTGGGGAGCAACGGCTCCGTCGTCCCCCGGTTCAAGCAGCAGATCGAAGCGGGAGGCCCGGTCACCGTCACCGACCCCGAGATCATCCGCTACTTCATGACGATCCCCGAGGCCGCCTCGCTCGTCCTGGAAGCGGGGGCCTACGCTAAAGGAGGGGAGATCTTCGTCCTCGACATGGGCTCCCCAGTCAAGATCGACACCCTCGCCCGAAACATGATCAAGCTCTCCGGCTACCGCCCCGACATCGACATCAAGATCGAATACACCGGGCTCCGCCCTGGCGAGAAGCTGTACGAGGAGAAGCTCATGAACGAGGAGGGTCTTCAGAGCACGAAGAACAAGCTCATCCACATCGGCAAGCCCATCCCCTTCGACGTCGACACCTTCTTAGAGCAGCTCAAGATGCTTCTAGGCGCCGCTTACGAGGAGAAGGAAGACCAGATCAAAGACATCGTGTCTGAGGTCGTGACCACCTATCACCCCGCGGGAGAGCATGGCTCCCATAAAAAGGGGGAGGCCTATGAGAAACAGCTCGAGCAGATGAAAGAGAAGGAAGAGAGCGAAAAGCTTGCTTCCGCGCCTGTTACGAATCCTGGGGTCTAGCGAAGGCTAGGCCTCTTTTTTAGACCGAGAAGCAGGAAAGAAGTAGAAAGGACGTCCGTTTTTTCTTTTGTTTTGCCCTCACTACGGGTCTACAATATTGCCAATCTTTTTATGCCCAACACGTTTACTTTTGCAAAGCATCAAAGGGTCTATTTCTTCTTTAAAAGAAGCATGGACATTTTTGGATCTTTCCTGGGAATCGTCCTTTTAAGTTGGCTGCTTCTTATATTGGCAATCATCACCAAATGCACGTCCAAGGGTCCCGCTTTATATAAGCAAAAAAGGATAGGGAAGAACGAGAAGCTCTTCACGATGCTGAAGTTCCGATCGATGAGAGCGGACGTTCCTATGATTCCTCCTAGTGAGCTGTCCGACGATGAACAATTAGCGATGACTACCAAATGGGGCCATTTTATGAGAAAGACATCCTTAGATGAACTTCCTCAGCTATTCAATGTCTTCGTGGGTCATATGTCTTTCATCGGCCCTAGGCCGCAGCAAGCGAAAGAGAACGAGCCCAAGTGCTATGTGGCTAGAATGTCGTTCACCCCCAATGCCTTTCAAGTTAGGCCGGGGATCTGTTCTTTGGCCATCATCAAGATGCACCGCAGCCATAGCCCGGTGGAGAAAGCAAACTACGATTCCGAATACATCAGGAAAATCTCCTTCAGATTGGACACCTATATCTTTTTCTGCGCGCTGGGGATCTTCTTCGGGTTGAGGCCCGGGGACAAGGGACACTAAACGATTATGAGTAGCAGCATCAGCAAAAGCATCATTGCCAAACGTTCCCAAAGGGCGGTGGCCAAAAACGACATCATCGCGATTGGGAATTTGGCCAAGCTAGACAAAGCAAAGGGGAACAAAGTCATCAATGGCTCCATCGGGGTGTTCCTAAACGAAGATGGAAGCCTAGGCCGGATCAAAACAGTCGATGAGTATTTGAATAACCACATCTGCGACAAGCTCGGCTACCCCGCTTCCATCGGAGACAAAGACTACTTGGACGTGGTGGAACGTTGGGTGTTTGAAGATAAGTATTCTAGAATCCACGATTCCTATTCCGTCTTCACCGGAGCCAGCTTGGGCGGGACCGGGGCGATTTCAATCGCTTTCAATATCTTCCTAGAGGAAGGGCAAACCGTTTTGCTCCCTAGCATCATGTGGAGCAACTACATGCTTCTTGCGGAGAAAGCGAAGGCGAAGTATGAGAAATACGATCTCTTCAACGAGAAGGAGGGATTCAACTTCGCCTCGCTTAAAGAACGCATCTCCTCTTGTTTAGAAAGAGACGGCAGGACCATCGCGGTCATCAATGACCCCTGCCAAAACCCCACAGGATATTGCTTGAGTGAAGAGGAATACGACGAGCTCTTCGCCTTGCTTAACGAGGAAGGGAAGAAAGGCGATCTCGTCGTTCTTTTCGACATCGCTTATCTTTCTTATTACTCCGTGCCAGGGTCGAAATGCAAATTAATCGATAAACTAGCCGAGGCAAAGCCAAACTTCTTGCCGCTTATCTCCTTCAGCTGCTCCAAGGTGTTCGCCTTATACGGCATGAGGATGGGGGCGTTACTAGCCTTGACTTCCAGCAAGGAAGAGCAAGCGGAAGTCTCTTCCTCTTACGCTGCTCAGGCGCGAGGAACCTATTCTTGCCCAGTCGGGGCAAGCGGCCACGCGCTGAGCCTAGCTCTGAGCGAGCCTTCCTCAAAAGAAACGATCCTCCAAGAAATCGCATCCAACAAAGAGGAAATGCGAGAAAGAGGAAAAATCCTCCTAAAAGAGTTAGACAAAGCAGGCATAAAACACTATCCTTATCATTCGGGCTTCTTCCTCACCATCAAGGTGAACAAAACCGCGAACGAAATCTATGAGAAGCTAAAAGAGAAGCATATCTACGTAGTCCCTTTGAACGAGAGCGAGATTCGAATCGCTTTAAGCGGCTTAAGCAAAGAGGAGTGCGCGAGCCTTGTTAGAGAGTTGAACGCAGCGCTTTAACCCTCATCTATATAAATTAAAGGATTAAAAGGAGACGCAAATCATATGAAAGTCCTATTCTCCCCTCCGGACATAACCGAGCTTGAAATCAATGAGGTCGCCGAGGCCTTGCGTTCCGGTTGGATCACCACCGGTCCACGCACAAAATTGTTGGAAAAGAAGATTGCTGAATGGATCGGCGTTCCCAAATGCGTCTGCCTCAACTCGCAGACCGCCTGCGGCGAACTGGCTCTCCGCATTTTGGGCATCGGCCCTGGCGATGAGGTTTTGGTTCCCGCCTATACCTACACCGCTTCCGCCTCCATCGTTTGCCATGTCGGGGCCACTTTGAAACTCATCGACTCACAGAAAGACAGCCTCGAGATGGACTATGACGCTTTGGAAAAGGCGATTACGGACAAAACCAAAGCCATCATTCCGGTCGACATCGGAGGCGTTCCTTGCGATTACGACCGCATCTTCTCAATCGTGAAGGCCAAAAAACATCTTTTCAAGCCTTCTAACGAAATTCAAAAAGCACTTGGCAGAATCGCTATTTGTGCGGACACCGCCCATGCTTTCGGAGCCAAGTGGCACGGTAAGATGGTCGGCAGCGTCGCTGATTTCTCCTCCTTCAGTTTCCACGCCGTGAAGAACTTCACTACCGCGGAAGGTGGCGCTCTCACTTGGCGTCACATCGAAGGGATTGATGACGAAGAGATCTATCATCAGCTCCAGTTGTTCTCTCTGCATGGCCAATCTAAAGACGCTTTGGCGAAGACAAAGCTCGGCGCCTGGGAATATGACATCGTCGGCCCTTGGTATAAGTGCAACATGACCGATGTCGCCGCCGCAATTGGGCTGAAGCAGTTTGAACGTTACCCCTCAATGCTAGCTAGAAGAAAAGAGCTGATCGAGTTTTATGAATCCGTTCTTAAGCCGCTTGGCGTAAAAACCCTCCCTCACTTCACAAACGAGCACGAATCTTCCGGTCACCTCTTCATCGCAGAGATCCCCGGCATTAGTTACGATGAAAGAGGCGAAATCATCATCAAAATGGCAGAGAAGGAAATCGCCTGCAACGTGCATTACAAGCCTTTGCCGATGCACACGGCCTACAAAAATCTCGGCTTCGACATCAAAGATTATCCGAATGCCTATGCGCACTTCGCCCATGAAATCACCTTGCCTTTGCATACTCGTCTCACCGACGAGCAAGCGAAATACGTGATCGACAACTTTGTTGCGATTCTTAAGGAGTACATCTGATGCTCATCCCAAAATGGGAAAAGCTTCCGCAGGAAATGCAGAAAGAGGAAATACGCAAGTATTATCTCATTTTGCGTCATAAGAACTTTTCCCTATTTTGGAAGAGGGTTTTTGATATCGTTGTCTCCTTGCTGATGCTTATCTTGCTTTCTCCGCTTTTCCTTATCCTAGCCATCACAATCAAAATCGATAGCAAGGGGCCAGTGTTCTATCGTCAGGAAAGAGTGACCCAATTCGGCAAGCATTTCCGCATCTTCAAATTCCGTTCGATGTACGTGGACGCGGACAAAGAAGCGTCATTGACAACGGGGCACGATCCACGGATAACGCGGGTCGGACGGATCATTCGTGGTTGCCGCCTTGATGAAATCGGCCAATTAATCGATGTGCTCCGCGGAACAATGACCTTCGTTGGGGTCAGGCCAGAAGTGCCGAAATACGTGAAAGAATACACGAACGAAATGTACGCGACCCTCCTTCTGCCGGCGGGGGTCACCAATCTCACGAGCATCTTCTACAAAGACGAAGGGTCTTCGCTAAAAGAATCAACGAACATCGACTACACCTACATCCATGAAATTTTGCCTGGCAAAATGGCTTACAATCTCCAGGGCATAAAAACCTATGGATTTTGGAAAGACATCAAGCTTATGTTTATGACCTTCTTTGCGGTGCTTGGCGTGAAATACAAAGACAAAACGGGGTTGGAGAAACAGAATGATTGAAGATTTGGTTTCGATAATCATGCCCTCATTCAACACGGCGAGCTATATAAACAAGTCCATTGAGTCCGTGCTTGCGCAGACTTATAAGAACTGGGAACTTTTGATCGTGGATGATTGTTCTACGGATAATACCGACGAGGTCGTGGAGTCTTATCTAAAAGACCCCAGAGTCAAGTATTTTAAAAACCATGAAAATAGCGGAGCTGCTTTAACCCGTAACAGGGCTTTGCGCGAAGCAAAGGGCGAATGGATTGCTTTTTTAGACAGCGATGATCTTTGGCTGCCCAACAAGTTAGAGAAACAATTGCGCTTCATGGTTGAGAATGGATACGTCTTTTCTTATCACGATTACGAAAAGATTGATGAAAGTGGGAACCGTCTAGACATCCACGTTTCCGGGCCTAAAATCGTGACGAAGCGAAAGATGTATCATTATGGATACCCAGGATGCCTAACCTTTGTTTACAGCGCAAAAGCCATCGAATTAATTCAAATAAAAGACATCAAAAAGAACAACGACTATGCGATTCTCTTGCAGGTTTGCAAGAAGGCGAAATGTCACCTATTAAAAGAGAACTTGGCTTTGTATCGCGTTAGAAAGAAATCCATCTCGCACGATAAGCTAAGCAAGAAGCTAAAGAGCCATTACGATTTGTTTCGTTATTGCGACGAAAAACCAGCCCTCGTTGCCTTATGGTATGCTTGCTGGAACATGGTGTTTGGGCTGGGCAAAAAGATACGTTACGAGAAAAAAACTAAATTATGAAACTGGCCAGTGTAATTGGCCATTTTGGAGAAGGACTGGACCTAAGCAACGGCCAAACCATCAAAACCAAGATGGTCACCAATGAATTAAAAAAAGAGTTAGGCAAGAATGAGGTGGCTACATTTGACACGCACGGGGGAGCTAAAACCATCTTGAAAGCCCCCTTTCAGTGTTTTAAGGCTTTAAAAAATGCAAAAAACGTCATTATTTTCCCCGCTCATCACGGGCTAAGAATATACGTTCCTCTATTGAAGATGCTACAGGGCTTCTATAAAGGAAGAAGACTCCATTACGTTGTCATAGGCGGATGGCTTCCCGAGTTCCTAGAAAACAAGAAGCCACTTAAAAAATTCTTGATGAAGTTTGATGGGATTTATGTGGAAACAAGTTCAATGAAGCTCGCTTTGGAAAAACAGGGGTTCACGAATATCTACGTAATGCCCAATTTCAAGGAACTGAAGGTTCTTAAGGAAAACGAGCTTATTTATCCCCAAGGGATACCGTTAAGGCTTTGCACATTCTCCAGAGTCACCAAAACCAAAGGGATTGGGGATGCCGTAACCATTGTAAAACAAGTCAATAAAGCGCTTGGCTACCAAGCGCTTGCCTTAGACATATACGGGGCCATCAGTGAAGACGATAAAGAATGGTTCGAAACATTGTCTAAAGAATTTCCTGAGTATATTTCGTACAAGGGGGTTGTTAATGCAGGCGAAAGCGTTGATGTCCTCAAAAATTACTTCGCTCTACTCTTTCCTACCTATTACCCAGGTGAAGGGTTTGCAGGCACCTTGATTGATGCATTATCATCGGGCCTACCGATCATCGCGTCAGACTGGAGATATAACAAAGAAATCGTGAGCGAGGCGGTCGGAATAATCTATCCAACCGAAAACAATGGTGTATTAGAGACAATCCTATTAGATTTAGCAAAACACCCCGCAAGCATGTTAAAGCTCAAGGTAAATTGCTTAGCAGAAGCTAAGCTATATCAGCCAAAGGAAGCAATTAAGCCATTAATCAATCAATTATTGGATAAAGACTGACATTAAAAGCAGGCGATACGGGCCTCGCAAACGTGTCGCAACCACAACAACTAAAAATGAAAAAGATACTTCTTTACATTGAAACCATGAAGCGCGGCGGAGCTGAGCGCGTTTTGAACAACATCGCCACTTATCTCTCCAATAAATGCAATGTTGTTTTGGTAAACGACATAACTTACGCGGCGGAAGAAGAATACAAGGTGGATGATAAAGTAAAGAGATATTGCCTGGGCCTCACCGGTGGCGGAGTCAAAGGAAACGTGAAGCGAGTCCAGAAATTAAGAAAGATAATCACTGCCGAACGTCCCGACGTCATTTTGTCTTTCAAAGGTGCCTGCAATCTTCGAATGCTTGTTGCAGCGAGGAAACTTAAAATTAGAAAGATTGTCTCCGTCAGGAATGATCCAAATTATGAATATGGACGGGGCCTCGTTAAGTTGATTGCTAAAATCTTGTTTAAGGGCGCTTCGGGATGTGTCTTTCAGACCCAAGAAGCGATGGACTACTTCCAAAAGTCAGTAAAAATAAAATCCACGATTATTTGGAATCCCGTCGCTGACAAGTTCTTTGAACGTTCCTGGTCCCCGAAAAGAGAAGAAATTGCCGTTGTAGGAAGACTTGTTCCACAAAAGAATCCTCTGCTCGCCTTAGAAGTCTTTCGTCAGGTAAGCAATTCTTTTCCCGAGGTTAAGCTAGTCTATTATGGATCGGGCGAGCTTAAAGACACGATTCTCGCCAAAGCAAAAGAATATGATCTAGAGGGCAAGGTAAAGATCATCGACAACGTGCCAAATATTGAGGGGTACATCGATTCCGCGAGAATGTTCCTGATGACTTCCGATTTTGAAGGGATGCCCAATGCGCTTATGGAGGCGATGACCATTGGAATCCCCTGCGTATCCACGGATTGCCCTTGCGGCGGGCCACGGGCCATAAGCGACGGCTTCAGCGAAGAAATGCTCGTTCCATGTGGGGATGCAAAAGCGTTGGTGGAGAGAACGAAAGATCTTCTTGAAAACGGAGACAAGCAAATAGAACTATCCAAAAAAGAGAGGGAGCGGTCCTCTTTGTTCGAGGCGGACCGCGTGATGAGAAAATGGGAGAGTTTTCTATTCGGATTTTGAAAGGTTTTGATCCCCAAGCCTATGGCTTGAATTTTGTTGATTAGAGGATGGGGGGCAATATAATTTTCCTCATGGCACGCAAGTCTATCAAAACATTGTTGGAGTCAAGCAAGCCTTATGTCTTTTTAGCCTTAATCAATCTTTTTTTCTTTTTAATCCCTTTATCATGTAATTTCTACACAGACAACGTGAAAATCGAGAACACCGCTCAAAAAATGGCGAGTGTTGCCTCTTCGCTTAACGGTGAGCAGAACACGGTTGCCCTTACCATTAAAAGTAAGACTGGCTACAACCATGATACCGGGAGCAGTTACTTAGGGGTAGATGTCGGAAAATACAACGGCCTCTTCGTTAATTGTCTACAGCTGACGAACGGTTTGGTCGCTGACGATTTGAAGTTTTCCTATAGCGGAACCAACCTAGAGGAAATAAGCTATGTGCTCTCTTCTGGCGTTTTCTCCAATCACCAAGGAAAACGGGGCATCCTCTTTGATCAATACCAGATTTATCTTTATAGTTCCAACGCTAACGCTGATTACGCTGGAGCGAATAACGTTTGCTACGTCACTGAACGGACCGCACAAAAGATGATGGCCGCCAACTCAGAGTTAAAGAACTACGATGACGTCATCAACAAAACGCTCACTGTGCAATACGGGGAGATCGCCCATACCTGGAAGATAGGGAACATCATCATGGATAAAGAGGAATTCTACTCCCAAATGAGCTTTATTTATGGGGACTTCGTTCTGGCCTATATTCATCTACCTGGCGATCTAGGCAAGAATTTGTCCCTCTCCGCATATTTCGGATCGAACACCTATTTGAACATCAATAAATTGAGCTCTCTTATCCCCTTAGAAAACGCCACCTATGAAATTTATAGAGAAAATCTGAAATCCATCGATCCCAAGACCTTGGACGAGGTGGATTCTTTCTTGAATGGCTTCTCTTACAATAAACTTCTCGACGCCGTTTATTACGCCGAAATCGGCATAGTCGTCTTAGGCAACACCGTTTTGACGGGAATATTCCTCAAGAAGCGCGAGAGGCTGAAACTCGTTCCTTCTATGATCGCCCCTATCGGATCTTTGATTGTCGCCTACGTCCCCTTCTGGATAGTTTATGAAGTTACAAAAAACGTCTTTTGTCTTTCCTATATGGGGGTCCTAGGCCTTCTTATTGTTTTTGTTTGCTCCGAAGTGGCCGTTCTTGCATTTAATCTATCGAAAAGAAAGAAGGCCGAGAAATGAGAGCGCCGAGCCTAAAGAAATATTTCACAGGCTTTGAGAACGTTATTAGGACGTTACTAATCGCCTCGCTTTTCCTTTTCTTCGCGACCTACTATGTTTTTGAAGACATGGCCAAGCTGAACTATTTGATGTATGGCCCTGCTGCAGCCATGGGCGTTCTTTGTATCACTTACTACATCAAAAAACGGGAAATCCCGGAAGTTAGACCTTTGATACCCGTCTATGTTTTCGTATTGATTGCTTATTTCACGAGTCTGATTGCCAACCCCTTGGCGGCTTTAACATACAGAACTCTCATCGTTTTGGCGGCTTTTGCAAGTGTGATTTATCTCAGTTGCCGCATCATCGGGAATACGAAAACCGTCTTCAGAGTCTTGTTTATCACAAGTCTTTTCCTCCCCGTCGCCTTCACCTGTTATTACTTTCAAAGCATTATAAAATTGGACTTCTCAACACGCTTGGGCGCTTTCTTCGGAAACCAGAACGGAATCGCCGCGAAGCTGAGCGTCTCAGCAATCTTGCTAACTTCCGTGGCAGTGTATAAACGCCAATACTGGGTTTTGTTATTTGTCTTATTTGACTTCGTTTTGATAATAAGCACTGGAAGCAAGATGGGGCTTATGTATCTTGCCGGAATCTCAGTTTTTGGAATTTGCGCTTTCTTCCGGAAAAGGATATGGCTCGGCATCCTAGTCTCGATCTTCGCCATTTTAATTATGGCCGTAACAATCCTCGTTTTTCCTCCATTCGTCACAATCAAAGAGCGTCTCTTCGAACACATCGGCTATCTGCTTGGCCAAGGCAACGTCTCCGCCTCCTCCTATCAGAGGGGGCTTTATCGAGACAACGCCTTCTATTTATCCTTCAAAAATCTATTTATCGGCTATGGCGTAGATGGCTTTGATGTCGTTTCCGGAATCGGCACCTACTCCCATAATAACATTTCGGAACTTATATGTGACTTTGGATTATTCGGATTGCTCTCTTTCTATGGAATTTTCGTTTACATCGCTCTCACATTTAAAAACGTTCGGAAGA
The DNA here is from genome assembly GCA_963617535.1 of bacterium. Taxonomy (GTDB): domain Bacteria; phylum Bacillota_I; class Bacilli_A; order RFN20; family CAG-826; genus Alloenteromonas. The sequence continues at coordinate 12,871 of CAVEPD010000004.1, forward strand.
CAATCGACGCAACCATTGCCTTCTATGTGCTTTTAGGCATCACTGTTCTTACTTCCACCGCAACGATTTTCTATTATGACAAAATCGTATTCTTCTTGTTTGCGATTTGTATCTTTATCAACACTCAGAAGAACGTTGAATACACCCGCATAACAATTTGAGAGGCAAACATGTCTTATGAAGATGAAAAAACACGCTAAAGCTATAGGAAAATTTTTAACCGACAAGAACTACCGGTTTCTTGTTTTGGCTGGAAAGGGCAAATATGACAAAATGCCGGATGAGCAATATTTGAAGAAGTTCTTCAAGGCCAAGACCGGATGCGAATTGAACCTGGAGAACCCCAAGTCCTTCAGCGAAAAACTGCAATGGCTAAAACTGCACGATCGGAAAGACATCTACACTGTGATGGCCGACAAATACCTTATGAAAGAATTCGTCACCGAGAGAATCGGGGAGGGGCACGTCGTACCACTTCTCGGAGTTTACGATTCGCCAGATGAAATCGACTTTTCAAAGCTACCGAACCAGTTTGTTTTGAAATGCAATCATAATTCTGGGCTAGGGATGTACATTTGCAAAGACAAAAGCAAATTAAGTAAAAGGGACGTAAAACGCATTAAGAAAAACCTAGCCAAGGGCCTTGCCCAGGACTATTACCTCCATTGCAGGGAATGGCCTTACAAAAACATTAAGCGAAAAATCATCGCTGAGGAATTCCTAAAAGAAACCACTCACCCAAATTTAGATTGTCTCATTGATTACAAATGGTTTTGCTTTGATGGCGAACCAAAAATCATGTACATCGGCACGGATGCAAGTGCTCATCCCGCCTGCGACTGGTTCGACATGGACTTCAATTTTCTAGACGTGCACGACAAGGACCCGAATTCAGCGGTGCGCCCAAGCAAGCCAGCGGATTTCGAAGAAATGAAGAAATACGCGAGGATTCTAGCGCAGGGCACAAAGTTCCTCCGCGTTGATTTTTACGTAGTCAACGGGAATGTATACGTGGGCGAACTTACTTTCTTCCACAACGGTGGAACAACAGGGATAAAGCCTGAAAAAATGGACCTGAATTTAGAGGGGGCATCATTTTGGGCCTAGAGAAATAGGCAGTCATCCTTCAAATTGCTTCTCTCATGAAAGCCCGCCAAAAACGAGCTTAAAACATAAAGCCCAAGCGGCCCACCAAGCATCATGAGGAAGCAACAATGAAAAAGAACCTACTACGAAAGATGAAGAAATATATTACCGACCCTAGACTCCTATACGTGCGCTTCGCGAGCCACAAACTTGCCAAAAAAGCATCCAGCATGGAGGATGAGGAATTTATCAAAGAGACATTCGAAATCAACATGGGCTATAAGCTAGATTTGAGTAATCCCAAGACCTTCAACGAAAAACTCAATTGGCTGAAGCTCCATAATCGGAAGGAAGTTTACACCACAATGGTGGACAAGCACGCAGTCAAACAATTCGTGCGCGATTCCTCCTGTGGCGAAGAGATTGGCATTGCCGAGGAATTAGGATGCTATGAGAACGCAGACCAGATTGACTTTGATTCTCTTCCAGACCACTTTGTTCTCAAAACAACCCATGGTTGCGGAGGCATGGTAATTTGCAAAGATAAAAGCAAGTTAGACATCCCATCAATCAAAAAAGAGTTAAACGCTTCTTTGAAGGATAATTACTACTATCACTGCAGGGAATGGCCTTATAAGGACGTTCCCCCGAGAATCATCGCTGAGGCTTTCTTAAGCGATGGTATCCATGATGTGTTGCCCGTCTACAAGTTTTTCTGCTTTGACGGCGAACCTTACTTAGCCCAAGTTATCAGCAACGACAAAAAATCCAACGAGACCATTGACTACGTTGACATGGATTACAACAAATTGAAGCTCAAACAGAACTATCCGAATAGCAGGCGTCCTCTCCCTAAACCTGCTGAATTTGAGAGGATGAAGAATATATGTCGTGTTCTCACAAGAGGCATTCCTTTCGTCCGCTGCGATCTATATGACGTAAATGGGAAAATCTATTTTTCCGAGTTTACTTTCTTTTCAGACGCAGGTTTTACTAGGTTTCATCCAAAGAGTTGGGATAGGAAGCTTGGGGATTTGATAAAATTAGAAAAGTGATACGAGATCAAGGACTTTTAATGAACAGGTTTACAGGGTGCGGCAAAAAAAAGACAAAAATAAACCTTAGGAAAAGGCTTTTTCTTCGAGAAAAACGTAGGCCTTTAGAATATTCGACCAGTCATGCTCAAAATGCTTGGATAATCCTAAGCAAGCGAAGGGAGCAACGGCATGGATAATAAAACCCGTTCGAACAAAGCTCTTTTGAATATGGGGTCCTCACTACTCGAGGAGATTGTAAGCATCGTTTGCGGCTTGATTACGCCTCGTTTAATTTTGACTACTTTTGGATCCACGTATAACGGGGTTGTATCCTCGGCAAGTCAGTTCTTAAACATGATTAATATTTTGACGCTAGGCATTACAGCCTCAACGCGCGTAGCTCTTTATAAGCCATTGGCGGACCATGATTCCTTAGCCGTCAGCTCGCTAATGAAATCAACGAAACGCTTTATGCGGCGGATAAGTTTGATTGTCGTCATATACGCCGCCGCACTTTGCTTTATCCTGCCAGTAATTTCAAACAGCGACCTCTCTTATTGGGAAGTCGCTTCTCTTGTAGCTATCGTCAGCCTGGGGACTTTCGCAAATTACTTTTTCAGCATAAGCGATCGCACCCTCTTGACCGCGGCTCAAGCAAGTTATGTCTACACAATCGCGAACGTAATCAAAACCGTGCTGAATACGGTTTGCGTGGCAATATTAATTCAAGCGAATTGTTCGATATACATTGTCAAGCTTGGCAGTTCTATTGTCTTTTTCTTGACTCCGGCAATTCTGAGTTTCTACGTCAAAAAGAGATTTTCTCTTACCAACAAATGTGAGCCAAACGATGCGGGAATAAAAGGGAGAAAAGCGACTGCCTTCCACGTCATTTCAAACGTCATCCACGACAACGTCGATGTAGTGACCCTGACAATCTTCGCTGATACTAAAATCGTTTCCGTTTACACCGTCTACTATTTTGTTGTCGGCAAGGTCAAATCACTGTTGTCGGTCGCGACGGCGGGCATGGAAGCGGCCTTCGGAGATATTTGGGCACGAAAGGAAATGGATTCGCTGAATCGCAACTTTCGAACTTACGAATTTATGCTTTTCACTCTTACAACAATTATCTTCTCGTGTGTAGGAGTCCTGATTTTACCTTTCGTAACAATCTATACAGCTGGGGTCGAAGACATAAATTACGTAATTCCATCCGTTGCCATATCGATAACCATAGCAGAGGCCGCTTATTGTTTTAGACAGCCTTATCTAACCCTTGTATATGCCACAGGTAGTTTCGAAGAGACAAAATGGGGGGCAATGATCGAAGCCGGTATCAATGTCGTGATATCCGTCGTTCTAGTAAACTTTTTGGGAATTGTTGGAGTGGCAATAGGCACCTTTGTTGCCAATGTTTTTCGGACGGCGCAATATTCTTATTATGTCTCAAAAAATATATTGCATCGCAGTATTTTTGTCGTGATATGGCGGTTTGTATGGGCGATAACAACCGCAGGGGTTATTGTTGGGGTTTCACTCGTCTGCATTCACTTCATTCCATTTGAGACGACTTGGCTTGGCTGGTTTCTTGAAGCGTTGCTCATATTTGGAATGTCCTTAATAATTGCATTGGTATCTTCGCTTATTTTTTATCGTAATGATTTGAAAAACTTGTTCTCAGTTGGAGCGCGCGCGCTCAAAAGGCAGAAATAAGGTCGTGAGAATCACCGCCCACAAAACCTAGGCTTTGCGTGCCATTCTTTTTCTACACTTTTCGATATTCTTAGGGCGCTCAGTCGATTTATATAGATTAGGTTGGAGAACGCTTGGGAGGTCTCGTTCTTCAATCTTTAGACGATTTTTAATAACGTTGAACGTTCTTTCCCCTTTTTCGGAATTTACAATCACCAAAGAGCATCCCTTGTTATCGTTTAGCTCTGTGTTTAGATCTCTCTCCAGTCCCCAGCAATCACCAATTGTAAGATCCCCCGTCCTAAAAGGGGAAGCGTAAGGGCATTGGAAGCAAGAATCGCGCATGAGAAGTCTTTTACTATATAAAAGCGAATAGCGAACAACTTCGTGCGTGTTAATCAGTTTCTTTCCGTCGGCAAAACTCACTTCGACATTATTACCACGCCAGCCAACGCTCTTGCTTCTGAACCTGAAGGAAACTATGGGACCGTGCTTTTTCTTGAGACGATTTATAAAATTTTTGAAGAAAAGCGGCGAAGAGACTCCATGGCACACGATATCAACCAAGAGCAAATTCTCGTAAGGCCGGCCCAAGAACAGTTTCAGGGAATGGACCTGGCAAGGAGTTCCGGTGAAAAGAACCATTATCCCAGAGTCAAGAAGCTCTTTTATCTTCAAATGGATATCTCCCATCATACTTTGCACATATTTGGCACCGCGCATCTTGTCCCTATCGTTAGATTCGTTTGACAAAAGATGGACAACCTTGAGCTCATCATCGAAAACAGCTCCGGCAATGAAACCTCTTGAGGCCAAAACGTATTCAGATAGAGCCGTGAAAACGCCGCCTGAAGTACTTTCTTTGAGAATTTCGTTATCCTTAATACGGGCCGCATAAACTTTTGGAAGATAAGGCTTTGGGGAATAACGGTTCGCCGCAGGGCACGCCTTTACACAGCTGCCACATTTTAAGCAAAGGCTGTAATCAACTTTTGGGAACAAAAAACCATATTCATCTGGGGCCATCGAAATTGCATGCTTTTTGCAAACGCTTGAGCAAGCAGAACACCCATAGCAATTTTTAAAGTCTTTAATTTTGTCAATCATAACATTTATCGATAGCTGTAAGCAGAAACTCTTTGGATTTTTTAATGGACGGTTCCAATCTGGTGAGAGAGGCTTCTCCATCAATTAGATTGAGATCAGCAGAGTTTTCTCCTATTAAATTTTGGGCATCACCCGTCAAACCGAGAATGTGCTGTAATCTAGTGTTCCTTTTCGAATGCGCACAAGCGTAGAAAGGCTTTTCAAAAAGTATGGAAAATGCGATACCATGAAAAGAATTGGTAACAACAATTCTGGCGTGAGAAACCAAATTCAAAAAATCCAAGGGGGAAGCTTTCCCGTACGTCTTGTGGTAACAGCTCAATTTTAGTTTTGAGCCACACCCATCAATTAGAATTATTTTACAATCAGGATGTCTTCCTGCCACTGTATCAATTGCCCTTTCAAACCAAGAGCTTTTCTCCATACTATAAACGAGTATGTAATTCCCCTTTGGTTTTTTCGCGTTGGCAGTCATAGCCTCCCACTCCCTTTTAGACAGCAAAAACGTGGGATCGACCACAACATTTTTTTCATGAAGATCAGTCAAAGAGGAAGCAATTTCGTATCCGCTCTCTTCGCGGAAGGAAAGGGCATCAAAATCCGGAAAGTAGCTCAAAATTGCCCATTTTTCCAGATCGCTGATGCTTGCGCGCCCAAAACTCGAAGCATAGCTAATTTTCTTAACACCATCAAAAGGTAAGTAATATGCAAATGTGTTCCCCGATAAGGACAGGTTTAGAATCTGATCGCTTCCAGATATGAGAACATCATACATAGCGCAAAAATTCCTAAATTCCACATCCCCATAGCATTTCTTCGCCGAGATCCTCGGATAGAGGCGCTGAAACCTTTCAAACTTAAGGGAAACCCTCATGTTTTTTCTCGCGGATGGTATCAACATCAGTTTTCCAAAATGAAGCATTCTTCGCTTCCAGCTTCTTTTTTTCTGATAAGAGTTCGGATAGAAGTCAACTAACTCAGTTCGTGGATAGATGCCATTCAAAAAAGCGCACAACGCATATGCCTGAAGATTTGCGCCAACGTTTGTCGCCGCGTGGAATGTTAAAATTCCTATTTTTAAATTTCTCTTTATGTTCATTTCAAACCATAGATTTTCATTAAATTTGTCTTAAACGATCTATCTGAAAATCTCGAAACATCGTAGTTTTCTCTTTTGTTTCCATGCGACTGGAAATAAAGCCAAATAGTACGCGCCCATTTCTCAGGGCCATCTTCGAGGCTTTGATAAATAGCCCCACCACAGTTCATTTCAGATGGAACGGCGTCGGAAACAAAAATAGGTATCCCACACGCCTGAAACTCGATTGTTGCAATTGACGCCGCTTCAGATAATGACGGGAGAAGCCCGTATGAAGTTTCGCATAAATATTGTTCAATTGAGTCATTGCCATTAATAATTTCAACATTTTCGTTTAGCTTTTTGGAACAAATATAATCGTTAAGATTTTTGCTATAATCCTTTTCGTACGCCCAGCCAATGAGAAGAAGTTTGAAATTTGGCACATACTTTTTGAGTTCTTCGGCAACTTTTACAGCGAACATTTGGTTTTTATTCCGGCTTATAGAGGCAACATGTGCCAAAACAAGTTGGTTTTCAGACAAAGGACAGTTTAAATTGTGATTGAACCGACCTTGATCATAACTATTATAGAGAATGGTATATTTCACGTTCCCAAAGGCATGCTCACAGCAAGGATTGGATACTCCAATACGTTCCGTGGCATATTTGAGCGATAAGTTACGGTCTCGAAGTTCTATCCCATTTAACAATCTAGTCTTTAGGGACTTTGATTCCGGGATTTTATGGTCGATGTTTATGTGCAGAATCCTTTTTTCTATGCCAAACTTCTCAGCTGTTTTGAGAACGCCCCAGCTCTGAAACTCCACGAAACAGTGTATTAGGGAATAATCATTACGCTTTAGGGCTTTTTTGGTAATTTTACGGATTCTTTTCTGCCGCAAAAACAAAAGCCAAAGAAACTTGCCAAAAAGCGTCCGAGGTTTTTTTACCTCGTGTTCCTCGAGCGTGACGTTGCTAACGCCTTCTTTATTAAGCCTTTCGTAATAGTAGCAATTCCCTTTGTCCAGGGTAATGATGTGAAAGTCAAAACAATCATGTAGCGATTTGACTACGCTAAAAATTACATAGGGAACCCCGGATTTTCCAAGGTCAGTACCAGTGATTATAAGTGCTTTTGGTTTTTTTGTGTTTTCCATCATCAGAAGCAACGACTTCGTTTCCTGCTAGTGTTGCTCAACTGTCAAAAACATTACCATTGCATCTCCCAATCATCAAGAAATAGTGAGCAAGCAACGCCACCACTAGCCTTTCATAGTCTCTAAAGACTATCCTTGCCCCTTTTGCTTTCAAATTACCCGTCATCCTTCTACAATACCGCTTAGAGATCAAACCGCCTCCTTTTTTAGGCGGTTCTCTCTTCCCTTAGGCTCAGCTAGCCACACTTCAAAAAGCAATGGAAACATTCATCGAAATCCTTAAAGCCATCGTCTTCGGCATCGTCGAAGGCATCACCGAATGGCTACCCGTCTCTTCGACGGGGCATATGATCATCCTTGGCCAGTATTGGGGTTTTAAAGCCACTCAAGGCGCGGACTTCTATGACTTCTTCTTGGTCATCATCCAATTGGGCGCGATCCTCGCGGTCGTCCTCTCTTTCTTCAAGGAACTATGGCCCTTTGGAAAGAACAAAACCAAAGAGGAGAAAAAAGAGATCTGGCTCATGTGGGGCAAGATCCTCGTCGCTTCGATCCCCGCGGGGGTACTCGGCACCTTATTAGACGACTACATGGACAAGTATCTCTACAACTACTTGATCGTTTCCATCACCTTAATCGTCTATGGCTTAGCCTTCCTTCTCATCGAATTCCTTTTGAAACGGAAATCCCATAACATCCAAAGCCGTTACCATCTGAACCGTTCTAGCGCGACGGCGTACGATGAAGATGAAGATCACGTCTCAGACACCTATCCTTTATTCAATATCCGGAACGTCACGCGCATTTCTTTCCAATACGCGATGATCATCGGTCTTGCCCAGTGCTTAGCCCTCATCCCCGGCACCTCCAGGTCAGGCGTTACCATCTGCGCAGCCCTGCTTCTTTCAATTGACCGCAAAACCAGCGCCAAATTCTCTTTCTATCTCTCGATCCCCGCGATGTTAGGCGGCTCGCTCATCAAAGGGGTTATGTACGGCATCAAGTTAGCGAAAAAAACCGCCGATCAGCCTTTCGATGTCACGAAGCTCATCATCATCCTTGTCGGCATGGTCGTGGCATTCGTCGTCTCCATATTCGTCATCAAGTTCTTCATGAAGATGCTTCAGACCAGAACCTTCAATGCCTTCGGCGTCTACCGTATCCTCTTAGGCATCGTTTTGCTGATTCTATTCTTTGCAGTCGATAAGGGCCAAATCAACAACGTTGCCATCGCTCTCCCCGATTATTACGGGGCGATGAGCAATGAAGTCCCAAGTTTCCCAAAGCTTGCCCAATTCCATCTATAATCGTTCCCATGATTGGAGGTAATTATGAAGAAAACAAACGAAGACGTAATCGAGAATGAAACCGTCCCCGTCGAGGAAGACCTCGGCAAAGCGGAAACAGAAAAAAGCGGGATCACCCTCTCTCAGATCGGCCATATGATCTGGAAGCACTGGGTCGCCGCGGTTGTTTGCTTATTGGTCGGCTTAGCGGGAGGCGTTGGCTACTCGAAGTTCATCAAGACCCCGAAGTATCAGGCCACCGTCCAGCTCATGGTTGTCGACTCCTCGACCGGCAGCACAGCGGATAATATCAACCTCGCCCTCAAGAAAACCCAGATTGCCTACGGGTATATGACGACCGACGAAGTCGTCACCGAGATTGGGAAGAAGCTAGGCGAGAAGAACTACGACGTCTATCTCAAGGATTCTAGCGGCAAGACGACGGAGAACGTTGATATCAGCAAAGTCAAAGGCTACTACACCGTCTCTATTCCTACCGTCACCACGAACTCCACGAGCGTCTTCTTAAGCGTCACCTCGACCTGCAAGAATGAATCCATGGCGATTGATGTTGCTAACCTCGCCGTAGAGTCCACCATCAGCCTTGCTAACGCCACCACCTCCACGGTCTATGGCTTGCTGCAAAACTCCTTGGTCTCCATGGGCAACGCTAATAGCGCCAAAGACACCTCCACTTCCACCTTGGTCTTTGCCGCAGTGGGCGCGCTTGCTGGCTTAGTCGTCGGCGCAGCCTATGGCATCATCCGCGAGCTCCTCAACAGCAAAGTCTCCTCGAAGGTCGATCTTGAGACCATCACCGGTTATAAGGTCATCGGCATGATTCCGAAGTACGAGAACGCCCCTGAAAAGAAAGAGGAACCCAAAGAAGGAGGAAAAGACAATGCCTGAGAACAAAAAGAACGTCCAGAATACCGCCCAGCGTCGTATTAACGAAGCCGGGATCATCAAGGACTTCAACTCCGTCGAAGCCGACGCCATCATCCGCCTTCAGACCAACATCGACTTCGCTTCCTTGGAACACAAGATCACTTGCTACGCGGTCACCTCGGCCCAAGAAGCCGAAGGCAAGACCACGATGAGCGCTAACCTCGCCGTCATCTACGCCGAAAAGGGCTTAAAGGTCGCTCTCCTTGACTTAGACCTCCGTCAGCCTTCCGTCCACCGCTTGTTCCATTTCAAGAACCAGGTCGGCATCGTGGACTACTGCAAAGGCGACGCCGAATTAAGCGACATCATCCACAATGTTCAGGGAGTAGATGTCATCTCCGCGGGCAGCCACACTCCCTTCCCTGGCAAGATCCTAGGAAGCGAGAAGATGAAAGAGCTCATCGCCGAGCTTAAGAAAACTTACGACTACGTGATTCTCGATACCCCTCCTGTCCTCGTCGTCTCCGACGCCTATCTCATCGGCAGAGACGTCGATGGCTTCTTGATCGTCTGCAGCCAGCACGTCTCGAAGAAGAAAGACGTGAACGCGGCCTGCCGCTCCCTTGAAGAGAAGAGGATGAACATCATCGGCATCGCGATGGCGATGGTCACCACCGACGAAGACCAAGGCAAATGCGGCTATGGCTACGCCTCCAAATACGGCTATGGATACGGATACCATAGCTATGGCTACCATAGGCATAGCAATCCTAAGGGCGATAACCCCGAGGATAAGTAAAAACATCAATGAACTGGAGCGGTCCAAAAGGCCGCTCTTTTCATATTTCAAGCAAACGAAAATCAAGGGGATCAACTAAAAGACAATGCATTGCCATATTGGTTGAGGCTTTCTAAAAGCAACAATCCCTACAACGCTTTTTTCCTACTGGCAAAACGAAAAACATGAGTTTCGCGTCTAAATAAGAGAGCGTCAAAGAGAATCATCCCTCTTTCTTTATCTCTTTATTAATAAACCCTTCGATACCCTTTTCGATATCTTGATAGGCCGAGGTGAAATCTAAGGTATAGAAGGGATCCGCGATGTCCCTTTTTTCTTCCGTATAGTCCAAAAGGCGATGCAGTTTCTCCGGATGGGCATTCGACATCATTCTCTTAACCGCGATCTTCTGGTAGTTCTCCATGACGATCACATAGTCTTGGGATAAATACTCTTTAGGGGTGAGCATATGAGCCGCATGAGTCTCATAAGGAATATGATGCTCATCAAGTTCTTTTTTACTCTCTGGATGCATGTCCTCCCCTAACGTGGACTTCTCTAAGCCCGCGGAGGTGACGATATAGTCATTTTCTAAGCCTAGTTCTTTCAGGCGATAACGAAGCAAGAACATCGCCGCGGGCGAGCGGCAGATGTTGCCTTGGCAAAGGAAGAGGATACGCGTGGGATTCATGTCCTTTATTATCGTGCTTTCCCTTTAAGGGGTAAAGCCCGCCAATGGCTTTCATCATATGTCATAGAAGAATAAAACGCAGGTGATTATGCCGCGTCAAAAAGAGAAGCAAAAAGCCTCCAAGGTCAAAATATGTCGACATCGCCTAAATTCATCATATGTCATGAAGAAATCACATCACATGTCAAAGGTCATGACATATGATGAAATTCCGCAAGTTCAAGGTTTAAGTCTTCATTGAGCCCCATCCCCTTGGGCAAACCAATCACTTATTATTGTGCTAAAATCACTTCATCCATTCAGGAGACATTCATTCATGAGCAATTTGTTAGACGGCAAGACCCTCCTCATCACCGGGGGCACCGGGAGCTTCGGCCACGCGGTCGTCGACCGTTTGGTGAGTACCCCCATCAAGGAGATCCGCATCCTCTCGCGCGACGAGAAGAAGCAGGACGACATGAGGAAGGAGTACGACTCCGAGAAGCTCAAGTTCTACATCGGGGACGTGAGGGACTACAACGCGATCGAGCGCGCCTTCGTCGGGGTCGACTACGTCTTCTCCGCGGCCGCTTTGAAGCAGGTCCCTAGCTGCGAGTTCTTCCCCATGGAGGCGGTGAAGACCAACGTCCAGGGAAGCGACAACGTCATCTCCGCCTGCGTGAGGAACCACGTCAAGAAAGCGATATTCCTAAGCACCGACAAGGCCGCCTACCCCATCAACGCGATGGGGATGACCAAGGCCCTCATGGAGAAGAACGTGGTGGCCAGAAGCCGCCAGCTCCTCCCGGGCGACACGGTGCTCTGCCTGACGCGCTACGGCAACGTCATGGCCTCGAGGGGCTCCGTGATCCCGCTCTTCCTCCAGCAGATCAAAGAGGGGAGGCCCATCACCATCACGAACCCCGACATGACGCGCTTCATGATGACCCTCGACGACGCGGTGGACCTCGTCCTCTACGCCTTCGAGCACGGCGAGCAGGGCGACCTCTTCGTCCAGAAGGCCCCGGCCGCGACCATCGGCACCCTCGCCGAGGCGGTCCTCAGGCTTGAGGGTTCGGACATGAAGCCCGAGTACATCGGGACGCGCCACGGCGAGAAGCTCTTCGAGACCCTGGTCACCCAGGAGGAGATGCTGCGCGCCGAGGACATGGGGGACTTCTTCTGCGTCCACGCGGACAAGAGGAACCTCAACTACGACCAGTACTTCACCAAAGGCGACGCGAGGCTGAACCTCGGCGAGTCCTACACCTCGCACAACACGGGGAGGCTCGACGTGGAGGGGATGATGGATCTCCTCAGGAAGCTCGCCCTCTTCGGCGGGCCGGTCAAGCAGCACGACTGATAGAACCATAACGAAACGCGATGGGAAACCACCGCGTTTTTTATCTGTTTAATCACTCCCTAAAATTGCTCATCAAGTAAGCTAAGCAGTCTTTTTTTGAGATCGATGCCCTCAGAAATGAAGGAAGGATAAACATTGCCCGTAAGAAAATAAAGCCATAAGGAGACCATCCTGGCGGTTCTGCCGTTGTAATCGAAATAGGGATGGACATAGAGGAGATAATAATGGGCGAGCTGAGGCAAAAAGAATTTAAGCTTGGGGTTCTTCAGATTCTCGTTCACGAAAGCGAATAAGGAATCCATGCATTCCTTGATTTTTTCATGAGGCACTCTTGATAATGATCGATTTCGACTTCATCGTGCCTATAAAGATTGCCTGTTAGCAGTTGATCCTCCTCGTCAAGGCAGCCATTGCTTAACAAAGCATATAGGTGGGTAAGGTTTCTTTCGTCAAAGGACGGCTTAGCAAGAACGAAGTCGATGCCCTTAGCCATGTTTTTCACGATGAGGTCGTTTCGATTAATGGGTTCGGCATCTTCTTGAATTAGCTCAATCATCCTCTTCTGGGGGATCGAGATGCCTTCCACGGAAAGGCTACCGTCGATTTCGGAATATAAAAGGGAATGATCGATAGCTTCTTTGGTGAAATCGCTTAAGTCCAGGCTTGAGGCAAGCTCAAGAAGCGAATTCTCCATAGAGGAGAGTTTATCTAGGGCCAAAAAGAAAAGAGGCGCGACATTCCAGCTGAGAAGATTGAGCTTGATAATCTCTCATCCCCTCCTTTTTCGACGATCTCCACTTTCCTTTTACTGAGCTTATCGAAGTCGAATAGGGACAGGAACGTTTTTGCCTTTGTCCCGTATTTCAGCTCACGAGGATCGTAATAAACGCCGCTTCGTTGTTTTTGATGATTTCGTCGGAGTTCACAAGGGCATTGTAAACCTTTTCGTAAACCTTCTTGTGAACTCCATTTCGCAAGTGGCAGCGAACGTCCTAAGAATCCATCATCCCAAAAACTCGTTGCTTTCATTACAGCGTTTCATATTTCCCACATCCCAACGGATGAAAAAGCTTATTTCCCCAAAACTTATCAAAAAACATAGATTTTGGGGAAATAGGAGGTAAATATGGACAGTATTGGCAGAGCCGAAGAGCAGAGAAAGTTTCTTTCCCTCTAAGCTCATCTCAAGGGAGGAGGGCACGTTAGACTCGCTATTTCCCCAAAATCTATCTAAAAACACAGGTTTTGGGGAAATATAAGAAGGGAAACGCACATAAACCAGCACAAAGCAAGAAGGATTAGCCTCAACAGCGCTAAAAAATTGGAGTGATCAATGACCAAACGTTTTTTTCGCGGCCTTAATCACATCTTCGAAGTTAGATAGAGTTTCATCAGGCGAAACAGCTTTCCCAAACCCATATTCGGCAAAGAAAAAGGGAATGCCAACCAACCGAGTCTCTTTCTCGTCTCCCGCGGTATCTCCGATATAGGCAGCTTCCTTAATCCCGTGTTTTTCCATTAAAAGCTTAATAGACCCGTGTTTTGGCAAAAGGGTATCCCCATAGCAAAGATGATCAGTAAATATCTCAGGATGTTTCAAGGCTTTTAGATAGTCTTCAATATAGCCTTTTTGGCAATTGGACATGATGAACAGGGTGTAACCCCTCTTTTTAAGTTCCATCAAAACTTCTTCTTCCTTGGGGAAAAGTTCACCAGGATGATCAGCAAGATATTCGACTTCATAGATAAAAGCCTCGCTCGCCCAAATTTTTCCTTTTTCAGGATCTGGGGTGAGGGATGCGATATTCTTCGCGATTTCCGTCATCGGGAGTCCCATCTGGGCCCTCACGTCATTTTCGGTAATATAGAAAGAATCCCCGAAATACTTCTTCCCGCATAAACTCCAGGACTCCGCGACTACTTTCGTCGAATCCCAAAGGGTGCCGTCCAAGTCAAAAATCAACGCTACATTATTCATGCAAAACTCCACTCTTTTTATATAAAAGCCCGCAAAACCTTATTTAAATAAGGTCATTTAATTCCTTCTCAAGTTTTTTGAATCTCTTTTGCTTATGGGATTCCTTAATCCCTTTAATGAACACCATCTGCACATCATCCAAGGTAGTTAAATCCTCAAGGGGGTTCCCTTTCAAGACGATGAGGTCAGCATCTTTATTAAGATCAATCGAACCCGTAACATCGTCAATCCCGAGGATCCTCGCATTTCCAAGAGTCCCCGCATATAAGGCTTCCGCGTTGGAACAGCCAACGGTCTTCTTGTAATAGCAAAGTTCTCTCCACATGGAGGAATGGGTGGCGAAAGGGCAAGAAGCATCCGTGCCTAAGCCCGCTTTGATGCCCATTTGATAACAGGATTTCGCCGAAGAGACGACGCCCTCGTAAATCTTAGAGACCGCAAGCAATTGGCCTTCGCTGTATTTGGAAACGCTTTTATCTAACAATGCAGCGGGAAGAGCCGGGGAAAGAGTCGTAATTAGGCGGCTCCTGTACGCGGATAAACCTTCCATCATTTCCCGATCAAGGATCGCCCCATGTTCAATCGTGTCGATTCCGCCTTTAATGCATAAGGCAAAGCCTTCGCTTGATTCGCAATGGGCGGAGACTCTGAATCCTTTTTTATGAGCGTAATCCACGCACCACTTAATTTGCTCTAGGCTCATTCTAGGGGCGCCAGGAATTTCACCTGGCAAGGCATCCATTGCGCCTGAAGTGACCATAAGCTTCACCCAATCGCAGCCATGTTTGATATTTTCATCAATTGCAGCAACGAACTCTTCTTTCGTGGTGCACCCTTTGGATATGGAGCCCACGCCATGGCCATCAGGGGTCGTGACCGCATAGCCAGAAGATAGGACTCTAGGCCCTAGGAACTTGCCTTCTTTGATGGCTTTTTTCGCCCATTCGTCCGCGTAATGCAGATCGCCTAAAGAACGAACGGTGGTCGTGCCAGAACGCAGGCTTTGCTGCAAAGAAGCTTTTGCCAAACTATGAAGGACAATTTGTCCTAAGCCAGTCGCGGCGAACTTCACCAAACGTTTCTGAGAGTTCCCTTTCGATGCAATTACTTTTTTAGGGACCCCGTTTCCGAATAAATGGACATGAGCGTCGATTAATCCTGGGCAAACATAGTCCCCATGCAAATCAATCACCTTCTCGTTTTTGGCAGGCTTCATGTCTTGCCCAAAGGTGATGATTTTCCCTTCTTTCACGCGTATGGCAGCTTTTTCTAAAACGCTCCCCTCATTCACATTTACAAGGTTGCAATTTATAAGCAAAAAAGAATCGTTTTTCATAGCAACAATTTTCCGCCTTGAAGGAAGAATTACAACACCCTTGCGCCAAATAAAAGGGGCTTTAACAAGAGATGACAGGCAATGCGCCGAAATGAGAAACGACTTTGGCGCCTTCTTTATTCGCCTCATCTAGGATTGCCTTGCATTCGTCCATCTTAATTTCGAAAGGATCTTTGACTTTGTCTAGCTCCAGCAAGACGCGTGCATAAAAAGCATCGCCCGCTCCGGTTGTATCGACAGGCCTAACGGGAATAGAAGGAACGTAGACAGAGAAAGAAGGCGAATAACAAGCGCTCCCCTTTTCGCCATAACTAACGAATAACAATGACACGCCCTTCATCTTTTCTTTCTTGAAGGAGACCGGATCGTCTTTTCCAAAGAAGAAGACAAGTTCATCTTCGCTTAGCTTCAGGATGTCCACGTAAGGAAAAACTTCATTGTAGATAGCCTTAGCCTCTTCTTCGCTTTCAAATATATCCAAGCGGAGGTTCGCATCAAAAGAAACAAGAGCACCAATCTCATGGAAATACGAAATTGCCTTCTTTATGAATACACGCCCCTCCTCTTTCGAAAGCATCAGGGAGCCAAAATGCACAATGTCGCCCCTCTTAACGCCCAAAGAAGGGAGTTTGCTTTCATCAAGAAGATAATCGGCTCCCGGAGAACGAAGAAATCGGAAAGAACGTTCGCCATTATCAAGAGTTACGACCGCTAAAGTCGTGTTGGCGTTGCTTGTTCGGTCAAGAATCAAGTACTTCAAAGGGTAAAAAGAAGCCTCTTTTGCGGCGAAATCACCAAAGGAATCATTTCCTAGAACTCCATAAAAAGAAGCATCACCGCCTTGCACGGCAATATTCGCCGCCACATTAAACGGGGCTCCTCCTAATTTCGAGGAAAGCTCCAAAGAATGGTCTTTGGCCTCACCGAAGATATCGAGAAGTATTTCTCCAACGCAATAAACCATAGGTCGATGTCACCTTAGCCCTTTCTAGCCCAAAATCAAGGGAACGTTAAAAATAAAGTTCCGCTAGGTCTAAGCCAAAAGAGGATAATAGCCCCATGAGTAAAAAAGACCATAAAGCAGAATACCTCCCCTCCTTTTTCAAGGGAATCGCCCACCGCGGCTTACACGGCAATGGCGTCAGCGAGAACAGCCTGGACGCCTTTAAAAAAGCCATCGACGAAGGATGTGCCTTTGAATTAGATATCCACCTAACAAAAGACAACCAGCTTATCGTCTGCCACGACTCTGATCTAAAAAGAGTCACCGGCAAGGAAGGGATCATCGAGGATATGACCCTAGAAGAGATCTCCACCTATACGTTGCTGGACGGCCAGAAGATTCCTACCTTCCAAGAGGTTCTTGATTTGAATCAGGAACGTTCTTTGATCGTCGTGGAGCTCAAGGTCTATAAAGGCAACTACAAGCCATTAAGAAGGAAAGCCATGGAGGCCCTTTCCCAGATCAAAGACAGCAAAAAAATTGTTTTGATTTCCTTTGATCCTAGAGCCTTGCTCCATATCGGGAAACGCTTCAAGCGTCAGCTTTTGGTTTGCGAAGATCACGATTGGACATGGAAGCTCCACAGCCTATACGATTCAGTAGACCTCGAGGCGACGATGGCGAAGAGAAAAGAAGTCATCAACTACCGCAAGAAAGGCGGAATCGTGAATGTCTGGACCATCGAAACGATGGAACAGGCGAAAGAATACGCGCCTTACGTGGACACCATCACGTATCAATTCGTTGAGCCGAAGCAAATCAAAGACTTGCTTCAAAACAAATAAAAGGTCGGCAGTATCTGATTAAGTAAGTAAAAATTAGACTTACTTCAATGTCTACTTCAATGGAATTTCAATGAAACGTTGGAGTAACTTCAATGAAAATATCAAAGGGGCGAGGCTTTCTAAATCCGCCCTTTATTTGGTGCAAGAAATAATGATCTCGCGAGCGCATTCTCTGCCGTCTGCGATGCAGGAAGCAATGTTCTTCGCGCCCAAGAAGCAATCCCCAGTCGCATAAACATCTTTATAAGAAGTATGATGGCCGCTTTCGATAGTCAAATCATTAGCAAGTTTAGAGAAATCTACTTTTTGTCCAATCGCGGAGACAAGGAGATCGCAGTCCAAAAGATATTCTGAGTCAGGGATCTCATGGCAAGAGGCCCTGCCAGAAGAATCCATCTCGCCAAGTTCCATTTTCACGAGTTTCACGCCAATGACTTCGTCCTTCTCGTTTTTAATGAGGTCTTTGACATTGGTGAGGAAGCAAACATCCACACCTTCTTTTATGGCTTCTTGGATTTCAACTTCGCTTGCAGGCATCTCTTTTAAGGAACGGCGATAGACAATCGTAACCTTGCCTCCTAAACGGATTAGGCTGCGCGCGCAATCCAAAGCGACGTTGCCCCCACCCCAAACAAGGGAGGATTTGTATTTCGAATATTTTTCTTTCCCGTCCCCGATGTTGATCTCGCGAAGGATTTGAAGCCCGGAGACTAATCCCCCTTTTGCCTCAAACCCCACGGAATTGTTCTTGCTTGCCCCGATTCCGAGAATGACGTAATCAAATTCTTGTTGAAGATTTCCCAAAGAAGAATTCGTATCAATGGGCGAGTTGAAATGGAATACAGCGCCCATGGTCTCAAGGTCTTTTTGAACCGCGTCCAAAGGGCTCTTATCGAAACGGAAATCCGGAATGCCCGTGCGGATAGCTCCGCCGATAAAGTTCTCTTTTTCAAAGAATTCCACCGCAAAACCCGCTTTGATTAAGAAATAAGCCGCACTTAAATTCGCAATTCCCGCGCCAATCAAGGCAACTTTCATCCCATTGGAATTTCCTTTGCTCAAATCCCTTCCAACAAGTTTCGATAGCTCATATTCAATCTGAGGAATGGCAACGGCATCCCCTTTGATGGCTTTAACGCACTTGCCTTGGCACTGCCTTTTATGGTCGCAAAGCAAAGAGGTGAACTCCGGAAAAGGATTCACGTCACGCAGGATCTTTCCCGCAGTGGCATAATCCTCTTTTTTGCATTCGGCGATCCAGTTACGGATCAAGTTCCCCGTTGGGCAGCCCGTTTGGCAGCGGGGCTTAGGGCAGCTAAGGCATTCTTTGGCGAGTTCTTTCGTGTTCATAAAGGTTCTTCGATTTCGTAAAATTATATCGACTTTAGGCTGCATTGCTATGAAAGAAACGCCGATTCTAACCACTTCTAGGCTAACTCTCCGCCCCTTCGTTATGGAAGACGCCGAGGACGTCTATGAATGGACGGGGTCTTGGGAAGTGACAAAGTATCTTTGGTGGTATCCCAATCGCGATTTGGAGACCACAAAAAAGATTCTCAAGAAATGGCTTAGGAATCAAAGAAATTACTCCTGGGCCATTGTAAGAGAAAACGAAGCAATTGGAGAAATACAAGTCATTAAAGACTTACCGGAAAAAGGGTTCGAATTTGGAATCACCTCCAAAGTCAGCGCGCAAGGCAAAGGCTATATGAGAGAAGCTTCCTTCAAAGCCATCGAATATCTTTTCTCCTCAGGGTTATATGAATATGGCTATGCGGAAAGCGACGCTAGAAACGAAAGATCCCATCATCTATTAGAGTCTTTAGGATTCATCAAAATAGAAGAAAAGAAAGACGTCTTGATCACAAAGAAAAACGAAAAAATCAATATCGTTTGCTTTAGGCTTAATAAGGCTGATTTCGCCGCAAAACTGAAGGATTTTGTTGTTTTGCGATAATTCAGTGTATTGAGATACTGCGCCAAAATGACATTTTTTGGATGTGTTTTGGCGCATTATCTCAATGTTTTGAAAGCTAATTCATCACCAATTTTCAGTTTGAAAACATCAAAAAAGAGCGTCATTAAGCTAAGCAAAGCTCAACGGTATCTGTCTTTGCTCCCTGGGAAAACCAAGGACCCAATCGACTTCGTAAGAGGGACGCAGACAAGCCCGATCGCCACCGCCGTGGCAAGGCTAATGCCCAAGCGAATAAAGGTTGTGACCCAAACGATTTTGAAAGAGTAATCAAAGATAAGAGCGTCCAAGAACGACACCAAAGTATTAAGCCCCGTCACACACAAGGAAGCAAAAATCAAAGTAATAAAATAAGGAACGGGGTGTCTTTCTAACGCCTTCCCCTTCTTTTTGAAAAGCATGGAAACTAATCCAATCACGATGGCTCTGATTCCCGGGACAAGCACCCATAAGGGTGTCGTTAAACTGAAACCATAGTTAATTGTCTGGCAAATGAACTCGCCTAAAACCGCAACGATGAAGCCGTCGACAGGCCCGAAAAGCAAGGCGGAAAACACAACTGGCAAGGAGCCAAAGCTGATCCTCACCATCGGTCCAATTTTGATATTGACCAACGTCAAAACAACGAATAAGCCGACCAGCATGCCGTCTGCGCACATGCGGCGAATCAAAGAATCTCTTTTTCCCATGCCCAAATTTCCTTTCTTGGCAGGGAGGTAAGCTTTAAATAGCGGCAGCGAGATTTCACCGCGGATATTTCCTTCGTCCTGAGGCGACCTCCCATCCTCAGGCACTTAACGCGAAATCTCTACTCTAGAAAGCTTGCTGATATCTCAGCGGGAAAATCATAACACGAGTAAAGAAAAAGAAAGGGGGACGCGCCCCCTAAAATCACTTTTTGGATTTGGCCAGGTATTCTTCAAGAGCCTTTTGCTGTTCGTGAGCCCTATTGAATGCCTTTTGTTGTTTTTCGATGAGCTTCGTATTCTCGAAGTAATTGATGCCCATGGCCCTTCTCGCCCGCATGGCGATATAGGCGGCTTTGGCCTCGGCTTTCTTCGAGCCTTCTTCAAGGATCTTGTAAACCCCTGCGACATCCTTCTCTAGTTCATGACGCCTTTGTCTCATCGGCTCGAGGGTGCTATTGATGACATTCACGAGGAAGCGCTTGACGACAACATCACCTAACCCGCCTTTCCTATAATGGTCTTTCAATTCGTCTAAGTTCTTATATTGAGGCAAAAACTCCGCAAAATGCTCATCTTTTGCAAAGGCATCGAGATAAGTGAACACCGGATTCCCCTCCGTATGACCAGGATCAGAAACCTGCAAATGGGTAGGATCGGTGAACATAGACATGACTTGTTTCTCAACAGTTTTGGCGTCGTCAGAAAGATAGATGCAGTTGCCAAGCGATTTGCTCATCTTGGCCTTGCCATCCGTCCCAGGGAGACGTTTGGAGGCGGCGTTATCCGGAAGCATGATCTTCGCTTCTTGGAAAACGTTCCCATAAAGGGAGTTGAACTTCCTAGCGATTTCATTGGCCTGTTCGATCATCGGTTCCTGGTCTTCGCCAACGGGAACGACTGTCGTGCCGAACATCAAGATATCCGCGGCCTGAGAAATCGGATAGGTCATGAAGCCAACCGGAATCGATTCCCCAAATTGACGCATCGCCAGCTCGTTTTTAACCGTGGGGTTTCTGACCAAGCGAGAATAGGTGACAAGATCAAGGAAGTAGCAGGTGAATTCGAAAAGTTCAGGAACGCGGGACTGGACGAAAATCGTAACCTTATTCGGATCAATCCCGGCAGCCAAATAATCCAAAGCGACCTCAATCACGTTGTCTCTAACTTTCTGAGGGTTGCCCGCGTTGTCGGTGAGAGCCTGAGTGTCCGCAATCATCACATACATCTCGTCGAAATCGCCTTGATTCTGCAATTCGACCCTTCTTCTTAAGGAGCCAACATAGTGACCGATATGAAGACGACCGGTCGGGCGGTCGCCAGTAAGCATGACTTGGGGAATTTTCTTTTCTTCTTCCATAACTTTTTCTCGCTTCTCAAATTCTAGCACTTGCCTTTATTTGCGGTGCTCGGCTTTCCATTGTTTGATTTGTTCTAGTCTAAGCTTGTACTTGGATTCTAAGCCTTGGGTGCTCGGTTTGTAATATTCTCGCCCCGCAAGTTTCGGAGGCAAGCAAACTTCATTCGTGAGTTTCTCAGGAGCATCTTGGGCGTATTGGTACCCTTTGTTATAGCCAAGCTCTTTCATAAGCTTCGTCGGAGCGTTTCTAATATCCAGCGGCACCGGTTCGGCGAAGGTTTTTTCCGCGTCTAAGGCAGCGGCGTCATAAGCCACTTCCATGCAGTTAGATTTTGGGGCCAATGACATATAGACCACCGCTTCGGTTAGATTCACGTTGCATTCAGGAACCCCGATGAAGTGGCAAGCCTGATAAGCCGCGACCGCGACTTCCATGGCTCGAGGGTCCGCCATGCCGACGTCTTCTGAGGAGAAACGAATGATGCGTCTAGCGATATAAAGAGGATCTTCCCCCGCTTCCAGCATCCTCGCTAACCAATAAATGGCCGCATCGGGATCACTGTTTCTCATGGATTTATGCAAAGCGGAGATCAGATTGTAATGTTCTTCGCCCTTCTTGTCATATAGCAATGACTTCTTAGCGGTGCACTGAACAATGTCGTCTTCACTAATTTCAATGGAGCCATCAGCTTTGGTATTTCCGTTGAGAATTACCATTTCTAGAGTCGATAAGGATTTTCTAGCGTCGCCATTAGCAAAGTTCGCAATCAAAGCAAGGTTGTCATCGCTGATGAAGATTTTCTGATCGCCGAAGCCTTTCGGAGAAGCTAAGGCGTTTCTAAGAAGTTTCACCAGTTCCTGAGGTTCGAGCGCCTTTAAAACGAAGACCTTACAGCGAGACAAAAGAGCGGAGTTAACCTCAAAGGAAGGATTCTCAGTCGTTGCTCCGATCAAAATGATGGAGCCTTTTTCAACATATGGCAAAAAGGCGTCTTGCTGAGCCTTGTTGAAACGATGAATTTCATCCACGAAAAGGATGGTCTTCTCACCGTATTGGCGGTTTTTCTCCGCCTGTTCCATCACCTCTTTGATTTCCTTAATTCCAGAGGTAACCGCAGAGAAATTGATGAACGTGGCCTTTGTTTTGTTCGCGATGATCTGCGCAAGAGTCGTTTTCCCAACACCGGGCGGACCCCAAAAAATCATCGAGGAAACTTGATCGTTTTCGATTAGTTTTCGAAGGACCTTTCCTTCGCCTAACAAATGCTCCTGTCCCACGAATTCACTTAAATCCTGGGGGCGCAGCCTTGCAGCTAAGGGTTCTTTAATATCTTTTCCGAATAAATTGCCTTGTTCCACAGGAACAATCCTACCATCAAGGGGGCGAATTCGCCTTAAGGAAAAGAGGAAAAAGAGCCCATTCAGGAAAAGAATTGAAAAAGTAAGCGTTTTCGGTCTATCCAAAGCAAGCAAAATGAACCACAATTTCCTAAATACAGGGGAGACCTATGGAAAAGATTATCGTTCTCGACTTCGGTGGGCAGTATAACCAATTGATCGCCAGGCGCGTTCGTCAGTGCCGCGTCTATTCGGAAGTGTTGCCTTTCACCACTTCTATCGACGTTTTGAAAGATGAAGACATCAAAGGAATCATCTTCACGGGAGGGCCGAACAGCGTCTATGACCCCGCCTCCCCTCATATCGATCCCAAGATTTTCGAGCTTGGAAAGCCCATCCTCGGCATTTGCTATGGTGCCCAGCTTATGGCTTACACTCTCGGAGGCAAGGTCGAGCCCAACGTCAAATCCGAATACGGGAACATCGAAATCACCCTTTGCAAGGAAAGCAAGCTCACCAAAGGAGTCCCTTCCAAAAACGCGGTCTTCATGTCTCATAACGACAAAGTCACGAAGCTTCCCGAAGGCTTCTCCGTTCTTGGAAAAAGCGATAATTGCGAGAATGCAATCTTCGAAAACCCCGCAAAAGCCCTCTATGCGACTCAGTTCCACCCTGAAGTGGAGCACAGCGTTTACGGCCAAAAGATGATTGAGAACTTCGTCTTGGACGTCTGCCATTGCAGCGCCTCCTGGCAGCCTTCTTCTTTCATCGAAACAAAGATTGCAGAGATTAGAAAGCAAGTTGGAAACAAGCGCGTTTTATGCGCGCTCTCTGGCGGAGTCGATTCTTCCGTCACCGCTGCGATCCTAGACAAGGCGATTGGCGAGAACCTCACCTGCGTCTTCGTGGATCACGGCTTACTCCGCAAAAATGAAGCTGAGCAAGTCAAATCCATCTTCGGAAACAAAGATAAATACCACCTCAATTTCGTCCCCGTGGATGCTTCTAAGCTCTTCTTAGACCGCCTTTCCGGCGTTACCGAGCCTGAGCAGAAG
Source organism: bacterium (assembly GCA_963617535.1). Lineage (GTDB taxonomy): Bacteria > Bacillota_I > Bacilli_A > RFN20 > CAG-826 > Alloenteromonas. The sequence goes on from CAVEPD010000004.1 coordinate 36,535, forward strand.
CGCAAGATCATCGGCAAATCCTTCATCGACGTGTTCAACGATTCCCAAAAGAACTTCCCCCACTGCGATTTCTTGGCCCAAGGCACCATCTATCCTGACCGCATCGAATCTGGCTTAGGAATCTCCGCGACCATCAAGTCCCACCACAACGTCGGTGGTCTTCCCAAAGACACAGGTTTCGAAGGCATCGTCGAGCCTTTGAAAGACCTCTTCAAAGACGAGGTCAGAGAAGTCGGTTTACTACTTGGCCTTCCCGCGGATCTCATCTACCGCCAGCCCTTCCCAGGGCCCGGCCTAGCCATCCGCATCATCGGTGAGATTACCAAAGAGAAAATCACGATCGTTCAAGAAGCGGACGCCATCTTCCGCGAAGAGATGAAAAAGAGCGGTTACGAGAAAAAAGCCTCTCAGTTCTTCGCGGCTTTGTCGAACATGCGCTCCGTCGGAGTCATGGGTGACAGCAGAACTTATGATTACGCCATCGTTCTCCGCGCCGTCTCCACGGATGATTTTATGACAGCAAAGCCTGTCGAGCTGCCTTATGAGCTGATCACGAAAATCAGTGACCGCATCGTCAATGAAGTCGATGGGGTGAACCGCGTCCTTTACGACTTCACCTCAAAACCGCCCGCAACAATCGAGCTCGAATAGCAAAAGAAGCAGGCCATCCCCATCATGGAAAATGGCCTTTTCTTTTAGGATTCTAGACGAAAGATCTTGGAAGGCAAAGTTTCCATCTCCGCCTTGTTTCTTTATTAAAAAGGCAATGAGCCCACAAGAATCAAAACGAATTTCTCCTTTTGTGCAAGCGACCATGGTCTTGCTTGCAAAGTCGGAACAGACATCCTAGCCTAGGGCAAAACAAAGATAATGCTTTCCGCTAGCGTAAACGTGAACGGAGCCACATTCTTACCGAGAATCTGCGCAAGAAGCCCCTCTCTGCCCGTATGACGGCATCTCAGCGCTTTTAAAGCATTAGAAACAGAATAATTAAAATCAAGCTTTAGCCATTAAAGGAACATAATCATATAGATGGGCAAAATGATTAACCCATTTTTGTTTTCGTTCTTGTTTTGGTTGCCAAACACGAATCCCTGCGGAAGCTTATAATTTCCTGTTGGATCTACAAGTTTGGGGATAGCCCTGAAATTGTTTTGGTCTTTTCCTGACTTGATTTCGATTGGCAAAACCGCCAAGCCATTATAATCGTTGATTAAAAAATCCACCTCCCCCGTCTTTTTGTTATCAAAATAGTATAAATGGTGCCCATGCGCGGTTAATTCCATAGCGCACACAGTCTCATAGGCTGAACCCAAATTAACCCCAGAATCAGCGCCAAGAACCGCCCGAATGTTGGTTTGGTAAAGCAAATTGGTAAGCAAGCCGACATCGTTGTAATAGAGTTTGATCAGGTTCTTTGAAATGGATTCGTTCAAGGGAAATCTAGGATTGCTAATAGCTCTAGTGGCATTGACCACGCCCGAGGCAATTAGATAGTCAAACTCATCATCATAATCTTCCTTGATGGAATATTTTTTATCCTCAATGCTTTTAAATTGGACTCTCTTCACCTTATTTTGCATGTTGGAAATAAGCATGTCGTAAATCCGAGATATTTTTAATTGGTGCTCAAGATCATATTTTGCGCAGTCATCTTTGTAATATTCATAAGTAAGGCTTTGAACTTCCCTTGTTTTAAAAACGTTGCGATTCACAACGTATTCAGAAACGGCGTCAGGAAGCCCCCCTGAAATAAGGTAATCTTTAACGAGGGAAAGCATCGTTTTATGAATCGAGGGCTCGACCAATTCCTTTTTATCAAAGCATTCCTCCAAATAGCTGATAACCGATTTTCCAACGTTATTGGCCCACAAAAATTCCTCAAAATCCATTGGAAACATTTTCACCTCATCAATGGAGCCCATCGGGATGAAAATATGCTTCAAGGTGACGCCAAGCAAAGAGCCGCTGGCGATGTATCGATACTTGTTTTCTTGTTTAAGAGCTTTCAGCAAAGTAATGAGATGCGGATAATAAGAAATTTCGTCCAAAAAAATAATGGTGTCATCAATATTGTTTAATTTATCGCCAAAAAGCGAACTGACCTGTAAATAAAAGTTTTTGGTGCTTCTAACGTCGGCGAAGAGCTTGTCGTTTTCGGCATCATACTTGAGGTTGATTTCAATATAATTTTTGAATCGTTTTGAAGCCGTTTCCCTTATGATGAAACTTTTCCCAATTTGCCTGGCACCATCGATGATCAAAACTCTCGCCTCGGGATCGTCATAATATTCATTTAATCTCTTTTCTATTTTTCTTCTAAACATAAAAAATGCCTCAATTCATTTTTCTAGTAAAATTTTAAAGCCGAATGGCAACTTTTCCAATATTTTAAATAATGGTTTTAAGCACTTTTCCAAACTTTCGTTTTATTCCGAACCTTTTTGCCATTGAAAAGTCCAACTGTCGAGGCTTTGTAGCCACCGTCGAACGAATAGCGCATAGTCCAAAATGTTAAAGCGGGCTAAAAACCATATCCTTTAATGCACCCTAAGATTAGTAAAAGAAACCGCGCGCTCAAACAATTCCCCAATTGTTTTAAGATCCATTAAAAGCTCAAATTTTCGCAACGCCGCGATTGCTCTTCTAGAAGTTCGTCGGTTTTTATTACATAGGCGTAAGCGCCAATGGAACGTTTTCTCAAATAGCGAAGTGACGATAGCCTTCCCGAGTGAATGTCTCTATTCACAAAGGCCGTCGAATCAATCACGCGCTTAAACTCTTTCCTCAAAATTAAGCAAAGGGCCGCATACATCAATTTTGGAGCTTGTGAAGAGGCAATTTCTGCGGAGTAATTTTCAAAGAGAATGTGACTGCTGAGTTCGCGTATCCCTTCAACGTATAACGGGTATTCATCTTTCCCAACGCTTCCACGAGAGGCGATGCATAATGACGTATTGAAGATATCGAGCAAACAATCATCGCGACCAATATTGCTATCCCTATAGGCTATTTCGGTTTTCACGATTTTGTCATAAACCGAAGATACGATATTGAAATCATCAAACGCGTCAAGAAGCGAATATACGTCATAAAATTGCTTCATGACTTCCAAATCTTTCCCTACGTTCAAAGGTATTCCAGTTGTATGAGGCGCGAACGCTGTTAATTTGTCACCAAGGATGCAATCCGCCGTTGGCATTTGAACAAAAATGGGGTCGCCTCTCGTGATCAAAAGATCATTTTCAATCGGCTTGGAAATCAACTTGTCATAATGATTCTCTTCAAAAAGCACGTCCAACAAAATTCTTAAAGGCCTTTTGAAAGTAGGAGAAAAATATTCGAATTTAAAATGTCTCTTGTTGATGCTCCCCTTCTTAGCCCTTGTTTGTTCCGAATACGATAAGAAGGGGAATTGGCTTGCCGCAGAAGCCAAATAGGAATCCAGTTCCGTGTTCGGTTTAACAATGATGTCTATGTCAGTCGACAAGCGCCTTGGCTTTTTAAAAAGAGCATCAAGCAAGTGCCGCCTTTGAAGATGAAAGGCAGCCCAGCTTTCGAGATTGCTTCAAGCAAGCCAAAAGCATGGATGCTCCGCTCAAAAAGAGCGGGGTCGCGACGAAACCTCATTTGCAAATCTCGGATATGCTCTTCGGTAAAATTATCTGGCGATAGCATTTACTTTACCGTCCTTAAATTAATCTCCGTGTCTTCTTCGATCATTTTTACAATTTTGTCATAGACAGCACGGCGCTTGGCATAACGAAGCAAAGAACTTTCATCGACGGGGCAAGAAAAAAAGGCATTATCATAAATCTCAGGATATTCGCTTTGGCTTATCGATTTAGATAAAAGAGGATCGGCAACAAGGTCAACCAATAGTTTCTCTAAGCGGGTATGCCAGTGAGCGCCCCGGACGCGAGGCGATTCTGTGACGAGTTTGTTTACAACGATGACATCATCACATTTGTATTTGTCGTAGGTTTCTAAGTTTGGGTGGCAAAGAACGCGGCCAAAATAGCGACTTTTCAATGCCTCAAAAACAAAATCCTCCGAATCGCCGTCCACAGATAAGAAAATGGTGTTATGCCCGATTAAGTGATTAGCGAATTCATTAAGCTGAATCAGTTCGGCAATCGAAAAGTCAATTAGCGGATATTGATCAATAAGATAAGAAGCCAACTCCTTAGCGAAGTCAGAATACTCAAATTTATAGGGGCGAACCGCTTTTTTAGGCAAGGAATAAACGCCTCTAGCCACGCGTACGATTTCTCCATTTTCCTGCAAGGAGGCGAACTTTTTTTCAAAGGAAGCATCACTTAAAGAAAAGCCGCCATTTCTAAAGGATTTTAAAGCTTCAATTTTCGAGAACGTCTCCTTACTTTGGAGATCTTTAACATAAGAAGTTTCAATCATTGGATAGCCTCCTAAATTATATTTTCGGCAATAAATGCCGTTTGTTGCCGAAAATATAAAGCCTGACTAAGCATGGCTCGCATTCGAGGCAAAACAAACGCGTCATCCTTAAGACATAAAAAAACCTTGCATGTCTCGCTAAAGAATCGGGTTTTGCAAGGTTTTTGATTATTTGATTCAATAGATAGGATTACTTCCCGTCCATGAAATTCGTCATTTGATGTTTTTCTTCTCGGCTTGGGAAGGCAATGCCATTTGCTTCGCCTAGATCTTGGAGTTTCATCACATAGGCGATGTTGTCCGCTAAGCGTCTCATCGTCTGAAGACCTTCGAGATCTTTGTCCGCGTCTTCGTAGGTGAAGCCATGAATCATGTTCCAGTATTGGGAACCGGGGACGATGATGTCATTAATAAGATAATATTGGTTCAGTCTTTCGAAGGTCGCGGAGTTGCCGCCTCTTCTGCAAGAGACGACCGAGGCTCCGACTAAACCCCTCATATGACGCCCATGGCTATAGAACAAGCGATCAAGGAAAGAGGTGATCCTGCCCGTTGCCCCAGAGTAATAAACAGGGCTTCCGGCAACGATTCCCCCATACACCTCCCCCATCTTTTCGCCAATTTCATTAACGAGGTCATTCATCACGCACTTATGATTTTTGTAGCAGAACCCGCAGGCCATGCAATCGGGCATTGGCTTATTGCCAAGGAAAACGATATCTGATTCGATCCCGTTAACCTTAAGTTGGTTCTGAACTTCTAAAAGAGCGCGGTAAGTGCAGCCATGTTCATGGCTTGAACCGTTAATCAGGACAACTTTCTTCATTGTTAGCACCCGTGGGTGTAGTTCGGAGCGGCAACGGCGATGCTGACGTCGTGAGGATGGGATTCCTTAAGGCCAGCATTGGTGATTTGGACGAAATGAGCATTCTCACGAAGCTTCATGAGGTCTTTCGCTCCACAATAGCCCATGCCACTTCTTAATCCACCACAAAGCTGGTAGATAGTGGAAGCAACGGTGCCAGAGCAAGCGACTCTTGCCTCAACGCCTTCGGGAACAAGTTTTTCAACCGAGGTCGTAGACTTTTGGAAATAACGATCGGCGGAACCGCGCTTCATCGCGGCGAGGGATCCCATACCAACATAGGACTTAACCTTCTTGCCATTGATTTCAATCACTTCGCCAGGGGCTTCCTCGCATCCTGCGAGCAAGGAGCCGAGCATGACGGTATCCGCGCCAAGAGCTAAAGCTTTCACGATGTCGCCAGAATATTTAAGGCCACCATCCGCGATGACGCAGACGCCCTTGTCTTTGCAATAAGTAGCAACTTCATCCACTGCGCTCGCCTGAGGCATGCCAACGCCAGAAACGACGCGGGTAGTGCAAATCGAGCCAGGGCCGATACCAACTTTGACGGTGTTGGCACCCGCCTTGATCAAATCTTCGGCGGCTTCTTTAGTAACGATATTGCCGGCAACAATCTGAAGTTCAGGGTAAGTATCGCGAAGTTGTTTCACAACGCGAAGGATATTCGCCGAATGGCCATGGGCCGAATCGACCGTGATGACATCCGCGCCTTCTTTTAGAAGAGCAGCGACTCTTTCCATCGTGTTGGCGCCAACACCAACCGCCGCGCCGCAAAGAAGACGGCCTTTATCATCAGTGACGGCATTCGGATCGTCGCCAACTTCAGCGGCTTTGACTAAGGCAACTTCCTTGGCCTGGGCTTCGATGGACATATTCTTGTGGATCATGCCGATGCCGCCAACGCGAGCAAGAGCAATCGCAAGAGAATGCTCGGTGACAGTATCCATGGCCGCGCTGACGACGGGGATATTAAGATGAATCTTTTTAGTGAGCCACGCCCCAAGTTGAACCTCAGCAGGAACAACTTCGGATTTCTGCGGAATCAAAAGCAAATCGTCATACGTAAGGCCTAAACGGATGTTGTCGAGTTTCATAATTTCTCCTTTGGGACGAGCCCCTTTTTAATTCCTTATAGAATATACACATTTCTCTTAAAGTTGAAATCATAGCGCTTTCTTTTAAGAACCTTCTTTTTGCAATTGCCCTCGCCTTTCCTAGTTGGTACGATAGGCAAATATAGTTCCGATTATCGGAGGAGAACCACCCATGAAAGAATTGGTGATGTCGCAAGAAGAAATCCAAGCCACCTGCGCTCGTTTGGGCAATCAGTTGACCCAAGAGTTAGCTCATGAAGAGAAAATCCCTCTCTTTGTCGGCGTCATGAAAGGGGCGCTTAACTTCTTTTATTCCCTTATCCCTAACGTCAAAAGGAAGATCAACATCGACTTCGTAGAAACTTCTTCCTACGAGGGCACCCAGTCCACGGGCACCGTCCATCTAGTGAAGGACCTCACCTTCTCGCCAAACGGCAGAACGCTCGTCATCGTGGAAGACGTCATCGACACGGGCCTCTCCATGAAATTCCTCATCCAATATCTGAACACCCATTACAAGCCCAAGCGCATCATCGTCTGCGCCCTCTTCGATAAGCAGGCGATGAGAAAAGAGAACGTCACCGTTGATTACGCGGGCAAGGTTCTCATGGAAAATAAGTTCCTCATTGGCTTCGGGCTCGACTATCGCGAGCTCGATCGTCAGCTTCCTTATGTCTATGTCCCAGAAGAGAAAGACATCCAGGAAATGGACGCCGCCATCGATAGAGACAGCGCTGTCGGTTTGATGTAAAACCCTGCAAAACACAAAAACAACCCCGTTTTGCGGGGTTGTTTTCATTTGTAGTTATTAGTTTTGAGTTCCGAAGATGCGGTCACCAGCATCGCCTAACCCAGGGCAAATATAGGCGTTCTCGTTGAGTTCACGGTCAAGCGAACCAACATAGAGAGGGACATCGGGATTGGCTTCGCAGAAGGCTTTGACCCCTTCCGGAGCGGCAATGATGCAAACGAAGTGGAGGTGTTTAGCCCCGTGCTTGCGGAGCATCTTGATCGCATCGATTCCAGAGCCACCGGTGGCTAGCATCGGATCGAGGAGATAGATCTCCATGTCTTCAAGCCCCTTAGGGAGTTTGCAGTAGTATTCGTGAGGCTCATGGGTAACTTCATCACGGTATAAACCGATATGGCCAACATGCGCGGTCGGGATAAGCTCGGTGAAGCCATCGACCATGCCCATGCCCGCGCGGAGAATAGGGACGAAGCAGAGCTTATGGCCCTCGACCATCGGCTGGACGGTCTTTTCAATCGGGGTTTCGATTTCAGTAGGAATCGTGGGCAGATCTTTGAGGGCTTCGTATGCCTCCATCATCGCGATTTCTTTCACCACGGGGCGGAATTCACTCGTCGGAGTGTTCTTGTTCCTGAGGATGGAGATTTTGTGCTTAAGCAAAGGATGCTCTAGCAAAACAACGTTCTTGTAGGCGGCTATATCCATGAATGGGTACCTTCTTTCTAGCCGATTATTCTAACATAGGACGCAGACCTAAATAGGGGGCAAAACAAATGTTTAACGATAAACCGCTTTCATGTTTGAAAAGCATTTTCTTTATATATAGTTACTTAACGTCGATAGGTCGTATATGTCGGAGATAAGGTCCGGCAGTCTCTACGCCTGATCCATGAAGTCAGGCACTACGAGCTAAAGAAAGGGAACAAAGAAGAAAACAACTGCCAAAGAACTGCTCTCCTTTTGCACTTTTCTTCCTTGTTCGTACCTCAAGCTCTCGACGTCCCTACCTCCTAAAGACAAGTCTTACTTATTTATATAGGAGGAAAAGACTATGGCTGAAGCAACAACTGTCGAATCTTCACCAGAGAGCAATCAACCCAACGGCTGGTCACCGAAAACCAAATTTGGAAATTGGCTCAACAACTATTTCCAAATCAGCAACCGTGGGAGCAGCATCTTAAAGGAACTCATTGGCGGACTCGTCATCTTCCTCGCGATGTTCTACATCTTGCCGCTAAACGCGAGCATGCTTAGCTCCGACTGGGCTGGCACAGCCGCGATTATTGGCAACGCCAATACCAAAATTATTGGCGACGTAACTTATATCCTTATTTATGGGGATACATGGGCATCCGTCAGTGACGTCCACGCCGCTGTCTTCGCCGCTACCGCCATCTCGGCCGCCGCTACGACAATCTTCATGGGATTCTACGGCAAACTTCCCGTCGGGCTTGCCTCCGGTCTTGGTCTTAACTCCTTGATCGCTTACAACGTCATGCTCGGCCTTGGCTATAACTTCGCGCAATCCATGTGCCTTGTTATGGTTGATGGCATTCTCTTCTTGATCATCTCGATCACTCCTCTCCGTGGCTGGATCGTCCGCCACATTCCGAAGTCCCTTAAGTTCGCGATTTCCGCGGGCATTGGCTTCTTCATCTGCTTCATCGGTTTCCAAAATATGGGTATCATCGCCGATGGCGCAACCCTCGTTACCCTCGGCAGCTTCCAAGAACCGACTGTCATCATGGGCCTTGTCGGCGTGATTATCGTCATTGCCCTTTCCGCTTTGCCCCAGAAAAACAAAGTCTGCTTCTGGATTAACAAATTCGCCGTCATTATCGCTATCGTCCTCATGGCCATCATCTGTGGCTCCATGGGCAGCGCCGGCGTGAGTGGTTTCGCTCCTTTCTACGATAGCAACTACAGCATCGCCTCTATCGGCAACATCGGCAAAATCTTCGGCTCCTGCTTCATGGGCTTCGATGTCTTCGCTCAGCCGATGGCTTATGCCCTCACCTTCTCGCTCCTCTTCGTTGACTTCTTCGATACCACCGGTACCTTGGTCGGCGTTGAGGCTGGCGCTGGCATGGTTGACGAGAATGGCAACATCACCGTTAACGATCGCCCGGCGATGATCGTCGATGCCGTTGGCACCGTCTTCGGATCCATCTGCGGCACCACCACCGTCACTTCCTTCGTCGAATCCACCACTGGCGTCGCCGCCGGTGCCCGCACCGGTCTTGCCGCCGTCGTCACTGGCTTGCTCTTCGGTTTGAGCCTTCTCATCTATCCCGCTTTGAGCGCCTTCTCCACGAGCGCCGTCACCGGTCTTGCTCTTGTCTACGTCGGCATCTGCATGTTCAAGAACCTTGAGCACCTTGAATGGAAAGACTGGATCGCCGTTGGTTCTGGCTTCATCACCGTCATCGTCATGTGCGTCGCCTACTCCATCTCCGATGGTATTGCTTGGGGCTTCATCACCTACACGATCATGACTCTTGTCGCTGGACGCTTCAAGAAGAGCGACATCGCCGTCGCCGCTTGCTCCGCCGCCTTCCTTGCTATTTACATCGTTAAATACGCAACCGGCATCGCTAGCTGATTCTTCTTACAAATTCTTTTAAACGGGGGCAGCATTCTCGCTGCTCCCGTTTATAATTTCTCGGAAAGGATTCCCACTTCATCATGGACTTAGAAAAATACATCGGAGTCACCCCAGACTTCCCCAAAAAAGGCATCTCATTCAAGGACGTCTCTCCCCTTTTGCGCGATCCCGCGGCTTTTAAAGAAGCCGTCGACAGGCTTGCCAAAATGGCGGAGAAATATCATCCAGACGTCATCATCGGGCCCGAATCCAGAGGTTTCACCTTTGGCTGCGCGCTTGCCTATAAAATGGGCATCGGCTTCGTCATGGCTAGAAAAGCCGGCAAGCTCCCTGGCGTGACCATGAAAGTCTCCTACCAGCTTGAGTATGGCACCGCGACGATGGAGATCCCGGCCTCTTCCTTCAAAGAAGGCGACAGGGTCCTCATGATCGATGACCTTATGGCGACGGGCGGCACTTTCGCTGCTTTAAAAGAGCTCATCACCCTTGCCGGTGGCACTCCTGTGGCGTGCCTGACCGTCATCAACCTTGAGGAGCTCCACGGGGAAAAAGCCGTTGGGCTTCCCTGTGAGTCGCTGATGAACCTCTCCGATTCCCATTGAGAAATTCTTGATGCATCTGGCCTAGGCAACTAGGCCTTTTTCTTTTGGATTTCCTCTTCAAACGGCTTAGACTAAAGCCAAGAGGAAACATCCATGGACAGCAACGAATTACTAGAGCTTATCAAAAAACGTCATTCCTGCCGCAGCTACAGCGACAAGAAAGTCGAGGAAGAGAAAATCGATCAGATCATTCAAGCGGGCATCGATGCCCCCACGGGGATGAACAAGCAGGAGACCATCTTCCTGGCGATTACCGATGAAAAGGTAATCGCAGATCTCTCTAGGCTCAATGCCTCCATCATGGGCAGGCAAGGCGATCCTTTCTATGGAGCCAAATGTGTCATCGTGGTTTTGGCCAAGAAGCAAGCGAGGACCTATGTCTACGACGGGGCCATCGCTTCCGCCTATATGCTCCTAGAAGCCGAAGCCCTTGGGCTAGGGGCCTGCTGGATTCACCGCGCGAAAGAAAGTTTCAGTACCTTAGAAGGCAAGGCGATCCTTAAAAGAGCGGGCATTAATGAGGAAGTCGAGGGCATCTCGAACATCATCCTAGGATATGAGGTGGAAAGCGACGCGAAACCTCATTCAAAGACTTCAGAAGGCAGGATCTTCAAAATCTAAGCAATCTTCAAATCTACGTGAAAAGAACCTTTCTTTGGTTCTTTTTTTATTAGCGAGACGAAAGCAAACAAACATTGAATTTTAAAGTATCATTTTTGCTCGGTTTAAAGTATCAAATTTCAAAAATTCCCTATTTTTAAGCCTTAAAGCAAATACGTTGAGGCCAGTGGAAAGGGCAAAGAAATAAGCGCCTCTACTTATCTAGAGGCGTACAATACGCGCCGAGGAGAAATAAACTCAAAAAGAACAATGGAAAACAATCAAATGAACAGCTTGGTCTTATCCGCTAAGCTCTACCGTCTCAACAAAGACGTCGACCTCATCAACAAAGGCATCGAAGACAACAAAGAAGTCGCCAAAGACGAGAAGGACAACATCTTCAAGAAGTTCGGCAAATCGGTCTCTAACTCCGTTAAGAAGAACCGCACCGAAAACTTCGAGAAAGCCCTTGCCAAAGATCAAGAGGCCATCAAATCCCTTGGGGAAGGATTGCTAAGCGGCGATGCCTTCGTCGAAGAAGCCAAGAAGGCCCTTGATAATCAGGCCAAGAAGACCGCCTTCGGCTTGCTTTATCTTCTTTCTGATACCAACGAATACGATAGCAAAGAAGAGACCCTCTCTTCCTTAAGCGAAGCTCTCTATGGGAGCAAAGACGCCTTAGCCACCTTGAACAAGGAGCTCGACGCGGATTTCCGCATCATCTCCGAATCTCTCTTCTCTTCCATCAAGAGCAGCGACCTCGTGAAGGAAGCCTTGAACGGATATCTTGATGTCCTTTCTTCCTCTAGAGATGAGAAATGCGCTCTCTGCATGGCGAAAGCCATCCTTGGGGACGAGAGCAAAGCCGCTCCAATCCTCGCCCTCTTGCTCGCTGGGAAGAACGCTCTCCCTTACTGCAACGACGAAGACAAGGCCAAAGAGGCGTTCCTTGGCATCGACAAGGATTCCTACTTCGCCGCGATGGCCATCAAGTCGATCCTCACCCAGGAAGAGAAGAAAGAATGGAGCGATGACGAGAAGAAAGCCAATCTCAAAGGCATCCTCACCATCATGTCCCAATTGAACCTTCTCGTTCAGATTTCCTCCATCGTGGACAAACAAGATCCAGAAGGCGCGAAGGTTAAGATGAAGGCCATCAACGGCTTCGTGAACCGCCTTGCTGATCTAAACAAATAACAAACGAGCCCTTAAGCGTCTTGCGCGAGCAAGGCGCTTTTTCTTTGCGTCAAAAAAGGGCGCCCGGCTAGGAGCACCCTTTAATACTTCAATAAGCAGAAGCTTACTTGCTTTCGACGTCGGAAGCGCCTTCGTCAGGAGAAGCACTCTCTTCGGTAGAAGAAGCCTCAACGGCTTTTTCTTCCACGGAAGCTTTTTCCTTATCTTTGCCCGAGTGGGTGATGAGGTTCGTGACAATGCCAAGGATCATGGCAAAGGCAAGGGATGTAAGTTCGATGGTGGTATCGCCGAAGGTGAACTTGAGGACGAGTCCGCCGATGCCGCAGACGAAGATCGCGGCGACGGGGAAGAGGTTGCGGTTGTCATTGAGGTCGACTTTGCGGAGCATTTGAAGCCCAGAGACGGCGATGAAGCCATAAAGGGCAATGCAAGCGCCGCCCATGACGCACTTCGGGATGGAGTTGATGAGGGCGACGAAGGGAGAGACGAAGGAGAGAAGGATGCAGCCGCAGGCAGCGACGAAGATGGAGATAACAGAAGCGTTCCCGGTGATAGCAACGCAGCCAATGGATTCGCCATAGGTGGTGTTGGCCGCGCCGCCGACGAAGCCTCCGACGATGGAGCCAACGCCGTCACCAAGCAAAGTCTTGTCTAAGCCAGGGTCGGTGATGAGGTCTTTTTCGATGATGGAGGAAAGGTTTTTGTGGTCGGCGACGTGCTGAGCAAGCTCAACGACCGCGATAGGAACGAAGATGATGGCGATGGAGCCGATGGCAGCCCAGTTGATGTTGCTCGCCTCAGGGTGCAAGCAAGCCTCAAGAAGGGTGAACTTAGGATAGTCGAAGATACTCGTGATGGAGAAGGGGGCAAGAGACTTGAAGGAGTCGAAGCTGAGGATCTTCATATAGTCGACGTTTGCCGCCATGCCGATAAGGGTGAAGATGAGGGCAAGCGCATAGCCGGCGCCGATGCCGATGATGAAGGGGATGAGTTTGATGGTTTTGCTGCCCTTCACCGAGCAAACAACGATGACGAGGAAGGTAACAAGAGCGCAGAGGATCGAAAGGAGGTTGTAATCGCTGCCGCCATTGCTCATGGACCAGGAGGTGGCGGTCGTAGAGAGCGAGAGACCAATCAAAGCAACGATAGGCCCGATGATGACAGGAGGAAGAAGTTTATTGACCCAAGCGGAGCCGACAAACTTGATGATGATGGCCATGACGACGTAGACAAGGCCCGCCATCGCGATGCCGATGAGCACGCCCCAATAGCCGAAGCCGGCGCCGATGACCGCGCTATAAGCGCCTAGGAAAGTGAAGGAAGAGCCGAGGAACACCGGGCTTCTGCCTTTGGTGAAGAGGATGTAGACGATGGTGCCGAATCCAGCCCCGCAAAGCGCGGCGGCCGCGTCGAATAGAAGCGTGCCTCCGTCAGGGGTGGAATAGGTGCTGGTGATAAGCGGAACAAGCAAGGTGGCCGCCATGATGGCGATCATCTGCTGGAAGGCGAAGATAAGCGTTTTCCCAAACGGGGGCTTATCTTGAATGTTGTAAGTTAGTTTCATAAGTAATCCCTTAATTAATCTCTATCCCAGAGTTCGACGTTGCTCTTGCCGTCAATCGAAGCAAGATGAACCGCGATGAGTTCTTTTTTGGACGTAGGCACATTCTTGCCGACGAAGTCTCCTCTTATGGGGAGTTCCCGGTGCCCGCGATCGACTAGGACCGCCAGCATGATGCGATTGGGTCTTCCTTTGGAGAAGATCCCTTCGATTGCCGCACGCACGGTACGCCCGGTATAGATGACGTCGTCAACCAGAATGATGTCTTTCCCTTGGATAGGGAAGTTCAAATTTGATTGGTTCAGAACGGCTTGGTCGTTCAACGTGGTCAAATCATCGCGATACAGCGAGATGTCCATCTCTCCTACGGGGACTTCGACATCCGCGAATGTCTTGATGTTCGAGGCAAGGGTTTCCGCGATTGGAAGCCCTCTGGTCTTGATGCCCACAAGAACGGCATTCGACAAGTCACAGTTTTCTATGATCTCGTGAGAGAGCCTCTTAAGGCACCTCTCCAAATCAATTTCCGTTAGTAGTTCAGCTTTGAATTTCATTCATCCTCCTAGAAAAATAGCCTTGCTGCTACGCGCAACAAGGCCATGGATAAACTAGCTGGATTCACCCCGTCTTGTTGATCTCTCGTACCAACTTAAAGACTATGTCACGGGGAATTATAGACGGGGCAAGGTTGAAGGCAAGGAAAATCGAAAAATTATCATTATGCCGATTTTCCTATGCTAAACTACCCCGCGGTAAATAAGGAAGGAACCAAAATGCTTAATCCATCCGACAACCTGTTTGTCTTCGATCACCCCCTCATCAAGCATAAGATCACCGTCTTGTGCGAAAAGGACACCTCGTCCAAGGATTTCCACGCTATCGTCGGGGAAATCGCAACCATCATGGGCTATGAGGTCCTCAAGGATCTCAAAACCAAGGACATCATGATCGACGCCCCGATTTCCAGCTTCATGTCCCCCGTTCTCGACACGAACTTCACGATTGTTCCAATTCTCCGCGCAGGGCTTGGGATGGTCGACGGCATCCGCAACCTCTATCCTAAGGCCAGAGTCGGCCACATCGGCTTATACCGCGATGAGCAGACTCTCCAGCCCCAAACCTACTACTTCAAGCTCCCCAAGGACGTCGCTGACGGACCAGTCCTCATCGTCGATCCCGCCCTTGCTACCGGCGGTTCCGCCGCTGCGGCCATCCACTATGTCAAAGAAGCGGGCTGCAAAGATATCCGTCTCCTTTGCCTCATCGGCGCCAAAGAAGGCGTGGCCAGAGTCCACAAGGAACACCCGGAAGTGAAGATCTACCTCGCCAAATATGAAGACGCCCCGCTCAACGAGCACGGCTACATCGTCACCGCCTTCGGCGATGCCGGCGACCGCATCATGGGCACCTTCGACTGAGAACAGACGAAATGATGAACCTTCGCGAATAAGCGGAGGTTTTTCTTTAGTCTCTTATTGACTTAAACCTCACTTTAACTTGTAGATTACTTATATAAGAAAGGAAGAAACATGAAGTACATCAGCAAAGAAGAATTCGACAAAGCCAATATGTTCGGGGAAGGGAAGCCCAATACCGGCTACGCTCAATATTTTATTGGGAACTCCTATTTGAACGCGCTGACCGATCCTAAATGTGGCTTGTTCCTCGCTAACGTCACCTTTGAGCCAGGCTGCAGGAACAACTGGCACATCCATCACGCCAAGAAAGGCGGAGGTCAGTTGCTTATCTGCACCGCCGGAGAAGGATGGTATCAAGAAGAAGGCAAGGAACCCGTCAGTCTAAAAGAAGGCAGCGTCATCGTGATTCCCGCCGAAGTGAAGCACTGGCACGGGGCAAAGAAAGATAGTTATTTCTCTCACATCGCCTGCGAACTTCCTGGAGAAAACACCAGCAACGAATGGTGCGAACCAGTCAGTGATGAAGAGTACTCAAAATTAAAATAAGGAGGGACGTATGTCAGTAAAACAAACAGCGGGCCGCGATGCCCTAGGGGAATTTGCCCCGAAATTCGCCGAGCTTAACGACGATGTCTTATTTGGGGAAGTCTGGAGCAGAGAAGACAAGCTTTCTCTCCGCGACCGTTCTCTCGTTACCGTCGTCGCTTTGTTATCCCAAGGATTAACGGATGATTCCTTCCGTTATCATTTGATAACTGCAAAGAAAAACGGAATCACCAAAGAAGAGATCGCCGAGATTTTGACTCACGCCGCTTTCTATTGTGGCTGGCCAAAGGCTTGGGCGGCCTTCAAGATGGCTAAGGAAATCTGGACGGACTAAAGCAAGGCAAAAGTTCGTTACTAGTTTTTCTAAAGGAAGGCGAGAACTACTGGCCCCTTCGTTCGTAGGGGCAGTCGCCGACCTTCAATAACTCTTTGGCTCTTTCCACTTGCTCTTCGCTAGGCGGATTAACCCCTTCCAAAGGATAAGGAATACCCAGCTTCTTATATTTGAAAGTGCCCAACGTATGATACGGGAGGACTTCAATTCTTTGCACGTTGCCTAAGCCAGCAAGAAACTCCCCTTCTTTCTTAAGCCATTCTTCTTTGTCATTCCATCCAGGTACCAAAACTCGTCGCACCCAAATGGGGAAATGCTTCTTTGCGAGGTATTCATAAAGCTCTAAAACGTTCTTGTTATTCGCTCCGACAAGCTTTTGATGTTGATCCGGATCAATGACCTTCATATCAAGCAAGAAAAGCTCGCAAAAACCCAGCAATTTATCAAATTTATCAAGGAATTGCGGGCTTTTGTTAAAAGGTCCACCCGCGGTATCGATAATCAAAGAAACCCCGTTTTTCTTGCAGATCTCCCCTAATTCCAAAAGGAAATCAATTTGAGAAAGAGGTTCTCCTCCGGAGACCGTGATTCCCCCATTGTCCTTCCAGTAAGGCTTGAAACGATAAAGCTTTTTAAAGGCATCCTCCGCCGTAATGGGATTGGTCTTGAGGAAAGGCCAAGTATCGGGATTATGGCAAAACAAGCAACGATACGGGCACCCCTGCAAGAAAAGGACGGACCTGACCCCAGGTCCGTCCACAAGGGCGAAGGATTCTATGGATTGATAATAACCTAACGTCCCCATTGCTGTCCTTATTATAAAGCGTGATGGCAAGTACGCGAGATAACGTCCATCTGCTGTTCTTTGGTGAGATCGATGAATTTGACCGCATAGCCAGAGACACGGATGGTGAAGTTCGCGTATTCGGGCTTCTCAGGATGGTTCATCGCGTCGATGAGTTTCTCAGTCCCGAAGACATTCACGTTCAAATGGTGAGCGCCTTGATCGAAGTAGCCATCAAGCACCTGAGCAAGGTTGTTCTTCTTCTCCTCTTCGCTGTGGCCAAGGGCCTCAGGGGAGATGGTTTGGGTATTGGAGATACCATCAAGCGCATACTCATAAGGGAGTTTGGCGACAGAGTTAAGAGAAGCAAGAAGGCCGTTCTGCTCCGCTCCATAGGCGGGGTTCGCACCAGGAGAGAGAGGCTCACCAGCCTTGCGGCCATCCGGAAGCGCGCCAGTGGCTTTACCATAGACAACGTTCGAGGTGATGGTGAGAATCGAGGTGGTCGGCTCGGAATCGCGATAGGTATGGCGCTTCTTGAGCTTGTTCATGAACGTGCGGAGAAGTTCCACCGCAATTTCATCCGCCCTATCATCGTCATTGCCATAGCGAGGGAAGTCGCCTTCAATCACGAAGTCTTTGGCGATGCCGTTCTCATCACGGACGGCTTTCACTTTCGCGTATTTGATCGCGGAGAGAGAGTCGACGACGTGGGAGAAGCCGGCGATGCCGGTCGCGAAGGTCCTTCTGACATCGGTGTCGATCAAAGCCATTTCGGCGGCTTCGTAATAGTACTTGTCGTGCATGTATTGGATGAGGTTCAAGGTGTTCACGTAGATTCCCGCGAGCCAGTCCATCATCTTGTCGAATTTGGCAACGACTTCGTTGTAGTCAAGGAGTTCGGAGGTGATCGGAGAATAATCCGGCCCAACTTGGTCGCCGGTTTTCTCATCTTTGCCGCCGTTTATCGCATAAAGCAAGCATTTAGCAAGGTTCGCTCTCGCGCCGAAGAACTGCATTTCTTTGCCGGTTTGAGTCGCGGAGACGCAGCAGCAAATGGAGTAGTCATCGGTCCAAACGGGACGCATGGCATCGTCATTCTCATATTGGATGGAAGAGGTATTCACGGAGATCTTCGCCGCATACTTCTTGAAGTTCTCAGGAAGGCGGGAGCTCCAAAGCACGGTGAGGTTCGGCTCAGGAGAGGGGCCCATATTCTCCAAGGTATGGAGGAAGCGGTAGTCGGTTTTGGTAACCATGCTTCTGCCATCTTGCCCCATGCCCGCGACTTCTAGGGTCGCCCAAACGGGGTCGCCAGAGAAAAGCGCGTTGTAAGAAGGGATACGGGCAAACTTGACCATACGGAACTTCATGACGAGGTGGTCGATGAGTTCCTGGGCCTCGGACTCAGTGAGGGTGCCGTTAGCAAGGTCTCTTTGAATGTAGATATCGAGGAAGGTAGAAATGCGGCCAACGCTCATCGCGGCGCCGTTTTGGGTTTTGATGGCAGCGAGGTAGCCAAAATAGAGCCACTGGATCGCTTCCTTGGCGTCCTTCGCGGGTTTAGAGATATCAAAACCGTAAGAGGCGGCCATTTCTTTCATGCCTTTGAGGGCTCTGATTTGCTCGGAGAGCTCTTCGCGGAGGCGGATGACATCATCAATCATCGTGCCATCGCCGCAGTTGGCTTTGTCTTCTTCTTTCCAAGCGATGAGGCGGTCAATGCCATAAAGGGCGACGCGGCGATAATCACCGACGATACGGCCGCGGCCATAGGTATCGGGAAGGCCCGTCAAAATCTTGTTATGACGGCATTTCATCATCTCAGGGGTATAGGCATCGAAAACGCCATCGTTGTGGGTCTTCTTATAAAGAGAGAAGGCTTTGTGGATCTCAGGATCGACCGTATAGCCATAGGTAGAGCAAGCGGTCTCCGCCATTTTGATGCCACCGAAAGGCATGAAGGCTCTCTTCAAAGGCTTGTCGGTTTGAAGGCCGACGACCTTCTCTAAATCCTTATCAAGGTAGCCGGGGCCATAAGAGGTAAGAGAGGAAACGACTTTGGTTTCCATATCGAGCACCCCGCCTTTGGCTCTTTCTTCCTTCTGGAGTTTTTGGAGCTCATCCCAAAGCTTATTCGTGGCATCGGTCGCGCCAGCCAAGAAGCTTTCGTCCCCATCATAGGGTTTGTAGTTATTCTGAATGAAGTCACGGACATCGCAATCTTCTTTCCATTTGCGTCCAGCGAAGCCGGACCAGTTTTCGTTATCAATCATTGGCATTCTCCTTTTGGCCAAAAGGAATTAAAGAAGAGTCAAAGGCATCGGGCAAGCAATATGATAAGGAAAGCGCTAACAAAAAGACCCATCCCGTCTAAAGTGTATTCTCTAGACGGCATCGGGCCTTTTGTTCACAAGTGTAAACGTTCGATTACTTGTATTTCACCATTAAGGTATGGGAGTCCTTGAAGGCGGTGTAAACCGAAGAAAGAGGAGCGTTATTCACGATGCGGAGGATGCACTCGCCGAGCATATCGGCAAGGGAGATGGACTTCACAAACGGAAGAGCCGCGAATCTTTCTGGTAAGGGGATGGAATCGGTCACGATGATTTCATCGAAGGCCTTGCCGTCTTTGATGAGGTCATAGCAAGGATCGGAGAAGACAGCGTGCACGGCAACCATGCGGACGGATTTTGCGCCGAATTTGCGGATGGCGTTGGCCGCATTGACGGCGCTTCTGCCAGTGTCGATCATATCGTCGACCAAGATGCAGTCTTTGCCGCTCACATCGCCGATGAGGTTCATGACCTCAGGAGCACCGGTCGCGTTGCGTCTCTTATCGATGATCGCGATGGGGCAGTTGTTGAATTGTTCAGCAAGATCTCTAGCGCGCCCAACTCCGCCGTGGTCTGGGGAAACGACGACGAGATTGGATAAATCGGGTTCGCTTTGGAGGAAAGCTCCACCAAGAAGCGGAACAGCGGTCAAGTCGTCGGCAAGGCAAGAGAAGAAGCCCTGAATCTGAGCAGCGTGAAGGTTCACCGTGATGATGCGGTTAAGTCCAGCGGCATCAAGGAGATGAGCAACTAGAGCCGCGGTGATCGGCTGGCGGGCATGGGCTTTGCGGTCTTGTCTAGCATAGCCAAAGTAAGGGCAAACCAAATTGATTTCCTTAGCGGAAGACCTCTTCAGGGAGTCGATGAAAATCAATGTCTCCATTAGATTTTCGTTAACGGGTGGGCAAGTGGATTCGATGATGAAAACCTGCTTTCCGCGGACCGAGTCAATCGGTTCGACAAGAGTTTCCCCCGAGGGGAACTTCTTGACGATCCTTTCGCCGAGTTTGACGCCAAGCTTCTTGGCGATGGCTTCAGCGAGCGTCTGGTTCGCAGAAAGAGAGAAGATGAGAGCGTTGTCGAGCATGGGAAACTTCCTCCTCAATATTTCAGTAAAGTCTAAACCAAGCAAATAGCCAAAACGAGAGAAGAATTCTATAAAGCGCTTTCTTCTGAGGAGATCCATTTGAAGGAAGCCGAAATCAAGGGCCATAAAGTTCACGTAAAACGGCAATGGTTTCTTAAAACGTTCCTTCTTGCTTTGCCTTCAGAATTTTTAACTGGGCCTTGATAGCCTTTCTTTACTTTTGCTTTGTCTCCTCCATAATTTAGAAACTAAAACGATAGGAGACCACGATATGAATAAAAAAAGAATAGGACTATTGTGCTTATCCGCCTTGGCGTTGCTACAAATAACAGGCTGTTCAAGCGTTAGCGATAATTCAAGTCCTTCAAGCGGCGCATCGCCAATTGATTCCAGTGAAATCCTTCCTCCAAGCTCTGAAAGCGACGACGGGGATTCAACAGGCTGGACCAAAGAGCAGAAAGAATTGCTCAAAACCTATTGCGGAGAGGTCTTGCCCTATTCCTATTTCTTCGAAGGAAATGTGTCTTGTGAAGTAATTTATGACGAAGACAACGAAGGCTATTCCTATCTCGAAATTAAGGATGAGTCTCCAATTTGGAGCTTAGAGACATACTTTCTAGACTTGCAGGAAAACGGCTGGACGCCAATATATGATTACAGCGATAACGCCGTCAAAACCAATAGCTCTGGTTCTCAATTCGTGGAAGTGACCAAAGTCGGCAGCGACGAAAAAACGGGCTATGACATATTTTGTTTCTTCGCTCCAGAAAGCGTAGGCAAAGACGGGGAAATCATTCCTAGCGGCAATATGCTCCGCTGCTATAACGATTTGCAGGGAGCGAAAAGCAAAGCTACCAATTGGTCAGAGGACGATCTTTCCGTGATGGACATCGCTCTGACTTACCGCCTTCCTTTCATGGCGATGGGCGAAGGCAGTTCCGCCTCTCTCCTCACCATGAACACTATGGCGATTAGCGACACCTATGCGCAAGACCTCTCCCTCGATTACATCGAAATCCTTGAAAAAGATGGCTTCGTCCTCGAAAAAAAACTAAGTGCCTACAACAACGCCTACGTTCTCAGCAAAACCTTAAACAACGGGGCGATTATAGACGTCTTGCTCAGCTATTACGGGGGGAACTACTTCTACGCCGAATACACGCCCTTAACCAAAGAGTACAGCGCTTGGCCAAGTGATATATTCGCGACGATCAAAGAAAAATCCGGAGTCGACGTCCCGGAATTCAAAGTCGCGGATGGAGGCAAATACATCGTCTATCAAAAGAACGATTCCTATTATGTCTATACCTGGGACCTCGCAGATGAAGATTCATTTGATTATGAGGATTATTCCCTCTTCACTTTGAATGACCCAAGGCTCACATGGGACGAGACAATCGATTTTGATGCAGCTTATCTGCCTGATGAAAATTGGGAATGGGCTGGGTACCTTTTAGCGGTCAATTTGGTCGATCCTACTAGCACTTTCGTTTCCTCGTGGCCGACTGAGGCGATTAATGATGTCGTCAAAAATGTTTTGGGTGCCTCTGACGTGAATTTGCCAGCGCTCGACGCGGTTAATATCCCATCGCTCGGCAAGCAGGTGAAATATGTCGAGCACGATAATGATTATTATCAGGAGGCTTACGCCTATTACTCCGAAGACATCGTCGAAAACTACATCGATTATGGTTACGGCGGAGTCCCAGACGAAGAAACCATCAAAGCAAAAGCAGCGGAACTGGCCAAAAAAGAAATAGGCATCAAAATCTCCATATTGGATTTAAATCACACAGCCTACAACGCTTACGCGAAACTGCTTTATGAAATGGGCTGGTTCGAGTATCACGACAAAGACGGGTACTTAATTTATGAAGATCCGGAAGGCAAAGTCGCCGTCTCCTTCGCAGGCGATATGAGTCCCGCGCTTGACTATATGGGAGAGACCATAATCTCAATCAGAGAAGGAAGCGGGGAAAAGCACGAGGAAGCATTCTACTTCGCCGAAGAAAAAATCGAATTGGTCGCCGGAGGATGCAAAGCCCTGGGCCTGAAATTAGTAAAATCGATGCTTCCTTACGACGTCACCTTCTCAATCGAGGGTGGAGAAGGAATGATCACCATCGATGAAGATGGCTTTGTCTGGGTAAACGAAAACGCCGAAATCGGAACGACGGCCACTGTCACCGCTTCGATTTCCGTCCCAGGTGAATCCTCCCCCCGCACCGTCTCCTGCACAATAACCGTTAAAAAGGATCTCAATTACTCTTCTGAACGTGCGATCGACGCCGTGATAGCTCTTTTGAAAGAACAGGGTTATGAAGCGAAAAAAGAAGGGGAAGACCCTTACCAAACGACAATCAATTTCGGCAGCACGTTAACGCTAGAAGAAATCAAAACCCTAGTTGAACAGCACCTCATCCCCGAAGGATTCACTCGAATGGAGAATTGGGACAAGTGGATTGAAGGCGACTTACAAACCGAAAGAGCGGTCTACAACGTCAAAAACGACGATGGCTATTGGACTCTGATCAAATATCACGTCTATAAAGAAAACGGGAACTCGATGTTGATGATTTCCGCTTGGTAAACCATTTCAGCTCTATTGCTTTTATGCGGGCCTAATCGAAATTGCGACGCACAAAACCATCATTTAAAAAAGGCGGCCTGCAAAAGTCGCCTTTTTGAATATGCAGCGATGATAAAACCCCGCAAAAGTAAAAAGAAAAGGGATTTTTACAGGGTTTTTAATGATGGCAAGAGCACTGATGGGTGGGTGCTTTGGCCTCCACAAGTTTGCCCGCTAGATAGTCTTCGATCGCTTGCTTCGCGCTGCCAACATAAGGGGCATAGACTTTGATGCCCGCCGCTTCAAGACGGACAAAGGCTCCGCCGCCGAGCCCGCCAACGACAACCGCGTCCGCGCCGAGGCCAACTAAGACATCGATCAAAGCGATGTGAGAAGCTTCCCCATTGTCATGGACGCTTTCCTTAACAACCTTGCCATCCTCGATATCGACGACCAAGTAGGAAGGGGTCTCTCCGAAATGCTGGAAAACCTCCCCGTTTTCATAAGCAATTGCTAGTTTCATTCTTGTTTCTCCTTTTCATTGCTATCCATAGACACCGGGCGACCCTTGGAGTCGTAATTATTTGAGGTGTCTTTGGCTTTGTTGGGATCGATGAAGACGAGTTTGGCGAACCAGGAAACGGCTTTTTGGGAGACGGCCTCCCCTTCTTTCGCCTTTTCCTTTCCTTTTTCGATAACGTTCTTCACTTCTTGAGGAATGGCTTCTTGGAATCTTGCCCTTGCCGTCAAAACGCCTTCTTTATATTTAAGACGCATCTCATCGTAGCGCGAGGCGAGCCCGCTTTTGTTCGCCCATGCGCGGACTCTAGCGAATACCTGCGCGGAATTGATGAAGTCAATGAGCATAATCCCATAGACAAGGCCTAAGAAAAAGATGAATCCGAAGTGAGCGACCCCTCCTTCTCCTCCAAACATGTAATCAAAGGAAGCGGCCGCGGCTTTATAGACAAAAGGATTTAGCCCGTAATAGAAAATCACCGCGAGGGCAAACCAAATAAGGTTGAACTGAGGGCAGATGATTCCCATGATATTGCCCTTCATATTCGTATAGTCCCAAAGTTTGACTTTGAAACCCTTCACGAAGATAAGCCCGGCGACGAACTCAAGAAGAATCATTGAGCAAGCCATGATGCAGATTGGCAACAGATCGGCAACGTTAGGCCCGCTTTCTTTATCTAAGAAGTCGTAACAGCCAAAGGGGTTATAAAAAGAGAAGGAAGGAAGGCAAGTCAAAAGAAGGACGATCACGGTAAACATGATGATGACCCCAAAACCATAAAGAGGGAGCCATGGCCCTCTCATGAAGCCAGGGTTCACCCATTTCTTCGCGGTGAATAGCCTCCGGAAAAACACTTCAAGGCCATAGCCCAAAATAGAGCCAGTCAAGAACAAGAAGAGATAGAGCAAGAAGGCTTGGACAGGAGTGATCGTTTGAAACATTCTTTTTCCTCAAGCCGATTTTAGCAAAGCCAATAAGAGGAAGGAACGAATTTGCTAAGAAAAGGAAAACCTCCAGAAGGAGAGTGTCTGGAGGTTTAGGAGCTTATTAGCCAAGAAGGCTGATATGGTCCCTCTTTTATAAGAGGTGGGCATTCTTGTCTTCCCTTCAGGATTCCCGTCCGTAACGGGCTTTCAACAACAGAGGAGCGCAATCAGAATTCCCGGAGATATCAATACGTAGGGGGAGCAATTTTCCCTCTTGGCGGCCAGGAGTTTCCCCCTGACGAGACTATTATAAACACGAATTCAAAGGTTGTGCGAAAGACTTTGTAAGCGCTATCTTTCATTGTCTAAAAATATCGGTTTTCTTATTTTGGTGACGAAGAAAATTTGCGGTCTTCCGCAGAAGTCAAAGGAGAGACAGACTCCTTGACGTTAAATACCGGCAGAGCGACTGCGGCGTTCGTAAGCCATGCAAAATCATCCCGAGCATCATGGCTTCGGAGATAATCTCTTTCCAAAGCATGAGAAGACATGAAACGGTTGTTTTGGCTAAAACTGCAAGTAAAAAATGGCTGTTTTTGGCTAAAACTGCAAGTAAAAAACCGGCTGCTTTTGTACTGGCAGTCTGAAAGTAGACACGGCGATAGCAAAACTTGCTCATCATAAAACGGAAATGATGCAGACGGGTTCGAGCCCGCCTACACCCCGTCTATAATCAATCCGCAGTGGAACACAGATGTATTCGAGTGTCCACGCACGGGAGCGTTCTTCTGGATGAAACTCAATTTAAGCAACGATCCTGAAGCGTTGAAAGCGGCACTTAGAATGAGCAAAACATATGCGTCGAGAAAATCCGATTTTGCATGAGAAGGATAAAAACCGTAAATTATTTTTACAAACGAAGCTAGCAGAAAGGGTCAAACCGCATATGAACAGTTCTAACCCCAACAAGTACCTAAGAGAAACGAGGCTAATTGATTACGGATCAAAGGAAATACAGGCTTTGATAAAAGTCAAAGGATGGCCGGCGCTTAGCGATTTTCAAAAAATCAAAGCTGCTTACGAGTTTGTCCAAAACGATATTAATTTCGGTTACAACAAGGACGATTCTTTGAAAGCCAGCGAAGTCTTGAAAGACGGACTTGGGCAGTGCAACACCAAAGGCACGCTCCTTATGGCTTTGCTTCGCGCTTTGGGCATTCCTTGCAAAATCCACGGGTTCTACATTACGAAGAAACTTCAATACGGGGCGATGACAGGGCTAGTTTATCGTTGTGCACCCGAAAAGATATTCCATAGCTACGTGGAAGCTCAGCTAGAAGGAAATTGGTATGAACTCGAGGGTTTCATCCTCGATAAGCCTTACCTAAAAGCCATCCAAAACAAATTCCCACACGAGAAAGGCTATTTCTTAGGATACGGCGTGGGGACGCTGAATTTAGATAACCCGCCTATCGATTTCAATCGGAACAACACCTACATTCAAAAAGAGGGAATTATTGAAGACTTCGGGATTTTTGATTCCATGGATGATCTTCTCAAAGAGCATCATCAAAACATGTCTCCCGTTAAACGGTTCATGTACAAGCATATCGGAAGAAAACTCATGAATCGAAATGTCAGGAAAATCAGAAAAACCTATTTTTGCGGAGATAAATAAGCAAGCCTTCCAAAAAGCCCGCAGAAACCCTCTCTTTTACTTTATGAAAGATAGTTCCTTCGGATATATACAGGGAAAAAGGAATTAAGTAGACTCTTCCACGTATGGAAAATTCAGAGCAAAACGAAAGCAAAAGAAGCGTCGCAGGATTCTTCGTCGACGGGGCAAAGGGAATCACCCTTGGAATATCTGTGGCGATCCCAGGATTAAGCGGAGGCACAATCGCGGTGGCCGAAGGCTGCTACGATGCTTTGATTGGGAACATCTCTTCTTTGAGAAAGACCTTCAAAAAGTCCTTTCTATATTTATTGCCCTTTATCTTGGGACTTCTTCTTGGAGCGGTCGCCGCATTCCTTGGAATTAAGAAAGGCTATGAAGTCGCTCCCTTCTCCTTGACTGGCCTATTCGGAGGTATGGTCTTAGGATCACTCCCCGTGACTTTCTCAGAGCTCAAGAAAGGCGGAAATGCGAAAGAGAAAGCGATTCACATCTTGGCATTCACGCTTTGCCTCTTGCTTGCCGCTGGTCTAGGAATCGTCACCGCTTTATGCAAAATTGATCTTCAAAGCGCTCTCGTTGACCGAAACTGGTGGATGTACATTTATGTGCCCTTTGCCGGTTTCATCGCCGCGTTCGCTCTCATCGTCCCTGGCATATCGGGCTCGATGACCATGATGGTCTTTGGCCTTTATCTCCCTCTTCTCAATACATTCATCCCTTCTACAAAAGAAGGAAGCATCAGCATCTGGAGTAGTTCAGACTCCACTTACATCGTCACCGGCTTGGTTTTGGCCTTGCTTCTAGTCATTGGCATCCTTGGAGGAATCGTCTTTGCGAGCAAATTTATGAGCAAGCTGCTAGAAAAGCATAGGGTCTCGACTTTCTATGCGATTCTTGGTTTGATTATCGGTTCTCTCATCTCCATGTTCTTCAACAGCGATATCTATCCGAAGTATTTGGAGAACTCAATCAAGACATGGGATTACATCGTCGGAGCGGTTCTCTTCCTCGTCGGAGCGGCATTCGTTTTCTTCCTCTTGCGTTTCTCCAACAAGAAACAAGCCAAGAAAGCCGAAACGCCCGAGAAACCTCAGGAATAAAGCCGACATCGAATTAAAACATCACATTAAAAAAGTCCGCTATCCGCAACCAAAATCAGTGCCTTTATCACTTCGTCATAACTGGCAGGTTTCATAAGCAGTCTTCTTGTGATCGTTTCATAGTCGTTTTTGTAAAAATTGCTTTGAACGATTTCTTTTAATAATTTTGGAATCTCAATTCCATCTTGAGCGGAAAGACAATTCTTATGCGCTTTTCGATCGCTTCTAACCTCGGAAATGAGATTCTTCAGTTCTGGCCTGAACAGATCAATTCGCGAAATAAGTTTGGCGATGTCATAAATATGGCGGGAGTTTCTCTCTTCGTTTTTGCTCAAAAAGTAATCGCATATGGCAAAAACTTTATCAACGAACGTTCTTTCCAAGGTTTGAGTTTTCACAGGAAAAGTCAGCAGCCCGTAATCTTTAGCGAAGTCCGTTTTTCCTATAGCAGTTAAATATTCTCCAATATATGAACTAACCATTAGTTCTTCTGAGGGATAACATTTTTGGATATATGTCATTTCCACCTTAAGTTCGGTTCTTAAGTCATTGGACGGAAACGTTACAGGGTATTGAATTTCATAACAGTTGTAATTCGCATGAGTATGTTTCTCTATCCTTTCCCGATTAATCAGAAGAAGTCCCAATTCCCGGCATACGTCAATAAGAAGCCGAACTGAAGCTCTTTTGGATGACTGAGCGAAATGCTCATTATCTAAGGTCAAATCTATATCTTCGGAAAAGCGTTCTATTAGATGGTGGCATTTTGATAATGAGGTCCCTCCTTTGAAAATAAGTCCAGGCACCCGCTCATTTGCCTTGTGCAAAAACAAAGTTACAAAATAGTCTTTTTCAACCAAAGAAGGCTTTATATCAAAGTACAAACTGGTTTGGAGAATTGCCTCTCTAAAAATTACTTTGTACTTGTGCAAATCCATCAATAATTCCGCTCCTAATTAGATTTTTTGCCGCCCTTGCAGGAAATTCTTTTGCTAAAGCGAATATTTGTCCTGCAGTAATATTTTCTTTTTTAATATAATTTTGCAAGACCCTAAATGAAGATTCGTCAACTTTATCGCTTCTAAGAAAATCACTGAAAAGTTGCATTATGGTATAGGCGGCGAAATTATCCTTGTTAATCTCACAACGCGACTTTCTTAATATAAAAGTTCTTCCCCTAATAGTAATTTCCCGATAACGCATCGTTGCTTTGTTTGTGACAATCTCAATAATCGCCGGCATCTGAGTAGTAACAGAAAAACGATTCAACAGTTCAAGACCTCCAAATATTCCATAAATTTGTTTCCCATCGCTTATATATTTTTTCTTGACAATATCATCAGGCAAAATAGACGACAGAGTCCCAAGAAAGGTCATTTTTGGAATGTAATAAACGCCTCTGCAAAATTGCAGGACTTCTTTTGATTCCGTCGCTTCTTTTAGAAAACGGAAAACTTGCGCCCTAGAGTAATCAGGAAACAACGCTAGCACATCTTCAGTGAAGATCGGCTCATTTTCTTTGTAGTTATTTTTCAAACGTTCCAAAAACATAAAGTTACCCCTTTAGGGAATGAGACTATTTTATACACTTTATAGTTTCTTTTGTCTCTTTTTTTGGGCGAACGCTTTTTTGTAAACGCTTTTTTCTTTTTCGCTAGCCCGATTCCCACTTCGGTCAGTACAATAAAGGGCGGTACATTTCACAGGAGATGGTTGTTTATGGCCAAAATAGGTTTCGATAATGCGAAATATCTCGCGCTTCAAAGTGAGCACATCCAAGAAAGAATCGCTCAGTTCGGAGGAAAGCTTTATCTCGAATTCGGAGGAAAGCTCTTCGACGACTATCACGCCTCGCGTGTCTTACCGGGTTTTGAGCCCTCTTCAAAGCTTCAGCTCCTTCTAAAGATGAAGGATCAGGCCGAGATTGTCATCGCAATCAATTCCGAGACCATCGAACAAGCCAAAACCCGCGGGGACTTAGGCATTACCTATGATCAGGAGGTTCTCCGCCTCATCGACGCCTTTAGAGCGGCTGGGCTATACGTAAGCTCCGTCGTCCTCACCCAGTTCCAAAACCAGAAAAGCGCGAAGCAATTTGAGAAGCTCCTTCAAAAGCAAGAGATTAAGACCTATCGTCACTACGTCATCGAAGGCTATCCCTATAACGTCGAGCACATCGTCTCAGAGGATGGCTTAGGCAAGAACGATTACATTCAAACCACCCGCCCTCTCGTCGTTTTGACTGCTCCTGGCCCAGGAAGCGGCAAGATGGCCACCTGCCTTTCTCAGCTTTATCACGACAATAAGAACGGCATCAAATCCGGCTATGCCAAATTCGAGACCTTCCCCATTTGGAACCTCCCTTTGAAGCATCCCGTCAATCTCGCTTATGAAGCCGCGACCGCGGATTTAGACGACGTGAACATGATTGACCCCTATCACTTAGAGGCCTATGGCTTAAGCACGGTCAACTACAACCGCGACATTGAGATCTTCCCCGTCCTCAATCGAGTCTTTGAGAAGATCTTCGGCAGTTCCGCGTATAAATCTCCTACCGACATGGGCGTCAATATGGCAGGTTACTGCATCAGCGATGATGAGGTTTGCCAGGAAGCTAGCCGCCAAGAGATCATCAGACGTTATCTCAAAGCCCTTGTGAAGAGAAGACAAGGGCAAAGCAATGACGCCGAAGTCGCCAAGATCGATTCTCTCATGAAAATGAACGGGATCGATATCTCCGAAAGGAAAGCAATCGCCGCCGCAAGAGCAAAGGCCGAGAAAACAGGTGAGCCTGCTGCCGCAATCGAACTAGATGATGGCACGCTTATCACAGGCAAGAACTCGCCGCTTCTTCGTTGCAATAGTGCAATGATTCTAAACGCCCTCAAACATCTAGCCGGCATCCGCGACTCCGTGATGATCCTTCCGAAATCCATCCTTGAACCAATCTGCAATCTGAAAACCCAAAGTTTAGGAGGGCACAATCCCCGTTTGCACCTAGACGAAATATTGATTGCCCTGTCCATCTCCGCTTTAAGCAATCCTTTAGCGGAAATGGCTTTGGAACAGCTTCCTAAGCTCAAAGGCTGCCAGTCTCACAGCACCGTCATCCTTTCCGAAATGGACAACGGTACCTTAAAGAAGCTCGGCATCGATCATACAAGCGACCCGATTTACGAGACCAAAAAGTTATTCCATCGCAATTAAAAAAGGCGCAAATCAAAAAATTAATCGGTTTTTGCGGAATTTATCGTTCTTCAAAAACTCAGCAAAAAGCCACTCTTCATCAAACGAGAGTGGCTTTGTTTTTTCGTTGCTTATTAGAAGCTAGCCTTGTAAGAACGAATCATCACAAGGATAATGCCGTCATTTAAGGTCACCGTATATTCAAGGGTGATCCCGTCCGCGACATAAGTGCAGACGAATTCCGGGTAGCCATGGCTTGAAACGCCACTTTCCCAATCGCTCGACAAATTGAATCCTTCAGGGATGAGGGAATTTTGAACAAGCTCTTTCACCTGGTCCCCAGTTTCGTGCGTCATCGATTGAATGAAATTATGGAGGACCCAGTAGTAATCCTCATCAGAGTCATAGCAAGTGTAAAGCGCCGAAGAATCATCTTCTTCATAGCCCAAAGCGGCGTTGAAGAGTTTGACCACCGCGTCCATCGCGGTCTTATAGCTGTATTCGGAACGTTCGTCGACGACAATTTCGCAACTTGCTGTGATTTTATCCCCGTCAGGAATTTGAACGCTCGCGGTAAGGATTACTTTATCTCCAGCCTTGGCAGTCGAATCGACGGTGATCACACCATCTTCGCTGACGCTGATGCCTTTCGTGGTATCGTCTAGCGAATAGCTCACATCATAAGGAAGCATGTCAATCTTGAGACCGAGCTTCGTCGTTGTTCCAACGCCTAAAGTGTAGCTATCTTTCGCAAAAGAGAGGACAGGTGTATGCGTTTTCCCTGATCCTAAGCCAATATGAGCATAGGTCACGCCGACACGAGTCGTGTAAATAGAAATTGCCATTTGGCCCGTCGGGTCTTCATAGACCGTATTCCCAGAAGTATCACTGTCTTTATGGTAGCCAAGGCCATAGTAATAGGAATCAAGAGCCTTGTAGACCGAACCATCCTTATCATAGAAGCCAAGGTCAATCCCAGTCATTTCTTTTGCGAGCTTCGTAGCCATGGCGTCAAGGGTTTCCGCGTCATTAACGTCGATGCCGTAGGATTCACTATACTCAACAAGGTAGGCGTAACAAGCCTCGTACATCCTGCTGTACCTCGTCTCGGAGGTATATTTGATGTCTTTGGTTAAAGCAGGCAAGGTAGGCGCGGGAAAAGAGACAGTCACATTGAGCTTCTTTAGCGAGCTTTTGATGACGTCTTCTGGCCAAGAGGAAGCAAATTTAGAAGTAGGAGTCGTAAGCGAAACGATGATTTCGAAATACTCGGTATTGCCGCTAGTGAAATAACCGTAAGTAAGAGAAAGAGTCTCCTCCCAATTGCACATTTCGCCATATCCGTCGTAATCAATTAGGCCAATTGCGCCTAATTGATCAAGGTAGTCGGTATCGTATTCAACGGTCCCGCTAACGGTCGCGTAGATAAAGACGGTCCCATTTTTAGAGGCGCTGTAATATTGGCTGGTCGCTTCAAAAGAGGGGATGCTCACCCCCACCGCGCTTTCGATATCCGCCAAGGCGCTAGAAGGCCATTTCGAGCTCTTCTTGATCTTCATCTTGAAGGTGAACTGGAAGTAGTTGCCGCCGCTGTAATCAAGATTTGCCACAATCGCGGATTTATCTTCCAAGGTCTTCGTAAGGACGTAAATCCCATAGGCAAGGCTCGTATCCTCATCAAGGACAAAACCATCCGCGACTAAGATGTCGCTGTAGTCTTTTCTCAAATCGGTTAGGGAGGTGTCACAAATAAGGAAATCATTCTCGTCGGTCGAAGAAGCGCTGTAGCCTTCTCCTAAAGCGATAAAGGGAAGAACTTCCGTCAAGGTTGTCTTCATTGAGGCCGACTCGCCTAAGGTCCAAGAGGACGCGGAATTAAGCTCGCTATTCAAATTGTTGTAGCAGCAAATGACGTTCCCTTCGAAAGCATTCGTCGAAGAGGACTCCTGAAAGTAATAGGTGATGTCGTAGCCCTTGCTCTCATCGCTTTTTGTAAGCTCAGAGAACTCAAGGGTCCCAGATTGCCTGGTTTCAAAATCCCCATACCCCTGAACGAGATTCCAGCCATCTTTTGCAAGGATTTCGTAATATTTCTTAAGGGTGAAGCTAGAGGCCTCGCTTTTGATTTCTAGGTAGTTCGTCCCATCTTTCAAAGTGGCTTTTTGGAAGAGGATCGAAGCGCCTTTTAGCTCATTAGGGAAAGGCAAGACCTCACCGCAATAGCTTTTCATGAGCTCCTGTAAAGACTCGCTCCAAGTGGTTCCTGCTTCACGCTCGCTGGTCTCGCTAATCGAGGTGCTAGGCTCAATGCTAGAAGAGATGGTCTCCCCTCCGGCCGCACATCCGCTTAGCAAAGCAGAGGACATCCCAAGCACCAGGAGTTTATTCAATTTGTTCATACGTTCGCCCTTTCACGCAATACCAAACAAAGATAGACCTCTCCCTTGAAAAGGCAATAAAAAAGAAGCCCGTACAACGCAAAAGACCCCGGCGAAGCCAGGGTCTAATTAAGCAGGAGAGTCTTATTTCCTGCTGGGGTCGCTGCCATAAGCGATCGCGTTGAGGAAGTCTTCTTCTTTCATCGGGCGACCGAAGTAGTAACCTTCCATCTCATGGACGCCGAGATGGGACACGAATTTGCATTGCTCTTCGGTTTCAATTCCGGTGGCCACGATGCGGAAGCCTCCTTTTAAAGCGTCGCTGCAGAAACGGGCGAAGCTCGTCCCGTCTCTAGGCGAGGACAAGGCGTTGCTAACGATCAAACGGTCGGTCTTAAGGACCAAGATATTGAAGTTTTGCAGGGTTTCCAAGGAATCGTGCTCATAGTTGAATTCAGAAGCAACCCATTCGATCGGCTGCCCGGCAAGCTCTTCCATGAGGCGCTTAACCGCGTCCCCGTTCTTGTTGATGAAGCCCATCTTGATTTCGAACTGCACGCAGTTCTTCGGGAAGTGGTACTGGTTCATCGCTTTCTTCACCTGGGCAGGGAAGCTCGCATCCATGATGGATTCAAGAGAGAGGTAGATGGCAAGATGGGTCACCCCAACGGACTTGAAGGTCGTGTAGCCATATTGCGAGAACAGCTCACCCATCGCATGGAAGGAAGAGACGTCGATCTGAGAGACGAGGCCGTCTTTCTCCGCGAGAGGGATGAACTCGCCCGGGGCAATCTCGCTCTTGTCGGGAGCGAATAGCGCCGCACGGATATCGCCCGTGATCGGGCGGAGACTCTTCGCGTCGACGATCGGCTGGAGGAAGACTTTCATGTTGTCCCTGTTCACCGCGTCTTTTAGCAAGGAGGAGACGAACTCGCTGCGTTTGGCCTTTCTCGCGTTTGCCCCGCTTTGATCGACGAGGAAGCCCGGACCGAAGTTATGCGAACGTTCAAGGTCGTTCTTCACGAGGGTGATGAACTGCCTCGCGTTAGAGACATCGCCTGGATAGGCCACAAGGCAATAAGAGACTTCGGGTAGTTTCGCGATGTTCCCGGATTCAAGGGGGATCGCGAAGATCTCCGCGGCTTCTTCGGCGAAGCTGATGGCCTTGGTCTTCGTGTAATTTGGAAGCAAGAAGGACAAAGTCTCATCGTCGAAGCGATAGAGCACGTCTTCATACCCCGCATCCTGGAAGTTCTTGACGATCTGCCCGATCAAGGAAGTGAGGTCGCTTTGAGGGAGGACTTCTTTGAGGTTAGCAATGT
Organism: bacterium; assembly: GCA_963617535.1. GTDB lineage: Bacteria > Bacillota_I > Bacilli_A > RFN20 > CAG-826 > Alloenteromonas. Next base: position 70,413 of record CAVEPD010000004.1, read on the forward strand.
TATTGACCTTTGCAGAGAGCACATAGCCAGGGTTCCTGTTCTTGCAGTCCCTATTGATGATGAGGCTAAGGGCAGCCTGGTTATGAATCATGAGGGCCTCATCGACGAGCTTCGAGGACTTCGCCGCGGTATCCATGCCCTCTGTCTCGATGAGGAGGGTGGAACGTTCCGAATCCGCCCCGCGGTATTCAAGCACGCTTAAGGTGCAAGGAGACACGTTTAGCTCAGGGAGAAGGCGGGAAGTCGTCCCCCTAGCAAGAGGGCAATAGGAGCAAGGGCCATCATAGCCGCGCTTAAGCGCGTTATAGCATAGGGCACCGGGTCTAGCTTCCGGATAGACTTTCTGAAGGTCACTAGAAACAAAGGTGAGGCGATAGGAAGCGCGGTCAATCGAATAAAGGTAACGATGGGTGCGGCTAGCGAGCGCGTTCACGATGCGGTCGCTGCCATCCGCTTTCTCTTGCCCCTTCATCTCACTGAGGGATTTATAGACGAGGTGAGAGACGGAATCGAGAATGACGTGGGAGACGATCGAATCGAAAGGGGTCTTTTCTTCGCCTGCGAAGAAGATGAGGGCTAGGCGTTCCCCGTTGGAAGAAAGGGCGCGCAGATAAAGGGAAGTAAGGCCAAGATTTGCCATGAAAGAGGCGTATTCGCTAGGCATTCCCTTCGTGTCTTTCACCGCGAAGAAGAGGTCTTTGCTCGCCTCTTCGAAGAAGGGGTTGAGGTATTTCTCCTCGATGCGGCCACCCATCTTGCCGAAAGTCTTGTTCTCGCCAGAACGCGAAGTATCCATCTCGACGCGGTAACTCTTTGAGGCGGCGTCATAAACAAGATACCCGCCTGAGGTGATGCCTAACGTGGACGCGGCCCATTGGAACAAGGAGGAGAGGAACTCCACCCTCTCGTTATGGCTAAGAAGGGTCGCGAAGTGCAGCTCCGCGGATTCGAGGAAGCCCGTGTAGATGACGAGTTTGTTGTTCTCGGTGAGGACGGTACGGGGGAAATAGAAACGGTCGAAGGTGGAAAGGATGTTCACGTCGTCGCTTTCTTGGAGAGCCTTCTCCGCTTCGATATAAAGATCAGACATCGAGACGAAAGGATAGATGACCCCGCCCACCTTGCAGTAGCTCACGCTTTCGGTGAGCTCGACGTCTAAGGTGCAGAAGGAGGTGACGAGGTCTTTGCAGGTTTTCTCTAAGGTCAACAAGGCCCCCACTTCATAGACGAAGCAGGCGTAGCCATTATCCCGGTTGCCGATCATCGCCCCGGGGAAGGCGCGCTGAATGGCGCTAAGCAAAGCGTTCTTTTCTTTCTCTTGCTTGCCGACGAGCTCAAACATCAGAAGCGCGCATCTCGCAGAATGGATTCCCTGGAGTTCGAAATAGAGGTTCTTCTTGAACTCATCCTCGCGGAAGACGTGGCCTAGGGCGATCTGGTCGCGAAGGGACTTGTCTTGGGAGGAGGAGCTATAGACGACCTCGAAACGGGAATAGGTCTCTAGGAACGAGTTTAGCGCGTCTTGAAGAGGAGAGAACTCCCCTAGTTTCTCTCTTAGAAGGGTGAGCAAAGGCACGGAGCCTAGGCGGCTCGAATTGATTTGCTCGGTGAGATAATGAAGAGTCTGGCTCTGCTTCTTTTGCCTGTGGTAAAGGAAGATCATCGCGCAGATGCCTAAGGCTAAGAAAGTCGCGATGAGCAAGCCCCCCATCACCCACACGAGCCAGGTGATCTCGTAAACCTTGGCCAGGACCAGCCCTGCGGCGAATAAGGTCCCCACGAAGAAGATGATTCCCAAAATGAGGAAGGATTTTTTGTCGAGGATGGCTTTTTGTTTCATAAATTATCCCCCTGATCAAGTAAGGTGCGCGAGACGATCTTGCCAATCGTCGGCATCGCCTCTAGGCCTTTTCTGCGCCAGGAAAGGCGCTGCTCTTGATTACCGACTTCGTAAGCCACCGCGCGGATGGAGATGACGGGGACTCTTTTGCCGCTCGCGGCAAGGAGAATTCCTCCGCTCCCGCTATCGAAAGCTTTCAAGGATTCCTCGGTGAGGAAGTGGCCGCGCAAAATGCCTTCGATCTCCTCGCTAGAAGCAAGGAAGGTCGAGCCAGAAAGAAGGTAGCCGCGCTGAATATAGCGGTTGGTGACCAAGTAAGATTCCCTTTCGGCCTTATCGCTTAAGGTTTGGTCGCCCACGAAGAAGGGGGCTTCGCCCGGGAGCTGGCCATACACAAGCGGGTGCTCGTTCGAGAAGTCGACGTTCGCGAGATATACGCGGTCGGCGATGAAGATATCGCCCTGCCTAAGCTCTCTTTGGAAGGAAGCGCAGGTGCCGATGGAGAAAATGAGGTAAGGGTCATAACGGTCGATCAAAACCGAGGTGATCATCGCCGTATACTCGTTTCCTTCGCCCACCGCGCACAAAACGACCTCATCGGCGAATAGATGGCCGAAATAGGCCTTGGTCTTGCCGAGGATATCCTCGCTCCGCTCGATCTTGAGCTTCGCGGTGAAATAGAGGATATCGTCTTGGCTCTGTCCGATAATCGCGATCATTTTTTCGCTCCTTTCGCATCTTTCTTCTCAAAGGGGTTGTTTTTGAGGAACCTCTGGAACTCAAAGCCGTTAAGCGGACGCGAGTAGTAATAGCCCTGCACCGCGTCTAGACCCATGGAAGAGAGGATCTCGACTTGCTTCGCGGTCTCAACGCCTTCCGCGATCGTCCACATGCCCATGCTGTGGGCCAAATCAATGACCGCGCGGACGATGTCGCGCGACTTTGTGTCGACTTCGATGTCGTCAATGAAGGACTTATCGATCTTCAAGGTATCAAAGGGGAGCTTCTTCAAAGAGTTGAAGGAAGAATAACCAACCCCGAAGTCGTCGATGGAGGTCGCCATGCCGAGATTCTTGATCTTCGAGACGAGCTGGTAGAGGAAGGCCGCGTCCCTCGCGGCGAGGGATTCGGTGATCTCGATGTCGATCCATTTGCTGTCTACCCCATAACGCTTCGCCGTGTCCTGGAGGAAATTCACTAAGCCCTCGTTATAGACCGTGCGCCTAGAGAGGTTGATGGACATTCTAACCAAAGGCTCGTCATTAGCCTCCCACCTAGAGATGTCGCGCATCGTGTGCTCGTAGATGTAGTGATCGAGATCGACGATGAGGCCGCTTTTCTCGGAGAAGGGGATGAAGAAGCTAGGGGGCAAGAGGCCACGGGTAGGATGAGACCATCTGACAAGAGCCTCAGCGCCATAGAACTTCTGCGTGCGGAGATTGAACTTCGGCTGATAGAAGATCTGGAACTGCTCTTCCCTTATCGCGCGGAGGATGTCGCTAGGAAGCTCCTTCTCGTTCTCAGAGAAATCCATCTGGTCTTTGGAGAAGGGGATGACTCCGCTAGAGAAGCGGTTGGAGGCGTTGTATCTAGAAGCGAAAGTCGCATGATCTAAAGCGTCTTGGCAATTCTTCTCGTTTTTGATGGAGCTCGTCCCGAAGAGGATCGTGATCGTGCTGATCTTGCCTCTAGCGATGACTTTGTCCTCGATATCGTGGGCTAAAGCCATGAGTTCCCCGTCTAGCATGTCCTCGTTTTCCCCACGGTAGAAAATCAAGAAGGAGTTCACGAGGGAGAACCCGTAACGGAATTCCCTTCTTTGATGGAATCTCTCGTAGAGGCAAGAGAAGACGATGGAGTTGATGGCTTTGGCCTCTTCTGGCCCATAGAAGGTGAGGATGTCTCCGTTGATGCCTTTGACATTCAGCACGGCGACGTATCCCGTGCATTTCTTGCTGCCTTCATTGGAAAGGCGCTTCGTTTCGCGCAGGAAGGCGCCTTCGGAATAGACGAAGGTCGATTCGAGGAAGTAGCTGGAGGCGCTAAGCTGTTCGAGTTTCATCTTCGAACGTTTGGCGAAGAACCAGAAAGAGAAGGCGATCGAGGCCACAAGAAGCAAAAGGCAGACGAAGAAAAGGGCCCAATAAACAGGTTTGTTGACGCTGGAGTTCACCAAAAGCAAGGCGCCATTGATGCCCAAGGAGAGCAAGCAAATGATTCCGAGGATCCCAAATCCAAGCCCCCAATATCCGTAGGCGCGGAAGAGCGCGTCCCCTTCGTTTTTCTTCTGTTTCATTTCTGTGCCCCCTGTTCTTTCTTAAGTTCTTTTTTGGCCTCTTCTTTAGCCTTTTCGAACTGTTTTCGGTAGATTTCTTTTTGCTTCTCTTTCTCTTCTTCCATCTCCATCTGGATGGCTACTTTGATGGAAGCCTTCTCCCATTCTCGCTCATACGCAACCCCGTCTTCTTTTTTGACGCCTGTTTTATCAACAAGCGCCTGGATGCGGCGTTGCTCTTCTTTCTTGGCCTCTTTGCTCTTCTTTAGGCCATCAACCAAGCTGAACGCGCCCATCGTAAGAAGCGGCACGCCGACGACGACCGGGACGAACCAGGTCTGGCTCGTCACCTCAAGCACCCAGCCCACGAAGTCACTTTTGCCCGTGACCACGCCGACGAACTTGTCTTTGGTGATTTTCTGCACCCCGCGGTAATCCGAGGAAGTGGAGTTATAAGGGATCGAAGAGCCCGCGTCGTTATGGGGATCAGGATAGGCGTCCCCATAGCAATAAAGCACATCGTCGACGATCTCGATGACGCGGTGGGTGACAAGTTGATTCGGATAGGTGACGCGCTGGCCATCATCCGCATAACCCGTGATATCGTAATAGAAAGTCACGACGTCGCCGGGCGTGACGCTAGAGAAATCTCTTTTCTCCAGAATCGCCGCGGTGCCGATGCTAAGCATCTTGGGGCCGTTCTTCTTAAACTCGAAGTAGGTCTTGCCATCCCCTGAGGCTTTTTGGGCGTCTTCCACGGTATAGTAGACGCCGTTCACGCGCCCGTCCGCGCTATCGCCCGCGCGCGTAATATAAAAAACGTCCGTGTCTGGCCCAACCATTGACCCGGTTTCCACGTGCATGAAAGTCCTGCCGAAAAGAGAAGGCATCCCATCTTTCTGCTTGCTGATCACAAGGCTTAGTTCTAAGGCCAATAAGCCTAAACCGAGGGCGATTAAAACCCCGTCGACGATCGTGGAGACCTTGACTTTCTTTTTCTTTGCCTCACCCATAACTATTTCCTTACGTCAGGGTGCTCCATGGGGAAGGAATAGGTGTTGCCCTCGTTAGACTTGGCAACGATATTCTCTTCCTTCTTGTATTTCTTGGTTTTGACTTCTTTGACGGCTTCTTTGGAGAGAGCGATCGCGTAACGGATAAGATCCCAGGTCTCGGGGGATAGCTCCGCCTCAATCGCATCGGCTTCATCCTCATTGCTAGGCAAGGTGATCTCAAGCTCTGGGGCAACTTCCGCTTCTTCGGGGGTGGCTTCCTTGGGCTTAAGACTGACCTCGGCATCAGGCGAAGGCACGAGATTAACCGGCATCTCGACTTCTGGTAGCGGCTTAGCAGCGTCTTTATTGAAGTAGAAGACCCTGTCGTCATAAAGCGGCTCAGCAGGGGTTGGAGCGACCATCTCGGGCTGCTCTCTGCGCAGTTCTGGCGTAGGAGTCAAGGTATAGCCGCCTGCGAAAGCGCGATCTTCGATCTCGCTATCGCCCATAGCTTCGGCAAGGACCCTCTCTCTTTCGACACCGAGCAAGGAGTCTTCGTAGGCCCTGCGCTCCATCGCCCTTCTTCGGGCAAGCTCATAGGCCTCTCTTTCTCTGATCTCCTTGTCTTTGGCTTCAATCTCATCGAGGCGGATTTTCTCGCTCTCGATGAAGTCATTGAACTTCTGGTTGCTAGAGATCGCGAGCTCGTCTTCGTAACGGGCGCTCTTCTCTCTCCAGGCATCGCCTCTGATCTTGATGTCAGAAGCGTGGATGATTTCTTCTCGCCTTTCGTCCTGCCGGTTCTTCTTCCTGGCTTTGGCTTCCTCTTGGGTGAGGGCGAGCTTCTCTTCGCCTTTAGCCCTCTTTTGGGCCGCTAAAAGCTTGTCGTATTCCTTCTTGATCTCAGGGAACTGGCTATATTGGAATCTGTCGTCTTGAAAGGCGATGTCGTCGATCGAGAGCAACGTTCTAGGGATGATGACCTTATTGACGTCCCCTTCTTTCTTTGGGATGCGTAAAGCGTCGGATTCGTGCCCTTTCAAAGTAAGCACATCACCGCACATCATCGCGTAGATTTCTTTCGCGTATTGCTCATCGAACTTCACATTACGTTCGATGATGGAATAATCGATACCAAGTTTCGTATAGGTATTGACGAACCTCCAAAGCTTCAGAGCCCCTTTATAATCCGGGTTCTTCTCCAATAGGTTCGTCATCGAGATCGGGTCATGAATGGGCTTAGCCCCTTTCATCTTGACCATGAAAGGGCAAGAGATGTAATAGAGGCAGCGCTTCTGCAAAACCTCGATCTGACGGATGAGTTCGTCGTTCACTCGCTTCAATTCCTCAGATTCGCTAGGAATGGAGGAACGGATGCGGTTATCGACTTCGTACTTGACCCCGTCGAGGAC
>CAVEPD010000005.1:0-64298 GCA_963617535.1 bacterium
GGGTTTGGCGAAATGGTAGACGCAAGGGACTTAAAATCCCTCGGGTGATGAGCCCATGCCGGTTCGAGTCCGGCAACCCGCACCACCACTTTATTGCTTCCGGCTTAGGCCGGTTTTTTATTTCTTTTAGCTTCGTCGAAGTCAAAAAATATTTCTAATGTTTTTCACTTTTCTTCCCAAGGGACACCCATTTGGGAGTCGATGAATTTCCTAAGCCGGAAACCCGTGAGAGTGGCAAGAGCAATTTTCAAAGCATCCCCGGGCAAAAAGGGCACAACGCAGAGCATCATCGCTTTAGCGAAGTCGTAATTGCCTTTGCCATAAATCAAGAACCATCCCGTTCCAAAAGCGTAAAGGACAATGGTACCCGCGACCATCGCGATGGGATAAATCCAGATTTTTTTCTTCCATTTTCCGATAAGCAAAGTCTCGATAAGAACGCAGGGAACATAGCCGATCAAAAAACCGCCGGTAGGACCCGCAAGAACTTGGAAACCACCTTGGAACTTGGAGAAAATCGGCATTCCAGCCATCCCCAAGAGCAAATACAAAAGGACAATCGGCACCGAGATTTTCCAAGAGAAAACGGCGCCAAGAAGATATACAACGAAAGTAGCCAACGTAATCGCGACCGGTTCGATGGGGATCGAAATTGGAGAGAGCACGCACATCAATGCGGTGAAAATCGCGATGATGCACATGATGTGAATTCTGTTTGTCGAAAGCGAATCCTGTTTGTTTCGCTTATTAGCCTTCTTATCCGTTTCTTTCTCCGCCATAGCGGCAAAATGATACTCTCCAAAAGCATTGGTAAAAAGGTATTCTTCGTTTACGGTTCCGCTCCATCTAAAAACAAACGAGGCAATTGAACTCATCACAAAAATAGTCACTATGAACGCAAAAGACCAAGATTGGCTTGCAAGCTTTAAATATTTGGCACTCATGGCTTGACAGTGCTAAATAATTGACTAAATTACTAATCGTGAATTCGAAAGGACAATTCAAATGAAAGAAGAAAAAGAATTCCAAGCTGAGTCCAAGCAGTTGCTTGACCTCATGATCAACAGCATTTATTCCAACAAAGAAATTTTCCTGAGGGAAATCGTCTCAAACGCGAGCGACGCGATTGACAAATATCGTTTCCTCTCCCTCACTGATTCGGCGAATTACCCCACCTCAAATGGGGAAATCCGCATCGAGAAAGACGAGAAAGCTAAAACCATCTCCATCACCGACAACGGCATCGGCATGTCGAAAGAGGACATGGAGACGAATCTGGGCACCATAGCAAAATCCGGTTCCAAAGACTTCGCGAAAAAATACCAGGAAGCCAAGCAGGCAGAGGATCTTTCCATCATCGGCCAATTCGGCGTCGGCTTCTACTCCTCCTTTATGGTCGCCGATTCCGTCGAAGTCTTGTCTAAACCCCATAACGGCGAAGCTCATCGCTTCCTCTCTTCGGGGAAAGACACCTACACGATCGAGGATGCGACCGCTGACTTTGATCACGGAACCAAAGTAACCATCCATTTAAAAGACGATGCCGAAGGAGAAAAATACGCCACCTACCTCCAGGATTGGAAGATTGAGGAACTTATCCGCAAGTATTCCGACTACATTCGTTATCCGATCAAGATGATGGAAAGCCACCAAGAACCGGACAAAGACGAAAACGGGAAAGAAATTGAAGGCAAGAGCCATGAGGTTCAAGAAGACAAGATCTTGAATTCCATGACCCCGCTTTGGAAAAAGAACGCCAAAGACGTAACCGAGCAGGAACTCAACGAGTTCTACAAGAGCAAATTCGATGATTATGAAGACCCCCTCATCTCGCTTAACGTCCATATCGAGGGCCTCATCTCTTACGATGCGCTCGTCTATATTCCAGCTCACGCTCCTTATGATCTCTATTCCTCCTCATACGAGAAGGGCCTCGCGCTTTATAGCAAGGGAATCTTCATCCAAGACAAATGCAAGGAGCTCATCCCCGACTTCTTGAAGTTCTGCCGTGGCTTAGTCGATTCGGAAGACTTTCCGCTCAACATTTCTCGCGAAATGCTGCAGAAATCTCCTCTAATGACCAAAATAGAAAGCTCTTTGGAAAAGAAAATTCTCGAGAAGCTCGCCTCCGTTCAAAAGAATGACAAGGAACGCTACAACAAATTCTTCAAGCTCTATGGCAACTACTTCAAGTACGGAATCTATTCCACCTACGGCATGAAGAAAAACGACCTCCAAGATTTGCTTCAGTTCTCCTCCATCAATTCCGATGCCCCAATCTCTTTCAAGGATTACGTCGCTTCCATGAAAGAAGGCCAAAAAGATATCTTCTACGCTTCCGGCAAAAGCGCGGATGAGATCAAGATGCTACCCCAACTCGAAAAATTCAAAAAAGAGGGCATCGACGTCTTGATTCTCGACCAGGAAATCGACGAATTCGCGATTATGGCCCTCATGGATTATGACAAGCATGGCTTCAAGAACATCGCCAGCGAAGACAAAGATTCATTGACGGACGAGGAGAAGAACAAACTCGATACCTTGACCGCAGATCACAAGAGAATCCTCGACGAGATGAAGACTGGGCTCGCCGGAAAAGTAGACGACGTCGCCTTCTCCACAAAGCTAGTCGACTCTCCTGTTTGCATTACCACGAAAAACGGCATGTCGATGAACGTAGAACGCGTGCTCGATGAGCAGCCTGGCGCCACCGAAAACGAAAAGCCGAAAGCCACAAAAGTTCTGGAAATCAACGCAGAACACCCCTTATTCCAAGCGATTGCGACAATAAGCGATGATGCCGAAATCCAGAAATGCGGCAAATTGCTCTATGATGAGGCAATGCTTCTTGAAGGTTTCGAGATCGAAGACAAAAAACAATTTGTCGAAAATCTGAACTCCCTCATGATGAAAGCCTTCCATTGATTGTGAGCCCGCCTGAAAAGGCGGGTTTTCATTTCTATCTTCTTAGATGTAATTCTCCTTTAACGTGATAGGATAGCCCCATGGATTCAAAGGGGCAGAAAATCAAAGGATTGATTACATCCTTGCTGTCCTTATCGGTTTCTCTAGATGCGACTGTCTTTTTCGTTTTCCTTCCCGTTTTTAACATCGAATTGATGCTCCCTTCCTTATTCATCGCTAGTTATTTCTTTTTCGAAGCCGCGGGAAGGATTTACTCGATGTCTTACACGCTTGCTAATCGCCGCTTAGAAGGCGAAGCAAAGGAAAAAGCAAAAGCCCATCTAGCGCTTTTCATGGGCGTAGCCGAAACCATCTATCCAATCCCTTGGATCCTTGCGATGGTCCTCCTGTCCTATGAAGCAAATAATTATGCAATTTTGGCATTTCTTCTTTTCAAAATCTCCGCAGAAATCGCTTTATCTTTCGTCCGCTATCTCCCCCGTCATAAAAAACGGATTACGATGGCTAGCGAAAATCTTTGTTCATTCTGCGCCTGCTGTTCTCTATTCCTAGGCCTTCTTCTCTATTTTCTCTGCTCAAAAGGCATAATGGACAAAAGCCTCGCGGATGCTTTGACGGGCGTTTTCTTTTTGGTTTTCTTCTTTGCCCAAAACGTTTTCTTCTCAATCTTGCTTTTGCAAGGCGGAACCATTTCACGAATTAAGAAAATGGTTAATTTCGGAGTGAGGCACAGCATTGGAAATTACATAGTTGTGACCTCTTCCTTAATGACGGTTCTAATCTCGGTTGCTTCTGCAATAAAAGACCAGAGCTTTGCTTATGTGGGAATTGCCATTATTTATCTCTCACTTGGGGCAATTAGACTGAGCGCGCTCCTATGGAAAAACGCCATCCACCGCAATATTTACAACAAAAGACTTGCCGAGGCCTCCGAAAACAATATTTTGGTTTACGTAGGATTCGCTTTGTCCGCGTTAAGCGTTCTTTTCTCTTTGGGCATTTTTTGGATTAGCAAGCAAAAGATGCAAGCAAGCGCCACATTTGTTTTGGTGATTCAAATAGCCCATGGCTTATTCCGTTTTGCCATCTGCATCAAAAACTACGTGAATTATCAGAAGAAAAATCAGCCATTCAGCATCGCGGTTGCTTCCCTAGATATGTTGATCGGCGTCTATTCTTTGTTCTCTCTATTCTTGCTTATTAACATCTATCTCAACTTCTCTTGGCTAGAAACTCTCGTTTTCATCTTAACGTGGGCGACTTTCGCAGGAACTCTCTCGCTTGGAGCAATCATGATTTGGCTAGGCTTCAAAGGTCGACTTGAGGCAAAGAAACTTGCCAAAGAAATCCAGGCGAACTCAAAAGCCCTCCAAACCATTCTCGAAAAGAAAGGTCTAGAGAAAGCCGCCGTAAATAAGGAACAATTTTCAGAACTGATAAAAGACTCAAAGTTCACCAATGTTTTATTAGACATCGAAAGCTTAGGCGCAGCCTCTAAAGAAGAGGAAGGGCTGCTCGAAATGAATGAAGCCGGTAAAAAGGTTTAATTGCTTTGCTAAAATAAAATCAAAGAAATGGAGCAACGAAACAAAAAATATGTTTTGTTTTTCAAATGTCCGATTATCGTTTTTTGATATTGTTAAAAAATGGGAAACCTTAAATAATGCTTCGTTTTAGTTCGTTATTTCCGATTATTTTTAAATTTATACTGATCCATTTGCCGCAAAAAGCAAAAATAACTTTCTTGGAAAAGATGTTTTGATAATTTTAGAATCGCGGTGTATCATCAAGCCGCTATGGACAAAGATGAAACCTACTCCTTAATTATCAAAGCCTTGGTCAACGAACGCGGCATGACCTTGGAGCAAATCGCGCGCGAAGGCAATTTCAGTCTTCAAAGCATGTACAACTGGGAAAACGGCGACCATCTCCCGCAGTTCTCCAAAAGGGAAAAGCTAAAGGAAATCGCAAAAGCCCACAATGTTACCAACATTCTCAGCAGTCTTGATCTGACTTGTCTTTCCTCCGGCGCTCGAGCAATCATGGTCAGCCTCTATGAGTATCTGCTGAAAGAAGAAGAGCTTCATAGAAGTGAAGAAAGCAAAATCAAGGAAAAATAACTTACAGCAAAGCAAAAGAAAAAGCCCAGCGATGGGCTTTTTCTTTAGTCTAGATTGTAGGATTTCAGAACCTTGATAAGGGGTTTGATCGCCTTTTCAACGACCCCGGGCTCAAAGGGATCTTTCATATGATCTTTCACGACCAAGGTACGGAAGGGGTACTTGCCGCCCATCTTGCAGAGTTTCAGATATCGATTCCATGCAAGCTTATGATTCTTGCGATCCAAATTGAAAAATTCGAACGCCATGACTTGGGCTAGCGTGTAATCGATATAGTAGAAAGGCACATCAAAGATATGGCTTTGCAGGAGCCAACGATGACCGCTTTCGAGATAGTCGCATCCTTTATAGAGTGCTGCCTTATACGGGGTGTATTTGTTCTCAAGTTCAACCCATTTGGCATCCCTTTCCTCTTTGCTGGCATCGGGATTGTCATAAACCCAATGTTGGAATTCATCGACCGTCACGCCATAAGGAAGGAAAGTAATGGCGTCCGCCAAATGAACATACCGATATTTATTCGGCTCATCGAAGAAAAGATTCATCCAAGGTTCGGCGAAGAATTCCATGGACATCGAATCGATTTCGCAAGCTTCCATCGTCGGGGAACGGTATTCCGGAATCTTGATGCATCTAGCCATATAAGCCTGGAAACTGTGTCCGAATTCATGCGTTAAAACATCCACGTCCCCGCTGGTTCCGTTGAAATTCGAGAAAATGAAAGGAATCCCATAGGTCGGGAAATAAGTCATATATCCTCCCGATTGCTTGCCGGGTTTCGCTTCTAAATCCATCACGCCATGATCATCCATATAGCGGAAGAAGTAGCTTGTCTCCGGGGAAAGCTCATCATACATTTTCTTTGCATTCTCGACCTTGTCTCTGGTGCTGCCTTTCGGAAGAGGGTTCCCTTCTTTGAAGGAGAGGCCCATATCATAGACTTTGGGGGAACGAATGCCCGTTCTCTTGAACTGGGCCTTCATGATTTTGGATGCGATCGGAGTCACGAACTCGTTAATTTGCTCGCGATACCTCTTGATGTCCTCTTTGTTGTAATCAAAACGACTCATCTTAAGGTAGGCAAGGTCCGTATAGGAAGAATAGCCCATCTTCTTAGCCATTCTCGTGCGGACTTTGACGAGTTTGTCGTATATGTCTTCCGCTTTGTCTTTGATGTTCGCATCAAGATAGGAGTAATAGGCATCCGCAGCCTCTTTTCTAGTCTCCCTATCCACGTCTTGCAAGAACTTGGCCATTTGAGGAAGGTTATAGACTTCTCCGCGGAAAGGAACCTTCGCAGAAGCAATCAAGGCATCGTATTCCATGGTGAGCTTGCTCTCTTCCACCGCTTCCTCAATCACCTTTTCGTCAAATGATTTCAGCTGATAGTCCATCATCGTGAACAAGAAGGAACCAAGCTTCTCTTCCAAGAAAGAACGATAAGGGCTGTTTAGAAGCGCCTCGTTCCATTTATTCTCTTCCGCCTGGATAAGGGGCATGCCTTCATTGAGGACGTTCATGGCGTCTTCGTACTTCTTATTTGTCGTATCCAAAGAATACAGAACGGAAATATGAGTGCTCTCATTTCCAATAGAATCCATGGCTTTTGCGTGCTTTTTGACAATGGAAAGGGCTTCTTCTCCGCTTTTCGCATCTTTCAAAGCAGCGGTGAAAGCCTTCACCTTTTCAACCGCTTTTTTGATGGAAGGAACCTTAAAAGGCCATTCCTCAAATCTCTTTAGTTCTTTGCTCATACAGCTTACCTCTCAATGAACTCGACTTTGCGCATTTTGGGTTTCTTCGTCTTCGTTGAAAGCCAATCCAAGCACTCTTTCGCTTCTTCTTCGCATTCAGGGTTTAAGGACAAAAAGTAATCCTTGCCCCTGGAGGAATAGGAAGAGAATAGAACGTTAAGGTCGATAAGCTTATTAATAGAAGCCTTTCCCCTTCTTGAAGAAAGGGAGGAAAGGGAAGAAAAGCTAATAAACGACGCATAGTCATTTGCCTCTATGGATCCTTGAAGAAGGTGGACAAGGCCGTCTTCGCTGCAAAGCACTCCAACGCTAGAGAGCTCATAAACTGCAGCAATGATTTTCTTTTGTAGAACCGTTCTGCCTTTTTCTTTCCCCATGGGCGCGGACATTATATTGCAGGAAGGAAAATAACAAACAAAAAGCGTATGATTTGCAACGGGAAAATCCCTGACTACAATAGCGGACGAAAATTTTATGGAAGACTCAACGGAAAAGCTCATCTTGGCAACCATCGATAAGGTGCGTCCATTTCTTCAACGCGATGGAGGCGATATCGACTATATCGGCTTCCGCGATGGCATTGTTTATCTCACGATGACAGGTGCTTGCAGCGGCTGCATGTATGCAGGCGAAGACATCTCAGCTGGGGTTGAAATCATATTGATGGAAGAAGTCCCAGGTGTCATGGCCGTGAAAACAGACGGCATACCCGAAGACATGATGAGCGAGTATCTCGCGAAGAAGCAAGAAGCCGCCTTAAATAAAGCAGGAATCTGAGCAAGAAAAATCGGCGTCCACGAGGCGCCGATTTTCATTTGAAAAGCGCGCCTTGCGACGCGCCTAATTTGTTCTTTAGTCGTTGGCCCAAAGAAGGTGCTTGTACAAAAGAACCCAAACGAGGTCGACCCAGCCAAGAATCGTGCCGGTAAACGGAATGATGGCAAGGATAAGCCCCAAAATGTTGTGGGTTCCCTTCGGACTCTCGATGACGGCGGTGATACGAACGACTAGTTCGACAACCCAGTTAACGCCGGGGATGAGAAGAAGGATGAACTGAACAAGCCTAGGAAGACTGTTGAATGTTTTCATGGTGGCTCCTTTCGGGGTATAGAATAGACTTTTTTCGTTAAGATACAAGAACCAATAGAATCACTTCAAAATGAGGTTTCCGATTTTGTTCGCGATGATGTAGCCTTCGCGGTTATAAACATCTTCACGGTTATAGCGGAAACGCTCGCCATTAGGCTGGACCATCGCCCCGCCGGCTTCGTGAATCAACAAATCTCCAGCGGCCACATCCCATTCTTTGGTGCCGCTAGACATGCGATAGAAGAAATCGTAGTCCCCTTTAGCAATGACACAGAATTTATTCGCCGCGCCAATCGGGGTCGCTTCTCCCGCGAAACGATCCTTGTGCTTCTCGTAGAAAGACTTTTCCTTTTCGTTAAAGAAAGAAATGGAACGAACGGTTCTGAGGTCTTTATCTCTATTGGAACAATAGATCCTTTCGCAAGAATCTTTGCTCAAGCGGAAAGACCCTTTTCCTTTGACGGCGTAATAAAGGACGTTAAGCATCGGAACGTTGATGACTCCCACAACGATCTCATGGTCGACGGACAAAGCGATATTGGTTGTGAACTGGCCGTTGCGGCTAACAAATTCTTTTGTCCCATCCACAGGATCAACAATCCAAATGGCACGCTTTTTTAGTCTCTCTTTCGTATCGGCGCTTTCTTCGGTCAGAAATCCATAATCGGAGAATTCCTTCCCCAGATCCTCGCGGATCATGGCGTCCGCGGTTTTGTCCGCTAACGTAACGGGGGAATTATCTCCTTTGATTTCGACATCGAAATCGGTTTGATAGATTTCTTTGATTTTCACCTCGGCGCGTTTCGCGGCGCGAATCGCCGCATCAAGTTCTTTTTCGTACATGTTTTCACCTCCAAAAGAAATTATAGAAGAACGCGTTTAACCTGACTAAGTTCTTCCACAACTTTCATGGATTCCTCATAAGAAAAGGTAGTCGTGCCTGCGGCAAATTGGTGGCCACCACCGTGAAAATGGGTGGCCGTAGGCTGAACGGGGAAACCTTTATCGGAACGTAGTTCTCCGCGTATTTCGCCTTTGCCGTCCTCTGTAAACAGGCAATAAATATCGGGGTTCCCAACGGTCTCAATGCAGTTAACCATGGATCCGGCCTCTTCATAGGTCATTCCTTGAGATAAATAGTCTTCCGTTTTCAAATAAACGTAGGAGACATTTTTGTAACGTTTCACAGCCTTGCAAAGATAACGATGGAATGCTTCCGTTTTGGGATCTTCAAAGAAAGCGATTTGGCGGATAGATATCGGTTCAACGCCAAGGCTCATGAGTCTACCAACTGCCTCGCAAGTTTGCTTATTTGTGCCGTAAAACCGGAAACAGCCCGAATCTGTAAGGATTCCGAGATATAGGGATTCTGCGGCCTTTTTAGAAATCTTAAGCCGGTTTTGCGTCGCAAAATTCTCAATGATCTCTGCACAGGCGATTTTGTGATTGTCGACGTAATAATTTGAATAGGGAAAACTTTCGCCGGCTCGGTTCGGATCATGATGATCAAATTTCATGAACTCCCTTGCTAAACGAACTCGCTGGTCTTCTACTCTTCTTAGGCAAGAGACATCCACGATGATCGCAAGGGAATCTCTGATGGTTTCATCCTTGACTTCATCCATAGGGGCGATTCGTTCAAAGAATGTTGGCAAGCCTGAGCCAATCGCATAAACCTCTTTATTAGGGAAGTTCTCTTTTATGATCTCCCTAAGTCCGATCTGGGAACCGAAGCAATCGCCATCTGGCAAGGCATGGCCCCAAATGGTGATAACCTTCGCGTTTTTGATTGTTTTAAGTAAAGCCTCGAAATCCCTCATAGGAAAGTTCATTAAGATAACCCATTTCGGAAAAAAGAGAAAGAAAAAAGACGCTCGTGGGAGCGTCTAGGATTCGCCGAGCGAAGATCAGATGATCTTAACGCCGAGATCAGCGGCAGTCTCCTTTTTAGAGGGCTCATCATCCTCGTCGGAGCTTTCGCCATCAGAATCAAGGGAACGGCCTTCCATCGAGGCATCGTATTCAGCATCTTCTTGGGCGTCGATCGCATCTTTGCCCGCTGCTTCAGACTCCTCATTTTCGTAGAAGACGGAAGTATCGATGGTGGTTTTTTCGAACTTTGTTCTCGAACGGAGGTTCCAGGTGTAGTCACCATCTTGGACGAAACGTCCATCCAAGGAGAGATCGGTGTAGAAATGTCCGATTCTAGAAGCTTCTTCATCGGGCCCGATTTCAAGTTCGGTTTTGATTTTTTCCCAAAGATCCTTGAAGGCGATGGGCTCTTTGGATTCGCTTAGCAATTTGTAAGCAAGTTCGATCATTGATTCTTTCTTCATAATTCTTCCTTTCACATCTTTTCAGGAGCGGAGACCCCAAGGATCCCCAAGCCATTCTCCAAGACGATTTCGCAAGCCTTTATAAGGCCTAGGCGCGACGAGGTCAAGGGGAGATTTTCGCGATCGATGATTCTGCAAGCGGCGTAGAACTCATGAACGAGTCCCGCGAGCTTGTGGACATAGGCGGCAACCTTAGCAGGCTCCCTCTCTTTCGCGGCGGACTCTATCATACTCGGAAAATCCGCCAAATGTTTCAAAATCGCAAGTTCGGCTGGTTCTTTTAGCATTTTACCCGTCGTATCGACTTCGATTCCTTCGCCAAGTTTCAGCAAAGAAGCGCAGCGAGCGTGGGCATATTGAGAATAGAAGACGGGGTTCGACGAACTCTGTTCCATCGCAAGGTTATAGTTGAAATCAAGATGGCTGGAAGCGCTACGTTCCACGAAGAAGTAACGGACCGCGTCGACCCCCACTTCATCCACCAATTCGCGATGAGCAATGGCTTTTCCGGTTCTCTTGCTCATCCTGACCTCTTCTCCGTCTTTGTAGACGCGGACAACTTGAACGAATTGGGCCTCAAGGCAATCCTCGGGATAGCCTTCCATCATAAGAGCGCTCTTCATACGAGCGATATAGCCATGGTGGTCAGCGCCAAGGACGTCGATGAGATGGCTGAATCCACGGCCCATCTTGTCATAGTGATAGCAAATATCCGGCATGAAGTAGGTATAAAGGCCATCCGATTTCACGATAGGACGATCTTTGTCATCGAGGAACTTGGTAGTTGCTAAATAGGTTGCCCCGTTCTCTTCGTAGACATAGCCTTGCTCTTTGAGCTTGGCGATGGTCTTTTCGATGTTCCCGCCTTTGCGGATGTCACTTTCATAGGTGACCTTATCGAAATGGACGCGGAAGTCCGCCATGTCTTTCCAAATCTTCTCTAATTCAGCATCGATGCCGAAGCGAATAAAGAAATCATGAGATTCTTGATTGTCCACAAGGTAGCGGTCGCCATATTGTTCTTTGATTTTCTCAGCGATCTTAATGAGGTCAACGCCATGGTAGTCGTCTTCCGCAAGATCAAGAGGCTCGCCGAAGGCCTCGTGATAACGAGCACGGATGGAATGGCCTAAGTGCTCAACCTGATTGCCACAGTCGTTCACGTAATATTCGCGAGTCACATCGTATCCAGCCCAATCAAGCAAGGATGAGATGACGTCCCCCACCGCCGCGCAACGAGTATGTCCCAAATGAAGATCGCCAGTTGGGTTCGCAGAAACGTATTCCACGTCGATCTTTTGGCCATTTCTCTCCGCTCTACCGAAAGAGCTGCCTTGAGTGAAGATTTTGTTAAGAATGTCCGTCAAAGCACCATGCTTTAAGAAGAAATTGATGAAACCAGGTCCCGCGATTTCGATCTTGTCTACGAAATCAAGGGAAAGGCGAGCAGCAAGTTCCTCCGCGAAAGCATGCGGAATCTTTCCGATGCGTTTGGCGAATTTCATCGCGCAGTTGGTTGCGTAATCGCCATGTGCAGCATCTTTGCTGCGTTCAATGACGATGTCATTTTCGCTCGCCTCAATCCCGAATTCCTTTAGAACCGGAATCAAGCCTTGTTTTAGTTTCGTTTCGTTGTCCATTTTCATAACCCCTTTTTGCAAACAAGGACGGCTGCTTTAGCGCGGATTCCTTCCCCGTGGCCAATCTCGCCTAACCCCTCTTCCGTGCCGGCTTGAACACCAACACGCGATACATCGATTTCTAAGAGTCTCGCTAAGTTCTCCCTCATTTCAAGCAAGAACGGCGCAAGCTTTGGCTTTTCAGCCAAGATAACTACGTCAAGATTATTCACGACATAGCCTTTTTCTTTGATCATCCTCATCACTTCAAGAACGATATTTGAACTATCCGCGTTCTCCCATTTTGGGTCATCGGTTTTGAAATAGTGGCCGATATCCCCAAGAGCGAGAGAGCCAAGAAGAGCATCGCTTACCGCATGATAGATGACATCCCCATCGCTATGAGCGAGCAGGCCTTTCTCGAAGGGAATTTTGACCCCCGCAAGAACAAGCTGTTTCCCAGGCGTGAAACGATGAATGTCCTCTCCTATGCCGATTCGAATATCCATCATTTGGTGACATTGAAGCGGAAGAAGACGACGTCGCCGTCTTTCATCCGATATTCCTTTCCTTCTTGGCGAAGTTTGCCAGCTTCCTTGACCGCGGCCTCCGAGCCATATTGTTTCAAGCAATCGAAGTCATAGACCTCAGCTTTGATGAAGCCTTTTTGGAAATCGGTATGGATGATCCCGGCGCATTCTGGCGCGGTCATGCCATTTTGGAAAGTCCAAGCACGACATTCATCGCTCCCGCAGGTAAAGAAGGTTGAGAGATTGAGGAGCTTATAAGCAGCTTTGACAAGTTTATCAAGACCGCTTTCTTCCGCCCCCAAGGTCTCCAAGAATTCTTTTCTTTCCTGCCCAGAGAGCTGGGAGATCTCGTATTCAATTTCGCAGGAGACGGGGATGCATTGCGCTCCTTGTCCTTCCGCAATTTTCTTAACGGTCTGGTAATATTTGCACCCATTGAGATCGGAGTAGTCCGAATCCGCGACGTTAGCGACGTAGATGATGGGCTTAGCGGAGAGCAAGAAGAAGTTCTTTCTAGCGTATTCCTTCTGCTCATCACTTAATTCCGGGCAGGTACGGGCTGGTTTGCCCTCCCCTAGCCATTTTTCAAGCGGGGTAAGAATAGCCATCTCATATTGGGCGACTTTATCATGGGCAACCCTGGCTTTGATGCCTTGCTTGCCTGAACGGGCAACAACGCTTTCGTAGTCGGCCATCGCAAGCTCAAGATCAATGATTCCGATATCTCTTTCAGGGTCGACAGTGGCTTCGACGTGAGTAATTTCATTGGAGTCAAAGCAGCGGACAACCTCGCAAATCGCATCGCACTCGCGGATGGCCGCGAGGAATTGATTGCCTAAGCCTTCCCCTTTGGAAGCGCCTTTCACTAGACCTGCGATATCGTAAAAATCAAAGGTGGCGCTCACTCTCTTTGCGGGATGAAACATATCGCAAAGGAAATCAAGGCGCTCATCGGGCACAGTTACCACACCCGTGTTCGGATTGATGGTGGCGAAAGGATAATTCGCCGCCTCGACATGTGAATTCGTAATAGCGTTGAACAAAGTGGATTTTCCCACGTTAGGGAGGCCCACAATTCCGGCTTTTAATGGCATAGATTCTTCTTCCTCAAAAATGGCGGGTTAATTCTAGCGCGTAGCGCGCGCATGAAAAAGGGTGAAAAAAGCCCCCGAATTTTTTCGGAGGCGCTACCAGCTAGGTATAAATTAGTCGACTTTCTTGACGTTCTTGGCACGCGGCCCACGATTCGACTCTTCGATTTCGAACTCTACGTTCTCGCCAGGTTCAGCGATTTTGTAGTGGTCCATCACAAGAGCGGAATAGTGGAAGAAGTAGTCCTGGTTGTCTTCGGCGTGAATGAAACCATACCCCTTCTCCTTGTTGAACATTTTAACTGTTCCCTTCATGAGAATCCTAACCTTCCTAGCCATACGCCCGAAAAGGTTTTTTGGCTGTGGAATATGATACCATCTTTTCTCACGCAATTGTACAAGACATTTTTACCAAAGTTTTCTTTTTCGCATTCGGAAAAATATCGTCAATAAAACGATTAATGAGAACAAGACGGCGGAGAGGCACATCCCGAAGATGGGTTCCCAGGAAATCTTGAAACCAATAGAACCGCCAAGCTCATTTTTAAGATAAAGCGAAACAACAAATTCCAGCACGAGCATAGAGAGGACGGACGAGATCAGCGCGCCGAGAGTGGACACAAGCGTATGACAAAAAAGCGATTTACAGATATCCGCCCGAGTTGCGCCGAGAGCAAAAAGCAATTTGTTTTCTTTTTCGTTCTCCTTAATCGTAATACCGAGCACCACCATAAAGAGCAAGCACGACATCAAAAAAGAGAACGCCGAGAAGCAAATGAGAATTTCTCTGATGTAACCGAGGGATTCCTCAATAGTCGAAGAAACTTCTAAGCTAGGAGAAGTAAAGCGATAGGTGGGATAAGCACGATTCATTTTTTCCAAGAGGGGCTCAATTTCGCTATCGCCATCTATTTGAAAAACCGCTCCATAAGGCTCGAGCAAAAAGGGGTCGGCATCCAAGACGAAAAAGTAGAAATCAGCCGTCCAGTCTTTTGGGAGGTAAATCGTCTCCGTTTGTTCCTCCTTCACCCCCACGATTTTTAGAGCTCCAAAGGTGAAAGTACGATCATAAAAGGAATCGTTCTCTTCCCCGTAAACCTCTCCTGAAACGTAAATCTCTTCTGGCTTTCCCCAGGCCTCAAATAGAGCAGAAGAAACAACGATTTCTTCATACGAAGAGGGAGAAACGCCGCTTAAAAGTCCCTCACAGTCAAAACTTAAGCGGGGTTTTGCGGCGTTTTCGTAGATATAAGTATCGCGGCAATTGGAAGGGAGCTCGATTAACGCGTCCTTTTGAGAATAAGGTAAACGGCCATATGTTTCCGATACAATTTTCACGTCTTCTTCATTTGGCGAAAGGAATAGATGGGTGGCTGTGCCCGTCAATACGGAATCGTTGGAAGCGAAAATGCCCACGCTAGTGGCAGCGTCCCTCCCGATGATTTCGGGGTTGTCATCAGCAATAGTGGCGATGTCTCCCCAAGTCGGCCCACTTTTATCACAAGAGAAAACGTATAAGCGGTTATAAGGGGATACGTCTCCTTCTTCAAGCAAAGAGGCCAAAAACGTATTTGAAGCCTTTTCGAAAACTAAATTCTTCCGCTCGGAGTCAAGCCTTATCTTTTGCAAAAATTCCGACGGGTGCGTAAAAAATTCCAAATAAGGAACCTCATAAATCGCCTGAGGAGAAGAGGAATCGCCCATCTTTGCTGGCTTAAATCTCATCTTCTCCACCAGGATTTCCCTAGCCCATAGATGATCCCAATGAAAAATGGTGTTTTTCTTCGTTTGAGTGACGGCCACCAAATTAAAAATCTGCTCATCTTGAAAGCCCCACTCCAGATGGCTCGCGGTCACGATAATCGGAAGCGGACTCTCGCTTAAATATTTTCCTAAGCTTTCAAAAGACCGTTCGATCCCAAGCCCGTAACACAATTGGAACATATTCGCGTAAGTAAGTCCAAAGGCCACGTCATCCCAATCCATCATCGCTGGGGTCGAAGGATAAAAGACAGCGTCTCTATTGCAGTCCAGCCACTGGTAATCATTGATCGACCGCATGCTAAAACCCTGCAAATGTATGCTTTTTGATCCTTGAATCGCATAAAAGTCATTGTCGTCACAAAACCATTCCTCGAAGTTCAGCAGGTAGCTAGCGCCGTAATCGAGCACGTAATTTTGATAATCGTTTTTAAGGGAGTTCATTTCTTCTAAGTCATAGGCGTAGACATTTGAAATTGATGACGACGATTCATTTCGTTTTCCCATAACGATTTGATTTTCCGGGACGATTGAGGAAAGAGAGGCGTTCAGTTGTTTCGATAAAGAGGAAGAGAGAAAAAAGGAAAGACCAATACCAATTAAACCAAAGCAAATCGACCCCTCCGTAACAATGGATCGCCACTTCTTGTGTTTGAGCAAATGAAAAGCGTGCTTAAGCAAGGACAAGAAAGGGAAACGGGGCGGATGGCGTTCCTTGGACAAAGCCATCTTCGGGTGACTGCCTTTTTCGGCTTCTTCTTCAACGGTTTTAAAAGTGGCGAGATTCCCGTCTTCTAGTTTCAGTATTCCTTCACAATATTTCGTGAGCATATCCTCGTCGTGACTAACCACCACCACTAAACAACGAGAGGACAATTTTTGAAGAATTTCGAATACCTTGATCGCGTTTTCCTTGTCCAAGGCAGCCGTTGGCTCATCTAAAAGAAGCAGAGAAGGGCTGTTGATTATAGCTCTAGCTATCGCGGCCCTTTGCTTTTCTCCCCCTGATAAAGTGGAAACAATTCTTTTTTTGAATTCGCCAAGACCAACGCTTTCCAAGGCTTCTTGAACCTTTTGCCTTTTAAGCCGGGAAGAGCAGTCAAAACAAGCAGACAAAGGCAAAAGAAGGTTCTCTTCCACGCTTTCAAGATCAAGCAGATTGAATTGTTGAAAAACATAGCCGATGTTTTTAAGTCGATACTGAGCTTTTTTCGTTTCGTCCCAGCGTCTTGGGTTCTTCCCAAAAAGGCGATACTCCCCTTGATAATCGTCATCCAAAAGAGAAAGGATGCTCATCAAAGTACTTTTCCCGCATCCCGAGGCGCCTGCAATTCCGAAAAGGCCTTTCGAAGGAAGGGAAAAAGAAACCCCCTTCAGGACTTTTCGTTCACCGAAGGAACGTAATAAACCCTTGCAGACAATGCCTTCACTCATCGCGTAACTCCTCGTTCAAGTCGCAATGATTGGCTTTTGTCAAAGGGAAGAAGCAGCAAAGCAAATTAAACAATGCAGCGAAAGCCAAAACGATTAAGGGAATAAGAAAAGGAATCCCAAGGTATTTGATAAGTGGAATGTCAATCAGATTGTCTAAACCAAATTTAGTTTGGAAAAGAAGATTGCCCCCATATGCCGCCAAAGGGCAAAGTAGCAGGGACAAGAAGCCCGAGAAGAGGCCGCTAAGAAGAGCTTCTATATAAGAAATCCAATCCACCTCCCTCCTAAACGCCCCAAGAGAAGCTAGAATCGCCCTTTCTTTTCGCTCCTCCAAAAAGGAAGAGTAATTGCTCATGCCCATTACAACGGCAACCGAGGCCAACGAAATTATTGTGAAAGCAAGCAAAGACCACGAGGTCCCCTTCGATAGCATAGAAAAGCTTTCAACGGCGGTTCGAACATTATTCGAAGCAATCACTCCTTCTTTCGTGGATGCGTTCATCTCAGCAAGCCTGTCCGCGTCTTCAAAGGTTTTGCAAAAAGCGTAACGGGAGAAAGCACTATAAAAAGAATTGTCTTTCGAATCTCTCACGAAATCATAGACGGTTGAATTATTGGGGAGCGAAGTTTCTTTGAAATACTCCTGAAAGGCAGAATAAGAATAATAGATTTTTGGGGAGCTCATAAAAGGAAAATCCTCCACAATCTTCACAATTTCAAAGTCAAAATCCCCGTAAAAAGCCACTCTTTTACCTTCAGAGTCTTCTACTTCGCACGAATAAGGAACGCGAATTTTATCCCAAAGGCCAATATCGGAATAACGAGTCGCAAAGGCTTTGTTTACCAGGCAAATTCCGGTGCTGTCCCCTATTGATTCCTCTTCGCCCCAAATCAAAGGATCATCAAAAGAGAAAACAGGATATAAAGAAACAGGGTCTTGGTTTTCCCCTTCGAATGAGAAAACCGATGCTTCTGGTATGAAGTAGGAGAAATCCAAACAGACCTCCGCTTGAATATCATTCAGCAAATCGAAGCACTCGTTTTCCGTCGGACGGCGGGTCTCAATAATGCTTAGCGGAGAAGAAGCCACCGAAGCCTTTGTTTCTTCCTGCAAACGGAACGTTCGATAATCAATCGCGCTGCGCGCTTGCTTTGCAATGGC
Organism: bacterium; assembly: GCA_963617535.1. Classification (GTDB taxonomy): domain Bacteria; phylum Bacillota_I; class Bacilli_A; order RFN20; family CAG-826; genus Alloenteromonas. The sequence goes on from CAVEPD010000005.1 coordinate 17,822, forward strand.
GGCCTCGTTGCCTTTGAAATAGCCAAAGCTTAATAAGCCAGAGACAAGGCCGAGCGAGGCCGTGACAACACAGACCAAATTCTTTCCCAAATGCTTTTTGAGGTTCTTTTTAAGGAAAGACATTTGCCAGTTCTTTCGGCTCTTTCTTTTTTGAACGGCAGGAGACCAGCTTTTCTTATCTTCCGAAAAAGAAGGGCAAGGCGCTCCGATGCGCCACTGGCAATCTACATAGCAATCGAGCAGTTTCTGATTATGACTAACAATTACAACTAACCGTTTTTCCGATACCTTTTTAAGAATTTGCATCACATTTTCGGAAGAAGCCTCATCCAAAGCCCCCGTCGGTTCATCACATAGTAAGACGTATGGATTATTGATGAGCGCGCGGCAAATTGCGATTCGCTGTTTCTCCCCGCCTGAGCAAGAACCGGCTAACTGCTTTTCTTTATCTTTCAAGCCGACATCCAAAAGAAGCTCTTTTGCTTTTTTGTTTAAACTCGTAGGCTCAGCTCCGCTGAAAAAGCCTGGCAGGGTGATGTTTTCCAAAGCAGAGAGATAATCGATAAGGTTGTAATGTTGAAATACCAAGCCGACAACTTTTTGACGATAGATGGAGAGTTGGCTAGATGAAAAATCCGTCAGCTCATTTTTCCCGAGTTTGATTTTCCCTTCGCTCGGTTTGCTAAGCCCAGAAAGCAATGATAAAAAGGTGCTCTTCCCACATCCCGAAGGACCGCTGACGGCAAAGAAACCTTTGGAAGGCAAAACCAAGTTCACATGGCGGAACAGCCAGCGCTTCTTTTTCCCATCGGGAACCCATTTCCCAATATTCTTAAGTTGAATGAGAGACAAAGAAAATCCTCCTTCACCCTATAAATAAAGAGAGAAGAGGGACTTTTCCTAATTTTTCGTCAAAATTTCTGAATGATGGGCAAGAATTTTTTTAAGACGCTTATTGAAAGCGTCGCGATCCATCATGATCACGTTGCCGCAGCCAAGGCATTGGATCTTAACATCCGCGCCGACTCGGACCACTTGAAATCTCTTGGAATGATGGGAACAAGGGTGAGGCCTTTTCATTTCAACCTCATCGTATAAAGACAAGGATTCTCCTACCACGGAAGGTCCTCCATCTTCTCGGCCGCCGGAACTTTAGGCAATCCGGGCATCGTGAGGATTTTCCCGGTTAAAGGAATAACAAAGTTCGCCCCAGCAGACAAATTGACTTCGCGAATCCTCATCGTAAAGCCTTCGGGAGCGCCCAAAAGCTTGGCGTCATCAGAGAAACTCGAAGGCGTTTTAGCCATGCAAATATAGGCGTCGTTAAAGCCAAGACGTTCATATTCCTTTAATTGAGTCTCAGCCTTTTCCTCGTAAACAACATTTCCAGCATGGTAAATTTCACCGCAAATCTTTGATATTTTTTCTTTAAGAGGAGTTTTTAGATCATAAAGAGGATGATAGGTGGACGCCTCGTTATCTAAGATAGATTGAACTTTGTTGGCAAGGTCAATAGCGCCGTCACCACCCTGTTCAAAAACGTCTGCAAAGGAGCAAAGATAGCCATTTTCTTTGCACCACTTTTCAAGGAAATCAACTTCGGATTTGGCATCTTGAGCAAAGTGATTTATCGCAACCACGACGGGTACGCCAAACTTTTTGATGTTTTCCAAATGCCTTTGCAAATTGCAAACACCCCTGCTCAAGGCTTCAACGTTCTCATTTGCAAGGTCATCAAACGCCATGCCGCCATGCATTTTAAGGGCTCGAATCGTGGCAACCATGACGACGCAATCTGGGGCAAAACCCCCTTCGCGACATTTGATGTCCAGGAATTTCTCAGCGCCCAAATCAGCCCCGAAGCCCGCTTCAGTAATCGTTATTGGGGATAGTTTCAGCGAAAGCTGGGTGGCCAAAATAGAATTGCATCCGTGTGCGATATTGGCAAAAGGTCCGCCGTGGACCAAAACAGGATTATTCTCTATCGTTTGCACCAAATTCGGTTTGAGCGCTTCTTTCATTAGGCGCATAACCGCATGGGTGACTTTCAAGTCTTTGACGGTAACGGGGGCGCCGCTTCTAGAGTAGGCAACGATAATCTTTTCGATTCTCCTCAAAAAGTCCTCTTCGCTTTTCGCGAGGCAAAGGATTGCCATCAATTCGCTCGCAACCGTGATAACGAAAGAAGAATGATGAGGGGTTGCCTTCGAATCGTTTTCCGCGACTTCGATATCGCGCAAGGCGCGATCATTCATGTCCATAGCCCTCGTCCAAACGATCCGTTCAGGATCGATATCCAAAGGATTGCCTTGATAAATGGAGTTGTCGATAACTGCCGCAATTAGGTTGATCGAGGAAGTTAAAGCATGCATGTCCCCCGTGAAATGAAGATTAATGTCTTCACTCGGAGCAATGGATGCTTTGCCTCCGCCTGTGGCTCCGCCTTTTAATCCAAAGACCGGTCCTAAAGAAGGCTCTCTAAGACAAAGCAGGGCTTTCTTTCCAATCTTTCCAAATCCTTCCGTGAGGCCAACGGAGATAGTCGTTTTTCCTTCTCCAGCTTTCGTCGGGGTAATCGCGGTCACCAAAACAAGCTTACCATTAGGTTTGTCCTTAAGGCGTTCATAGACGCTTGGATTGATCTTGGCCTTATATTTGCCATACATCTCGATATCGTCTTCAGACAATCCGAGTTTATTAGCAATTTCACTAATCTTCAAAAGAGCCATTTTTGTTCCCCTTTCGCTGAATTTCCTTAATTATCGATTGTGTATTCTCTTTAGGAAAGACTCAACTTACTTCTTCGCTAAATCTAGCAGCAAATCGTCTTCCCCTTTAATCCAGGTAATGGGGAACTGATGGCGGAACCAAGTCATCTGTTTTTTCACGTAATGCCTTGTGTTTTCTTTAATAAGGCTCTTTGTTTCTTCTAAGCTTGCCTTGCCATCCCAATAAGGAAAGAACTCTTTCACCCCTATCGCCTGAAAGGCATGGGGGGTGCGACCGTACTTTTTGACTAAGGCGAGATTCTCTTCTTCTAAGCCCGCTTCAAACATTTTTTCCACTCGCTCTTCAACAAGGGGATAAAGATTTTCTCTTTCGACGTCCAAGCCATAAAAACGAACGTCGAAAAGAGGCTTATGATCTTGCGATGCGACAACTTCCGAGCGTTTTTTACCATTTGCCAAAAAGTATTCGATTAAGCGAAGGACGCGTCTTTTGTTGTGCGGATGGATTTGTTTCGCTCCTTCCGGATCTATCTCGCAGGCTTTCCGATAAAGTGTCTCTTCGTCTAAGCTTTCATACGAAGACATGTCGACCGCCTTTTCCTCAGGAAACTCATAATCGAAAAGTCCAGCTTTGATATATAAGCCCGTTCCGCCAGCGATGATGATGGTCCGGTTCGTCTTAGAGAGTTCATAGATCTCGCCTCGTAAATCATTTTGGTATTCCGCCACGTTATAGTCGGAATCCAAAGGAACGAAATCGAAAAGATAATGGGGAGCAGCCATCCGAATCTCTTCGCTTGGCTTAGCGGTAGCTATATTAAGTTCTTGATAAACTTGATAAGCATCCGCGTTGATAATGACCCCATTAAGGCGCTTCGCCAAAGAAAGGGCTAATGCGCTTTTTCCACTTCCTGTAGGTCCGGTTAGAACCAAAATCATTGCAATTCCCCGCTTATTTGAGCTAAAAGCCCGCTTAATTCTTCTTCTGCATTTTGCAAATTTAAAAAGACCGGGTGTTCTTTATATTGGCCTAAAAGAGTCTCATAATCTTTTTTTGCCTTTTGATAATCCTCGTCTTTTTGTTGGTTTGCAAAAGACATCATACGTTTTTGAGCGTCTTCAATTGAGTCGCGCAAAGCTTGAATCGAAGCATCGTTTTCGAACTTCTTTTTCGCGGATAAATAAATCTTCGTCTCAGGCTCTTCCCGTAAGCATTTCGCTAGGTGATCGCCAAGCAACAGCAACGGGTCTCTTGTGAGCTCGCCAATCATCGAGAAAGCATGGTCTTCCTTGATCTTGACCGGCACGATGAGGCCTTTCAAAGACGCGGGGCCAGGGAAATTTATGAGTTTGCCGGTCTCGGTATAGCCAGAAAGCATGTTTGGATCTTTTTTCGAAGGCCCATCCACCAAGACATCATACGTTTTCCCAACCATTTGGGAGGAATGCGACATGACGCCGGCTTCGATAACCTTCAGCAAGCGGTTGAACCTCTCATGCTTGTCCGCGTCCGAGACATTGTCTTTCATCGCAGCCGCGGGAGTGCCTTTTCTTGGAGAATAAATAAAGGTAAAGGCAGCGTCGTATTTCACTTCTTCACACAAAGATAGCGTATCCAGGAACTGCTCTTCATTCTCGTTCGGGAAGCCCACGATGATGTCCGTCGTAATTGCACACCCCGGAATTTTCGCGCGGATTTCCTTTACTAGGGCCAAATATTCTTCTCTTGTGTAGCGACGGCCCATCTCCCGAAGAATCTCATTATTGCCCGATTGCAAAGGCAAATGGATGCAATGCATGATGTTAGGATATTTGGCAATCACCTCGAACATCTCAGAAGAGAAATCCCAGGGGTGGCTCGTCATAAAGCGAAGGCGAGGGATTCCCGTTTCCGCGACTTTGGAAAGACAAGTTGCAAAATTGGTCCCGTCTTTGAAATCCTTGCCGTAGCTATTCACGTTTTCACCAAGGAGAGTGATTTCTTGGAAGCCTTCATCCACGAGTTTTTGGCATTCCTCGACAATTTCATTTAAAGGTCTCGAACGTTCCCTTCCTCTGGTGTAAGGGACAATGCAATAGGTGCAAAACTTATCGCACCCATAGGAAATATTGACGTAGGCTTTGATGTTATCAAGCCTGGTCGAAGGGAGATTTTCGAAGACGTTCCCTTCACCGGAGACAATGGACACGAAGTCTTTCTTTCTTCTCAAGTGAGCATCGAGAAGCTTCAAGATATCCTGAATGTTGTGCGTACCGAAAATCAGATTCACGTAGGGATAGCTTTTCATGATTTTCTCCGCGACCCCTTCTTCCTGCATCATGCATCCGCACACGCCAAGGATGAAATGCTCCGGATCTTTATAATGCTTGGCTTTGTATTTGCCGATTTCGCCATAGACTTTCTCCTCGGCGTTCTCTCTAACCGCGCAGGTATTGATGATAACGACATCTGCCTCTTCATCACTCTCGGCTTTGTTCATGCCAGCAAGTTCAAAATAGCCTCCGAGCACCTCTTCGTCTCTCACGTTTCCTTGACAACCAAAGGTTTTTATGAGGTATTTGCGGCCTTTTCCATAAGAAGCGACCGCGGAAGGCACTTTTAAATCAGCTTGAAGGATCTCGGATTTCTTTTCTCTGCTTCGAGCTAGCTTCATATTGGGAAGAGAGATGTATTCAGTTCTTGCCATAATGTTTTTCCTTTCCGTTGATAAAGAATAAGGGGCTGATGTTTAAGCAAAGGCCCGTCAGGGGGTCTAAGTCGATGAGGACGAGATTAATCTGCGTGTCTCCGGTTTCCGGGAAAGAGAGTCTAGCCTCAGGATCTTGAAGCAAGAAGCGGTCAATCGCGCTTTCTTTTTCCGCTCCGATTACGGTGTCATAGCCACCACACATGCCAACGTCTGTGATGTACCCGGTTCCCAAAGGCAAGACATGCGCGTCATTAGTTTGCACATGGGTATGCGTCCCCACTACCGCGCTCAGCTCGCCATCAAAGCCATAAGCAAAGGTTTGTTTCTCGGAAGTCGAATCGGCATGGAAATCCACGAAATGGAACTTCGCCGGCTCCTCCTCAAGGATGGCGTTCATCGTCTCATAAGGCGAGCGAACCGTTTCGTTCATAAACGCCTGCCCTAGGATATTCGTAACCCGAAGGTCGCCTTGCTCCGTCTTGAAGACAGCGCTCCCCACGCCTTTATGGAAGGAGAGGAGATTCGCAGGGCGAACTAGGAGATCAGCCTCGCCGATGTAATTATCGATTTGGCTGCGGGAATGCCAATGATTGCCTAACGTCACGCAATCGACGCCAATTTTTATAAGGGCCTCGTAGTCCTTATAAGAAAGGCCTTTGCCCTTTGTGATGTTCTCGCCATTTGCAATTACAAAATCAGGGTTATAGGTCTTCCTTAAAAAAGGCAAAACGTCGGATACCGCGGCTAAGCCGAGGGATCCGACGATATCACCGAAGAATAGAATCCTCATTGTTACTTGGCGGTTTCAATCGCGCGATATTCGCGGATGACGGAAACTTTGATTTCGCCAGGATAGTTCATCTCGTTTTGGATTTTTTCTTTCATCTGCTGAGCCATGACAACGGCTTCCGAATCGCTGATCTTTTCAGGAATGACCATGACGCGGATTTCCCTGCCAGCTTGCATCGCGAAGGCCTGCTGAACGCCATCGAAGGATTTTCCGATGGTCTCAAGCTGTTCAATTCTCTTAATGTAAGTTTCGACGGTTTCGCTTCTTGCGCCAGGACGGGCGGCGGACAAGGTGTCGCCAGCCGCGACGAGATGCGAGATAATGTATCTAGCCTCGACATCGCCATGGTGGCTCTCAATTGCATTTAGAACAACGTCGCCTTCGCCATATTTCTTAGCAAGCTGCGCGCCGAGTTCGGTGTGCTTGCCTTCGATTTCGAAGTCAACGGCTTTACCAATATCGTGAAGCAAGCCAGCACGGCGGGCAAGATTCACATCAAGGCCGAGCTCGCCGGCCATGATCCCTGCGAAATAGGCGACTTCCATCGAGTGTTGAAGAACATTCTGGCCGTAGGAAGTTCTGTAGTGAAGACGGCCAATAAAAGACATAAGGTCGCGACTGATGTTATTAAGACCGAGCTTGTAGCACGCTTCTTGCCCGTACTTCTGAGTGGAGTCGTTGACTTCGCGCTTGCACTTAGCGACGACTTCTTCAATTCTGCCTGGCTGAATGCGGCCATCTTTTACTAGATACTCAAGGGCGCGACGGGCGATTTCTCTACGGATCGGGTCGAAGCAAGAGACAGTGATGACTTCCGGGGTATCATCAATGACAAGGTCAACGCCAAGTTGCTGTTCAAGAACTTTGATGTTCCTGCCTTCGCGACCAATGATGCGGCCCTTCATCTCGTCGCTGGGAAGTGAAACGACGGAAACGGTCCTTTCGGTAGCGACATCTTGTGCGTATTTCTGAACGGCAAGAGAAAGAAGATTCGTGGCTTTGTTTTCAACGGCTGCTTTTGCTTCATCTTCTTTGTTTTTAATGTAAGCAGCAATCTCGCTAGCCATCTTGCTTTCGACGCGAGCCATGATTTCGTCATGGGCTTCTTTGACGGACATTCCGGAAACTTTCTGGAGTTCTTCAAGAATTACAGCGATTTTGCTATCAAGCTCCTCGCCTTTTTTCTTATTGACTTCGATTTCGTGCTCAAGCTGATCTTTCTTGGCGTCAAGGCTGTTCTCTTTTTGAAGCAAGGCAGCATCCCTGGCATCAATCGATTGCTCGCGGGCTTCAAGCTTTCTTTCTTCGTCGGCCATTTCGCCTTTACGAATACGGATTTCCTCATCCGCTTTCTTTTTGGCTTCGAAGGAAATTTGCTTCGCGTCAAGTTCCGCGCTCTTCGTGATGTGGTCGGCTTTAATTTTCGCGTCATGGAGAATGTCTTCAGCGCTCTTAGACGCATTTTTGGTTTTACCTTTGCTGATGAAGAAAACCACGGCCAACGCAATGGCGGCTGCCCAGCCAATAATGGCCAGGATAAGGAAGGTGATCGACAACTCGTTCATATAAAAACTCCTGTATAAACAGCACCCAGGCTACGATTATGATTTGCTTTTATAGTTAAATTAGAACTTTATTTAGCAACCCAACAGATAGGACAATGGGTGTATACCTTTTTGGTACGCCGTAATTCTATCAATTTGACGGGCGAAAAAATAGCGATAAATGAGAAGCTTTTCTTTGAAAAGAAAAAGGAGAGGGGGGTGTATTTGAATTTGAATATTATTGCTTGATCGAAGCTGCTAAAAAGGTTCCAGCTTCGTCCGTTTTAACGTCAATGGAACCGCTTAGCAAGGGCTTAAGGTACTCATGGAAATCCGGAGACAGAGTGGAGGTAGAAAGAATCCACTCTTTGGGGAACAAACGATTTTTGTTGGCCACGTCTTTGGCGGGGACGGGCACGATTTCATAGCGATATGGCTCATTGGACAGACGATGAATTGCCATCATAACGCCAGTTTTTCCTTCAAGCGCACAATCAAGCGCGGCAGAACCGAGTTCAATAGCCTCTTGGGAATCCTGTTTGGAAACCAAATAAGGATTCGCTCTAACGGGAGTCGATAAAATAACGGTTCTAACGCCGACCCCAAGTTTTTTATTGATAAGTTTGCCAAGCTCAAGCGCGACCCCCTCTTGGGAAACGTGCCCAAAGGAGTCGTAGAAAGCAAGAACATCATGGTGCACGGGGATGCCTTCCGATAAAACAGCAACACACGTCCCCTTCCTTTTGTAAATTTCTTCTATTTCCTGAAGGAACTTCTCTTCCGAGAATTCGCTCTCGGGAAGATGAATCAAATCAGGATGATAAGGTTCAGGCAAAATATCTGAAGAGGCTGCGAGCCAGCCGGCCTCTCTTCCCATCACTTCGATGAGCACCACTTTCCCTTTCTTGTAGCTATGCGCATCAATCGAAATCAGTTTAACTTGATTGATGACGTGACGTGCCGCGCTAGCAAAACCAGGACAATGGTCAGTCAGATCAAGATCGTTATCAATCGTCTTAGGGATGCCAACAACGCGAATTCCGTATGACGAAAGTTTTTCGCCGAGCTTGGCGCATGTATCCATGGAATCGTTCCCGCCGTTTGGCAAAACGCAGGAAATATTATGTTTTTGCAGGGTTTTTAAAATCGAATCCCATATTTTTGGATCGTCATTCATTTTCTTTCTGGAGGATCCAAGTACAACGCCCGGAGTTTGAGGAAGCAGGGAAATCGTTTCTTCATCAAGGGAAGAGAGATCAACAAGATCGTCATTTATGATTCCCTCAATCCCGTTTAAGGAGCCGTAAACGCGCACCCCTTTCTTTTTTGCCTCCAGCAGAACTCCGCATAAAGAAGAATTGATGACAGCAGTCGGCCCGCCGGATTGAAAGTAGCAAATGTTGGTCTCGTTTTTCATGTCCCTCATTGTACGCGGAGGGTCAATAAAAAAGGAAGCGATAGCGCTTCCTTTGCATCAGTTTTATTCAGCGTCTGCGTCTTCTTCGGCTTCCTCAGCATCCGATTCTTTTGCAATCGAAGCGCGGATACCGTTCTCAATGTTCGTAGCAACATCGGGATGGTCTTTCAGATAAGCCTTGCAGGCCTCTCTTCCATTTCCGATCTTATTGCCTTCGTATTCATACCAAGATCCGGTTTTCTTCAAGAAGCCGTACTTCTCGCCAAGGTCAAGCATTTCGCCTTCCCTTGAGATGCCTTGCCCGAAGATCATTTCGATGACGCAGGTCTTGAACGGCGGGGCGACTTTGTTTTTGACAACCTTAACTTTCACCGTATTTCCGATGACGTTCGAGCCTTCTTTGATGGCCTCGGCGCGTCGGATATCAAGGCGGATGGTCGCATAGAATTTAAGCGCGCGACCGCCTGTCGTGGTTTCGGGGTTTCCATAAAGAACGCCCACTTTTTCGCGAAGCTGATTGATGAAGATCACAGAGCAGCGAGTCCTAGCGAGAACACCGGCGATTTTGCGCATGCCCTTGGACATGAGCCTTGCCTGCAAGCCTACTTGATTGTCGGACATCACGCCATCAAGCTCAGCTTGAGGAACAAGCGCGGCAACCGAATCGACGACGATGAGGTCAAGGGCGTTACTCTGCGCAAGCATTTCGCAAATCTCAAGAGCCTGCTCGCCGGAATCCGGCTGGGAAAGGATGAGATCATCAATGTTGACACCAAGTTTCTTAGCGTAATCGGGGTCGATGGAATGCTCGGCATCAATGTAAGCAGCGCGCCCGCCTTTCTTTTGGGCCTGGGCAACCGCTTCAAGAGCCAAGGTCGTCTTACCTGAAGATTCAGGGCCGTAGATTTCGATGATTCTTCCTTTAGGATAACCGCCTACCCCAAGAGCTTGGTCTAAAAGAACGGAACCAGTCGGAATAACATCAACGTCTACTTTGGCGTGATCGCCAAGGCGCATGACCGCGCCCTTGCCATAAGCCTTTTCAATGGAACGCAAGGCGTCCGCTAAGGCTTGGTCTTTGTCGGAGTTGTTTGTTTGGTTAGCTTTTATCATTTAATTGTGCCTCCACCCTATTAATAAAGAGGATTTTTGATTTATGCCCCAATTATTTCGAATTTTCTGGAAATAAACTTGCGGCGAAGGCAATCATTGCTTCAACCGTGGCCTCGCGAATCTCGTTGCGGTCGCCTTTTAGTTCCAAGGGAAGATTCCAAACATTCCCTTGATAGGCAAGGCCTAAATAAACGGTGCCGACGGGTTTATCGCCTTCTTGGACATCTGGTCCAGCGTTACCAGTGCAAGATACGCAGACATCCACACCAAGAGCTTTTCTTCCGCCTTCGGCCATTTGTATCGCAACTTGAGGAGAAACGACACCATATTTCTTGATATCGGGCGCACTAACATTCGCAAGAGCTGTCTTCACCTTTGGGTCATAGGCAATGATTCCGCCTTTGAAGACGATGCTGGCGCCAGGGACTTCGCAAAGCGTTGAGCCAAATAAGCCGCCAGTCAAGGATTCGACGCAGCCAAGCTTCAGGTTGCGTTGGGCCATCCTTTGCAAAAGATCACGTGCACTAATCATGGGTTTCCTCCTTAAGGACATGACGATTCATAACGACATAAATAATACCCGAAATAAGCGACATCGCAGTTGCTATATATATAAGGATGGTGGCAATTCGGCAAAGTGGATTCCAAGAAAGGTCGAAGTAGGAGAACGGCCAGCCGTTAAGCATCACTAGAGGAATGGCAATCATCTGGAAAACGGTTTTCAGTTTGCCGAAGATATTCGCGGCAACAACCTTCCCTTTGCTTGCGGCGACGAAGCGCATCGTATCGACCACCAAGTCACGTAAAACCATGAGGATGACGCAGAAGGCGGGAATCTGGAGGGAATTTTGGGAAAATTCCCAAGAGATGGCAAAGAAAATCAAGCAAGAATTCACGAGCATCTTGTCGGCGATGGGGTCTAAGAACTTGCCAAGGTCCGTCACCTCATTGCGGCTTCTAGCGAGGTAGCCGTCTAAAGCATCCGTGGCGGAAGCGACGATAAAGACAACGGCGGCGATTAGTCCAACGACGGGGACGTCCCCAAAATAGGGACTGACCCAGCCAAAGAATTTTCCGCCAATCGCCCAGATAAACAGAAAAATAAGCAAGGCGACAACCAGGATGATTCGCAAGATCGTGATTTTTGTCGGTAAATTGATTTTCATAAGATTAAGAATGAGTATCCGGTCCTATAAGCCATGTTTTGTCTAGGACGGCAATTTATCTCGGCTTTCGCCGGCTCCCTTTCCTTCAGTTCAGATCGGGCGCTTCCCCTACCAAATTTGGGTTTCTCGCTTGTGGGGTTTACCTCGTTTCATCTTGATGTCGCCATCAAGCTCGTCTCTGTGGCACCTTAGGGATTCCCTTCTACGAGAGAAGTTCCTCCGCCGTCACGCGCTCCCGCGTGCCTGGGGTTATTTGTTTCCCCAGCGCAATCACTACCGCCATCGCAGGCGGTGCGAGCATGGACTTTCCTCTACCTTGCAGCAGCAGTCGTCCAGACCGGATGTAGTTCTATTTGTATTGGTTTGGATTAACGCCTAATTCATATAAAGCATGTTCCAAACGATCGATGCGATTGATGTATTCAAGATTGCTGGAATTCACGGTGGTAGAATCTTTGACCCCCGCTAACCTCGATTTCATCTTCGCATTGTCCAACGTCAGCTGGCTGATGCTTTCTTTCGCTTGTCGGAGTTGTCTCTCAAGGTCGACAATGTAAGCTTTGCTCTCTTTGTAGTAGCTTTCGAAGCCGCGATAATCCTCCATAACACGATCGAGGAACTCGTCGACCTCGTTAGGATCATATCCCTTCACATTCGGCGTAAACTTTTTCTTGAGAATCGTCTCCGCGTTTAGGCTTATTGTTTTTTCTTCCATAAATCACGTCCTTTTGAATTATATTCAAATCGGCTCACCCTATCAACGAAAGCGCGCGAAAAATGCGCCTACAAAAGTTGTCTCATATAAAGCTATAATTCTTGCCGTGAAAGCCTTAGAGAAAAAACTTAGAGACAGCAAATCCCTCATCTTCATCGATCTTGAAGGAACCCAAATTAGTCACGAGGCCATCGAAATTGGGGCGTGGAAGGTTTATTTGAAGGACGATTTGACCGTCAAAAAGATTTTTCGCCCCTTCAAAACCTACGTAAAACCGATGCATAAGGTCGGCCCAGTCGTCACCAATATGACAGGAATCACGGACAAAAAATTAGAAGAAGAAGGCGTATCGTTCCGTTTGGCTCAGCAGGGCTTTCGGAAATACGTCGGAAGCGACTGGTATCGCAGTCTTTTCGTCGCCTATGGCAGTCAGGACATCGTGATGTTCAAAAATTCCGTCGCGAACAATTCCGACGCTTACGTTGAAGACGTCCGTTTCATGGCTCACCACTACTTCGATTTCGCAGATTTCCTTTCTTCCTATGTCAAAGACGACAAAGGAAACGTCCTTTCTTTGGCTCACGCATGCGAGATGCTTCAAGCCCCTATGGTAGGCAAAAATCACGACGCGCTAAGCGACGCGAGAAACCTGGTGTCTTTATATTCTGCTTTCTTAGAGCAAAAGACTTTGATTGAGGAACGTTATCTCATGATTCTCTCTAGGGGCGGCGTGGCAAGTCCATCTCTAAGAAGAGCCGCAACAGCCCTAGCGAGCGGAAAAGACGTTTCGGCTCAGGATTTCCGTCAATGGATAAAGGAGGAGCTTTCGTGAATTATCCTCCGGGAGTAAAACCTTTTGGAATAAAAAACTCCGCAAAAACCAAATCAAATTTCAAAAAGAGCCCTGTTTTAGCAGGAAACAGGGGTATGAGTTTCGAAACGGATATTAACGAATCGAATGCCTATTATCGAGACCGTGGACTCTGTTTGATCACGAAAAGGCCGACTCCTATCAACGTAGTCAAAGTTGATTACACGCATGGTGCAATCATCACTCAGGCCTATTTCGAAACCCAATCCACCACAGACTACAACGGCGTATGCGAAGGCCACTACATTGACTTCGAGGCCAAAAGCACGCGCAGCAAAACCTCTTTTCCTCTTGCCAATATTCCCGCCCAGCAGATTGAGCATCTCAAAAAAGTATTGGAACAAAAGGGCATTGCCTTCTTTCTGATTCACTTTGAATTGCTAGGAAAAACTTTTTTAGTCCCCGCCTCTGTTGTCATTTCTTTCTATGAGGAAAGGCCAAGAGCTTCGATGACTTTGAAGTTCATAGAAGAAAACGGCAGATTAATCCCAGAAACATTCTCGCCCCGTTACGATTACTTGCCGGTTTTAAAAGAGCTCTTCTTCTCAAAATAATGGCATTCGCTTTGCAAGAAGCACCGCGCGCACTCCGGATTTCTCGCATGGCAAATGTCGCGGCCGAAATCAATGAAGCAGTGATGGAGTTTCGCTTGATCCTCTTTGTCGAAATAAGACTCAAGCTTCTTTTCAATACCGATGGGTTCCAAACCTTCTTTTGCTAAGCCAAGACGAACGGAGATCCTAGCCACGTGAGTATCCACGGGAAAAGAAGGCGCCCCAAAAGACTCCATTAAGACAACTCTAGCCGTTTTATTGCCAACTCCAGGCAAAGATACGAGGGTTTTGTAATCGTTAGGAATTTTTCCACCTAACTTATTCGAGATGAAAATAGCAAGGTTTTGCAGGTTTTTTGCTTTGTTTTTATATAATCCAAGGGAATGGATGCAATTTTGTAGATCCGTTAAATCCGCTTTCGCTAAAGCATCGATGTTTGGGTATTTTGCAAATAGATTTGGCGTGACTTTGTTCACCTTCTCATCGGTGCATTGAGCGGATAGCAAGACCGCTACAAGGCACTCATAAGGAGAATGGAAAACAAGCGAGCATTTCGCGTCTGGATAATGGGTTTTGAAGGAAGATGAAAGAAATTCGATTTTACTTTTCTTCATCTTCTTTCCACTTTTGCTTTGCAAGCTCAATGGTACGTTCGATGTCTTTGTCCCAATAATCGGAAACGCCCGTATAGCCTTCTTTGGCGATGTCGTCGCTTCCCCTGCGAGTGCGAAGCTCTTTGTCTACGGATTTGATGGTTTTCTTGCCTTTGCTTATTGCCGTCTCCAAAGCGTCTTCGATGGCCTCTTCGCTATAGGCATCGTCAAGCCAAGTATCGATCATGTCGTTTTCCAAAGGGGAGAGCGTGCGATTCAACCTCTTTTCAAAATAAGCGTAAAGCCGAGCGAGCTTCTCGCTTTTCTCCGCGGAGTTCAGGCTGGCCTTTGCTCTAGAGATATCGGACTGGAACTGCGAATAGAGTTTCTTCTTCAGAGGCTCTAGGCTAGTCCTCATTTTGCCGTCGATCGTTTCATAGGAAAGATAGCCTTCTTTCATAAGGGACGCCAACAGCTCATCGCATTTAGCGGCCTTAAAGCCCATCTTGAGGGAAAGCAAATCACCCGTGATCAAATAATTGCCCCCGCGTAAAAGATGGTCCACCATCAAGAGGGTAATGACTTTTTCCTCGGGGATGCCGAGGCGTTTGTAGTTTTCAAGCAGGAGGTAGCGGAAGTCAACCGCGTCCATGGAAACGTTTGTCGGATACATAACAGTTCTATTCTAACCCTTTTTCTCTTCGCTCTTCACTTTCTCTGGATTGAGTTTCTCTAAAAGGTAACGATTGCCATCCATTGCCTTTTGGCTCTCTTCCTCAATTTGAAAGCCTAGGCGCCTAGCGAAGCGTTCAGCGCGAAGGATACGAAGGGGGTCTTCTTTCACTCTGACCTCTGGATCTCCGATAAAGCGAATCGTTTTGCTTCGAAGATCCTCAAGACCGTGATGGAAATCAAGAACCTTTCCCTCATCATTTATATAAAGAGCATTTATCGTGAAATCCCTACGTTCGCTGTCTTTTTCTGCGGAAGTGACGAATTTGATGTAGGAAGGGTGGCGGAAATCCAGATATTCCCCTTCTTCGCGGAAGGTGGTGATGTCCACTTCCGTCCCTTGCTCCTTCAGCTTGATAGACCCAAATTTTGCAAAGGCGTAATCCGCCTCAGGGATAAAAGCCCTCTCTTCTTCTGGAGTAGCGTCCGTAACAAAATCAAAATCGCTAGGAAGCTGACCCAGCAAAATGTCCCTGCTCGTGCCGCCAACCATATAAAGGGAATACCCATGTTCCTTATACAAGCGAGCATATTTCTGAAAGAGGAATAAATCCATGGGAATGATGATAGCACCAAACGAATTGTCCACGGGGCCTTAACGCTTTATCAGCCTAAAGAAAAGCGCCCCCGCAGGGGCGCCAGAGATTCAATAAGTGATTACTGAAGCTTTTCTTTGAGGGTCTTCGAGGGTTTGAAGACGATGGTCTCACGGGCAGGGATTTCAATCTTGGTGCCATCGGTGGGATTGGTGCCGGTGCGAGCGGCGCGGGTCTTCTTTTCGAAGTTTCCGAAGCCGGAGAGCTTCACGATTTCACCAGCGGTGAGCTTGTCGACGATGATGTCGATGGCGCCTTCAACGACGGCCTCGGCATCGCGGACAGAGACTTCAGCTTTGTCGGCAACGGCTTTTACGAGATCAGCTTTGTTCATTGGGTTTCCTCCTCATTGCTAAATCTTGACCATAAGTTAACACGTCATCGAAACTTTTGCAAAACTTTTTTTATTTTTCATTGACGTGTAGTGTCAATTTATTGCTGATTTTTTAACGGAATTTTTCTTTAAAATTTATACAACGTATAAATAATCATGAGATTCTTAACATATTATGTTAAAGGCAAATCATGTGTAAGCCCTTTCATTTTCTCATGCGGTAGAGAATCGAAATTGGTGTGCCCGAAAAATCAAATGAATCTCTGAGGCGATTTTCGAGGTATCTCGTGTATGAGAAATGGGCGAAACTGGGGTTATTGCAGAACATGACGAAGGTCGGAGGATTCACGCTGACTTGGTTCGAGAAGAGAATCTTAAGTCTACCGTGATTGAACTCCGGGGTGGGGTTCATCATCTGAGCGTCTTGGATAATCTCATTAAGCACGGAAGTCGGAACACGCCTATTGCATCCTTCATAGGCCTTTTCAATCGCAGGAAGGATCTTTTCAATCCCTTTCCCCGTCTTCGCCGAGACGAAGATGATCTCCGCGAAGTCAAGGAACTTGAAGCGCGATTTGATTTCCTGCTCAAACGTCCCCTGCTCCAAGCCCTTGGGAGCGAGGTCCCATTTGTTGACGACAAGGACGATTCCCTTTTTTGCTTCTAAGGCATAGCCGGAAACATGTCTATCTTGATCGAGGATGCCCGTAGAAGCATCGATGACCACCACCGCAATCTGGCTGCGGTCAATCGCGGCCAAGGAACGAATCGCCGCGTACTTATCAATCGCTTCATAAATGCGGCCGCGCTTATTCAAGCCCGCCGTATCAATCGCGACGTAATTTTTGCCTTCGCTCGAGAATGGGGTATCAATCGAATCTCTCGTCGTCCCAGCGATGTCGCTCACGATGACGCGGTCTTGTCCAAGGAGAGCATTCGTAATAGAAGACTTTCCGACGTTCGGCCTGCCGATTAAGCTAAAAGTGATCGCGGATCCGTAATCGATGTCTTCTTTTTCGGGGATTCGGGCAACGATCTGATCTAGGACATCGCCAATACCGATGCCGTGGGCGCCTGAAACGGGAATCGGATCTCCTAAACCAAGAGAATAAAACTCTTGGGCATCGCTAAGACGGTCCGCGTTATCAACTTTATTAACAGCCAAAATCACGGGCTTGCCGGACTTATAAAGCATTTTTGCGACAACTCTATCATCCCCAGTCACGCCAAGTTTGCCATCCACCACAAAGACGATGACGTCAGCTTCTTCGATTGCGATCTCGGCCTGAGCCCTGATTTGAACTTGGAAAGGACGGTTGGCGATTTCCACGCCACCGGTATCCACGATTTTAAATTTTCGCGTCAGCCATTCGCCCGTGCCATAAAGGCGGTCACGGGTTACGCCTGGAGTGTCTTCGACAATCGAAAGGCGTGAGCCAACAATGCGGTTAAATATAGTCGATTTGCCAACATTCGGCGCCCCGACCAAGGCAATTAAAGGAAGGCTCATACTTACGCTCCTAGTTTCTCTTTGACAATGCCTAGAATCGCATCAACCACTTCATCAATCGACATTGTAGAAGTATCGAGTTCCACTGCGTCTTTGTCTTTCATGAGGGGATCGAAGTCGCGATGGGAATCGATGTAATCCCTTTGCCTCACATTAGCTTCCACCTCTTCCAAAGAGGTTTTGATCCCCTTGGAAAGATTCTCGTCGTAGCGGCGTTTCGCACGCGTTTCGACCGAGGCAATTTGGAAGATCTTCACCTGAGCGTTTGGCAGGACATAGCTGCCGATGTCGCGGCCGTCCATAACAACATTTTGTTTCGAGGCGAGCTCTCTTTGAAGATTAATAAGCTCTAAGCGAATTGCTTTATAAGAGGCGATGTAGGAAACGTTGCTAGAAACTGCGTTCTCACGAATGGGTTTGGAGACGTCCTCGTCGTTGCAAATGACGCGGCCATCCTCAGTCAGCTCGATTTTGACCTTTCCCACCAAAGAACAAGAGGCTTGCTCATCTTGAGGGTCAAGCCCAGCTTTGATTACGGCATAAGTAAAAGCCCGATACATCGCGCCGGTATCGATGTAGACGTAGCCAAGACGCTTCGCGACGATTTTCGCGACGGTGCTTTTCCCCGCCGCGGCAGGTCCGTCGATAGCAATGGAAATGAACATGAATTAAACCTTCCTTCCTTGGAGCAAGAAAAACCAGACGATGAATCCAACGATAAGTAAGGCGAACGTGCCAAGGAGGATTAAAGTTCTTTTTCTTAAACGCTTCGCATAGAGATAATAAGGGCTATTTTTGCCCAAGGGGGCATCATCTTCTAGTTCCACCTTTTGGGGAGAAGCAGAAAGTTTGGCCTTGGCCTGAGGGAACGATTCTTCCGCCATATGACGGATTTCTTCTCGGTACTTCCGATATTTCTCCATGCGCGTTTCCATGGCGTTTATTCTAAAAGAATAGAATCGCTTTTTGAACCCGTAAGGAAGCCCTTTTTTCCGCTTGTTGCCTTTCTTGCGGTCGGCTTTTATAATTGCAAAGATTTTTGGAGGAAAATCAAAATGGCTAACAAGAAAGCGAAAGTTGACCAGGACACCTGCATTGGCTGCGGTCTTTGCGTCGGCTGCCACAGCTCGATCTTCGAGTTCAATGACGACGGCAAAGCCGCTGTTGTTGCGGACGGCGACGAGGCTGAAGTTGACGATGCCATCGCCAACTGCCCTGTCCAAGCGATCAGCGAAGAATAAGGCAAAGCCTAAAAACCGGCCGGTCAATCCTGCCGGTTTTTATTTTTGCAAAAACTCCGCAAAAATTCGTCTTTTGCCTCTTTTGATGAGAATTTCAGTTTTACCGAATTCCCTGCAATTTCAAGGGATTTTAAATTGGGGATATCGTAGTCTTCCGTGGACGCCTGGCCTTCAAGGCCTTTCTTTTTATTTGCAACATAATGCTCAGTCTCACGGACAGAAAGCTTTGACTCGTGGATGATTTTAGCCATTTCGCTCATCTCTTCTTGGCTTAAAGAAGCAATGGCTTTCGCGTGTCCATAGCTAAGTTTCCCTAGGCTTACTTCTTCTTGAAGCTCGGGGCTAAGGCGAAGCAAGCGCATCGCATTGGTGATTTGGCAACGCGATTGATGGGAAAGGGAAGCGAGCATTTGCTGCGTGTAGCCGAATTTCTTTTGCAAAGCGGAGCAAATCAGCGCCATCTCGAGAACATTGCTTTCCCTTTGGTCGCGATTGTCTGCAAGGAGAGTCAGAAGTTCCTCTTCTTCCCCCATTTCTTTTATGACACACGGCAAGGAGACGAGGCCGGCTTTCTTCGCGCCCAGAAATCTCTTGCGTCCAAGCACGATTTCAAATCTTTCTCCGTTTGGAGTCACTACAAGCGGATTGAAGATGCCTTTTTCGCGTAGAGTCGAAGCAAAATACTCAACGATAGGTTTCGCAATTTTAACCTTGGAAATAAAATGGTTGTCATCAATCGAAGCAACGGGAACTAGTTTAGCAGGAGCGTTTTGGTACTCCTTCTCCATCTCGGCGATGACATCGTTTTGAGAGAACTTCTCAATGAGCTCGCTTAAGTTTGAGGAAAGATGCCTTTTCTCATCACTCCTCATGATCGATGATCTCCCTAGCTAAGGCAAAGTAAGCGGCAGAGCCCGAGGAGGTCGGGCGGAACGCCGTGACAGGCATCTGCCTGGCCTGCGATTCCTGAACGGATTGGTTACGCGGAATCGAAGTTAAGAAAGTGGATTCGCGGAACAAGCGACGGACTTCCGCGGCGATCTCGGTACCCAAGACCGTTTTCGAATCGTACATCGTAAGCAAGAAACCTTCGATTTTAAGATTTGGGTTCAAGCCATTTTGGACATTAGAGATAGAGCTAAGAACTGAGGCCACTCCTTCCATCGCGAAATATTCGCATTGGACGGGGACAAGCACCGAATCAGAAGCAACCATCGCGTTGATGGATAAAAGTCCCAACGAGGGAGGGCAATCCAAAATGATGTAATCGTAGTCATCTCGAATCGAAGCCAAGGCATTCTTCAGCAAGGCAAAAGGTTCTTTAACGACATTCGTATAAAGGGAAGCTTCTAATCCGGCGAGGCGGAGATTCCCAGGGACAACGCAAAGCCCATCAAACGCGGTTTTGGTTACGCATTCTTTGATGTTTAAATGACCATCTAAAACTTCGTAAATCGTCTTTTTAACGGTTGTGATATCGATGCCAACCCCGCGGCCAGAATTCCCTTGAGGATCAAGATCGATGAGCAAGACTTTCTTTTGCAAATGAGACAATGCCGAAGACAAATTAATAGAGGTCGTTGTCTTTCCAACGCCCCCTTTTTGATTTGCAATCGCAATGACTTTTGACATATCGAGAATGATAGAGGTGGGCCATCTTTTTTTCAATTGCTCACAAATGAAATGGATAAATTCCCCTTAGGAAAGATTAAGCAAGGCGGTCCCAGAAAATCTAGAAAAAGTCAGTTCAAAGAGGCTTCTTCAAAATCTCTCCCCAGGGGCGAGGGTAATTGGAAGAAGTGTTCTCTTTTTTCTCAAAGAAATAGTTCAGGCGAATCTCGCCATCAGGCAGAGAGTCTTTTTGAGTTGAAGTTTTTTCTAATCCCAAACGGTGAATCGCGAATTTGGACTTCATCAGCTCCTCTTCGCCCTTTAAGGATTTCATGGCAACCAAGGTTCCACCAACCTTCGCCAAGGGGGCCGCGACCTCCAAGAAGATATTCATCGCCGCGAAGCCGCGTGCAGTCACGATATCGAAATGGTTCCTTTCCGACCTCATGTCTTCCACTCTGCCGATATGGAAGTTGACGTTCTTAAGCTTAAGAGTCTTTTTCACCTCTTCCAAAAAAGCGAACTTTTTCTTCGTCGAATCGATCAAAGTAACTCGGCAATCGGGGAAAGCAACGGCGATCGCCATACCTGGAAAACCCGCTCCTGAGCCAATATCTGCAACCGATTTCCCCGCAAAATCCATGTTTTTTGCGATTAGAAGGGAATCGTAAAAATGTTTCTCGATAACAAGAGGCTCATCCGTTATCGCCGTGAGATTGATCTTCTCATTCCACTCCTTAAGGAGCTCGGCATAGATATGGAAAGAATTGATTTGTTCTTCCGTCAAAACAACTTTGCTACCCTCTAGGGCGCTTTTCATTTCTCCATAAGTCATAACCTTTTCTCCTTCTTTAAAACCAGTAGCAGCAAACTCACATCCGCGGGATTCACCCCGGGAATACGCGAAGCTTGACCAATATTAACCGGGCGCACCGCATCAAGTTTTTGTCTTGCCTCTAAGCGCAAGCCATCGCAATGAATGAAGTCGAAATCAGCAGGAATCGGCATAGCTTCGACTTTCATGAAGTCCTCCACTTCCTTTTCTTCCTTTTTGATATAGCCAGAATAACGAACTTTTGTTTCCAAAGCCAAAACGCTTTCGTCATCGAAATCAAATCCGTCCATAGAATCCATCAAAGAAGCGATGCGTCTATAGGAATAACGGGGACGTTTCAAGATTTCTAGACCTTTATGTCCTTCGTTCGTAGCTTCGTCCCCCATCTCTTTGAGATAGTCGTTTAAGCCAACCTTATCCGTGATGTTGTTTTGGCCAAGAACAGCGATGGCCTCATCAATTTTCTTATATTTATCCAAGAAGCTTTGGTAACGTTCCTCGCTTATAAGCCCCAATTCATGGCCATAAGTAGTCAAACGCGAATCCGCGTTATCGTGGCGGAGCAGCAAACGATATTCGGCGCGCGAAGAAAGAAGGCGGTAAGGCTCATCCGTCCCCTTGGTGACCAAGTCATCGATCATGACTCCGATATAAGCTTCGTTTCGTTTGAGAATGAAAGGCGATTGCCCGCGGACATATCTAGCCGCGTTGATTCCGGCGATCAAGCCAAGCCCAGCAGCCTCTTCATATCCAGAAGTCCCGCAAATCTGGCCTGCAATATAAAGGCCTTCGTATTTTTTTATCTTCAAGGTAGCGTCAAATTGGGGGGTCGCTACCGCATCGTATTCAATTTGATAAGCGTATTTCAGAAGCTTCGCATTCTCTAAGCCAGGGAGAGAATGCACCATTTCTTCTTGCACCTCGTGGGGCATGCCCGTGGAGAAGCCCTGAAGATAAATGGAGTCCCCATTTTCAAACTCGGGCTCCAAGAAAAGCTGATGACGTTCCTTATCCGCGAAACGGACGATCTTGGATTCAATGGAAGGGCAGTATCTCGGCCCAATGCCTTGAATCGTTCCGTTTAGAACAGCGCTGTCCTCAAAATGGTCTTTTATGATCTGATGGGTATGCTCGTTCGTATAAATCAGATAGCAAGGGAGTTGCTTTTCTAAAGGCACGAATTCCTTCGTCTCATAGGAAAAGCCGAAATGCAAATCGCTTCCTAGCTGAATATCGCCTTTTGAGAAATCGATGGTCTTTCGGTCAAGACGAGGAGGCGTCCCCGTTTTGAAACGTTTTATCGCGATTCCTAGCCTTTCCAGGGAGGCAGATAAGCCATGCGAAGATTGCTCGCCGTCCGGTCCGCCTGGATGAACGTCTTTCCCGGAGATGATTCGGCTTTCCATGTAGGTGCCGGTCGTGAGGATCACGCCTTTGGAAGTAATAGTTTCTCCATTAGAAAGAATGACCCCGTGGATGTGATTTCCATCCACAAGAAGGTCAACTGCTTCCCCTTCTTTGATGGTCAGGTTATCCATCTTGTCCAAAAGGGACTGGACGTATGCGGGATATCCGCGTTTGTCTTGTTGGGTTCTTAGGCATTGCACCGAAGGACCTTTGGAGGTGTTGAGCATTTTGCTCTGCAGAGGATGGCGATCCGCGGCTTTGCCCATAATTCCGCCAAGCGCATCGATTTCACGCACCACCACGCCTTTGGCGGAGCCCCCGATGTGGGGGTTGCAAGGCATGTTCGCGATCATCTTCTTATTGAGAGTCAATAGCAAAACAGACAAGCCTAGCTTGCTAATTGCGGCGCTGGCCTCTACGCCAGCATGTCCGCCTCCAACGACAATAAGATCGAAATCGCAATCCTTCATAATTAGCCAATCGAGTCGGACATGTCCATCTTAATGAGCTGGTTCAATTCAACCGCATATTCCATCGGAAGTTCTTTAGCGAACGGCTCAATGAAGCCCATGACGATCATCTGAGTCGCTTGAGCCTCGGTAAGGCCGCGGGACATCAGATAGAAAAGCTGCTCCTCAGAAATCTTAGAGACAGTAGCCTCGTGCTCAATGAAGGAATCCGCGTTGCGGATCTCGTTCTTCGGATAAGTATCGGACTTTGATTTCTTGTCCAAGATCAAAGTATCGCATTCGATATGGGATTTAGCGCCCGCGGCAGAAGGAAGCATGCGAACAGTCCCGCGGAAATTCGCGGTTCCTCCATCGTGGCAAACCGATTTAGAGATGATTGTGGAAGAGGTATTCTTCCCTTCGTGAATCATTCTCGCTCCAGAATCTTGGTATTGCCCTTTGCCTCCGACGGCGATAGTGATGGTCGCGCCCCTGGAGTTATCGCCCTTCAAAATGCAGGCGGGGTACTTCATGGTCATCATGGAACCGATGTTTCCATCGACCCACTCCATGAATCCGTTTTCAAAGACATTCGCCCTTTGGGTAACGAGGTTCAGAATGTTGTTGGACCAGTTTTGAATAGTCGTATAACGGACATGCGCTCCTTTGCAGACGACGATTTCAACCACGCCGACATGCAAGGATTCCTTGTTGTAAACCGGGGCGGTGCAGCCTTCCACGTAATGGATGTCGCTGCCTTCGTCTGCGATGATCAAAGTTCTCTCAAACTGCCCGGTTTTTTGGTTGTTGATACGGAAATAGGACTGCAAAGGCTTGTCTAGATGCACGCCTTTGGGAACATAAATGAAGGTTCCACCGCTCCAACAAGCGCCATTAAGCGCACTAAATTTGCTATCGGCAATGGGGATAACCGTGCCAAAGTATTTTTTGAAGATATCTGGAAAAAGCTTCAAGCCCATGTCGGAAGACAGGAAAATGACGCCTTTCTCGCGGACTTCCTCAAGCATGTTGTGATAAACAACCTCGGATTCATATTGGGTGGATACGCCGGAAAGGAATTTTTGCTCCGCTTCAGGAATGCCTAGCTTCTGGAACGTCTTCTTCACGGTTTCAGGGACTTCATCCCAGTTGTTCTCCTCGCTTTTCGCGACGCGAGTGAAATAGGTATAGGAATTAAAATCCATGAAGTCCAAAGAAGGACCATAGGAGGGCATAGGCATCTTTTCGAAGGCGTGAAAGGCTTTAAGACGGAACTCAAGCATCCACTCAGGCTCGTCTTTCGCTTTGGATATCGCCCGGACAACGTCTTCGTTTAAGCCTTTGCCCGTGGTGAAAATAGAAACGTCTTCGTCTTTGAATCCGTACTTATACTCTTCGCTCAATACAGAGGGGTCTATTTTTTCATTTGCCATGGCAGCAACCCCCTTCTTCGTGGATGATCTTCTCAAAAGCGTCCCAGCCGATGGTGGCGCAGTGGATGCGCGCGGCCTGCTTGCCTGTATTCATGAATGCGAGGGCCTCTTCCAAGACGTCCTTATCATAAGGCTTATCCATGATCATGTTTTTGTACTGGTCGATGATGTAAAGGGCCTCGTCTTTTTTCTTGTTGATCAAAAGATCGCAAAGAATATCCGTGGAGGCCGTGGAGATCGCACAGGCAACGCCGTTCCAGAGAGCGTCGGTAATAACGCCATCTTTCTCTTTCAGATAAACGTCGATATCGTCAATGCAGTTCACGGAAGAGGAATGGGTTGAAAAATAGGCGGAAGCATCTTCAGGGGAAGCCTTGTGGGCAGGAGAAGAATAATGATCCATGATGATTTCCCTCATCATTTCAGGGGTTAGTTCAAAGGAAGTAGGCATCGAGATAATTCCCTCCATTTTTCACGGCATCGGCCAAGGCGTCCACATCTTCTTCGGTGTTATAGACATAGAAGCTCGCCCTCACGGTAGCCGGAGTCTTTAGATAAGTTTGGTTCAGCAGCTTCGCGCAGTGCTGGCCACTGCGGCAAGCAATGCCTTGGCTATTAAGGTAAGTGGCCGCGTCTTGCGCGAACACCCCTTTGATGTTGAAAGTAATGATTCCATCTTCGGCGTCTTCGTTCAAAATCTCCGCATTTCCCGTCTCTTTTAGTTTGGAAAGCGCGTAATTTCTCAATTTTCTTTCATGCTCTTTGATGGCGTCAAAGCCCAAATTCTCAAGGTATTCGATGGCGGCTTTAAGCCCCAAGATGCCAGCAAGATTCAAGGTCCCCGCTTCAAAGCGTTCCGGCGGAGGCAAGAAAGTCACCGAGCAATCCATATGGAATTTGTCATTATTTCCACCGCCTGAAACGAAAGGATCCATTTGTGACAAGACATCGTATTTGCCATAAAGAACGCCAACGCCAGTCGGCCCTAGCATCTTATGGCCAGAGAAAGCCAAGAAATCGACATCAAGGTCTTTGACGTCCGTTTTCATATGCGGAACAGACTGCGCGCCATCAAGGCAGACAAGAGCGCCATGCTCATGGGCGATTTTAGTCAACTCTTTTACGGGTTCTTCGTATCCAAGTACATTGCCAACCGCGGCGAAAGAAATCAATTTCGTTGAGGGGGTTAATGCTTTTTCGAGATTTTCAGGGGTTATTCTCCCATTCTCGGAGAGAGGGATAAACGAAACTTTACAGCCCGTATATTTGGCGATTTGGAACCAAGGCAAAACATTCGAAGCGTGTTCCGCTTCCGTAATCAGAATCTCGTCGCCTTCTTTAAGGAACTTAAGCCCATAGCCATAGGCGACTGTATTAAGAGAAGCCGTCGCGCCAGAAGTGAAAACCACTTCACGGGGTTCGCAATTTAGGAATTGAGCGACCTTTCTTCTAACCGCCAAAACCTTTTGGTCCATTTGATAGCAAAGGTCATAATCCCCGCGATGGGAGTTGCTGGTTTCGCCGCGATAATAGTTTTCGATTTCCTTGATTACGCTTTCGGGTTTGAAAGTCGTCGAGGCGTTATCAAGCCACACCAAAGGATGCCCCTGCATGAGCGGGTGTTCTTTGAACATTGGAAAATCCTTGCGGATTGCTTTGGGGTCAAACATCAGATACCCCCTTCAATGGTTTCATCAATCTTTACGCGTAAAGTCTCATCATCGAAATACTTTTCGATTGGCTTAAGATATCCTAAGGTCAAAAGTTTTCTTGCGGCCTGCAAGGAAATGCCGCGCGAGAGCAAATAGAAAAGATGCTGTTCGTTTAACTTTCCTACAACTGCCGCGTGAGAAGCGACGACATCATTTTCATCGATCTTCAGAATCGGCATAGCTTTGCCCTGGCACTTCTCGTCGAAAACGATGATTTTGGCTTCTTGTCTAGTGGAGGAAGAGGAAGCTCCCTTTTGAATTTCAGACACGCCAAGGAAGTTGAGTTTGGACTCGCCTTGGACGATGCCGTAATTAGAAACGACCCCGGAAGTATGGGGGGCTTTATGGGAAAGGCACACGTCAATGGTCTTTGTCGACGCGTTCCCACAAATGGAAGCTAGATGCCAGGAACAAGAAGCGCCTTCGCCGAGCAATTCAATATTTGCTTTGATGGTACCTGCCCCGCTCGATAAATCCGCAAAAGCCACGTTAATGGTCGCGTTTGCATGGATTTTAGCATTGATTTCAAAAGAGGAAAAACCGTTAAAAGAGGCGAAATTCAGATTGAGTGTTTCGCCTTCCTTGACTTCGTAATCCGCGTTTTTTATTTGGTCATCGACAAAGGTTAGAGTCATTTGCTTCCTTCCTTCGTGGCGGTATGGGTAGCGCAGACGCCAATGGATTGCTTACTCATTTCTTGGCTCTCCTTCTCAATCTCGATGCCAAGTTCGGTCTTAATCCATTCGTACCCTTTCGTGTCGATTTTTTGAATGAGCTCGGGCTCGCCCGTGACTGCGATACGGCCATTGATCATGATGGCGACTTTGGTCGGGTTGATCATGTCATAAAGCCTTGCGTAGTGAGAGACGACCAAGAACCCACGGCCCTTGGCCTGCTCTTCCTTAATCGCCGAGGCGACAATCTGCATAGCGTCAACGTCAAGGCCGGAGTCAATCTCATCAAGCAAAGCGAACTTGGGGTCGAGGAGCTTCATTTGAAGAATCTCGTTTCTCTTCTTTTCGCCTCCAGAGAACCCTTCATTCAAATTGCGGGTGCTCATTTCAAAGGGGATGCCCATTTCTTTATAGGCGCCTTGCATTTTGGAGTAGAACTCGAAAAGCTTCATCGGTTTCTCGCGTCTTGCATTAAGCGCGGCTTTCAGGAAGTCCGCGGAGTTGACCCCAGGAATCTCCGGGGGATATTGCATCGCTAGGAACAAACCCGCTATAGAGCGCTCATTAACAGGCAAGCTTAAAATATCGACGTCATCTAAATAAATCGAGCCTTCGGTAACCGTGTAGTTCGGATTGCCCATGATGGCGGCGAGCAAGGTGGATTTGCCGTGTCCATTCGGGCCAAGCAAAGCCAGGGTTTCGCCTTCCTTTAAGACAAGGTTCACGCCTTTGAGTATTTCTTTGCCCTTCACGGCAACGTGTAAATTTTCGATGATGAGTTTTGACATAACTTCCTCCAAGCGAGGCTAGACTATTTTAGACACGTGAACCCTTAGCGACAACAAAAGCGGTAAAAAATCTCCCAAAGAATATATTCTTTGTCAAAAAGGTCGACCTTTGCGAGTTGAATATCATTTTCTCCACGCCCCATCGGCATTTTTCTAGGTTTAAATTTGTTGTTGTAAGAGGAACTCTTAAAGTTTATGATTATCGCGCTACGTTTCAGACGAAGGAGGAACGAGTTTTTTATGAAGAAAAGCAAACTCACTCTCGCTCTTGTCGCTAGCTTCTCGGCGGTCATGGCTTTGTCCGCTTGCAATGATGTTACGGCAAAAGACGGGGTGGTGCTCACATTCACAGACAACAGCGGCCTGCGAGTTGAATATAGAGCCAGTGATCTCTTAGACAACTACGAACAAGGTTCAAGCGCTGCGAGCACCAACTTTAACAAGGTCAAAGAAGTTTTGATCCGCAAGTACTACCAACAGGAGAAAAAGGCTGTCGTCCTTGAGCAACTCAAGACCTCGGCCCAGAACAGCGTCGACTCGATCAAGAAGCAGGCCCAAAGCAACGCCGACAGCAACGGCACGAGCTATGCTACCGAGCTTGAGACGCTTCTTAGCAGCAACAACGTGAATAACGTTTCGGAACTCTTCGAAGCCAAACTTTACGAAGAAGAAGAGAAGGATTTCGAGCGTCAGTTCAAGGACGCCGCCGCCGTCGAAGCCATGAAGACCGGCAAAGACGCTGAAGGCAACGCCTATTTCCCGAGCAGCACAGAGTATGGCCGCGGCTCTAACGGCTACCTCATTGAGAAAACCCCTTATCATGTTTCTCACTTCCTCGTGAAGTTCACCTCTTCCAGCCATAGCGAAGCCTGCCAATTCACGATTACCAAGGACGAATCCTTGAAGATCTCTCAGGCTGTCAAGGCCTTTGCTGGCGCGACCAACAGCGAAGATGGGGCAACCGAAAGCGACAACCGCCAATCCTTTGGCCAAATCTGCTACACCCTGCCCTCCGACGACACTTCCGCTACCGATTACGGCAACCTCGGGCTTATGGAATCGGGCTATGTTTCCGAATTCCGTCTTGGCGTTTATGCTTATGACGCTCTCTATAATCAAAAGCACACCGCTTCAGACTCCTACGCCTGCACCGTGCAAGACATCGCCAAGAACGGTGACGACACGACCGTTCGCGATTATGTCCTTCCTAGCGAGGATGACACCTTCGGACCTGACGCGAAGAACACCCGCGACTACTTCGAAAACCTTGGCATCGGAACCATCCCTTATGGCGCTGCCGTCGCACTTGGCTATAACAATGTCGCCTCTGACCCGAACCTCGGCTACAGCGTGAATGATGGCGACGCCACCTACTACGCTCGCAACGTCTTGTTCAACAAATACTTCAACAATCGTTCCATCGCCGTCATCGTCCCTGAAGAAATCCCCTTCAACGAATACTATGAAGATGGCAGCTATGAAGCCGGTAAGAATATGAGCGAAACCGAGGCCGAAGCCTTCGTCGCCAACGAGAAAGCCAACTATGAAGCGAATGGCGGCTGGTACCGCGGAACCTATTCCGCCGATTACGCGGATCTCCCTGGTTTCTCCGTCGATACTTCCAGCATCCTCGATATCAAAGATTCGACCGGCACCCAAAGCGAGAACGTTCTCACCAACGAACGTGGCCAGATCATCCTCGCCGTCAAGGCCAGCAATTCTTCTGGCAATGCCTATGAAGGCATCCACTTCATCGTCGTCAATCGCTCCGCCCTCGATGCCTATGTGAAGTATGACGCTTCCGCCGCTGCTGGCGAATCGCGCTACACCACTTATGACACCGTCGAAGAAGCTAAAGCCGATGGTTATGACAGCGAAAACGGCAAGTCCACAAGCGACATCACCTCTCTCTCGGAGTACTTCACCGTCGAAACCCCGAATTCCACGGACTTCCCGAAATATGCCGACTCCAAGAAAGAGAAGTCGACCTTCGTGAACCGCGTCACCACCACGGATACCAAATACCAGGAGAACGCCGATAAGATTTCTTCTGCCATCAAGAGCTACAACTCTTCGGAAGACACCTTCGAATTCCAGCAGCTGATGGAAAATCAAGGTCTTGTCTTCTCCGATACCGCGCTTGGTCAGAAGATTGAAGGTCTCGTCAAGGATTACATCTCCGCCACAAGAGAGAAGAACCACGAAGACGAGATCAAGACCCTCGACGATACCTGGGACACCTACGCGGAAGCGCTTGAGCGTCAGAACGAAGACCGCGATATCGATGACGGCAAGCAGCGCTTGATTTCCGAAGCGGTCGCAATCACCTATTGCGGCAGCAACGCGCAGCAAGGCACCGAAATGTACGATGCAGGAGGCATTGGTTATGATGGCAAAAAGTAAGCTCAAGAAATTCTTCTTCGTCCTCGCGGCCAGCGCGACGATGGCTCTCGCTTCGTGCGATGTCGACGCCGAGCTGACTGCCAGTGAAAAAGAAGCCCCTATCCTCGTCAACAGCGAGAGTAAGACGAACCCGAACATCTACAACAACGACATGGAACGGATTTACGATGCTCTCGTCACCGCGGGCGACACCAATTCCGAGAAGATCCTCAACAACATCCTTCTCGTCTTGGCTCAGTCCAAATATGGTTCCTTCTACGATGCTGTAGACGAGAACGGAAACACAACGAGCACCGGTCTTTACACCCTCGTCACCAAGTCTGATGATGAAATTTATTCCTTCGCCGCAAGCCACCCGATTTACAAAATCGAAGGCGCGGACGACGCCGAGACCAAGGCTCTCACCGTCGCCAACGTCAAAGACTTCGTGAACACCTTGGTCACCACCATCAAGAAATCCTTCTGGAGCACCGTCAAAAACAGCAGTTATCAAGAAAGAAACTACTTCATCGAGTATCTCTTCTTCAAGGCAGAGAAAGCCGAACTCTACGACTTCTCTTCCGTAAGCGATACGATGCTCGAGGAAATCCAGCTTTCGCGCTTCCTCGTTAACGGACACGATACCTATGAGGACGTCGACAACTACTTCGCAGATGACTGGATCCACACCTACCAGGATTACATCGAAAGATCGATCCTCCAGAGTGCTTACCGTAAAGCCCTCGTCGAGAGCTACCTCATCTCCAACAACTATGGCGTTCTCGGCCGTTCCTACGCGCGTAAAGTCCAATATGTAGCGATTAAAGACGAGAATAGCGGCGACCACCTTGGCTCCCTCTATCGCCTCTTCCACGCTTATGCAAAATACATCCTTGAAGCGACCGACGACGAAATCAACACGGCCGCCGGAACTTCGCTAAGCGCGGACGATATTGCCTCCTTCCGCGATCTCCGTTTCCTTGACACCCTCTACATCGGTTATTTCAACAAGGTCGAACAGGCTTCCGATGAATACAAAGTCGCTAAATATATTTACGGCAAAGCTGGCTTCACCTCTGATGCGGGCGTCGTAACGAATGATGATGGCGATGAACTCTCTGTTCCTTTCTACAAAGAAACCAAATACGGCAAGCTCATCATCGACTATCGTAAGCAGGCCACTGACCGTTGGCACACTAGCGAATCCTCCACGGATTTCACGAGTTCCAATGCCTACACCAAAGAGACCGGTCTTAAGATTGAGACCGATTCCATCCTCACCACGAACAACGTCACCCAGGGCTGGTACACCTCCTCTGGATTAAGTGACCTTGCCAGCGACTTCAAGACGCGTCTATTCAAAATGAACGTCGCGAACGAGCTCGATACCGCCGCGAATTATGACGAGGTTACCGGACGCGATGATGGCACCTACACCACTCGTTTGCAGGCTGATGGCAAATACTACCTCATGCCTGAAACCTATGACGACGCGAGCGCAGACGCCACTCCTTATGTCCTCTACGATTCCTCTTCCACCACTTGGTACATCATCCGCATCGATGAAGCGGTGAAAGCGAACAAGCTCGTCAAAAACGGTGACAACTACTACGACACCGTCGCGAAGGCAAATCGCTCGGGCAGTCAAACCGCGAACCAGATCGTCTGGGAAATCGCCGGGCTTCTCGGAGATTCCGACACCTATAAGAAAGCCGCCAATCAACACTACGTTGAAGAAGCCGCCATCTCTTATCACGACGACACCGTCTACGAATACTTCGAAAAGACCTTCCCCGATCTCTTCGACTAAGCGTTTAAGCGGTCCGCAAAACGGACCGCTTTTTTGATGCCTCTTATGCGAATTGACCTATAATTTAAGGAAAGAAGGAGAAGCAATATGAAAGATATCTTCTGCAAAATCATCGACGGGGAAATCCCCAGCACAAAAGTCTATGAAGACGATGATGTGCTCGCGATTCTCGACGTCTCGCAAACCACGAAAGGCCATACTTTGGTCATGCCGAAAAAACATTATCAGGATTTTCTGAGCACCCCCACGGAAATCACCCACAAAGTCTATGACGTGGCCCAAAGGTTAGGCCAAGCCATGGTTGGCGTGCTTGGGGCTAAGGGAGTCAATATCCTCACCAACGCCGGCGAAGCGGCCGGACAAAGCGTGCCTCATTTCCATGTGCACGTCATCCCTCGTTATACAGGCGGAGAGGGAGGCTTCCAAATCAGCATGAAAGCCCAGGACACCTCCTCAATGGACCTGCCTCGTCTCGCCTTGAGCATCAAAGAAGGCATCAAGTAAAAAAGAAGGCTTCTGGGTCAACGCCTAGAAGCCTTTTCGTTTGCCTTTATTTCTTAAGAAGGTCATCCGTCTCCGCGATTCCTAAGCCAGGGTCTTTATGCTCTGGCGAATAGAAGGGATAGTAGAAGCAGCGATCGTCCAAGGTGAAGAGCTTGGAGGTATACTCACCTTTTTTGGTGGAGGCATACGCCTTATCGAGAATCATCATCTTCGCGTCAAAGTCATCGATCATGGAAACGGCGAGGGCTTCGCGGGTAAGTGGGATGACGGCGCAGCCAAATTCGGGTTTGCCGTGATGAGACAAAAGGATGTGCTCAAAAGTAACGGCGATCTCGTATTTATGGAAGGCTTCATTTCTTTCTTCTTCTGGGACATCCTGGCCCATATCTTTATAAGCAAAGTAGCCTAAGCGCAACGCGGCCTCGCGAACCAAAGAGGCCCCAATGGTAAGATGGCCAAGAAGTTTGCCTTCTAAGGTGTAGGAGGTGGCTTCAGGGCCTGAAAGTTCAATCACTTTGCCAAGATCATGAAGGATGACTCCGCCTAATAACACATCACGGTTCAAAGAGGGATATATCTTATATAAGGATATAGCGGCATCCGCCATCGTGAGCGAATGGTAAAGAAGGCCAGAGACATAGTTATGATGGTTTTTCGTCGCCGCGGGCCAGGTAAGGAATTTCTCTTTATAGCCTTTTAAAGATTCGCATACGAGCGTCTTCACATCGGGATCCTCTAAAGAATTGAGGTAATCCCTAAGCTTCGCCATCAAGACATCCTTTGGCATTGGGGCGTTCGCGATGAACCTCGACCAATCAACGCCTTCTCTAGGGAGGATTTCGCGATCATAAATTTTAAGTTGCAACGCATCGCGATAAGAAAGGACATCCGCGTTGATGCGAACCAAATTTCCTTTGGCGAAGATGGTTTCATCATCCGGGCCGACATCCCAGATTTTGCCATCGATTGAACCCGAGGCATCTTGCAAAGAAATGGTTAAGTAGCGTTTGCCGGTGTTGCCGACTCCGGACTTGCAGTCAGTAACAACGAAATCGGCCCCTTCAAGGCGCAGCCCGGAATGAAAATCGGAAATCATAATTGTTCCTCCTTCTTTTTAACGATTAAAGATGAAACATCGTCATAATCATAGCCTTTGCGAAGCAGGCTTTTAATGACGGATTCGTAAATCTTTTTGCCTTCATATTTGCGGGAATAACGGGCATAAGCAAGTTCAAAATCCCGCAAAAGCCTGCTCTTTTCTTCTTCTGCGTCATTGGGAGTGAGTTTTTCTTCAATCGCCCTTGAAGCGATGTCATAGGAAAATC
Organism: bacterium; assembly: GCA_963617535.1. Lineage (GTDB taxonomy): Bacteria > Bacillota_I > Bacilli_A > RFN20 > CAG-826 > Alloenteromonas. The sequence goes on from CAVEPD010000005.1 coordinate 51,347, forward strand.
CGCGGGTGATCAAGGCACGAATCGCCTTGTCTTTCTTTGCCCCGTTGGCGGCTTTGGCGTACTTCTTATCAAGAAGAGAAGCCGCCGTGCAGGCCCTTTCGAATTCCTTCTCTTCTGGGAATTCCAGTTTTGAGAGGATGCCTTCGCCAATCCCTTTATGTTTCAATTCAGCGAGAATCTTGTTTTTCCCAAGGCAGCGAAGCTCAGCAATGTCTTCGACGAAAACTTTGGCGTAGCGTTCATCGTCCAAGAGATCCTCTTTTTTGAGACGTTCGATGATGGAGGAAGTTTGTTTCGCATCCGCGCCTTTGCTAAGCAATTTATTGGAAATCGCGGACACCGTGTAGTTGTCTTTGCCCAAAAGACGCAAAGCATAGTCATAGAATTCGCCTTCCTTTTCATAGGAAAGAAGGCTCGCAAGTTCTTCTTCGCCGAGCTTTTTCCCTTCGTATAAGCGGAATTCCGTATAGGAAGAATGGGAAAGTTTCAGCTTTTCTCCGTTCGAAAGGATTACGACAACAGTCGAGGATTTCTTTTTGATCTCTTTGATTGCATTACCAGTTTGCTTTCCAGACACGGCGGTACACCCCCATTGCATTTTGATAGAACTTTTCCATGGAATATGGGTCGATTGCTTCTAAAGCGGCATCGATAATCTTCTTCCGTTTTTCCTCAGGCAAATCAATCAAGAAGCCCAATTTCTCCGTAAAATCCTCTTCGTTATTAAAGAAGAATCCCGTTTCGCCTTCTTTTATCGTACCGATTAAGTTATCGTCGTAACGCGCTAAAACAGGCAATTCGGCCGCCATTGCTTCCATGAAGGTCAGGCCTTGGGTCTCCGTGATAGAGGCGCTAACGAAGCAATCGCCAAGGTGATAATAACGTTGGGTCTCATCGGGTTTGCAAGCGCCCCCAAAGATTACGTTATCCTCAATCCCGAGCCTTCCCGCAAGTTCTTTGAGCTCATTCTCCGCGGGGCCCCAACCAATAATTAGGAACTTCGTCCTTCTCTTTTGAGGTGACTGCAGGAACTTTGCATATCCTCTTAGAAGCACATCGATGCTTTTCTCTCTGGCGATACGCCCTAAAGAAAGAATGACATAGTCGCTAGGATCGATCCCGAATTTCGCTTTTAACGCAGCCACGTCCTCGTTGTTTTTGTTTTTAATCGAAAAGCGGTCGAGCTCAATCCCGGTAGGAATCACCGAGATGGAAGAATCGATTTGAATGGAACGAAGATAGTCTTTGATCTTGTCGCTCGGGGCAATGAATTCATTGAATCGAATAGCCTGACCTTTGAAGTAGAATCGGATGATGTGTCTTGCTGCACGGTCAAAATAGCCATGAGTGATGTAGTAAGCATAATCCTCAAGCATCGTATGGAAGGTATAAACCATCCCGCAATGGAAACGGCTCGCCGCGATAGTTCCAAAAATACCGACGCCAACATCGGTTTGACAGTGCACAACATCAGGCTTGAATCTTTCAACGATTTTCATCGCATCCTTCGAATAAAAATTCGACATACGATAACCGTAGAGTTTCTTTAGGTAAATCCCAGGGATTCTTAACACCCCATCCTCAAGAGTGACCTTATTGGAGAAAGGATTAGTAGTGACCACCAAAACATTCTCGCCATGAGCGATTAGGGTTTTGCGGAGATTAAAGGTCGACGTAGCGACCCCGTTAATCTCTGGAGGATAAGTATCCGAACACAAAAGCACGTTCATCAGATATCAAGGGATTCCCAGGAATCCTCCTCCTTGCTCTTTTTGTTGATGACCTTTTTGACTTTCTTCGGCTTCACTTTCTTTTGAGCGGGTTTCTTAGTCTCGACCGTCTCCTCTCTCGTCTCCGTGGCTTTGTTTTGGTCTTCGATGAAAGCAGAATCGAATTCCTCTAGTTTATCAGGCGTAATCGCATTCTTCTTTTTGCCGCCAAAAATATTCTTCGTGGTCGCGCGGAGTTTGTCTTGGATGGCTTTGCGGGACAACTGAGAGGTCTCATACATCGTATCCGCGCTCTTCTTACGTTCGTCATAAGTCTCTAGCTGCAAGGTAACAAAGGTCTCGCGGTTCGCATAGTTTAAGGATTCCTTTGGACGGGACTTGTAGAAAGCTGAGACGAGCCCAGAGATCAGCAAGACGATATGGAAGGTCGAAGTTCTCCACAAAATAAGGGAAGAAGAGATGACCGCCGAATCGCCGTTAAAGAAGTTTCTGAATAGATAGCCATAAAAAAGCTCAGAAACTCCGGCAGAACCAGGCAAAGGAATAATGCCCGTGACCATTTGATGGAAGGCGCTGAGGAAGGAAGCTTCAAAAAGACGAGGAACGGAGAAAGTTTCGTTGTAGCCCATCGCTAAGCCCGAAAGGTAAGGAATGCAGAAACGAAGGAAAAGCATAATGAGGAAAAGAGTTATTTGCAAAATCACAACAGGGATGTTCGACTGCAAACGGCGTAGTTCGATTTTGAAGTTCTCAACCTGCACGCGGAGGCTTTCTCTCGTCTTGTCGGGTTTTTTGAGAATATGAATCTTCCCAAGGAAACCAATCACATAATGAAGGATGAAGTTATGGAACTTATGGCTATAACTCATCAAGAAAAGAAGCAAGATGATGGAGATGTTAAGAAGGAAGCCGAAAATGATGATCGGCACCATTGGAATGTTCACGTGCCACTGGAAGATATCGAACTCGATGCCAGAGATGGCCATGATGTTATTGAATTCGAATCCGAAGGCGACAAAGTCAAAAAGAATCAAAGCTGTTTGATAAAGGATGAATGACATGACCATGATAGAGGCGGCGCTTGAAACCGGGATGCCTTGGCTCTTCATGGTATAGGTTTGCATGACCTGACCTCCGCTAGAGCCCGGGGTCACGTCGCTATAGAACTGACCAATCAAGGAAGTCGCGACAGCCTGATGGTATTTGTAATGCCTCGTATAGAGACGGCAGAAGACCAGAATAATTAGGGCGTCCACCATATAGGAAAGAGTGACGCATCCGGCAATGATGAGCATATAGACCCAACCGTTCACCGTGCTGAAGGAGTTTTTGAAGCATTCGACGACCTGGTTGAATTGATTCCAAAGAGAAAAGGTTAAAGAAAGCCCGGTCGCGATTAAAACAATCAAAAGGTAGATGACATAACGAACTATGCCTTTTTTCTTTTTCTCTTTTGGTTCTTCGACTGGGTATGAGTCTTGCATAGCCTCAGTAGTATAGACCTCCTTTTCCTTCTTAGGAAGGAAGGGAATCACCAAGAGGGCCTTCTTTTATGACCGCAATATCCCTAGAAAATTCAAATACGTAAGGAACGCCGAAAGGTATTTCAAGCGCAAAAATGGCATTATTTGGTATTTTTGCAAGGATTTTGCGAATCGCGCGAATCGAATTGCCATGAGCGGATATCAAGATATTGCGGTCTTTTTGAAGCTCGGGAACGATTTTTTCCCGCAAAAACGGCTCAATTCTCGAAACAGTCATTTCTAGGGATTCACCTAGTGGACAATCCTCTTTTCTAAGAATCCCCTGCTCAATGAATTTTTGAAAATATGCATCGTTATAAGGGCATCTAGGGTCGTCTTCGTTCAAGAGAGGAGGAACGTCGAAATAGCCTCTCCGCCATTGTTCGACCTGAGTTTTCCCATAGGCTGAAGCGCACTCTTCTCTACTTCTTCCCTGGAGGGTTCCATAATGCCGTTCGTTAAGTCGCCAATCCATGATTGGCTCCACGCAAGAACCAAGCTCATTCAAAAAGAGATCGGCGCTGACTTTGGTTCTAGAAAGCAAAGAGCAATAGCAAACGTCAATCCGGAGTCCGCTTTGTTTTGCAACCCTTCCAGCCGCTCTTGCTTCTTCTTTCCCTTTGTCCGTCAAAGGAACTTCCGTCCACCCCGTGAAGCGATTCTCGAGATTGAACTGCGATTGTCCATGTCGAAGCAAAATCAGCTTTCCCATGTGCGCTATCTTAACGCATTTTGAGAGGGCTTTCTTTTGGTTTTGTTGTTCAACTCGCGCGTATGCGCCTACAATTGGGGCGAAAGAAGGATAGAAAATGAAAAAAGTACTCTATCTAATCCTCGAAAACGGCACCGCCGCTCTCGACGTGTTTGATTCCATTCGTAAAGAAGGATTCAACGGCACATTAATGCACACCACCTCTCTCCGTCACGCCATGGACGAGAACCAGCCAGAAGACACTCACTTCTTCTCGCTCGCGGCTTACGAAAGGCTGCATAGCCATGGCGAAGCTATGCTCGCCCTTTTTGTGGTGGACACCGACAAGCTAGACGAACTGAAGAAGCTCATCCGCGATCACACGAACAACTTTGAAGATATCCGCGGAGGCATGTTCTCCCGCGATATCGAAGACTACGAAGGGTCGTTCTAATTCCTATGGCCATCAACTTCTTTTCGGTCACTCTTTATGTGGCCTGCCTCCTTTTAATGGGGCTTCTTTCCACTCGTTTGATGAAGATTTTCCATCTTCCTAACGTCACGGGTTACATCATCGCAGGCATCTTGATGGGGCCTTTCGTCTTCGGCCTTGCCTTCGTCGACTGGAGCCAAGTTCATTCTTTTGCTGACGTCGCAAGCCCATCCGTTAACCCCATCTACACCTATATTCACGGCAAGAGCGATGGACCGGATTATCTCAGCTGGGTCTCTTCGATCGCTCTTGGCTTCATCGCTTTCTCTATCGGCTCCTCTTTCAAACTCAGCGCGATCAAATCCGTCGGGAAACGCGTTATTTGGATCACCGTTCTGGAATCGGGGCTAGCCTCCATCGTCGTCATTCTCGGCTTGCTCGTCGCTCATTTCATCGCCCCCGAGCAAGTCGATATGCCCCTCGTCCTCACGCTTGGCGCGATTGCCGCAGCCACCGCGCCTGCCGCGACCCTTATGGTCGTGAAGCAATACAAAGCCAAAGGGCCTGTCGTAAGCACTTTGCTTCCTGTTGTCGCTTTGGATGACGCTACCGCGCTTATCTTCTTTGCCATCCTTTTCCAGATCGCCAGAACCTTAGCAACCGGCGGAGATTTCGATCTCTATGAAATGTTGGGCAAACCCTTAATCGAGATCGTCGTATCGCTTGGCATCGGCGCAGTCTTAGGCTTCGTCATGAGCTTTGCGACCCGTTACTTCAAGTCAAGGGCTAATCGCGTTACCTGGGCGATCTTCTCTATCTTCGCCAGCGTTGGTTTATACAATCTCTTCCGCCTTCCTCAATGCGGAAGCTTCGAGCTTTCCTCCTTGCTCATGTGCATGATGGCGGGAGCCATCTATTGCAACATGGGGCAGGATTCCGGGAAGGTCTTTGATTTCATGGACCGTTTCACCTCGCCGATTTACATGCTCTTTTTCATGATTTCCGGCGCTTCGCTTGATCTTACCGTCTTCTCTAAAGGCTACATGGTTCTTATCGTCGCCATTGTTTATCTCGTCTGCCGCGTCATCGGCAAATGGCTTGGCGCGTTCTCTGGGGCCACCATCACCCACGCGGAGCCCACGGTTAAGAAATACCTTGGGTTCACGCTTGTCCCTCAGGCCGGCGTAGCCATCGGTTTAGCCACCACCGCTTCTACTTTATTCGGGGAATCCTCCAACCCGGAGATCCAATCCATTGGAGCGATGATTGTCGCGGTCGTTCTTACTAGCACCTTAATCTACGAGCTCACCGGACCGTTCATCACAAAAATCGCCCTTACGAAAGCGGGCGAAATCAAAGTGGACTCCACGAAAACCGCGTAAAACGAAAGCCGAAAATTATTGGGCGAGGAAATACTTCTTCGCCTTTTTTCTTCCCCCAACAATGGGGATAGCCGTTTCAGGAAAGCTATTTGCAGGGGCATTTAAAGTAACATCCTTAGTGCCATGGCATTATAAATGGCACTAACGTGGCACTAAGATGGCACTAAGCCATATTTCGCGGTTATTCGCTTAGTCAAAAAAGAGCCTCAACCATTTCGGAAGGGCTCTTGAGGAACTTATTTGTCGCTAGAAGGCACAGGTTCTAATCCCACCGTGTCAGTGATGGGCAAAGAGAAGAGAATGCCGTTGCCTTTGGACTTAAGGCCAGCATCTTCGTAGATCACCTGCATGATGCGGTCGCGGTCGGAGGCGTCCACCACCATATAGACCATGTCTTTTTCAGGGGTTAAGGTGATGCCGTAGAAAGAAGCCATCTCTGGGTCAGCGGTGCCTCTGGCGCTGCTGACGGTGCCTCCTCTAGCCCCGGCTTTTCTCGCCGCGTTCATGACGAGGTCAGAGAAGCCATGGTTCACGATGGCGAGGATGAGGTTCTTTTTCGTGCTGGCGACGTTATTTTGCTTTTCTTCCATGTTTGCTTTCCTCCTGACGGATTTCTTTGTTTTGATCTGCTAAGAAGCGATAGGCCGCAATGCCTTGTACGGCGTCGATCGGGCAAGCGAAGGCAATGCCTTTCGCGGCCCTAGAGATTTCGAAGCGCTTCTCCGCGATCTCTTTCAAGGCCGGGATGAGCTCGCTCCGGCAGACGGTGACGACGATGTCCTTCTTCGTCTCCATCTCGCCAAGGACTGCGAGAATCTCCTGGGGTGGCATCGAATGGGCGTAGAAGGTAAGCGACATCGAAGCCCCGGCGTTTTGATAGGCGGTCTCGTAATAATGCGATTGGTTACGCGAAACGATGGTGAAGAAGAGCGATAAGCCGTATACCTTCTCTCTGCTCTCGAAGGGAGCCTGAGGGGTGGTCGCTTTGCTCTTCTCGTTCTTTTTGCGGTGCGCGAAGCTCATGCGTTTTCCTCCTGTTCTAAGGGCAAGTGGATAAGCTGGTTGTCATCCTCTTCAAGGACGCGACGAAGCGCCTTGTGGTTCTGGACCTCGATCTTGACCTGGGAGAACAAGCCAAGGAGTTCAATCGCGAGGATTGGCATCATCGACATGATGCCCACGACCCCAAAGCCATAGGACATGATCATCTCGCCTAAAGATTCCGAGCCAACAAAGCTCTTTTGAACATAGGCGAGGAACATTGGAAGGAAGAAGCAAGAAGCCATGGCTCCTGTCGCCACCCCTGCCGCGTCAATGGCAATGCCCACATATATAGTCGGAACGAAGTAGCTTAACACCAAGGCCGCTAAGAACATCGGGACGGCGAAGTAGAGATAATCAATCTGGTAGTTCACGCGGAAGATGTTGAGCATGATGGCAAGCCCGATTGCGATGCAAAGGAAGATGTAGATCATCACTTCCGAGATGACGCCGTGGCTGACTTCAGCGACGTTATCCGCGAGAACCTTGACGGAAGGCTCGGCGAGCATCGCCACCGCGCCAAAGAGGAAGCCGATTAACAAGAACAAGGGCAGGTTATTGTTTTGAGCGAAGTATTCGCCATAACGGGTACCTGCAGGGATAAACCCGCTTTCCGCGCCCATCAAGAAGAAGATAAGTCCGAAGAAGGTATAGACAAGACCAACAACTACGGAGATGACTTCCTTCTTGGGGAGTTTGAGGAAGATATTGAAGACGAAGAAGAAGATAGTGATCGGGGCGATAGAGATCGCAACGTCCTTCAAAGCGCTTAAAAAGTTGCTTAGATAGAAGGAACCAATCGCCGCATAGCCATCGGTAGCGAAGGCATCAAGCCCCTCGAAGAAGTTCTTCGTGGAGAGGATCTCCTGGATTCGAGTAATCCCGTCCGTGTTCTTAAGAATGATAGAGAAGACCAAGACGGCCAGGACTGTGCCTAAAGAGCATAGACCAGAGTAGCCGAAGGAGTCGCCCCCAGAGTTATCGCCTAGGCTTCTAGCAACGGATACGCCGATCGCGATGATGAAGGGGACGGTCACAACACCTGTAGTGACCCCACCGGCATCGAAGATGATCGAGAAGAAGGATTTGTCCGCGAATAAGGCAAGGGTGAAGACGAATAAATACCCAATGGTAAGCCAGTACTTAAGGGGTTTATTGAAGATGACTCTTACTAAAGCGACGAGCATGAATATGCCGACGCCAATCGCGCAAATGACAATTAAAGACCAGTCAGGGCCATTTGGAGAGATGCGGCTAGCAAGAACGGAAAGGTCGGGTTCAGCTAGAGTAGCGAGCACGCCCATCAGCAAACCAATGAAAAGCAACCAGCCGATGGTTTTCTTTTTCGTAAGCCTAGTACCAACGATATCGCCGATCTTGACTAAGCTCTTCTCCACGCCAACGTTGAATAAGGTGGTGCCTAAAACAAGAGGCACGATAGAGATGAGCAAAGAGGTCATAATGGGGCCGAACTTGGATCCATCCTCTTCTATAGACATATTAGGAATGCAAAGGGCGACGATAATCATCACTGCCACAACAGGGAGTATCGCGAAAAGAGCCTCTTTGAACTTTGGCATGATGCCGTGGAATACTTGAGATACGGTAGTTTTATTCATTGGGGTTCCTCCTTCTGCGGTAGTGTAACATTGAACGAGAAATCTAAGCGACAAAAATTAACAACTTTCCTTCGGGCTTAGCCTATTTTTGGACGAATTCGAAGCTGAGGTCTAAAAAGGGTTGTATCAAAGGACGCTAGGCGAGAAAACGACTTCTTTTGTCCTGAAAACAGCAAAGTGAAGTTTTTTCCTGCTTTCCCGCGTAGAATAAGGGCATGCCAAATAACGAGGGGTCGTCAAAAACCCTTGAAAATGGGGCGAAGCGGCCAGTTAATTCAACCTCGTTATGTCTAGCATTACCCTCGGCTTCCGCGACACTCATTTCTATAAGAGAACACGCCGCTGAGGAGCGCCCCTTCGATTGAAAATTCGCAGCAACATGGCAAAGAAAGAAAAAAAGACTTTCAAAATAAAACGGTGGCAATGGGCCGCCGCTGGCCTCATGGTGATCGACGCCATCGGCGCTTCCGGCGGATATTTAGCCGCCCTTATTCTCCGATTTGGCTGCTCTTTCAGCAAAATCCCAAGCGAATATCTGCGGGCATGGCTCTATTTCATGCCCATCTATGTCGCCATCACGATTCTGGTTTGCTTCCTTTTAAGATTATATCGTTCCATCTGGCGTTTCGCCTCTTTGGTGGAGCTCAGGCGTCTATGCATCGCCGCGATCCTCCTTGGATCGCTGCACACCATCGGCATCACCCTAATTTTCCACAGGATGCCGATTTCCTATTACATCATCGGCTTGCTATTTCAATTCCTTCTAATGACCTTCGCCCGGTTCTTCTACCGCTTCTTCGCCAGCGAGAAATCGCAGCTATTGAAAAGCGACGACGAAAATGGGAAACGAGTCATGGTCATCGGCGCGGGCGATGCGGGCCAAAGCATCGTCCACGACCTAATCAGCAACAAGGATACTTCGGACATGCCCGTCTGCATCATCGATGACAACAAGGACACCTGGGGAAGGATGATCGACGGGGTGAAGATCGTCGGAGGGAGAGAAGACATTCTTCTGAACGTCGAGAAGTACAAAGTCGATAAGATCTACCTCTCCATCCCCTCGGCAAGCGCCGAAGCCAAAAGAGACATCCTGAATATCTGCCAGGAGACGAGCTGCGAGCTCAAAAACCTCCCCGGCATTCGTGAGATCATCGACGGCAAAGTAGACACAAGCGACATGAAGAACGTCACCATCGAAGACCTCTTGGGCAGAGACCCCATCAAGGTCGATAGCGAGGAGACCTTCCGCTTCCTGAAGGACAAGGTCGTCCTCGTCACCGGCGGCGGAGGCTCCATCGGCAGCGAGCTCTGCCGCCAGATCGCCGCTCACAGTCCTAAACAATTACTTATCTTCGACATCTACGAGAACAACGCCCACGCGATCGCCTTGGAGATCAAGGACAGATACCCGAACCTCAACATGATCCCCCTCATCGGATCCGTCAGGGACTCGGGCAGGATCAACGAGGTGTTCCGCAAATACAAGCCGGACGTCGTCTTCCACGCGGCCGCGCATAAGCACGTGCCTTTAATGGAAGTGAGCCCCTGCGAGGCCATCAAGAACAACGCGGTGGGCACCTACAAGACGGCTTATGCAGCCCTAGCCAACGGCTGCAAGAGGTTCGTGCTCATCTCCACCGACAAAGCAGTCAACCCCACGAACATCATGGGCGCCTCCAAGCGCCTTTGCGAGATGATCATCCAGAGCTTCGCCGCGAAGGTGAAGGATGGCTCCGCCAAGGACATGCAGCCCATCAGCCTGCACGATTCGATCGAGCCCGGCAGGGAGGAGCCCTTCTGGAAGATCGAGGGAACCCCGAAGACCGAGTTCGTCGCGGTCAGGTTCGGCAACGTCTTGGGGAGCAACGGCTCCGTCGTCCCCCGGTTCAAGCAGCAGATCGAAGCGGGAGGCCCGGTCACCGTCACCGACCCCGAGATCATCCGCTACTTCATGACGATCCCCGAGGCCGCCTCGCTCGTCCTGGAAGCGGGGGCCTACGCTAAAGGAGGGGAGATCTTCGTCCTCGACATGGGCTCCCCAGTCAAGATCGACACCCTCGCCCGAAACATGATCAAGCTCTCCGGCTACCGCCCCGACATCGACATCAAGATCGAATACACCGGGCTCCGCCCTGGCGAGAAGCTGTACGAGGAGAAGCTCATGAACGAGGAGGGTCTTCAGAGCACGAAGAACAAGCTCATCCACATCGGCAAGCCCATCCCCTTCGACGTCGACACCTTCTTAGAGCAGCTCAAGATGCTTCTAGGCGCCGCTTACGAGGAGAAGGAAGACCAGATCAAAGACATCGTGTCTGAGGTCGTGACCACCTATCACCCCGCGGGAGAGCATGGCTCCCATAAAAAGGGGGAGGCCTATGAGAAACAGCTCGAGCAGATGAAAGAGAAGGAAAAGAGCGAAAAGCTTGCTTCCACGCCTGTTACGAACCCAGGGGTCTAGCGAAAGCTAGGCCTCTTTTTCGTTCGCCTTAGGGGGTTGCTTGTGTTTGCTTATTGGCCCGCGACAAAAGAAGGAAAGAGAGCTATCCCTAAAGGCCCATAAACGCCTCTAGGGAGGGATCGCCATATTAAACAAGGGTTTCTCTTTGGCTGGAGCCTTTTGGCCCTAGGAGCCTCTTAGGGGCTTCTAGGGCACCTGTAGCCTGCGAAGAACGTCCCCATATCAAAAATAGTCCAACTGGGCTTGTTGCAATAAAAGCCTAGGAGATTATCATTGCCTCGATATGAAGGAAGCAGTGGCGGGACGTTCGAAAATGAAAGTCGCGAAGAACGACATCATCGCAATTTCGAACTTGGCTAGACTAGACAAAGCGAAGGGGAACACCATCATCAATGGTTCGATCGGGGTGTTTCTAAACGAAGACGGATCCTTAGGGCAAATCCGAACCATTGATGATGCCCTGAAGGAGCATATCTGCGATCGTCTGGGTTATCCCGCTTCCATCGGGGATAAGGAATACCTAGAAGCCGTGGAGCATTGGGTATTCGAAGAGAACTATTCTAGAATCCATGAGCTATATCATGTCTTCACTGGGGCTAGCCTAGGGGGGACTGGGGCGATCAGCAACGCCTTCAACGTGTTCCTTGATGAAGGGGAGAGCGTCTTGCTCCCCAACATCATGTGGAACAACTACAAGCTCCTCGCGAAGAAAGCCAAAGCGAAGAGGGAGCTTTATGATCTTTTTGATGATAAGGGGGGATTCAACGTCTCTTCGCTTCAGGAGCATATCTCCTCTAGCTTAACTAGGGACGGCAGAGTTCTCGCGGTCATCAATGACCCTTGCGAGAACCCTACCGGCTATTGCCTAAGCGAAGAGGAATACGACGCCCTGTTTACGATGCTTAACGAAGAGGGCAAGAAAGGGAAGCTCATCGTCTTGTTCGACATCGCTTACCTTTCTTACTACGCCCTCCCTGGCTCGAAATGCAAGCTCATCGATAAGTTAGCGGAAGCTAAGCCTAGCTTCCTGCCTCTTATCGCCTTTAGCTGCTCGAAGGTGTTCGCTTTATATGGTATGAGATTGGGGGCGTTATTAGCCCTTGCCTCTAACGCAGAAGAGAGAGAGGACATCTCTAGCGCTTATGGCGCACAGGCTAGGGGCACTTATTCTTGCCCAGTTGGGGCAAGCGGCTACGCCGTTAGCCTAGCCATGGGCGATCCCTCTAAGAAAGAAGCGCTTCTAAAAGAGATACAAGCCAACAAAGAGGTCCTAAGAGTAAGAGGGGAGATTCTCCTAAAAGAACTAGATAAAGCCAAGATCGAGCACTATCCTTATCGCTCTGGTTTCTTCCTTACCATCAAGGTGGCTAGAAACGCGGAAGAGGTCTATGAAGCCCTTAGGGCGAAGCACATCTACATCGTCCCGCTCAATGAGCATGACATGAGGATCGCTTTAAGCGGATTAAACGAAGAGGAATGCGTGAAGCTCGTTAGAGAACTTAAAGCGGTCCTCTAAAAAAACCGCCGATATCAAATCGTTGTCGTATTATTGAGTACGGCATTATTAAAGGAGATACAATAAATGAAAGTTCTATTCTCCCCTCCGGATATTTCCGAGCTTGAAATCAATGAGGTCGCCGAAGCGTTGCGCTCTGGCTGGATCACCACTGGGCCTCGTACGAAACTATTGGAAAAAGAGATTGCTGAATGGATTGGCGTGCCTAAGTGCGTTTGCCTCAATTCCCAAACCGCCTGCGGCGAGCTTGCCTTACGCGTTTTGGGCATCGGCCCTGGCGATGAGGTCTTAGTGCCAGCTTATACGTACACCGCATCCGCTTCCATTGTTTGCCACGTTGGAGCTACTTTGAAACTCATTGATTCCCAAAAAGACAGTCTTGAGATGGACTATGACGCCTTAGAAAAGGCGATCACCGATAAGACCAAAGTTATTATTCCGGTTGATATTGGTGGCGTCCCTTGCGACTACGATCGCATCTTTGAAATTGTTGAACGCAAGAAAGGCCTATTTAAGCCGTCTAACGATATCCAAAAAGCCATTGGAAGAATAATCA
>CAVEPD010000006.1:0-61431 GCA_963617535.1 bacterium
TCTTGTTTTCTTCATCTCTCAAACATATTCCCACAATAGTCTCAACGTGGGTGGTATGCGGGAACATGTCAAATGGCTGGATTATTTCGACTTTATAACTCTTGTTTAAATAAGCGACGTCTCTAGCTAAAGTGGAGGGGTCACAGGAAACATAAACAACCCTCTTTGGCTTCAAGGAAAGAAGCGCGTTCAGGAAGCGTTCATCCGCTCCCTTACGAGGAGGATCCATGAATAACACATCCACGTTCTCTTTGTTTCGCGCCATACGCACCATGAAGGAAGATGCATCGTCACAATACATGGAGAAGTTCTCCACCTTGTTCCTTTGGGCGTTCTTGATCCCGTCTTTCACCGCTTGAGGGACAAGTTCAACGGAAAGAACGTTCTTGCAGTATTTGCTCGCGATTAGACCAATGGTCCCAATGCCGGAGTAGGCATCAAAGACGATATCGTCCTTGCTAAGCTTCGCGGCCTTCATCGCATAAGAGTAAAGCTTCTCCGTGATTACAGGATTCGTCTGGTAGAAGGACTTCGCGGAGATGCGGAAAGAGAGCCCGCAGAGGGAGTCTTCAATGAAGCCTTTCCCGTAAAGGATCCGTTCCTTTTCGCCAAGGATTACGTTGGTGACCCTGGGGTTGATGTTTTGAACGACCGTCGTGATCTCCGGGCATTCTTTGGTTAAAGCAGTGACGAAGTTGTTCCTGCCGGGGAAGCTATCTACGGAGGTCACCAAGACAACCATGATCTGTGGCTTATAATAGGAGGTACGGATCAAAACATGCCGCAAAACCCCAGTCCTTTCATCTTCCTGATAAGGTTCGACGCGGATGGTTTTGCAGAGTTTTTTGATGGTATCAAGGATATGAACCGCGCGTTTATCTTCGATGAAGCATTCATTCACCGGAACAATCACATGGGTGTTCGTTTTGAAGAAGCCGCAGTAGACATTGCCCTTCCTGTCTTTGCCGAAAGGCATCTGGATCTTATTCCTGTAATAGTAGGGGTCATCCATCCCAATGCAGGGATTGGCCTTAACATTCATGTGACCGACTTTACGGAACTGCTCTTCGACTTTCTTGGTCTTGAAAGCGAGTTGGGCGGAATAAGAAAGCTGCTGGAATGAGCAGCCCCCGCACGCATGGCAGATTTTGCAACGAGGTTCCATCCGATCGGGGGATGCTTTTGTGAGGTTTCTGAGCTCACCAAAAGAAGCCCCGGCGCGGTGGTAGGTTATTTCAATTTCGCCTTCCTCGCCAGGAAACATCCCGTCGACGAAAACAACATCTTTGCCGGACTTGAAAACGCCTTTGCCTTCATAAGAAAGGTCAACACAGGTGCCTTTTAAAAGAGAGGGGGCGTTATTTTTCACGCGGCCGCCTTCTCTTTCGGGGCAGCCATCATCGCGGCGATGGCTTCAATTTCGGTCTTCGTATCAAGGCGCGGGAAGAGCTGATCGCCCTTCACGACAACGTGGTTGGAGAGGAATCCAAGCTTGGAGATGTTCTCATAAAGTCTTTCTTCTTCAGCGCAACCAAGCGCGTCGAAGATCGCCTCGCTCTTATGAACGAGAACGGGTTTGAGCATCATGCCGGCGCTATAAAGGACGTGGGCGAGATGAGCCATCGTGGATTCGAGCTCCTCTTTCTTCGCGGGGTCTTTTGCAAGAGCCCAAGGGGCTTTCTCTTCGATATATTTGTTGGCTCTGGAGATAAGGTTCATGACTTCAACATAAGCCTCGGAAACCTTAAGATCATCATTAAGGGCCTCATAGGCCTTCAAGGTCTTCTCATTAAGCGAGGAAAGCTCGCGGTCAAGGTCATCTAAATCGCCTTTCCAAGCAGGAATGACCCCATCGAAATATTTGATGATCATCGAGACCGTGCGGTTAAGCAAATTGCCGAGGTTGTTCGCTAAATCCTGATTGACCCTCATCACGAATTGCTCCGGGGTGAAAGTGCCATCTTGCCCGAAGGGAACTTCGGAAAGAAGGTAATAACGGACCGCGTCGACTCCATAACGATCGATGAGGGGGTAGGCGGAAATCGCATTGCCTTTGGATTTGCTCATCTTGCCGTCTTTCATCATAAGCAAGCCATGGACAAAGACGCGGCTAGGCTTCCTTAAGCCGAGGGACTCAAGGAACATCGGCCAATAGATCGTGTGGAAACGGGTGATGTCGGCGCCGACGACGTGGACAATCTCAGTTTCAGGATCCATCCAGAACTTCTGGAAGTTCTTATCGTCGTCTTGGAGATAACCAAGCGCGGTGATGTAGTTCGTAAGAGCGTCGAGCCAAACGTAAACCACGTGATCAGGGTTCTCTAACACAGGCACGCCCCAATCAAAGGAGGTGCGGGAGACGCAGAGATCTTGAAGCCCAGGTTTGATAAACGTGTTCACCATCTCGTTCTTTTTGGAGGTGGGGGTGATGAAATCGGGGTTCGCATCATAGGAAGCGAGAAGCTTATCGACGTATTTGGAGCAGCGGTAGAAATAGGCTGGCTCATCCTTTTTCTCAACGGGGCGATGGCATTCAGGGCAAAGGTGCTCTGGGCCAACTTGGGTCTCGGTCCAATAGGATTCCTCATGGACGCAATACCAACCAGTGTAGGAAGAAAGATAAATATCGTCCTGTTTCACCATTCTGGAGAAGATCTTCTGAACGGTCTCGACGTGTCTCTTGTCGGTCGTACGGATGAAGTCGTCGTTGCTGATTTCCATCGCCTTCCAAAGGGGAAGGAACTTGTCGTTAACGATTTCGTCCACGAAAGCCTGAGGGGTGACCCCTTTCGCTTTCGCGTTGTCTTCGATTTTCTCGCCGTGCTCATCGGTGCCGGTCAAAAAGAAAACGTCGTAACCGCGCATCCTTTTGCCTCTAGCGATGATATCGCACATGGTCGTGCAGTAGGCATGGCCTAAATGGGGAGATGCGCTAGGATAATAGATCGGCGTGGTGATGTAAAACTTCTTGGACATAACTTCCTCCTGAAGCGGAGATGACCGCTTTCCCTGGAAAACGGGCATATTCTACCATTGTTGAAAAACCCGTGGGGTTCCTTATGGAAAAAGCCCGATTTCGCAGTAAAAAACCGCCCAATTAAGGGCGGTATCGTTTCGATAACGATTATTACTTGCCGTTGTTCTGGGCTTTGGCGAGCTTCTTGTTGAAGCGATCGATGCGTCCGTCGGCTTGGACGAAACGCTGCTTACCGGTGTAGAACGGGTGGCAATTCGAGCAGGTATCGACTTTGATTTCATCAAGGGTCGAGCCAGTTTCGAAGGTCGCGCCGCAAGTCGTGCAAGTGACTTTGCAGTGATGGTACTCCGGATGGATGTCTTTCTTCATATCCCTTACTCCTTTCGCCGTACACCATATTGGTGCACAGAGAGTTAGCGCAGTGCGCGCAAAAAGAAGGATACACACCTTTGGCGGGTGGGGCAAGAATAAAAATCAGGGTTTTCTGGTTTGCGGCATCAATTGCTCCAACGCTTCAATCAAACTCGGTACATCTTTGGTGGCAGCATCGTAAATTACATCGAGCTTTATGTTGCCGTAATCATGCACGATTCTATTTCTTAGTCCGTTGATTTGATTCCAGGGGATGTTTGGATAAGCCTTGAGCGTGCTCTCCGAAATTTTTTTTGCATTTTCAGACGCCTGTACGAACTTGAAACAAACGGAATAAATCAGCAAATCATTCGCGGTGAAATCCATGTAGCTTACTCCCTTAGTGTGGGATTCGATGAACTTCAAATCATCTAGAATTTTATCGACGTAATAATAAGGATTCTTTGAATCACCCATAGATTTTTATGCCTTCCTTCATAACGTTACGAAGCAAGGTTTCGTTTCCGTCCAGCTGGTTGAGTTTCAAGAGGTCGACTTTTTTATGCAAAGCAGTTCTTAAATCTTCAACCAGCCCATAAAATGCCAGTCCGGTGACCTCAGTATCGATGATCAAATCAACGTCGCTCGCATCTGTTGCTTCCCCTCTGGCGTAGGAGCCAAACAGATAGCAAAAATTAACGTTGTAATTCGATAGGACATTCGAGACGATTTTCTTAAGGTCTGACATTTCCAAAATTCCATGCTCCTCACCTATGTAGTAAAGAGAATTTAGGGTTTCTACCAAATATTCGTACTTAAAAGTTCCTTTTTTCTTTTCGTCGTTTTCGTAATCCTTATAAGATCTAAGCGACACACCGAGACTTTTCGCTGCTTGCGCCTGCGTTAATTTTTTGCTTTTACGAAGCTCTTTTAATTCCATAGCAAAAGAATTATCACGCAATTTGCACTTTTTAAAAACGTAAAGGTGCATTTTTTGCACTTTTTCCTTAAGCGGAAAGTGCAAACCCTATTTATAGCTCGATCGTCTCGCCCGCTCGAACTAGCATCGCGCCGGAATAAGTTACTTTCATGTCCTGTTTGATATCAAAGAGCATCCCGGGGTGCATGTGATAGGGAATCAGATGCTCGGGCTTAAGGATATTCGCGCAACGGGTCGCTTCTTCTGGGCCCATGTTATAAATCCCGTCAATCGGAAGGAAGGCATAGGAGAGGCCTTCTTTGCCAAGACGTTCCATCTCCGGGGTGTAATCGGTATCGCCCGCGACATAGATTTTCTTTCCTTCAACTGTCAGAAGGAAACCAACGCATTCGTTGACGTTGTGGTTCTTGTTAAAGGCAGGAACCGCTTCGATTGTGACCCCGAAGTAATTGAAAGTATGGTAACCAAGGCTATCTAAGGCGTCTTTGGCGCGAATCACGATGGTCCTTGGGGTTAAGGGGACGAGATGGATTCCGTTATGGTCATAATGCTCATGCGTGATCAAGACCAGGGAAGCAGGCTGGTCATAGCCTTCTCCTGCGTAGGGGTCGATGTAGATGAATTTGCCCTCCTTGGTTTCGATACGGAGGGAAGCGTGTCCTTGATAGAGTAGTTTTGCCATGCCTTAATGATAGCTTTTCTTCGAAAAAGGTCGCAAATACTTGTTCATTTTGTAAATGGTGCTAGTCTTCCCTCCGACAAAAAAGGAGCTAATTATGATATCGAAATCAATCGCTCTAGAGGTGCTTAACGCCGCCTTGTCCACCGGGGGAGATTACGCTGAACTCTACTTGGAACAAGCAGACGGAGAAAGCATCGTCCTAGAGAATGGCAAAGTCGAATCCTGCGGGACCAGCGAAATCTATGGCTGCGGTATTCGTATCCTGCAAAAAACCAACCAAGTCTACGGCTATACCTCCGACCTCAGTAAAAAGAGTCTCGTGAAGCTAGCCTCTTCTTTGGCCTCTTCCTTTAAGGGGGAAAGGCAAATCACCGTCAAGAAGATCGCCAAGCAGCACGTCAAGGTCATCAACCCCGTCAAGGTCCACACCCAAGATATCCCGATGGAAGAGAAAATCGGTTTGTTGAAGGAGTGCTACAAAATCACCTCTTCCGTGGATAAACGCATCGTCCGCGTGACGAATGTTTTAGGTTCCACCGTAAAGCAAATCGAAATTTTCAACGCGGAAGGCGAGATCGGAAAGCAATTTGAGAACACCGAAGAGAGGGTGCGTCTAGTGATTATGCCAGTCGCCGCGGGAGGCGAAGGGCAAATCGAATCAACCTTCACCGGCCCCGGACGATATGATGGCTGGGACTGGGTCAAGAACACTTTGGATTGGAAGAAAGAAGCCAGAGTGGCTGGCGAGAAAGCCGTCATGATGCTTTCGGCGAAGGAATGTCCAAGTGGCAAATACACGGTTGTCATCGCGAATGGCTGGGGAGGTGTGGTCTTCCACGAAGCCTGCGGTCATTCCCTTGAAGCCAGCGCGACCGCGAAGAAGCTTTCCGTTTTCAGCGATTCCATCGGCAAGCAAATCGCTTCTCCTTTGGTAACCGCCTATGACGACGGAACCATGCCAAACGAATGGGGGTCGAATAACATTGACTCCGAAGGCGTCAAAACCCACAAGAACCTCTTAATCAAGAATGGCATCTGCATGGGTTTCTTGGTCGATAAGCTAAACGGCAGAAGGCTCAACATGGAGCCAAATGGCTGCTCGAGAAGGCAGAATTACCATTTCGCCCCGACTTCAAGAATGTCGAATACCTATATCGCCCCAGGGAAAGACAATCCGGAAGATATCATCAAAGACACGAAGCTAGGGATCTATGTGGCGAACTTCGGAGGGGGATCGGTCGAGCCGACCACCGGAGAATTCAACTTCTCCGCCTCAGAGGCCTATATCATCCGTGATGGAAAGATCTGCGAACCCGTGAAAGGTTGCACCTTAATTGGCTCAGGGAAAGAGGTCCTCGAGAATATCGACCGCGTGGGAAATGACCTTGATTTAGGGCAAGGCAATTGCGGCGCAGCAAGCGGCTCCGTCCCCGTGAACGTTGGCCAGCCCACGATCCGCATCAAAGAGATCACCGTCGGAGGAAGAGGAGGAAAACTAGAATGAAATTAGAAAAATTCCTGGATTTTGCAAAGGAAAACGGCATCGAACAATGCCAAATCCAATTTGGAAAATCGAATTCAACGTCGATCCGTTTGTTCGAGCACGAGATCGATAGCTACAAAGTCACTTCCAGCCAATGGATCCTCGCCCAGGGAATCTACAAAGGAAAGTTTGGCTACGCCACGACCGAAAAACTAGGCAAAGGGACATTCGAATACCTCGTAGATCAGATCAAGAAGACCGCGACCTACAATGAAAAAGAAGACGGGGTTACTTTGTTTGAGGGATCGCCGAAATACAAAAAGTTCAATCGTTTCAATAAAGCCTTAGAAGAAACCCCGATTGACGAGAAGATCGCCTTGATCAAAAAGATTGAAGACGATATCTATGCCTATGATAAGCGCATCGAGAAAACCGATGGGGTTGGCTATGGGGAATCTTCTTCGGAAAGCTGCTTCTACAATTCCTTTGGTTTGAGGCTTAAGCAAAGGAGCAACCATTTCTACATCACCGGTGGCTGCGTCGCTAAGCAAGGCGAAGAAGTTAAGACGAACTATGAGTCCTTTGTTGAGCGCGATTTAAGCAAGTTCGACGAAAAGAAATTCGTGGAAGACATTTGCAGCAAGGCTTTGAAGAAATTCGGTGGCGAGCCTTGCGCCTCGGGCAAGTATCCGACAATCTTGACGCCGGACGTCGCCGCGAGTTTAACGGATTACTATCTCTCCGCGATGATCGCGGATAGAGTCCAACGTCATTCTTCTTTCTTAGAAGGCAAGCTTGGCAAAAAGGTCGCTTCTAGCAAGGTGAACATCGCCGAGAAACCCTTAGAGAGGAACCTATATTTCTCTTCCTTCGACGACGAAGGCGTCGCCTGTCAAAACAAGAATCTCGTGAAAGGAGGCAAGCTCCAAACTTACTTCTACAATCGCGAGACCGCGAAGAAAGACGGCGTTGAGACCACCGCAAACGGCGCTTGGACGGGTGGGAAAATCGGCACGAGTTATTCCAATATCTTCGTAAAACCCGGCAAAAAGAGCTTCGATGAGTTGATCTCCGACATCAAAGAAGGCGTCTATATCACCGACATCGCAGGCCTTGGAACTGGGATGAACAGCAACTCCGGCGACTTCTCTTGCCAAGCCGAAGGCTATTGGATTGAAAACGGCAAAATCGTCAAACCGCTTAGCCTCATAACCTTGTCGGGGAACTTGCTTAAAATGTTCCTTGATTGTGAAGGCTTCGGGAACGACGTCAAACTCACAGACGACGCGATTTCAATCGCCTCGATGCGCGTGAAATCAATGTCCATCGGTGGCAAATAACAATAGGGCAATAACGAAATAAAGCGGGCTGCGGCCCGCTTTATTTGTTCTCGTTTTCTTGTTTTGTTTGCGATTCCTGATGGTCAATGAAGTCGGCTTGGATGTCCCAATCAGGATGCATTTTCTTCAGGTAGAAATAGGAGTCATTGAGAAGTTTGTTTTCACCTTCTAAGGTCACTCCGGAGACTTTTTTCTGCAAGCGCTCAACCTTGTCGAAGGCCCAACTTACTTCAGCGTCGCTGCCTTCAACGATGCCAGCGACGAGGGCATAGCAGCGAAGTGCGGGCAAAGTGGCAAGAGAAGCGATATACCTTCTCGTGTTGTCGTCCATGCCTTCGTAATAGTCTTTCGCCTCTTGCTTCTTTTCCATGAGAAGAAGCAAGGCGAGCCTTTGGCAAAGCGCTTCTTGGCGGATGGCTTTGCTGACGTTTTTCTCCGCGTCAGAGATTTTCGCAAAGATCTGAAGCGCCCCTTCGTTATCGCCTTTTAGAATCAAGCGATAAGCCGCCAAGGTATTGAGGGTCGCGGTGAAATCGGAAAGTTCTTCATAAAGAGGGAGGGAAGCTAAAGCCTCTTCCTTGTTCTCGCTGTGCTCAGCAACAAGAATATGGTTATAAGCGATGCGGTTGATCGGCTTCGTGAGCAAGATAAGAAGGTAGCCGTCTGTGACCGAATCAAGATGCGCGGGGAAATCGTTATAAATGAAGATCATGCCGCCAATCGCGAGAATTACATAGCAAGCAATCGGGAACCAAGGGAGTGTCGAGCTCAAGCATGCGGACAAGATAAGAAGGATGATAACCTCTAAAAGGTAGCCAAGCATCGGGAAGAAAACGATTCCGCTAGGCGAGGATTTTTCGACGTCTTTCGGTTCGATTTTGGTTTCTCCGGTCAAGCCATCGAAGCTTGCGAAGGCAAATCTTTTCCCATCTTTGCCTTTCTTCTTAAAGGTAAGGCTAAGGATGCAAACGCTGAGGATTTTATATCCGCCAGCCGCTGCCCCGAGCATATGGAGAAGCTCAAGAGCGGCGCTATTGAAAATCACGCCGACAAGAACGGCGATAACCACGATAACAATCGCGGTCGGGGTGGCGATATTATTGGCCTGAATCGCAGGCGAGATAACCAAAAGCCCCACAAGCAAAGCGATGGCGAACATCGCAAGGTATACCAAGAACGTGGCAAAATCGTTTTTCTTTACAATATCATTCATAAACGAAGACAGCCTCCTAATTTAGGAAAGCAGGCTCATATAAATATTTTCGATGTCCTGCTCATCCAGTGATTGGGGGTAACAGCCAATCACACGTGTTCCATTACCACTAGCTAACCGAACGAGGCTTGGGATGTCGTTTTTGGTGATCCCAACTTCCTCAAATGAAGTGGGCATTCCAACGGAATGAAAGAAGTCCTTCATAGCCGCGACGCCCATTATAGCCGTTTCCAGTTCCGTTTTGGCTTCTAAATTGAAAATGCGGCGAGTTAGGTAAGCGAACTTAGTGGGAGCCTTTTTGCAAACGTAACTAGCCCAGGCCGGATAAAGCAAAGCGACGCCGGCACCATGAGGGATATCAGGCCGATATCCGCTTAACGCATGCTCCAAGGGATGGACAACGAAGGGGCAGTATTTTCCAATACCGGTGTAACCATTATGAGACAAGGAACTATTTAGCATCAATGAGGCGCGGGCTTCGTAATCAGAGGGGTTGGCTAAAACGCGTTTTCCGGCCTCCATCGTGTTCTTGATTAAGTCCAAAGCCCATTCATCCGCTAGTTGAAGAGAGTCGGACTCCCCAAAGTACCGTTCCAGGGAATGCATCATAATGTCGGAGAAGCCAACCGCTGTTTGATATGAGGAGACCGTGAACGTGAGTTCGGGATTTTCCAAAGCGAACAAAGGGCGGATAAGGTCATTGTTGAACCCAAGCTTAATGCCGGTGGCATCATCAGAGATGACACAGGAATTGGACATTTCGCTGCCAGCGCTGGCAATCGTCAAAATAACGCCAACAGGAATCGTCTTAGTAGGTTTCGCTTTCTTGAGATTGAAGTCAAAAGGATCACCGTTGTAGTAATAACCGACGCCCATAGATTTTGCCGCGTCAATCACCGAGCCTCCCCCGACTGCCAGAATAAGATCGCAAGGATGCTCTTTCAAAAGTTTTATCCCCGCAAAAACGGATTCTTTTGTGGGATTTGCACGGATTCCACCAATTTCATAAAAAGACACTTTTGCGAGATTTAGCTGGTTGATTACTCTATCGTAAAGCCCGCTCTTTTTGATGGATCCACCGCCGTAAACCAGGAGCGCGGAACGAATACCATACTGGCAAAGAAGATCAGCCAAATGGTTTTCCGCAGAGTGGCCAAAAACAATGCGAGTCGGGGCGACGAAATCAAAGTCGATCATTTGGTTTCCTCCTTTTTCGACAAGGCGAAGACAGCGGGCAAAAGGATGTTGATCGCGTTATCGATGAACTTGTTCATGTGATGGACGAAACGTTCAGGAGTCAGTTTCTGATCCTTAAGGTAGTATCCAAACTCATCCGCGACCAAACGCGAGAATCTCCTCGCGGCATTACGAACGCCTTCTTTCTTGAGGCCGACTTCCTCATCCCCCACCCAAAGAGTAAAAAGCTTCGCGTTAATCTTCCCGTAGATGAAGTCATCGGTTAAATCCCTACCCGCAGAGTTGTAAGTCGAGCGGAGGAAAGAGAAATTGCTCTTCGCGTAGCTCAAGAAAGCAGTTAGGGTTTTCTTGGTGTCTTTCGCATTTGTAACGGCGGTCAGGTCTTCATTCAAAAAGATGGCCGCGATGAGATCGTAGATATCTTGATAATGGTAATAGAAGGTCTGCCTATGGCATTTGCACTTCTCGCACAGCGCGGTGACGTTGATGTCTTCTAGAGGCATTGTCTCCATCATGCTTTTGAGGGCGTACTTAAATTTTGCTTCAGTGATCATATATAAACTCCTTATTCACTTCTTAAACAAACAACCGGATCTTTCCTAGCCGCTATCTGCGAGGGGAAGAGACCGCTTATGAAGGCAAGCAAAGCCGAGACGACAATCAGGATAACCGCATGCAAAGGGTTAAGCTGCGCTATCTGGCCAAGGTTGTTAGACGGGAAAAGGCTATTGAGGACCTGATTAACTGGGATGCAGGCAAGGCACGTAAGCAAAACCCCAACGCAGCCTGCCACGAATCCAATAAATAGGCATTCGGATTCAAATAGGCGAGCAATATCGATCCTCTTCGCTCCGCACGATCGCAATATGCCGATTTCCTTTGTCCTTTCGACGACGGATACATAGGTGATGATCGCGGTCATGATCGAAGACACAAGCAAAGATATCGAGGCAAACACGATGAGGATGATTGAGACAAGCTGAACCAATGTTCCTATCTCACTTGTGAAATCCGACATAATGTCGATATATTCGTTTCGAGAGTCGGGATGCGCGCTATTCCAAGCGTCGAGATAAGACTTCAAAGCTGTTTTGCTTGTTAAAGAAGTTGGGAAAATCAAAATCGAATCAACAAGCGCATAAGAATTAAGGGATGTCAGAGAGTCGATAATATTGGTTTCGCCAGTTCCGTCAAAGAAGTCATAGCCTAGCGTAACCGAATCGCTTAACGCGGCTTCCGTTACAACGGATTGGAAATCGATGGTCCCAAATTCGGATCCAAGGTTTTTGCACCAAGACATATAAGAAGAAGCACCTGTCGTATAAGTGTATTTAAACCCGTTTGAGGCTTTATGCCCTGTTGCGGAAATAAAACGAAATGAGGAATTCAAATAATCCTTAAAGTTTGATAATTCGCCGGAAACGTCATCGAAACTGCTCCCGGCTTTCATCTTCGTTAAAGCCTGCGCTAGGTTATCAAACGCTTTTTGCAGCTTGTCTTTCCCGTCCACGTCTTCAGAGTACGGAATGATCCAATTTGATTTTTGGTATTCAGCTAGTTTTTTGGTTATCTCGCTTTGCTGATCGGCCACCATCAGTTTGCTAAGAGCGGGTGTATAGGCTAACGAAGAGGGCATGAGTTGAAGGTACGAGCCTCTAGTTGGACGCAAGATTCCGACAATCTTACATGTGATGGGTTTGTATTTGGCATCGTCGTTATAAACGTCTTTGGCTTCCGGCGTATCAATGGCTTTGCAAGTTTTTGTGTGGTTTTCAGGGTCCCCATCCGTAACTTCCGCTTCGTAGGTTCCATCTTTGTCGTCATCTTTTATTTGAACGGCGAGCTTGGTGTATGCAGACTGACTGATTGAGGTCGTTTTGCTCTCAACGTCGTCCAGGGAAGAAACACCGTAGAAGGAAGAGTTCGTATAACATTTAAATTCGGCATTCAACATGTCGGCAAACGTAAGAGTTTTGTTGTTGTCATCAAGGGTTGCGTCGGAAGCGTAGAACCCGAGGGCTTTCATAGTAGAAAAGTCGATGCGGTTACAAGAGTCGAGGACAAGGGCAAGCTCATTCGCCTCTGTAGGAAATTTGCCAGCGATCGTGTCGTAAAGACTCGACATGTTGGCCTCATCGCCATACATCTCATGAAGAATGGTTCCAGGCAAAGAAGTCAAAGAGGCAATCGTATAAGAAGAGGATTTAGCGTTCGTATACTGGTTTATTTCACGAATCGTCCCAGAAGGATCCTCTTTTAAGAAATGATAGGTGAGACTTTTTCTATAGTACATGACCGACATTGCGGAGCCATAAGCAGAGCAAGTCGGGTCCTCCATGATCGCATCTAAATAGGAAAAGTATTCATTCGAAAAATTGTTATAAATCGTTTCTGAAAAAGATTTGCGAGAATCATAAACGTTAACTATCTCGTCATCAGGATATTCGGTATAAGTTTCAGCGCTTTCATAATGAGTCCGAGTTGATACAGGCGAAAGAGAAATGGGGACGGAGTTAGCCACCGAACGTTCGACGGATTCAACGTAGCCAGAAAAACCATTATTGATAGCGAGGACCAGGGCAACACCCAAAATGCCAAATGAGCAAGAAAGGGAAGTAAGGGCGGTCCGAACTTTTTTGTGCGCAAGGTTTTCAAAACAAGAAGCAAGAACGGAGCCGCTAGAGAGGAAACCGTGTTTTAGTCCTTTATGTTGTGGAGGAACGCTGACGTTTTCAATATTTTGAAGATTGGAAGATGAGGATAAATCATCGGAAACAATTTGCCCGTCTTTCATACGAACAATCCTGTCAGCGTAACTATTCGCAAGCTCTTCGTTATGAGTCACAAAAATAACCAATCTATCTTTTGAGATGTCTTTCAAAACATCGAGAACGAGTTTTGAAGACTCTGAGTCAAGGGCGCCGGTAGGCTCGTCGGCTAGGACGAAAGAAGGGTTATTAACAATAGCTCTAGCTATAGAAACTCGTTGAAGCTGTCCGCCAGACATCTGAGAAATTTTCTTTCTCTCGTAGCCTTCAAGACCAACTTTTTTAAGAGCGTTAAGAGCTAATGCTTTCCTTTCCGTTCTTTTGACACCAGAAAGTTGAAGAGGAAGTTCAACATTATGAATGACGTTACGATAATTGACTAAATTATAGTTTTGAAAAACAAAGCCAATTTTGGAATTTCGATACACGTCCCAATCCTTTTGCTTAAAATCCCGATCAGAAACGCCGTCAATAAACAAATTTCCCGAGAATTTACGGTCCAAACCAGCCATCAAATTAAGTAAAGTTGTCTTCCCGCAGCCGGATGGACCAAGAATTGCAATCATCCCTTTTCGAGGAAAGGAAACAGTCACATCCTTCAAAGCAAAGAAAGGTTTTCCATCAAATTCGTATTCCTTGGATACATGATCCAGGCGAATCAAATCTGAGGAATAGATAGTTTTTGAGGACTGTTTTTCATCCATGTAACAAATATAACATCTTTCGAAGTTTATGATAGTTTTTTTATTTTATTAGACATAGTAAAGACTTTGTAAAATCACTTAAAAAGATGGAATCAGAATGCCTTGCTGTATGGGAACAGCGGTTACTGGTTCCAAAGCTTATTTAGTCCTTAATTTTTCAGCAAAAAACCGCTTCAAAATTTCAGAACATTCGCTTTCGCACAGTCCTTTGTCAATTAACGGGGGCATGTATGCGTTATTTGTATCAAACACATGATAAATTGACAAAATTGCGCCCGCTTTTTTGTCCAAAGATCCGAAACTCAAAAAACGAATTTTGCTTTGGAGAATAGCTCCGGCGCACATCAAGCACGGCTCTAATGTGACGTAAAGCGAGCAGTCGTGCAAATCCCATCTCCCAAGCGATTCTGCCGCGGCTTTGATCGCATTAATCTCGGCATGTGAGGAAATATCCAATTTTTCCTCTCTTTCATTGTGCCCACGCCCAATAATCTCCCCATTCCGCACTACAACGGCTCCAACAGGGATTTCGCCTGCCTCATAAGCGAGTTTTGCCTCTTTCAAGGCTTCCAGCATAAAACTGGTATCATTTCTTTTTTCCATAGGCCTAATAATAGAAAAACCATCGCACAGGGGCAAACGATTTAAGGCTGCTTGGTTCCCCACCTGACCTGGTTCGTCGCTCGTCTCTCGCGATGGCGATAGGATTATAACAAAATCGGCAATTTCCGCATTAAGTTTTAGATAAGAGCCGGAAAAACAGCTATTAATTGGTTTTTCCTTATTTTGCTAGTTGGAAGGCTTTGAAGACAAGCACAAAGCCAATAGGCCGATATCACAAGGAGGCTCCTAACTTATTCTCGGAAAAACGCCATAACTTAGGGCTTTTATTCGCTTCGAAACGACTAACTGCATTTTTCTTAGTTTGCTCTCGCTTTGCCACTTTCATTCGTGAACTCCGGGCCTTTTCGTTTTGAAGCTGCTCAGGCGATCAAAAATCTGCATATCGCCTCGCTTACTATCAAAAGTAGACCAAGGGTAACTGTTTTCAACGAAATGGTCGATCCCTTGGAGGGAACAACCGAAAACACGCCTATTGATTTACGATCATTCGATTTAAGATGGTTTTGATTCAATTAAATCTTTCGTGAAGCACAGCCCAACTTTTTTGTTGGCTTATGGGGAGTTTCATTTTGAAAAATATTCGAGCTCAAAACCAAGGCAGCTTACCCATGACGCCAACAAACGATTTATTCAAAGCCTGGCTTGACGGTTCTTGAAGTGGTGAAAAACAGGCGGGCTTTTATACACAATAAGGCATGCAAGATTCTAGGCAACGGCTAAAGCACGTTTGTTTATCAAAGTTTCCAATCAGACTTAGCCAAAGAGAAGGCGACAGTGCTGAATCCAAAAGGTGTTCGTCGCCCCTTCGCAGTAAAAAAACGTCCTCCGTTCGAAGGAGGACGTCGAAGACCAAATTGGTTTTACTTTTTGATGGGTTTGAGAACTTCCATGCCACCCATGAACTTTCTAAGAGGTTCAGGGATGACGACAGAGCCGTCGGCCTGTTGGAATTGTTCGAGAATAGCCGGATAGACGCGGGAGGTCGCAAGACCAGACCCGTTAAGCGTGTGGCAGAACTGAACTTTGCCGTCAGCATCGCGATAGCGAATCATGCCACGACGAGCTTGATAGTCGCGGGCATTAGAGACCGAGGAGACTTCCTTATATATATGCATAGAAGGAATCCAAACTTCGATATCATAAGTTCTCGCCATCGAGTGAGAGCAGTCGCCAGCGGCAAGCTTGTCAACCTGATAGCAGAGGCCAAGGCCCTCAACAAGGCGTTTAGCTTTGTTCACCATCTCATCGAAAGCAGCATCGCTCCCTTCTTTGGTGGTGTATTGAACCATTTCGATCTTATCGAACTGATAGCCGCGGATCATTCCGCGCTCTTCAGTACGGTAAGAACCGGCTTCTTTACGGTAGCAGGGGGTATAAGCGAAATATTTGCGCGGAAGTTCATCCAAGCCGAGGATTTCGTTGCGGTGGAGGTTCACTAGCGCAGTCTCGGCGGTAGGAAGAAGGAACTTGCGTGGTTCGGTGCCTTCAAGCCAGAAGACATCCTCTTTGAATTTGGGGAATTGGCCAGCGGTATAGCCGGAGTCGTAATTCAAGATATGGGGAGGAAGAATCATCTCGTAGCCGTCCGCGATGTGGTTCTCCATGAAGTAATTGAGGAGAGCCCATTCAAGACGGGCGCCGAGATTGGTGTAGATCCAAGTGCCACTGCCAGAGATCTTAGCCGCGCGCTTGTAATCAATGAGGCCAAGGGATTCGGCGAGCTCGACGTGATCTTTCGGGGTGAAGCCTTCGAATTTAGGCTCTTCGCCGAAGTGATAAATCGGTTTGTTGTTCTCTTTTTCGCCACCAACGAGGTCATCGTCAGGAAGATTAGGAAGCACTTCGATAAGGGATTTGATTTCCTCTTCGATTTTGGCAAGCTCTTGCTCGTTGGCTTTGCTCGCGGCGCTTAAGGCTTTAACCTTCGCAAAGATGGCCTGCACGTCTCCGCCTTCTTTCTTGACAGCAGGAACAGATTTGGAGAGGCGGTTTTGCTCCATTTTGCTCGCCTCGACCTCTTTTAGGAGGGCAAGACGCTTCTCGGAAAGTTCCTGAATCGGTTTGGGATCGAAGTCCCAATCCTTCTTTTTGAGAGCAGCCACGACATAGTCGGGTTTCTCTAAGATTAATTTAATGTCGATCATAAGATCTCCTTAGTTTTGTAACGTCTCTTCGTAAGCTTCTTTTAGTTGCTTTGCAAAGCAAGGTAACGCGCAGCGTTCCGCGATGGCGTACCCCGCCATTATAATCGCCTTATCTTTTTCAAGGTAGAGACGAGCAAGACCAAGAGAAGCCTCTTTTTCATCTTTGAACAACAAGCAGTTCTTGCCGTTCTCTAAAATCGGATTCGCCTTTTGTTCCCCGATTGCGACGACTTCGGCTCCCGAAGCGAACGCATCCATCAAAGCCATCTGGTCCGGATGCTCGTCATCGAGCAATAAATAGGAGACGCAGTGCATCAAAGCGCTCCGATAAACGTCATCTTCAACAACGGGTTTGAAAATAAGGTTCGAAGGCGAACCTTTTTTGTATTTGCTTGAGCTGATATAGAAAGGGAGATGCCTTTTTGCCCCGAAAAAGTAAAAATTCATTTTCGGAGTAAGCGTGGCAATTTTCTTTAACGAATCCAAGGTTTTCTCATCGTCGTAAGAACCAACGCACATGGCAAACTTTTTGTCCGGCCTAACCCTGAAGTAGCGGGGGAAGATATTAGCTTCCACGGACTTCGAGGAAAAGCGGTCTAAGTTGACGCCGACATCCAAAATCTTGATTTTGCTGGTGACGCCTTCGTTCCGGGCGATGGTCGCTAAGCCCTCCGTTGGGACGAAGACGAGATCAGCCTCATTCATCATGCGGATGGAATTCTCGGCAATCTTCTTTTCCCCGGCCTTATCCCTAAGGAAGCTGGCCCGGAAGTCATTCTCGCAATAGAAGCAAGAAAGAACGGTCTTAATGCCCTTCTTTTTACATTTCAAAAGGAGTTTTTCGTCCAAAGGCGAGAAAAAGTGGGCAATATCCGTGGAAGGAGATGGCTCTTCTTCCCAGATAATGTCCACGGATTCGCAGGCGCCCTTAAGAGTCTTCCTTAAACGGGTGCTCTCAAAGGCGTCTACGCCATGAAGGTGTGGATAATGAATGCAAACCTTCATCGTTGAATCACTCTTCTTTCAAAGAATCATCCAAAGAATCGGGGGTGACGGGGTTTTCGTCGACGAGAGTCTCGTCGATAGTTTCCTCAGTCTCATTTTCGTCTTCATTTGAAGGCTCTTCATGAGGAACAATGGAAATCGAGGCGACTTTTGCGGAGTTTTCAAGGGAGATAATCTTCACGCCTTGAGTATTTCTGCCGGCGATCTTCACCTCGGAAAGAGGCGTGCGGATGACGATGCCATTGCTAGCGATGACCAGGAGGTCTTCGTCGCCATGAACAGCTCTAACAGCCACAAGAACGCCGTTTTTCGCGGTCATGTTGAGCGTGGTGACGCCCTTCGCGCCGCGGTGAGTGAGACGGTAACCATCGTAGTGGCGAGTGGAGCCGTCCTCGTCGGTGATATCGGTGTCAGCAGCATAGCTGATCTTGCCATAGCCAAGAGAGGTGAGGACAAGGATCTTGTCGCCTTCACCAGACGTGGTGACGCCGACGACTTCAGAGCCATCAGAGAGGTCCATGCCTTTGTTGCCGGTGGCAGTACGGCCCATCGGACGGACTTCGTCTTCATGGAAGGAGACGAGCTTGCCATTGCTAGAAGCGATGGAGATGATTTCGCTGCCGGTCGTGCGCTTGACGTCGAACAAGTCATCGCCTTCGCGCAAACCAACGGCGATTTTACCGTTCTGATGGATCGAGGCGTATTCCTGGATGGAAGTACGCTTGATCAAGCCGTTCTGCGAGACGAAGATAAGGTAATTTCCTTCCGGATAAT
Source organism: bacterium (assembly GCA_963617535.1). Classification (GTDB taxonomy): domain Bacteria; phylum Bacillota_I; class Bacilli_A; order RFN20; family CAG-826; genus Alloenteromonas. The sequence goes on from CAVEPD010000006.1 coordinate 18,203, forward strand.
CGTCGCAAGGAACAATCGAGACAACTTTTTCGTCTTTGTCGAGGTTCAGAATGTTCTGAGCCGGCGTTCCTTTGCCAGTTCTGCCAGAATCCGGGATTTGGTAACCACGGATGCGGTAAACCTTGCCCAAAGTGGTGAAGAAGAGGATATCGGTGTGCGTTTTGGTGTGATACATGAGCCTCACGGTGTCGCCAGAGGTGGTCTTCATGCCCGTGATGCCTCTGCCGCCACGATGCTGGGCCTCAAAGGTGTCATCGTCCACGCGCTTGATGTAGTTGTTGCGCGTGAGGGTAATGAGGATGTTCTTTTGCGGGATGAGGTCCTCGTTTTCGATGTCGCTCGCTTCGTCCGTGATCTCAGTGCGTCTCTTGTCGCCGAAGCGCTTTTTGACTTCTTCGATTTCCTCGATCATCAAATCGACGATGTTGTCTCTCGAGGAGAGGAGGCGGTTGTACTCGGCGATGTTCGCGATAAGTTCGTCGCGCTCGGCGGCGAGCTTGTCTTGTTCCATGCCTTGGAGGCGGCGGAGGGTCATGCCGAGGATAGCGGCGCACTGCTTTTCGTCGAGCCCAAAGGCTTCGCCAAGGCGCGCAGTGCTCTCAGCGTCGTCTTTCGAGGAACGGATGATGTGAATGACCTCATCAATGTTGTCATGGGCCAAAATGAGGCCTTTGACGATATGGAGGCGGTCTTCGTCGCGCTTTAAGAGGAACCTCGTCCTTCTGGTGAGGACTTCGACCTGGAATTCGACGTAGCCATTAAGAAGAGGCACGATTCCAAGAACTTTCGGAGCGCCGTCGACAAGGCAAAGGTTGATGACGCCGAAATTGGCTTGGAGCTGCGTGTGCTTTAAGAGATTATTCGCGACAACTTCAGGGATCACGTCCTTGCGGAGCTCGATCACAACGCGGATACCTTCCTTATTGGATTCATCGCGCACATCGGTGATGCCGTCGATTTGTTTGGAACGGACAAGATCAGCGATATTCGCGATCATGTTGGCTTTGTTCACCTGATAAGGGATTTCAGTCGCGATGATGCGTGTTTTGCCGTTATCCATCTCTTCGATGTGATATTTGGAGCGGATGGTAACAGTGCCAACGCCAGTGCGGTAATAATCCAAGATACCCTTACGGCCAAGGATGATTCCGCCGCTTGGGAAATCGGGACCCTGCATGTAATTCTGCATGATCTCTTCCGGGGTGATCTCAGGGTTTTTGGCAACCGCGATGACCGCATCGATAGTCTCGCTGAGGTTATGGGGAGGCATATTCGTGGCCATGCCGACCGCGATGCCTTCAGAACCGTTCACAATGAGGTTCGGGAAGCGGCAGGGGAGAACTTCGGGCTCTTGCTCGGTGCCGTCGTAGTTCGCCACGAAATTGACGGTATCGCAATCGATATCGCGAACGAGTTCGAGGGAAAGGCGATTCATTCTCGCCTCGGTGTAACGCATAGCGGCGGCTTCGTCGCCGTCGATGTCACCGAAGTTGCCGTGACCGTCAACTAGAGGATAACGGAGGGAGAAATCTTGGGCCAAACGGACCAAGGCGCCATAAAGAGCGCTGTCGCCGTGGGGGTGATATTTACCCATGACGTCACCAACGATACGAGCGCATTTCTTATAAGGCTTGCTCGGCTGCATGCCGGATTCGTTCATGCCGAAGATAATGCGACGCTGAACGGGTTTGAAACCATCGCGGACGTCCGGGATAGCACGGGCGATGATGACGGACATTGAGTAATCGAGGAAGGCGGTTTTTACTTCGTTAGCGACATCTCTGTCAGTCAAGCCAGGGATGATGCCTGAAACCGCGGCTTCGTGGCCAAACATGGCGTCTTCGCTTTGCATGCCTTCTTTTGACATCGCAAAGGAAGCGGCTTCTTCGCTAATGTCATCATTAGTAGGAGTATTTTCGTCGTTCTCCGAGGATTCTTCTTCCTCGTCGATTTTTTTCTTTTCGTCGTTTTCCATGTTCATTCCTCCTATTAGAAGTCGAGATTCTTTGTGAATTTCGCGTTAGCGACAATGAAATCGCGCCGCGGCTTCACTTCGTCGCCCATGAGGTTCGTGAAGGCTTGTTCAGCTTCGGCGGCATCATTGATGGTGATGCGGATCATCTTTCTGGCCTTCGGATCCATGGTGGTCTCCCAAAGCTGCTGGGCGTCCATTTCGCCAAGACCTTTATAACGTTGGAAGGGATAACCGGCCTTTAAGCCAAGTTGTTTCTTAAGGACTTCAAGCTGCGCATCGTTATAGGCGTAATAAGCCGACCCTTTGTAGTCGATTTTATATAGCGGAGGTTGCGCGATATAGATGTATCCGCCGTCAATAAGCGGGCGCATGAAGCGGTAGAAGAAAGTAAGGAGCAATATACGGATGTGGTCGCCGTCGACATCAGCATCGGTCATGATGACGATTTTGTGATAGCGGATTTTCGCGATGTCGAAATTCTCTCTGACACCCGCGCCAATCGCGGTGATCATATTGCCGATTTCAGCGTTCGCCCAAATTCTTTCCTCTCTGGCTTTTTCGACATTGAGAATCTTACCTCTCAAAGGAAGGATGGCCTGAGTCTCACGGTCACGTCCGTTTTTCGCGGAGCCTCCTGCGGAGTTACCCTCGACGATATAGAGTTCGCAAATTTGCGGGTCGCGGGAAGAGCAGTCAGCAAGTTTTCCCGGCAAAGTAGTAACATCCAGGGCACTTTTGCGGACTTTTTCACGCGCGGCGCGTGCTGCGTTCCTCGCTTTTCTAGCCATCGCGATTTTGTTGATGATGGCTTTTGCCTCGGTCGGATTTTCGTCAAGCCACTGGCGAAGGCCTTCGCCGACGACAGTGGAAACGATCTTACGAACCTCGGAGTTTCCAAGTTTCGTTTTGGTCTGACCTTCATATTGGGGGTTCGGATGTTTGACGCAGACGACGCAGGTAAGACCTTCGCGGCAGTCTTCACCAGCGAAGTTCTCCTCCTCTTCTTTTAAGAGCTTGTTGCGTCTAGCGTAATCGTTGATGACGCGCCCAACGGCGAGGTTCAAGCCTTCGACATGAGTGCCGCCTTCTTTCGTGGAGATGTTGTTGCAGAAGGAATAGATGCCATCTTGAGAGTAGGAGTCGGTCCATTGCAAAGAAGCCTCGGCGTAAATCTCCTCAGGGTCTGCGCCAGGAACAAGGATGACGCCTTCGCGGCCACGGCAATAAATCGGGTCGTGGTTGATGACGACTTTGTTCTGGTTGATATAGGAAACGTATTCGCGAATACCGCCGTTATATTGGAACACTTCCGTGGTTGGGACTTCGCCTCTAGCGTCGGTCAAAGTGATTTTGATGCCGCCGTTAAGGAAAGCCATCTGACGGAGGTGGTTACGGATGGTCTCGTAGTTATAAATGATCGTCTCGGTGAAGATGGTCGGGTCTGGCTGGAAGGTGACGGAAGTGCCATGAGCGTCGGAATCGCCAATGCGCTCAAGGTGTTTTACCGGATGTCCGCCGTTTTCGAAGCGGATGAAATACTTTCCGCCATCGCGGCAAACGGTAACGTCCATCCAAACGGACAACGCATTAACAACGGAAGCACCGACGCCATGGAGACCGCCGGAGACTTTATAGCCGCCTCCTGCGCCGAATTTGCCGCCTGCGTGAAGCACGGTATAAACGGTTTCAACGCCAGATAACCCACTTTTTGCAACGGTATCGACAGGAACGCCGCGTCCATCGTCGGAGACAGTGATGGAATCGCCTTTGTTGATGGTGACCTCGATGTGCTTGCAGTAACCCGCCAAAGCTTCGTCGATCGAGTTGTCCACGATTTCCCAAACGAGGTGGTGGAGACCCGCCGAAGCGGTGGTGGCGATATACATGCCCGGGCGTTTGCGAACGGCCTCTAGGCCTTCCAAAACCTGAATGTTGGAACCGGTGTATTCGGCATCCGCTTTCTCCAAAGCGGTCTCGTCGTCAACCGACTCCTTAATGTAGGTGAAGCGTTCTTCCTCGGGGGTTGAGGGGTTCGCGTTCCCTTTTTCTTCTTCTGCCATGCTAATTCCTCCTAGTGGCTTTATGCGAAGCGACGTCGACGATCGACGCGCCTTCGACTTCTAGATCTGTCGCGGTCAAGAACACTTGTGAGAATCCCTTCAAGAGATTCAGCAGGTTATTCCGGTGACCGGGGTCGAGTTCGCTGGTGACATCGTCAAGCACAACGATTGGTTTTTTCTCTTCTTCCTCGACCAGGAAGTAAGGGGCTAGCTTCAAGGCTAGCGCGCAGAGGCGGTTCTCTCCCTGCGAGCCATAGAGCGCGACGTCTTTCCCTTCGAATTCGAAGCGGAAGTCCTCGCGATGCACTCCGTTCCCAGTGGAATGGTGGAGGCAATCGGTCTCATAGGCTTGTTCATGGGCGTTTCTAGCCCTTTCGCGCAGCGCCTCGCCTTCTTTTACGAACGGGCGGTAAACGAGCCGGCAGGCGGTCGCTACGCCCCTTAGAGAGGTGAGGATGCTCGGGAGAGTGGAGTTGAGTTTCTCGCAGTAGGAGCGTCTTCTCTCGATGATGGGGGCTTCGACTTCGGCTAGTTGGTCGGTTAGGACATCAAGAAGCCTTTTGTCGATTTGCGGGGCTTTGAGAGCCAGATTCCTCTCTTTCAAAAGCTTCGAGGCCGTTGAGATGAGAGAGAAGTAAGTCTCATCTTCTTTGCTCAGCGCGACGTCGATGACCGATCGTCTGGCGCTAGGGGAGTCAAGGAAGAGACTGACATCCTCCGGGCAGAAGGTGATGACATTCGCGAAATTCTTGAGTTCGCTCAGCCTTCTACAGGGCTTGCCGTTGATGGAGACCCTCTTTATTTGCTTGCCAAGAGTGATTTCAAGAAGCCGTTTCCGTCCTCCTTCTTCGATTCTTGCGGAGATAAGCGCGTTCTCTTGACCATCGCTGATCAAGAGGTGATCGTCGCTAGTGCGCCAAGAACGAGCCAAGGAGAGATAGCCTATCGCTTCAGCCAGATTCGTCTTCCCCGCTCCATTAGGGCCGAGGATGACGGTCAAGCCTTTGCCAAAGTTAAGTTCGAGTTTCTCGTATCCGCGCCAACGCAAGAGGGCGAGGTCGGTGAGAATCATGCAACGAGCGTCACGCAGATGCCAGAAGTGAGAATCTCGTCGCCCGGGCGAAGCTTCCTGCCTCTTCTTTGGTCGGGCTCGCCGTTCACGAGGACTTCATTCTCCGCGAGGTAGCTTTTTGCTTGCCCGCCATTTTGGATGATCTGAGCAAGTTTGAGAAGCTGGCCGAGCGTGATGTATTCGGTCGTGATTTTGACGGTGCGTTTTTCTTTTTCCATAGCAAATCTGCTGAAAAGTCCCAGCGAAAATATTTTATTACTATGTAATAAAAAGCGGTAGGGTTTTCTACCGCTTTAGGAACGAATTTTTAAGCCCTTTCTAGGCTCAGCAAGTGCGCATGGGGGTGATTAGTTCGACAACGGATGGATTTTGGCCATCGCGGACAACGAAAGGCTTCATTTCGCCTTGGAAGCAAAGAGTCACATCCGCGCTCTTCAAGGCCTTGATCGCATCATTCACGAAAAGGGCGTTGAAGCTGACCTTCAAGGCTTCTCCGTTGTAGCTATAGGTCGTGATGGATTCTTCAGCGCTGCCAGTCATGGCGTTTTGGCAGGAAACCGTGACTTCCTCGTCCTTCATCGTAAGAGTGACGATCGGATCGCGGTCAACGGACAGAACCGAAACGCGGCCCATTGCGGAAAGAAGTTCGTTAGCATTGACCTCGAGATAATAATTGAACGTTTGAGGGATGATGGCTTTGGTGGCGGGGTAGTCGCCAGCAATCAAGCGGCTGGAGACGACCGTGTTGCCAAAGAGGAAAAGGATTTTGGAATTGGAGACGCTCAAAGAGACTTTTTCTTCGCCTTCCAAAAGATGAGTGATATCCACCAAGACGCGAGCGGGGGCGTTCACGCGGAATTTGACGTCCATATCGATAGGCATCGTTTTCTCGGCAAGTCTGGCGGAGTCGGTGGCGATTGCAGAGAGCTCGCCGTTGCTTGCTTCTAGTTTCAAAGCGGTGAGAACGGGGCGAGCCTGCTCTTTCGTGGAGGCCGCGAAAGCCGTAGCGTCCACCAAGGAGACGAATTCGGAGCACTTAAGGGTGAAATTAACCCCATCCGATTCCAAATCGATGTCGGGGTATTCATCGGCCTTCACGCAGGAAAGCTTGTAAGAGGTTTTGCCATCGCCCACCTTGGCAATCGCCTCGTCGATCACGTCGACGGTGATTTGGTTCCCGCTCATGCGGCGCACGCTCTCAAGAAGAAGGCGAGAGTTCACAAGGGTCGCGCCAACGCCGACATTGCGAATGATTTCAGTATCGCCGTTGCGGTAAGGGACGATGGAACGAATGGTGATCTCGCTATTAGAGCCGGTGACTTCCAACCCTTTCTCACTGAGTTCAAGCTTGAAATTGTTTAAGGCGGGGATTGGGTTCTTCGGAGCGATAGCGTGGCTCGCTGCGTTTAATGCTTTGAGGAATTGGTCTTTGGAAACGGTGAATCGCATATTAATAATTCTCCTTATTTAAATTCGTTTACGGATTTTATTTAACAATAATAAGGCTAGTGGATATTGTGGATAACTCCCTTTTTCTGCTAGCAAGAAGTTTATCACAGCCTTCCATAAGCTTCATCGCTTATTTATAAAATATAAATAACTACTTAACTTTTAGACGCTCGATGAGGTCATCGACGGCTTTCTTCATATCGGGGTCAGTCTTCAACGATTTCTCCACTTTGTTTACACCATTCATCACCGTCGCGTGGTCTTTGCCGCCGAACGTCTGGCCGATTTTCGTGAACGGGGTATCTAACAGAGTGCGAATCAGATACATGGCGATGTGTCTCGCCATCGCGATTCGGCTTGTGCGAAGCTTGCCTGTGATTTGCGCAGGTGGCAGGGAATAGTAGTCAGCCACGACGGAGATGATTTTCTCTTCCGTGAGCTTCCCTATTTCATCTTGCGCGGAAATCAAAGAGGAGATGGCTTTTTTGGCGGTGGACAAATCGATGTGCTTCGTCGGTTCGAGGTTGACCGTGTAGAAGAGCAAACGGTTCAAAGCACCTTCGAGATCGCGGACGCTTGAAGAGAAACGAGAGGCCAAAAACTCTATCACGTCCTCATCGAAATCGCTTACGTCTAGGTTGTTCGCTTCGATTTTGGAGCGGAGAATCGCCTGCGAAGTCTCTAAATCCGGCTTCTGAATCGGGAGGACCAATCCGCTGGAAAAACGGGTCTTGAGCCGTTCGTCTAAGCCTTCTAATTTGCTTGGGTCTTGGTCGCTTGTGATAACGATCTGCTTGCCTTGAGTATAAAGGCTTTGGAAAACCACGAAGAACATCTCCATCGTTTTCGCTTTGCCAATTAGGAATTGGATATCGTCAATCAACAGGGCATCCACGTCGTTTTTGAAGTATTGAGTGAGGGTCTGATCCTGTTTATACCCAGTGGCAAATTTGATGTATTCGTCCACGAAGTCGGCGGCGGAGATGTAAAGGACCTTGGCCATGGGGCGTAGAGTTTTGATTTCATTGCCGATCGCTTGGAGCAAGTGGGTTTTCCCCAAGCCGGATTGGGAATGCAAAAGCAGAGGGTTGTAAAGGTTGCCGGGGTTTCTGGAAATCATCAAAGATGCTTGGTAGGCTTCGCGATTGCTTGCCCCGACGACGAAATTGTCGAAGGTGTAACGCGAATCCAATTTCGCTTCTTGAAAGAAAAGAGGCTTCTCGGGTGCTTTTTCCTTATTAGTTTGGGATGTGCCGCTACTTTGGCTGAGAAAAGTGACTTTGTAATTCGTGGAGGTTTCCGCTTGAACGCATTCTTCCACCAGATTCGTGTAGGACTTCGTTAGAACCATTGTGGCCAGTTCGGAGTTGACGATGACTACCAAGGTATTCCCTTGGACGGAGTCAATGTAACTGCCACCAAAAAACGTGTCGTAGATGTGGTTGTCGCTCAATTTTTTCTTGATGCGTTGCAGCGATCGGTTCCAAATCGCCGTGAGTTGAGAGATTGTTTCGGACATAAGCGGTTTTTCCTGCACAAGATTAAATCATTTTCCACAATGGTTTTCATCAAAAATAAGCACGTTTTTAATTTGTCCACAATTTAAAGGCAAAAAAGACTAGAAAATGCCCTTGTTTTGGCTTTCCACAAAATGAAAATGTGGATAAATTGTGGAAAACTTTTACCGATTTTTGGTTTTGTGGAGAAAGCGGTTACCCGGCTTTGTTCTTCACTTTCAATTCCTGCGAAAAAGCAAAGAGCCATCAAAACATTTCTCTTTTATCCTCTTTTTAAACAGGGCTTTGCTAAGGGCCTGTGGATTGGAAGAACCGTTACGGCTTTTACCGAAACGTTATATTTCGCCACGTGTGGATTGAATTTTCGCGCGCGTAAGGGCGCGTGCGTTTTTTATTGTCCTCGTGGGGGTCGGTTCGTATAATAGACACCGCTACCGCTGAAAAGGAGAAAATTTATCATGGGTAAGAAAACGTATCAGCCTTCCAAAAGGAAGCACATCAACGTCAACGGGTTCCGCGCTCGCATGTCCACTGCTGGTGGACGCCGCGTCTTGGCTCGTCGCCGCGCCAAGGGCCGCGCTCGCCTTTCCGCGTAAGTTTTTACTTTGCCTGCATGAAGAGAGAGTATCGCGTTAAAAAGCACAGCGAATTCGATCGCATCATTCATGCGGGGCGCAAAGTGAAAAGTGCGCATTACACCATCTACGTCGAACGCAATCCTGATCAAGGCCACGCCCGCATTGGGCTAGCCGTATCCAAACGCAATGGGAATGCCGTCACCAGGGTCCGCATCAAAAGGCAGGTCCGGGCGATGGTCTCCCGCTGCTTCGACGTTACCAGACGCTTGAACTTGATTATCGTAATTCGCCCTAGTTACAACTCGCTAGATGCTAAGGCCAACGAAGAAGAGCTCGCCAAAGCGCTTGATGAAATAAAGGACAACGCAATTGAATAAGCACAACTCGAAAAAGAAACTGCTGGGGATCGCAGGCGTCGGGCTCGCCGCCTTGCTTCTTTCTTCGTGCACGCAGAATTTCTGTTCCGATACCGATAAGGCTCAAATGCTCTATCCCTACGAACAGGGCGTTACGGTTTACGTCACAAAAGACGAATATGACGCTTTAAAAACGAATGAGTCCACCAAAGCCCTCATCGAAGAAGAGGAGAAAATGGTGATCGGGAGCACCGCCGTCGCAGGCAAGGCTCTCGAAAATAACAACGACATCTATAAGTACGTCCCCGCCACCAAAGACGGGACGGTCTACACCTATACCGCCAAGAAGGCTTCCTCTCTTTTGCAGGGGACGATTTTAACTAGCGCCGCCAAAAGCGGTTACGCTTTGCCTTCCGTGCAATTCTGGGCGGCGATTGATGACTACGCTTTGAAAGCCGCCCTTGTTCAAGGGGCTTATGAAAAGGGTGTCATTTCTTCTGGCTATTCTTCTAGCGCCGACTATACAAGCAGCATCGCTAGCTTTGAGTCTTCGCTGAAGATCGTCTCTTCAACGGGTGATAAAACCAAAGACCAGGAAAAAGCGACCGCCATCGCCGCGGAAGAAGGAACTTTCTACATCAATCCTTATATCGAAAGCGATACGGATGGAAACGATGCAACCTCAATCGATTACGACCATTCGCTTCTCCGCCGTTACGGGTATTTGAAATTCTCGGGCATCAATAGCACCTTGTTCGGCTACTTTGATACCTGGTGCACCTCGCTTCAGCAATCCACTGACAAGGGTTTAGGAATCGATGGTTGCCCGACTTCCACCTTCACGACGATTTATAAGAACAACGTCCAATCCAAGGTCAGCAGCATCAGCACCTGCATCGCGACCCGCAGCGGAACTTACGGCCATTATGGTCCTAGCCGCGATTGGCAGGTCAACATCGAAGCCAAGGACTGGGGATATGCTTGGGGGAAAGGCTTCCTCGAAGGCCTTCTCGTCTATCCGATTTCTTGGATGGTCGATACCTTCGCCTTCGGAATGGATTCTTCCCTCGCTGGCTGGAGCCAGTTGCTCGCTCTCGTCTTCGTCACCGTGATTGTCCGTTTGCTCTTAATGGCCGCGACCTTCAAGAGCACGCTTGATCAGCAAAAGATGCAGAATTTGCAGCCTCAGCTTGCGAAACTGCAGGAAAAATATCCAAATTCCAACACCAATCAGTCGGATAAGGCGCGCCTTAGCCAAGAACAAATGGCTCTCTACCGCCGCAATAAGATCAACCCGCTCAGCCAATTCTTGGTGTTGATCATCCAGTTCCCGGTCTTCATCTGCGTGTGGTCGGGCCTCCAAGGAAGCGCCGCGTTGTCTTCTGGCCAAATGCTCAATTTGCGTTTGTCTGACACAATTCGCGAGACTTTGTTCAACGTTTCGGGCACTTGGTATGCCAATACCACGGGCTGGTGGACCGCCTTGGTTCTCTTCATCCTCATGGCTGGAGTCCAAATCATGGCTATGATGCTTCCGCGCATCATTACCAAGATGAAGACGAAGAATGTCACTAAGATGGGCAAAAATCCTGCGGCGAATGATGCGAACAAGCAAGGCAAGATCATGATGATCGTCATGCTGATCTTCACCATCTTCATGGGCTTCATGCTTCCGGCTGCCATGGGAATCTACTGGCTTATCGGCGGCTTGATGTCAATGATTCAGACTTTGATCTCGCAAGTCGTGCTCTCTCGTAAATCTAAGAAAAGGGGATAAATCATGAAAGAATTCACTGCTAAGACCGTGGAAGAGGCTGTTGCCGCCGCTTCCGAGGCGCTTAAAATCGACGCCAAAAAGTTGATCTATAAGGTCACGGAGGAAAAGAAAGGCCTCTTCAAAAAGAGCGCGACCATCGCGGTTTATGACCAAGATGATGCGGCTGCTTATGCGAAAGAGTACCTCTACAATTCCTTAAAGGCTCTAGGCGTAGAAACCACAATCGACGCGAAAATCGAAGACGATATCATCAAGGTTTCCATCGATTCCTCCCGTAATCCAATCCTCATCGGACGCGGTGGAAGAACGCTTCAAAGCTTGAATGAGCTCACCAAGCTCGCCGTCAGCAACAAGTTCCATCATCGCTATCGCGTCTTGCTCGATGTCGGCAGCTATAAAGAAGACAAGTACGAGAAAGTGACCCATGTCGCGCAAAAAGCCGCGAGGGACGTCCTTGCCTCCCACGTCGACATTCAGCTTGACCCAATGACCCCCGATGAGAGAAGAGTTATCCACAACGCTCTCTCGGAGATGGAACACATCAAAACCGAATCGACCGGAGAAGGCAGCGACCGCGCCATTTGGATCCGCTACGTCGACTGATGAACTAAGGTGCTCGAAAGGGCGCCTTTTCTTTATAAGAAAAAGGAAACAGGTATAATCCTTTTTGCTATGAACGAACCGATCATCGCCCTTGCCACTCCGCCCTTAAACGGGGCTATCGCCATGCTACGTTGCTCTGGCAATCGAGTTTTCGAAATCGCCGATTCCCTGTTTAGCAAAAATGTGTCGGGAACGAAAAACCGCTCCATTTTGGTGGGCAATTTGAAAGATGGCGACAAAGCGATCGATCAGGTTGTTTTGCTTGTTTACCCAGGACCTAACACCATGACGGGAGAAGACGTTCTCGAAATCTGCTGCCACGGGTCGATGCTTATCGTGGATGAGATCGTGCAGGCGTTTTTATCGCGTGGGGCGCGTTACGCGACGCGCGGGGAATTTTCTTCTCGCGCCTTTTATAACGGCAAGATGGATCTTATCGAAGCTGAGGCGGTCAATGATTTGATCAATGCGACGACTTCGGAGAGCAAGAACCTCGCTTTGCTTTCCTTAAATGGGGAAACAAGCAAACTAGTCGTTCCTTTGAAAGAGGAAATCGCCTCTCTTCTCGCTTTGCTTGAGGTGAATATCGATTACCCTGAATACACGGATATCGAAGAAGCAAATTCCTCACTTCTTGAGAGCAAAGCCAAGGAAATCAGAACTCATTTGGCTTCCCTTATCGAGCAGGGGCAAGAAGGAAGAATCATTCGTGAAGGGGTAAAAGTGGCTTTGGTGGGTTCTCCTAACGCGGGAAAATCAAGCTTGCTCAATGCTTTGCTAGAACAAGACAAGGCTATTGTTTCATCAATTCCTGGGACCACGCGCGACATCGTGGAAGGGGAACTCTCCGTGAAAGGCGTGCCCCTCCATTTGCTAGATACTGCAGGGATTCGCGCCTCAAACGACGTCATTGAATCCATTGGGGTGGAACGTTCCAAAAAAGCGATTGAAGGAGCGGACTTAGTTATCTTGGTCGTGGACGCCAGCAAAGGAATGAACGAAGAAGATAAGGAAATTCTTGATGCTTCCAAAGGCAAGAAGACCATCGTCTGCTTTAACAAATCGGACCTTATATATAATAAGGATAAGGGAGTCTTGTACGCCTCCGCCTTAAACGGGGATGTCTTGGAATTAAAAGAAGCCATTTTCGACTCGCTTTCTCTTTCCTCTTCTTCTTTCAAAACCCCATCTTTCTCAAACGCGAGAGAACTTGGGCTTTTGCGGGAAATCGATGGCTATTTAGAAGAAGTGGAAGAAGGAGCGAGAAACAATTTGGCCGCAGATCTCATCTCAATTCCTTTGCAAGAAGCCTATCATTGCGTCCAAAAACTGCTTGGGATGGATCCTAGCCAAGATTTAGGCGATGAGATTTTCTCCAGATTCTGCGTGGGTAAGTAATATGGCCGTCTATTTTGATTCACATTGTCATTTGAATGATGATCTTCTCTATCCCGAACGGAAAGAGATTATCGAAAGGGCAATAGAAGCCGGGGTCAAATCCCTTTTGGTGATCGGTTGCGACGTCCCTTCTAGCAGAAGGGCAGTAGAAATTGCGAATGAGTTTCCTTGCTGCCATGCCCTTATTGGCTATCAGCCGGAAAATCTAGAAGGCGCGCTAGATAGCGATTTGGATATCTTTCGCGAGCTAGCAAAAGACAAGAAAGTCGTCGGAATAGGAGAGATTGGCCTGGATCATCATTGGTATAAAGACCCGAAAGACCACGAAAACCAAAAAGCCTGGTTCATTAAGCAAATTGATTTGGCGAACGAGCTTGATTTGCCTGTCTCTATTCATGCGCGAGAGGCGATTGGGGACACGTTGGAAATCCTTAAAGAGCATCCAATTAAAAGAAAAGGGGTTTTGCATTGTTATTCCGGGTCCGTGGAAAGCTTAAGAGAGTTTGCAAAACTAGGAATGTATTTCGGTTTCGATGGGCCGATCACATATAAGAATGCGAATGAGCCGAGACTCTGCGTGGAAACTTGTCCAATCGATCGGTTACTCGTGGAAACGGATTCCCCTTATTTGGCCCCGGTGCCTTATCGAGGAAGCCGAAATGAAAGCAAAAACATCCCTATTTTGGTCGAAAAAATAGCGGAAATACGTAAAATGAGCGTCGAAGAGGTCGCGGAGAAGATGAACGAGAATTTCACCCGATTGTTCCGCGTGGAACTATGAGCAAAATGCCTTATTCCTCAATAATTGTTGTCGAAGGAACCTCAGATGAGGCTTTCTTACACTCTTTCTTGGATGCGGATATTGTCACCACGAATGGGTCTGAGGTTTCACGTGAAACTATCGAGTATTTGCAAGAGGCGTCAAAGAAACGCTCCATCGTTGTTTTGACGGATCCCGATTCGCCCGGAAAACGAATTCGTGACCTTATTGCGGAGCATGTTCCTGGCGTTCTCCACGCCTTCGTCCGAAAAGAAAAATCAATCAAGCATCATAAAGTCGGGGTGGCGGAAAGCAGCCGTGATGAAGTGCTTCTCGCCTTGTCTCATATCGTTCCAGCCAATCCTCCCGTCCGTGGGACTTTGACGCAAAGCGATTTGCTTGATTTGGGTCTTGCTGGCTTGCCTGGGTCTGAAATTAGACGTGCCCAGGTGGAAGAGAAGTTGCATCTAGGGCATGGCAATGCAAAAACGTTCCTAAAGAGGGCAAACGCGCTTAATTTGACCTTAAAAGATTTAGAAGAGGCGATGAAATGAAAGACAGAGAAAGTTTCTTTGAAGAAGTGAATTCCTACAAATTGCTTGCTAAGAAAGAAGTTGGACAAAACTTTTTGATCGATTCTTCTGCTGCGGAAAGGATCGTTTCGTTGCTTGACGTCCAGGAAGACGACTGCGTGTTAGAAATCGGATGCGGCGCGGGTTCTCTGACTTTCTTTTTGAATGAAATTAAAGCTCATGGCGAAGCGATCGACATCGACGAGGCGATGCTTGAGAAATGTCGAAAAGACTTCCCTATTTCGAACATGAATATCCTTCAAGGCAATGCGATGAGATGGGATTACGGGAAATACACCAAAATCGTTGGCAATTTGCCTTATTACATCACTTCAGGGATCTTAGAAAAGGTCCTTTTGGGCGCGTCTAACTGCAAGAAAATGGCCATTATGGTTCAAAAAGAAGCCGCGGATCGGTTGCTAAGCCCTGTGGGAAGCAAGGATTATGGGCCCTTGAATATTCTTTTGTCGCTTTCAGGCTCTTTAAAGAGGGAATTCAAAGTTCCTCGTTCTTCTTTTGCCCCTGCTCCGCACGTCGATAGCGCGGTTCTTTCTTATATATATAAGGATAATAGGGACCTTGAATTGCTTGGTAAGGTTTATTCATTTGCTTCCTCTTTGTTCCTTCAAAGAAGAAAAACAATCGCGAATAATTTAAAAACAGTGATGAAAGACCAAGTGAAAGCAACTAATATTCTCCTTGCGGCAAAAATCGACCCGAATAAACGCCCCGAACAATTGACTCCTGAAGAATATCTAACTTTAACCAAAGCAAGTCTATGATTAGCAAATCCTTCGCCAAAATCAATCTCAGCCTGAAAGTCTTGGGCACAAGAGAAGATGGCTATCACCTCTTAGAAATGGTGAATCTACCCTTGACGTTGCACGACATCATCATCTTTGAACGTCTTCCGAAAAACGTCGGCACTCATATAACCTGTGATGATCCTGGCCTGTCGGCTTTGAAGCACAACCTTTGTTCAAAAGCTTTCAATTTGATGAAGGAAAAATATGGCTTCGAAGACCATTTCTTGATCAAAATTCATAAAGAGATCCCTTTTGCAGCGGGCTTGGGCGGCGGATCCAGCAACGCGGCTACTGTTCTACTTGGACTAAACAAGATGCTCCATCTTAATGCCAGCATTGATGATTTGGCTGAGATTGGGTTAAAAATCGGCGCGGACGTTCCATTTTTCTTAAAAAACAGGCCAATGGAAGTTGGCGGCATCGGCGAAACGATGAAAGAAATCGACGTTAAGAAAAACTGGAGCATCCTGCTTGTGAAGCCCGCGCAGGGCGTTTCTACCACGGATGTCTATCGCGTTTGCGACAATTTCCCCAAGACTGACGTGAATACCGCTTTGGTGGAAGAAGGCCTCGCGGAATATGACGAGAACAAAATTGCGCGCGGAATTGGAAATGATCTAATGGCCCCCGCAGAGAGCTTGCTGCCGGAAATCGGTGAAGTCTATTCTCTCTTACGGAAATTCAATTTCCCCATCGTTTCGATGTCTGGTTCTGGCTCTTGCTGCTTCGCCATGTCGAAATCCGAATCCCAATGCAAAGACGCCTATCGCAAATTAGAAAAGATGGGCTATATCGTTCGCCTTACCAAGATCCTTATGTAAAGGGTCTTTTTCTTTAAAGGAGATAAGAAATGTTAGATTGCACACCTTGCTATGGACATGATGTCTACATCGATGACCAGCTCGTCGGATATATTGAGCGCTTAGGGGATGGCGATGCGGCGATTACGATTTCCGGCAAGAATTTTGCTAGGCTTACTGGTGATGGAATCCTCTTGAGGAACGGTGTCAAAATTGGGGAAATCGGCGACGCTGGCGAAATCTATTTCAATACCAGACAAGTCGGAGAAATCGACGCGAAGAATGACTTTGTGTTCTACGGGGATAGCCTTTGATTAGCCTTAAGGCCTAGAACAGGTTGTTTTCTTTGCCTTAAGAAATCTTAGATTTTTGAAATTTTCTCTCTAAAAGTTACGAAAAATATAAAAAAGCACGAATTCCCTTTTGGGGAATCGTGCTTTTAGTTTCCAATCAAAACTAATTACTTAGCTTATTTGGAGTGTTTGATCGCAGCCTGGGCCGCAGCAAGGCGGGCAAGCGGGACACGGAACGGAGAGCAGGAGACGTAGTCGAGGCCAACAGCATCGTAGAATTCGATGGAGGCAGCATCGCCACCGGTCTCGCCGCAGACACCGATAAGGAGGTCCTTATTGGAAGCGCGGCCACGCTCAACGGCCATCTTCACGAGTTCGCCGACGCCGTCGATATCGACAGTCTGGAACGGATCGAATTCGTAGATCTTGCGGTCATAGTAGTAGGGGAGGAACTGGCCGGAGTCATCACGGGAGAAGCCCATGGTGAGCTGGGTGAGGTCGTTGGTCCCGAAGGAGAAGAACTCAGCCTCTTTGGCAAGTTCGCCAGCGCGGATGCAAGCGCGTGGGATTTCGATCATCATACCGACGTGGTAGACGAGCTTCTTGCCTTCTTTGGCCATTTCGTCTTCGACGGTGTCGATGACGGTCTTCTTCGCCCAGCGATACTCTTTGAGTTCGCCGCAGAGAGGAATCATGATCTCGGGCTCGATGTCCTTGCCAACCTTCTTGCTAGCAGCAATGGCGGCTTGGACGATCGCGCGGGCAAGAACCGCGTAGATTTCGGGGTAAGCGACGCAGAGACGGACGCCACGGAAACCCATCATCGGGTTGGCCTGGTGGAGCTGGTTGATGCGGTCGCGGACCTTTTGTTCGCTGACGCCGAGCTGAGCCGCGATTTCGGCGATGGTCTTGTCATCGTGGATTTCGGGGAGGAATTCGTGTAGCGGGGGGTCGAGAAGACGAATGTTGACGTTGGTGTCAGGATTCGCTTCATACATCTGACGGAAGTCATCCGCAAGGAACGGACGGATCTTCTCAAGGGCGGCTTCGCGCTGTTCGGTCGTATCGGAGAGGATCATCTCACGCATGTGGAGGATACGCTCAGGGGCGAAGAACATACGCTCGGTACGGCAAAGGCCGATACCTTCAGCGCCGAAGCGGTTGCCGTTGTTGGCATCCGCGACAGTGTTGGCGTTGACGCGGACTTTGAGACGACGATATTTGTCGGCCCAGCCCATGAGACGGCCGAAGTCACCACCGAGGTCGGCGGGGACCATCTTGATGGCGCCTTCGTAAACGAGACCAGTGGACCCGTTCACGGAGAGGATGTCGCCTTCGTGATAGACCTTGTTACCGACGGTAACGGTCTTGGCTTCTTCGTTGACAACGATTTCGGTAGCGCCAGCAACGCAGCACTTACCCATGGAACGAGCGACGACCGCGGCGTGGGAGGTCATACCGCCACGAGCGGTGAGGATGGCTTCGGAGTTGACCATGCCGATGATGTCCTCAGGGGAGGTTTCAGAACGGACAAGGATGACTTTCTTGCCAGCGTCATGCCATTCTTTGCACTCATCAGCGGTGAAGACGATGGCACCGGTGCCAGCGCCAGGGGAGGCGGGGAGACCGTGGATAACGGCATCGTGGGCCTTGAGGTCAGCGGTGTCGAAAGTCGGGTGGAGCAAGTCGTTGAGCTGCTTCGGCTCGACGCGGAGGACCGCTTCTTTTTCGTCGATCAAGCCTTCGTCGACAAGGTCGCAAGCGATCTTGAGAGCGGCACGCGCGGTGCGCTTGCCGTTACGGGCCTGGAGGAAGTAGAGCTTCTCGTGCTCGACGGTGTATTCCATATCCTGCATATCGTGGAAATAGTTTTCCATGCGGGTGATGGTCGCGAGGAATTCCTCATAGACTTTCGGCATTCTCTCTTTGAGAGCGTCGATGTGAAGAGGAGTGCGGACGCCAGCGACGACGTCTTCGCCCTGCGCGTTCGGAAGGAACTCGGCGTAGATCTTCTTTTCGCCGGTGCCAGGGTCGCGGGAGAAAGCGACGCCGGTGCCGGAATCTTCGCCCATGTTGCCGAAGACCATGGTCTGGACGTTGACGGCGGTGCCCCATTCATAGGGGATGCCGTTCATCTGACGATAGACGTTGGCGCGGGGGTTGTCCCAGCTGCGGAAGACCGCGGCGACAGCTTCTTTGAGCTGAACATAGGGATCGGTCGGGAAGTCTTCGTTGAAAATCTTCTTGTAGTAAGCCTTGTAGTCGTTGACAAGAGCTTTGAGCTGATCAGTGGTGACTTCGGTATCGAGTTTGTAGCCGTTGTCGGTCTTGATCTTGTCGAGCATCGCGTCCATTTCGGTGCGCGGATGTCCTTTGGCGATGTTGGTGAACATCAACATGAAGCGGCGATAGGAATCCCAAGCAAAGCGCTCGTTGTTGGCCGCTTTGGCGAGCTCATCGACGGTCTTATCGTTAAGACCGAGGTTGAGGATGGTATCCATCATGCCCGGCATGGACTGGCGAGCGCCAGAACGGACCGAGACGAGCAAAGGCACGCCAGTGCCTCCGCCGAAGGATTTGCCGTTGATTTTTTCGACTTCGTGAAGGTGATTCACGATGTCATCCCACACGAAATCAGGGATAGCTTTCCCGGAATCGTAGTAAAGGGTGCAGGCTTCGGTGGAAATGGTGAAACCAGCGGGGATGTTGACCCCGGCGGCGGTCATTTCAGCAAGTCCGAAACCTTTTCCGCCAAGGATGTCCTTGCCGAGATGGTACTCGTGGGCTTCCTTGAAGGAATAGACGTACTTCTTTTCTGCCATGTTGTCCTCCTAAAGACAATTAAGGGCTTTTATAAAGCCCTAGCGGTGGAATGGTAACACTTCCACGGGCTTAGAGGAACTACAAACGACCAAAAAACGGCAAAGTTCAAGAAAATAAGAAAAACGGACCCTAAAGGGCCCGTTTAATTCGGCGTGGATGGCTCTTATTGGTTGATTTTATAAATGGCTTCTTTGCCGTTTATTTCATGAAGATATTGCCAGAAGATTTTCATCATCATGTGATTGAAAATCAAATGCACGTCTTCGGTTATTTGCATGTCGTCAATGGGGGCGTGGAGGTGGTAATCGGCCGTTTTAAATAATTTGCCCCCGTTGTACCCGGTCACGCCGATGATCTTCGCGCCGACTTCTTTGGCGTAGTCGACCGCTTTTACAATGTTGTGGCTGTTCCCTGATCCTGAAATAGCGAGCAACAAATCGTTTTTCGTTAGCCTGTCTTTAAGCTGATAAACGAAGATGTTGTCGTAAGAATCATCGTTGGCGATTGCCATGATGGTTGGGATGTTGTCGTTCAAACAAACGAAATGAAATTTTTTGTCCAAGTCGTAGCAAGTCCCTTTTCCGAAATCACACACCATGTGAGTAGCGGTTGAGGCACTACCTCCGTTGCCGCAGGTGTAAACGGTGCCACCACGATTGTAGCAATCAAGCAACGCGTTCATAACCTCATTGATTTCTTCAACGTTCAAACTTGCGATGACTTTCCTCTCGAGGTCTAAATAGTTTTTGATCTTGTCTTTGAAATCCATAAATCATTGTTCCTTTGTGAGAATATATTCGACCGCCTCGTCGATTGTGTTGCATACAAAATCCGGTTTGGCATCTCCGTACTTTGCATAGGGATGTGGGTCGCCCCCTAAAAGTAGGATTGTTTTGCACCCTGCGTTGATGCCTGTTTGAACGTCTTGGCACGTGTCACCAACGAACCAGGATTTAGACAGGTCGATGTTGTATTTTGCTTTTGCCTTGAGCAACATGCCGATATTTGGTTTCCTGCAATCACACTGGATCTTTAAACTTGTCACTTCGCCGGGGAAACCTTTATCAGGGTGGTGGGGGCAAAAATAGATGTCATCAAGGTACGCTCCCTCGTTACCTAACAAATCTTCCATCTTGCAGTGAATTTCATGCAGGCCTTCAAAGGTAGTCTCACCACGCGCCACAACTGGTTGATTTGTGATGCAAATTGCTAAATATGCCGATTTGTTGATCCGCTTGATTGCCGAAGGAGCTTGGGGCATCAATTTCAGCATCGAAGGATCTGTTACGAAATTCCCGAAAATGTTGATGGTCCCATCCCTGTCTAAAAAAATGGCTTTTTGCGGATTTTTTAAACATTTTGCGGAGATAATGCCTTTTTGACAATCTTCGATGACGGACTCATACCTATCCGGAGTTCCAGCGTCTTTTACATACTCGGAGCTCCGGTATGCGTAGGCTCCTTCGCAGGCGATCGTCGGTATTAGAAGGTCTTTTTCGAAATCCATTTTGATTGGCTCGTCATCGTCGAAGGTTTCCAAAAGCTCTGAGGAGACACAATAGATACCGGCGTTGGTCAAATTAGCGTAGAAGAAATCTCTTTTTTGGTTTTTTGAGAGTATGTTGATGATCTTTCCGTTCTCGTTCGTGACTAAGACGTCAGAATCATAAGGATGCGAATTCGGATGGGAAAAAGCAGTGATGATTGCTTCGCTTTTCTTGTGGAAATCCATGAATTTTTTCCAATCCACATCTAGCATTAAATCCCCGAAGCAAAGAATGAAATCGCTTTTGATTTTTCGCGCCACTAACGCTAAAGCTCCGCCCGATCCTAATGGAGTGTTTTCCACAATATAGCTGATTTCGCAGCCGAACTTTTTCCCGTCGCCAAAATAATCTTGAACGGCGGTTGATTTGTTTGAGACCACCAGGATGAAGCTCTTTATCCCGGAGGACATCATTGATTCAATTTGCCACTGCAAAATTGGCTTGTCGCAAATTTTCACCATTGGCTTTGGCAAGTCGCCTGTAATTGATTTCAGTCTTGTGCCGGCTCCTCCGGCTTGAATTAAAGCAATCATTCTGTGTATACGATGCTTACGCCCGATTGGTCTAATTCGAACGGCATTTCCTTTAAATCGTGTAAAGCAGCCCGGATTTGCGTCCTTTTTGAGGAATCTGGGACATAAAAGAGCAAGAATCCGCCACCGCCTGCGCCTAGAAGCTTGCCCCCCGTCGCGCCTGCCTTGATTCCTAGTTCATAGCAATGATCAATGAGCGGACTTGTGATCCCGGACGCAAGGCTTTTCTTAATTTCCCAGCCTTTTTTAAGGCAAGGTCCGATGGCGTCTACGTCGTTGCTTTCCAGACTCGCCTTTAAATCCCTCGTCATTTCGCAAAGGGTTCGAGTGGCATTTATTTTTTCGTTTGCGGAAGCTAAATTTTTAGTTTCTTCGCCGAGAATTTTGTTCGCGTCGTGTAAAGCGCCCGTGTAGAACAACATCATGGAAGATTCCAAGTGATTGCGCGCCGATTTGCTCATGAGGATGGGCTCGACCTTAACGAATCCGTCGGGCTCGAATTCATAATAACGGAGGCCTCCAAAGGCGGCCGCGAATTGATCTTGCTTGCCAATCGGGTTCCCCAGTTGATTGATTTCTACGTCACAGGCTTCTTTTGCCACCTTATAAGCGGAAACCGAATGGGAATTATAAGCATAAAGGGCCTTTAAAAGAGCGACGGTGAATGAGCTTGATGAGCCGAGCCCCGTCCCAGCTGGAATGTCGGCCATTGATGTAATCTCTACGCCTTTTATTCCAAAATCGCACAAAACTTGTCTAAAAATGCGGTGCTGTATCTGAGATAAATCGTCTACGACTTCTGTTTGGGAATATTTCAGTGTTACGGAGTCCTTGTTGAAGGCTTTGTTGATTGTTAGATAAACATATTTGCGGATAGTGGTCGATAAAACGCAACCTGTGTATTTTTCGTAAAAAGAAGGTATATCGCTTCCTCCTCCGCAGAAGGAAACACGGAATGGTGCTCTTGAAATAATCATTTTTTTGCTCTTTTCGGGGTAATTGTAGAGTCGCGCGGAAGGTTGGGCAACAAAAAGACTTTCTAAGCGCCTTTTCTACGAAAAGAACCGCCATTGGTTAAGTTGGATTCTTTGACTGGAAGAAATCTTTTTTATGACTAAAACAATGAATAACAATATAACCACCACGTTGAATGACAAAAATTGAAACAATTTTCTTGATTTGTTGAATTTTGAGGGAATGCGCCTTATTTTTCATGGTGTATTATTTACGGCGAAAAAAAGGAATGGCCATGGACGATAATTCCGCTTTAATTCTCACCCTGGACTTCGGTACTCAATCGGTCCGCGCGTGCATATTTGATAAAAAAGGCAACCTTCTCGCTGGCGAAAAGGAAAGTTATGAACCCGCCTACGTTTCTCCTAAGCCTGGCTGGGCTGAGCAGGATCCCGATTATTACTTTGAATGCTTGAGCAAAGCGGTCAAACGCTTGACTACCAAAAATGCTAACTTGGTTCCTTTTATTGCAGGCATTACACAAACGTGCTTCCGCGATTCCGCTGTTTTGCTGGATAGAAATCGTCACCCTGTTCGTCCGATGATCCTTTGGCTTGATCAACGTACCGCCAAATGCAAAGAGCCTCTTCCCTGGTCGTCTCGCTTT
Organism: bacterium; assembly: GCA_963617535.1. Taxonomy (GTDB): domain Bacteria; phylum Bacillota_I; class Bacilli_A; order RFN20; family CAG-826; genus Alloenteromonas. The sequence goes on from CAVEPD010000006.1 coordinate 40,743, forward strand.
TTGTTCGCCCTTGTTGGCAAAACCGAAACGATTCACTTAAACCAAATTAGGACTGTTGCAAACTGGGTCATTGAAAATGAACCTGAAAATTGGGCTAAAACGGATAAATACGTCGCGGTTTCCACATATTTTCTTTACCGCTTAACTGGCATGCTTAGGGATTGCCCGTCTGATTTCACTGGGCATTATCCAATTAATTATTCCAAAAAGGCTTGGTATCCAGACCCGATGAAACATTTCCAGGCTCGCATCTTCTCCGTTCGGAAGGATCAACTTTGCGAATTGACTCCTAGCCAAAGCCAAATTGGTAGGCTGACAAACGAAGCGGCATCTTTGCTTGGCTTGCCTGCCGGCATACCTGTTTTCGCTGCGGGAAGCGATAAGTCCTGCGAAACGCTTGGAACGGGCGTTGTGGATGAAACCGTTGCCTCCATCTCCTTTGGGACGGCTTGTACAATCGAGGCCCTTACCAAGAAATACATTTCGCCTTTCCCCTTCCTTCCTGCTTATCCTTCTGTTTTGCCTGAGTACTATAACTTGGATCTTCAAATTTACCGCGGATATTGGATGCTTAATTGGTTCCTAAAAGAATTTGGCGCCACGCAAGTGAAGGAAATGATGTCGGACGAGCTTACCCCGAATGTCTTCAATGAACATCTTAAGGATGTACCCCCTGGATGCGACGGCTTAATTCTCCAGCCCTATTGGGGCTCCGAACTAGAGAAACCCGAAGTCCGTGGGACGATCATCGGTTTCTCTGACATGACTACAAGATTTCACGTTTACCGCGCAATTTTAGAAGGAATTGATTACGAGCTTCGCTTTGGCATGGAACGTTTCGAAAAATTGCTCCAAACGAAGTTCGAAGAAATCCGTGTTTCCGGTGGTGGATCTAATTCCGACGAGGTTTGCCAAATTGCAGCGGATATCTTGGGCAAGAAAGTAATTAAAGTACAGACGAATGAAAATTCTTCTTTAGGCGCGGCAATATCAGGTTTCCTTTCGATTGGCGTATTCAAAGATGCTAAGGAAGCAGTGGAAGAGATGGTTCATCCCGCAAAAGAGTTCATGCCCCGCCCCGAAGAAAAAGCCACTTATGATAAGCTTTACAAGAACGTCTATCTAAAGTTATACCCTAAACTCAAAGACGAGCTAAAGTATCTCTATCACTATTCAAAACGCGAATGAAAAAAACCGCATCATCACAGCGGTTTTTTAAGTGTCATTGCTAGAAGCGTGTCCTTGGAGACTGGTTTTTTCGTTTTATCTTCGGAAGCCAGCAAACTATCGATGAGCCCAGCGAATAAGTCGAAGAACGCGGCGGTTATTTCTTTTGGACTGCCCGCTATTACATCGCCGTCCTTTTGGCCTTCTGAAATAAGTCGTTCGAATGTCTCTGGGAAATTAAAGCGATCTTTAACTTCTTTTATGGTTGGGCCTTTGGACAGCCCCCTCTCGATGTCCAAGACGATCTTTGCCATATAGAGATTTGCTATGTCCCCGGTTTGGACGAAATCTGCAATTTCGAAGAATTTCTTAAGACCGTCCGCTCCATGATAGGACTTCATGTCTGTGGCGCTTAGAAAAGGGCTGCTTGGACCCAAAATGAAATGGCGGACGGTCGCTTGAAAAGCGTCATCCTTCGAAGAGAAATAATGATAGAAGAGACCGTGAGAAATACGTGCCCCTTTGCTGATGCTGTCAGTGGTTACCGACGTATACCCTTTTGTAGCAAACATCTTCAGTGAAACGTTCAAGAGGCGGTTTTTTCTTTTTTCTTTTAGGGCTTTGTTTTGCTCTGCTGTCCTCGGCATAAATAACTCCTTCTTCAAGTATCGTAAAAAACGGCGGGAAATTGTCAATTAAAAATAATCCAAAGCCTTGTAACGTCCAATTTCTGGCTTTGACGTAAAAAGAAATCACTCATTTTTATTACCTATGGTAATATCCTTTCGCTATGCGAACTCTCATTCTCTATACCTCCGCTACTGGCGGAACCCAAAAATATGCAGAAGACATTGCTGCAGGTGTCCAAGGTGACGTTTTTCCTTTGAAAAAATACAAATGGAAGAACATCGATGATTACGACACGGTCGTTTACGGCGGTTGGGTCATGGGAAACAAAATTCAGGGCATCGATGATTTCTTGTCTCACTTTGATGAGATGGAGAAAAAGAACGTTTTAATTTTTGCTTCGGGGATGAGCTTCCCCACTTCCGAGTCTAGGGATAGCCTAATCTCTACGAACGTTTTGGATATTTACCACGTGCGCTTTTATCAGCTTCGTGGCTCTTTCGATTATTCTAAATTGCGCTTCCCTTATAGCCTTCTCATGAAGACCTCTCTTCGCCAAATGAAAAACGATCCCAGCATGGAGAGCCAAAGCGAAATGATGGAATCGCTTAAAGACCATCCTTTGGAATTCTATGATGCTCAGGGAATTGACAAGATTCTCTCGGTACTGCATCGCCTTTCTGCCGTTGGGAATCAAGCATGAAATTAGTTGTCGGTTTGGGAAATCCAGGAAAACAATACGAACTGACCCGTCACAATATGGGTTTTATGGCGGTGGACCAGTTTGCCGAGATGTGCAGGGCTGATTTCAATCACAGCAAGTTCAATGGCGTTTATGCCCTTGTTAAGGATTCCGCTTTTCCAGATTCTCTGATTATTGCAAAGCCGGAAACCTTTATGAACCTTTCTGGCGATTTTGTTCGCCCTTTAATGGATTACTACAAAATTGAACCGGGCGATTTGATTGTTGTTTATGACGATATGGCTTTGCCACCTGGCAAAATTCGCCTCCGTCCCTCGGGGAGCAGCGGCTCACACAACGGCATGCGCTCCATTATTGCCAATCTTAAAACAGAATCCTTTCCCCGTATCCGCATTGGAATTGGCGAGCCACCCCATACAGGAGTTGATTGGGTTCTTGGTAAGCCAAGTGGTGAAGAGAAAACGCTTATTGATTCCGGCGTCGAAAATGCCGCTAAAGCAATCCGCGATGCTTTGCAAAAAGGGTTTACCTACGCCATGAACCATTACAACAAGTGAGGACGTCATGGATCAGAACGATCTTCTAACAAAGATTTACGGTTTGAATTTCACCTCCCCCCTTTTGAGCAAAAAGGGGTCTTTTGTCATAGATGAAACCTTAGGCGTTGGGTTGGCTTTTGCGGCGATTTTTCAAAAAAGACCTGGGAATTACGCGGTTGTTTGTTCTAATCAATATAATGCGCAAAAGCTTTACGAGTTTCTTTTGAATTTCGCCGAAGAGGATCAAATCGTTTTCTTCCCTAACGATGAGCTGCTAAGAGCTGAGGCCCTTTCTTCTTCTAGGGAACTGCTTTCCCAAAGACTCTACGCGCTTGGTCAACTTGGCAAGCCTGGTCCAAAGATATTGATAACCCATCCATCCGCTTTACTTCGTTATTTGCCTTCTCCTAAACGTTTTAAAGAAGAAACCCTTCATTTTAAAGTTGGCGATTCCTATGATTTGCCTTCTTTAAAAGAGAAACTCGTGGATATTGGCTATCAAGGCACTTCTCACGTGGAAAAGAGCTTACAGTTTGCTTCGCGTGGGGACATTCTGGATATCTATTCCGTTTCTTACTTGGATCCGATTCGTCTGGAGTTTTTTGGGGACGAAATCGAGTCGATACGTTTTTTCAATCCCAGATCGCAAGAATCCAATAAGAAAGTGGATGAAGTATCCATTCTCCCGGCTAGCGATCTTTTCTTAAACGACGACGAACTGACTTCTTTTGCCAAGAAAGGAAAAGAGCGTTTAGAAAAGGATTGCCTTTTGCTGAAGCCGGAATCCGCTGAAATGCTTCAGCAAAATTTCCCGATTGCTCTTGAGAATTTCATTTCCAAGAACTACCGAAATGAGCTTTACCGCTACTATGGGTTTGCTCTTGGCGAAGCTCATTCGGTGCTCGAGTATTTCAATCCGGACCTTGTCTTCGTCGCGAATAAAGAAAACTTCCAAAAAGCTACAAATCAACTTTATCAGGAGGCGTCCGACTATTTGTCGGAGTCTTTCTTGAAGGGCTTAAACCTTTCTCGGCTCAGCCTATACATGAGCACGGACAAGGCGTTTGGTGAGAAGCGAAATGTTGTTTATGGTACCTCTTTTGCCACTTCTAGTGATGCGCAGGAGTTCTTAGTTCGCCCGATCAACGTTCCTTCTCGCAATTTGGCCTATGTCATTCAGCTGATTAGGAGTTATCTAAACGAAAATGAAGTCCTTTTGATTTCTCTTCCTGATCCCCATCAAAGGTCGACGATCATTTCTTTTTTAAACGACGCTGAGCTTTCTTATGAAGAGGTAGATGGCCTTGCTTTGCCTTCCGAAACAAAGATTGGCTTAACGAGCAGGGCTGTGGCCGAAGGGTTCGAAATCCCTGCTTTAAGGGTTGCCTGTTTGACTAGCGCAGAGCTATTTGGTCATCGTTCTGTCAACACAAGATTCACCGCAAGATTTAAAAATTCTCAGGTTTTGCGGAGTTATGAAGACTTGAGGCCGGGGGATTACGTTGTTCATGAGCATAACGGCATCGGTCAGTTTTTAGGCGTCGAAACCATTGAAGTTGATGGCATTCATCGTGATTTTCTTCATATCGCCTACGCTGGTAATGAGTCTCTTTATGTGCCCCTTGAGCAATTCAGGCTTGTTAGGAAATACGCGGGAAGAGAAGGCGCGGCCCCAAGACTTAGTCGTCTTTCAAGCGGGGATTGGAAGAAGCAAAAGGGGAAGATTCAAGAGAAGATCAATAAGTTGGCGGAACGGCTAATTTCTTTGTATGGCGCAAGAGCGAAGCTTCGCGGCTTTTCTTTCCCTGAGGATGACGATTTGCAAAGGCAATTCGAGGGCGAATTCCCTTACGAATTAACGCCTGATCAGCAAAAGGTCGTGGATGAGATCAAACGGGATATGGAGTCTCCCGAAATTATGGACCGACTTGTCTGCGGGGATGTTGGCTTTGGTAAGACGGAAATTGCCTTCCGCGCGGCTTTTAAGGCCATTGATTCGGGAAAACAGGTCGCGATGTTGGTGCCAACTACCCTTTTAGCTAGGCAACACTTTGAAGTTGCTCAAAATCGTTTTGCCTCTTTTGGCGTTCGTCTGGGACTACTGTCTCGCCTTGTTTCCTCAGACGAACAAAAGAAAACAATTACTGGTTTGGCTAATGGGAGCGTCGATTTCGTGATTGGCACGCACCGGTTGCTTTCCAAAAATATAGCTTATAAAGATCTTGGACTGCTCATCATTGACGAAGAACAACGGTTTGGTGTGGAACAGAAAGAAAAGATTAAAGAACTCAAAAAAGACGTAGATGTCCTCACTCTTTCTGCGACTCCGATTCCTAGAACTCTCCAAATGTCGTTGGTCGGTATCCGCCCGATATCGGAAATAAATACCGCGCCTCCTAGCCGCATGCCAATTCAAACCTACGTCACTCCGTTTAAACAAGACGTCGCGGACGAACTGGTTGAAAAGGAGCTCGCTCGGGGCGGGCAGGTATTCTACGTTCACAATAATGTCGAGACTATTTATAACGTGGCTACGAAGATGGCGAAAAGGATTCCTTTTGCTAAAGTCGGGGTAGTCCACGGTCAAATGGACCGTCAAGAGTCCGAGGATGTCATGACCCAGTTTTATGATGGTGAGATTAACGTCTTGGTTTGCACTTCCATCGTGGAGAATGGCATTGATGTTCCAAATGCAAATATGATCATCGTCGAAGATGCTGATCGTTTTGGCTTGGCTCAGCTTTACCAAATCAAAGGCCGCGTTGGACGCGGCAATCGGATCGCATATGCCTATTTGATGTACAAGCCATCAAAAAATATGAACGAAGATGCCTCTAAGAGGCTTAAAGCCATTCAAGAGTTCACCGAGTTAGGAAGCGGGTACAAAATTGCTCAGCGTGATTTGATGATCCGCGGGGCAGGAGACATCCTGGGGCCCGAACAAGCGGGGTTCATCGACTCGGTTGGCTTGGATTTATATTTGAAGATGCTTAATGAAGCGGTGGACGAGAAAACCAAAGGCATCAAGCCAAAAGAAAGAACTTCCCGCAAACTTTTCAACATCGATGCTTACATCCCGCAACAATACGCTAACGATGCGGACAAGATTGAGCTTTACCAAGAATTAGATGATGTAGAAACAAAGAAAGATTTGGATACTTGGACGGGGAAAATGAAGGACATTTATGGCAAAATCCCCGCAGAAGTCGCTTTACTCATTCAAAAGAAGCGAATTGATATTCTTTTGAATTCCCCTGAATTTGAGTCGCTTGATGAAAACGGGAAGACGGTCGACTTATATCTTTCTGACCTCTTTTCATCAAAAGACGGGATGGGATATGAACTCTTTAACGCCTTGAGTGGCTATCTTGAGATTTTCAGAATGTCTTATCTGCAGAAAAAGCTGAGGCTCATCCTGACGAAGCGGGAAAAATGGCTTGATGATTTGGAGCACATTATGACCATCATCCATCAACTTGCTGTGAAACATGGATTGTGCGACTAATCCCTAAAAGGGATTTGTGATAGGATTAGCCACATGAGAATTGACAAGTTCCTTAAAGTTTCTCGGCTTGTGCTTCGAAGGGAAGTCGCCAAAAAACTTTGCGATGATGGGGATGTCCTTCTCAACGGCAAACAGGCAAAGCCGTCGAGCGAAATTTTGCCGGGCGACACTTTGGTTCTTTCTTTAGGAAGAAGAAAGGTGACTGTGGCAATTAAAGAAATCCGCCCATTCGCCTCAAAAAGCGACGCTGCCAGTTTATATGAAATCATTTCCGATGAATCGGTAGGAGGAGCAACTCATGCTTGAATTTAAATTTGATCCTAAGGCCAACTACATTGCTGCAGTAAGCTATGGCTCTGATTCCATGGCGATGCTCGATATGCTTCAGAAGGAAGGCATTAAGCCAATCGTTGGGGCAATCGATTATCACAAGTTTGACTTCTCAACGGAGGATATGGCCAAATTAGAGGAGTATTGCAAGGAAAAAGGTCTTATTTTCCGACTTTTGGATACAACAACTTTGCCCCAAGGCGAGCAGCTTCATTTAGGCGAAACCTTCCATGATTGGGCCAAACGGATGCGTTATGGTTGGTACAAGAAGCTTTACGATGAATATAACGCTTCAGCCCTTTTGCTTGCCCACGTTCAAGACGACATGATTGAAGCATACCTTAAGGCCCTTGATCACAAGAAGAAGGGGAATAGCGTCAGCTATAGCAAGGTCAGCACGATGAATGGGATGCTTATCATCCGTCCGGTTCTTGAATATACGAAGCAAGACCTTTTGGACTACAACACCGAGAATAACGTTCCTTTCAATCCCGGCACTGAGCACGCCCTCGATCAAACAACCCGTTCCGCGATTCGCAAGGACCGTGTATCGAAAATGAATGAGATCGAGCGTGAGAACATTCTTTCTCAAATGATGAAAGAAGCGGACGAGAATCTTGGACTTATTAAGTCTGTTGAGACGATTAAAAACGATGACGAAGAGGCTGGGGAATTGGAAATTCGGCCTTTGATTGCTTTGTCGAAAGACGACTTTGCCGCCGCTCTCATTAAGTTCGTTCAAAAGGTTCCGACCATCATTTTGGCCCCGAAAGATTTCGATGCCATTCGCGCCTTCTGCCTCGACGTGACCACAAACGCTGTCTATCCCTTGAAAGACGGTTTTTCCTTGGTCAAGGACTACGATGTATTGACGTTAGAGAAAAACATTAATGTTGTCCATTATTCCTATACGTTAGAAGCCCCGGGCAAGTTGGACGTCGATGAGCTTTCGATTGACTTCTCCATGGGCGCGGAAGACAGAGGCATTTCCGCTGAGGATTATCCTTTGACAATCCGCAACGCCTTGCAGTCTGATATTGCAAAAATCCACGGCTATGTCGAGCCTGTTCGCAAACTTTATTCGATGTGGAATATGCCTATTGACCTCCGCGAAATCTGGCCTGTTTTCTTAAACAAAGACGGCAAGATAATCTATGTCCCACGTTACCGCAGAAACTTCTCGGAATATCACGTTTCGAAGCTGGTTGTGAAAAAGCCTGCGATTGACTAAAAAATCGCCCAATTTTCTTGCATAAACGCGAAATTGCTTTACATTTAACGCGCTTTAAAAACTAAAGTGCTTCCTAATATTTAGGAAGAGAAAGGATAGAACTATATGAATGACGGAAACGCGCCTCGCAAAAGAAGCATATTCTCCTACCTGCTGCCCTACGTTCTGATTGCCGCCACCATTGGTGTTTTTGTTTACCTAATCGTCTCTCGTCTTTCCTCCGGGAGTGAAGCTTGGGCCGAATCCGACATCGATACTTACGTTGGCTACAAAGTTAAAACCGAAACCTCTACGGGCGCATCTGGAGAGACAATAGAAATCAAAGAATACGCCCTTGGAAATTATGCTGATGCCGAAAAGAAAGTTGTCAGCGTTGACGTTTCGCAAAATTACCGTGCCGTTAATATCAGCGGGACTTACATCAATAGTTCCGCGAATTATGTGAGATTCACCGCGGTTATTGGCCAAAGCGAATGGGAACAGGCCTTCGAGGTTTCCGGTGTTAAACATATCTCATACCAAGAATTGTTCCGTTCCGTGATTGAAGAAGCCAAGATTCACTATGAGGGGAAAAATGTCTCCATCAAGATGTCGACATCGGATGCTTTCCAAGTATCTTGGTGGGACACTTGGGGACCGACCATTCTTTCGACTGGCATTGTGCTAATTCTGGGCATCTTCCTATTCTGGAGACTGAACTCCTCTGTGAACGGGGCGAACGGCCAAGTGATGTCCTTCAACAAATCTCCTGCGAGGAGAACGGATTCCTCCAAAGTTCGCTTTGCTGACGTCGCTGGGTGCGACGCGGAAAAAGCTGAGATGGTTGAACTCGTTGCCTATTTGAAAGATCCTAAGAAATATTCTCAGTTCGGCGCCCGCTTGCCCAAAGGCGTTCTCCTTATCGGCCCGCCTGGCACGGGTAAAACCTTGCTCGCGAAAGCTGTCGCGGGTGAAGCTGGCGTTCCCTTCTATTCCATTTCGGGTTCTGACTTCGTTGAGATGTACGTCGGTGTTGGCGCTGGACGTGTTCGTGACCTCTTCAAGAAAGCTAAGCAAAGCGCTCCTTGCTTGATCTTCATTGACGAAATCGACGCCGTCGGCCGTCAAAGAGGCGCAGGCCTCGGCGGAGGAAACGACGAACGCGAGCAAACCCTCAACCAGTTGCTTGTTGAAATGGATGGTTTCGAAGCTAACTCCGGTATCTTGGTTATCGCCGCGACGAACCGCGATGACATTCTTGACCCCGCTCTTCGCCGCGCTGGACGTTTCGACCGCACCATCACCGTCTCTCTTCCTGACGCTGCTGGGCGCGAGGCGATCCTTAAAGTCCATGCTAGAAACAAAAAGATCAACCCAAGTGTTGACTTCAAAGCTCTCTCCAAGCGCACCGTTGGTTTCTCCGGCGCCGATCTCGATAACGTTCTCAACGAAGCTGCTATCTTAGCGGTCCGCGAGAATAAACCCGACATTGGCATGGCTGAAATCGATGAGGCGGTGGACCGTCGCATCTCTGGACCTGCTAAGAATTCTAAAGGACTCTCCGCTCACGAAAGAGAAGAGGTCGCTTACCATGAAGCCGGTCATGCCGTTATCGGCATCAACCTTCCATATAGCGATAAGGTCCAAAAGATTACCATCATTCCGCGTGGAAACACCGGCGGCCACGTTCTCATGACGCCGGAAGACGATCGCTTCTTGCTCACGAAAAACGAGATGATCGCTCGCATCGTCGGCTTGCTTGGCGGCCGCGCCTCGGAAGAAATCTTCTTCGGCGATGTGACTACTGGCGCAAGCAATGACATCCAGGAAGCCACCCGTTTAGCCCGTTCTATGGTTACTGAGTATGGTATGTCCGACCTCGGCCCCATCCAATATGAGCGTGATACTGGTTCCGTCTTCCTTGGCAGGGATTACGCTTCCACTCAAAAGAACTTCTCCACTCAAGTCGCTTATGAAATCGATAAAGCAGTTCGCGAGATCATCGAGAACGCTTATAAGAAAGCCCATGAGCTCTTAATTGAGCATAAGGATGAAGTCATCTTGATCGCGAAGACCTTGCTCGACAAGGAAACCATTACTGCGGAAGAGATTGATGGCCTTATTCACGGGAAACCCGCTGAGACAAAAACCGGCTCTAATGAGCCCGTGAAAGAGGATGCCGCTCCTGCGGAAGAACCTTCCAAATCTGAGGGAAAGCCCGAAGCGGTTAATCCTGAAGAAAAACCCGCAAATCCTAATCCAAATCCTGAAGAAGCAGGCAAAAAGGATTAACGAAAATTAAGCGTCTAGCGATTGCTCGACGCTTTTTTCTTTACCTATTTTCCTGTATAACGTTTCGGCTATGAAAATCGGAGACATCGAAATCGAAGGACATGTGGTGCTTGGTCCTATGGCGGGCATCACCACGCTTGCTTATCGTGAATTCATGAAACCCTTTGGGGTCGGTCTTTCTTATAGCGAGATGGTCTCCGACTGTGGATTGGATTATAAGAATAAGAGAACCTATGAATATCTAGCGACGTCCAAAGAAGACCGGCCCGTTGGGATTCAACTTTTTGGATTCTCTTTGGAGCACGCCATTCCAGCGATCAAGATTTGCGAAGAGAAATGCGATTATGACATCCTGGACATCAACCTTGGCTGCCCTGTTACGAAGGTAGTCAAAACTGGTGCGGGTTCTGCTTGGTTAAAAGATCCTGATTCCTTATATCTATATATAAAGGGTATTGTTGAAGCTTCTCATAAACCCGTGACCGCGAAGATACGCCTAGGCTGGGATGAAAAATCTGTGAATGTTTTTGAGGTTGCGAAAAAACTTGAGGAAGCGGGCGTTGCGGGGCTGACGGTCCACTCGAGGACAAGGGCCCAAGGGTATTCGGGTTTCGCGGACCATTCTCGAATCGCTGGACTAAAGGAAACTCTTTCGATTCCTCTTATCGTCTCGGGAGACATATTCACCCCAGAAGACGCGAAGAAGGCCATTGAGATCACTCATGCGGATGCCGTCATGGTGGCTAGAGGAGCGGTGGGCCATCCGTATCTGGTCACTCAAATAAATCATTATTTAGATACGGGGGAGCGGCTTCCTGACCCGACGCCTACTGAGCAAGCCAAATATGCCTTGGATTTTGCTCATCGTCTCATTGCCTTGAAGGGTGAAGTAACCGCGGTAAGGGAACTAAGGGGAATCCTTCCTCATTTCTTTTCAGGCTACCCTGGCTTTAAAAAACTTCGCAACGAAATCACTCTAAACATAAAAACCTCTCGCGATGTCGAACTACTTTTAGAGGGCGTTATCGAAAGAGGAAACTGCTAAAAATATATCGTTATCAAAAGACTAAAAAGTAACATAGGGTCTTTTGTTTTTAATTTTCAGCAAATTTGTATTTTCTTCTTGACATAGTTCTAAAAATAACCAAAATAGTTCCCGTTTTTTGAAAGGAGCATTATGAAGAAGAACAATGCGATAAAGCAAATCAACGATCTTCATGCGGCGCTAAGGAATTTGTTCCGTCATAGCTATGCCGATATGGTTCCAGAAGGCCTCACCCCGCTAGAAGGGAAATTCATTGGTTACATTGGCGATCACCAAGATGAGCCTGACGGCGTCATCTCGAGAGACTTGATTGAAGAATTTGGCTTACGAAAGCCCACGGTTTCCGAAACCCTCGCCTCTCTGATCGAGAAGGGTTACATCCTATTTGTGAAAGACCGCGAGGATGGGCGTATGAAGTCCATCGTTCTCACGGAGAAAGGCCACGATTATTTTGAGGCGGCTTCCCCCATAATGGAGGGCTTCGACTGTTCCTTCAATGACGTTCTCACGGAAGAAGAGAAAAAGCAATTCGAAAACATTTCAAATAAGCTGTTAACCGCAATCAAAGAAAGGAGCAAGAAAAAATGAATCAAAACGAAGCTTCTGGCCATGAAAAGGCCTTAGCGGAAGCGGAAGCAAGGAACGATGCCGCGATTAAGCGCAGCAAGACTTTGCATATTTACCGCTCCCTTGCCAAATATCTAAATGGCTATTGGACTCCGGTCATTCTCGCCTGGGTCTTTGTTGCTTTTGAAGTTGTGTGCGAGGTTCTCGTGCCTTTCTTCTCCCAAAACCTAGTGGACGCTCTTTCGGTCAGCAATGCCGCGGACATCGAGATGGCCACTATTTGGACTTATGCCTTAATCATGATGGGCATGGCTGTTGCTAGCTGCATGTTCGGCATCCTCGCGGGTTTCGTAGCCGCGAAGGCCGCTGCGGGTTTTGGCAAAAACCTCCGCAAGGCGATGTATTATCACATTCAGGATTATTCTTTCTCGAATATCGATAAGTTCTCGACTGCCTCTCTTGTCACCCGTCTGACGACTGATGTCACGAACATCCAAAACTCGGTTCAGATGATCCTCCGCATGGTTGTCCGTGCCCCGATGATGATGATTGTCGCCTTCGCGATGGCCTGCGTGAAATCCTGGCAACTGTCCATGATTATTTTGGTCATCTTGCCCTTCCTCGGCGCCGTTCTATTCGTCATCTCGAAAGTTGTTCACCCCGTTTTTGTCCGCGTCTTCAACGCTTACGACGACCTTAACGCGGAAGTCCAAGAGAACCTCAATGGCATCCGCGTCGTCAAATCCTTCGGCAGAGAAGCCTTTGAAGGAGAGAAATTCGGCAACATCTCTTACTTCATCTATCGTAACTTCATCAAGGCGGAGAAGATGCTTGCCTTTAATAACCCCGCGATGCAAATTGCGATTTATACCGCGATGCTCCTTGTTTCTTACTTCGGAGCAATGCTCATTAAGGCCTCTGGCAATGATCCTTTGAAAGGCTTCACTACCGGCGCCCTTACATCCTTGCTCTCTTACATCATGATGATCTTGAACGGCCTCATGATGGTCTCGATGAGCTTCGTTATGGTCACCATCTCAAAGAACTCCGCGGAGCGCGTCACTGAAGTCATTGTTGAGCGGCCTGATATTGTTTCTCCCGCGAATGCGGTGAAAGAAGTGAAAGACGGTTCAGTCGATTTCTGCCACGTGAGCTTCCGTTATAGCGCCTCGGCTGAGAAAGACACGCTTCACGATGTTGACCTCCATGTTCCTAGCGGATCTACGGTTGGGGTGATTGGCGTCACGGGTAGCGCGAAGTCCACTCTTATTTCTCTTATCGCCCGTCTATACGACGCAAGCGAAGGCGAAGTGAAAGTGGGCGGAGTCAACGTGAAAGACTATGACCTTGTTTCTTTGCGCGACGCCGTCTCGGTCGTCTTACAAAAGAACGTTCTTTTCTCCGGGACCATTAAGAGCAATCTTCTTTGGGGCAATGAGAACGCAACTGACGAGCAAATCCAAAAAGCGGCGCATCTAGCCTGCGCGGATGAGTTCATTAACACCTTCCCGCTTGGCTATGATAGCCCGATTGATGAAGGCGGAACGAACGTCTCTGGCGGTCAGAAGCAACGTCTTTGCATTGCTCGCGCTTTGCTTAAGAATCCCAAGATTTTGATTCTTGATGATTCGACTTCCGCGGTCGATACGCATACGGATTCCGTTATTCGCCAAAGCTTTAAGACGGAGATCCCTGAGGTTACCAAATTCATCATCGCTCAGCGCATCCTTTCGATTAAGGATTGCGACATCATTCTTTTGATGGACGATGGCAAAATCTTGGCCCAAGGGACCAATGATGAGCTTATGAAAAATTCCCCGGTGTACCGTGAAATATATGAAACCCAAATGGGAGGAGGCGACTTCGATGAGCAATAAAAAAGAAATGCCGGCGATGCACGGCAAAAGGCTTTCCGGCAAAGACGAATTGCGCATCCTTCATCGTTTGATGAAGATGATGCTCAAACAATATCCGTGGCAGCTTCCTTTGGCGGGTCTAGTTATCATCCTTTCCTCGATGGCGGGGGTTGTTGGCAATGTATTCGTTGGCCAGATCGTCATTGGTTATTACATCCCTGGCTTACTTGGCAAAACAGGTTCCTTGACCGGCATCTGGGCAAGTATCTTCGGCGGGCTTTCCTTCGAACAAGGAATGATTGTGATGGCCGCGGTATATCTTGTTGGCATTGTTTCAGCTTACCTTTACCAAGTCATGGTCTCCGTGATTGGCCAAGGATTCCAAAAGAGGTTCAGGGACTCCGTCTTCACCCACATGGAGACCCTTCCCCTTTCTTACTTCGACACTCGCACCCACGGCGACATCATGTCGATTTACACCAACGACATCGACACTCTTCGCGAGTTCACTAGCCGCGTTCTTCCGATGGTTGTGCAGTCCATCGTCACGATGATCATCGCCTTTATCGCGATGGTCTCCTCTTCTTGGCTGCTCACTCTCGTCGTGCTTGTTTTCTTTGCCATCATCTTGAGTGTCGTCTTGTATGTCACCCATCAATCTGCCCGTTTCTTCATCGCTCAGCAGAGGGCCCTTGGGGCAACCGACGGCTACATCGAAGAGATGATTTCCGGACAAAAGGTCATCAAGGTCTTCAATCACGAAGAGCAGGCCAAAAAGGGTTTCGACGAGCTCAACGATGCGTTGTGCCTTTATACGACCAAGGCCAGCCAATTCTCGAACATCCTTGGGCCTATCACCAATAACCTTGGTAACATCCAATATGTCGTCCTTGCCTTAATCGGCGGCATCTCCATCGCTTCTGGCTTCTGCCTTAGCAACGATTTGGACGCTACCTTCGTTGCTCAAATCGGCATTGTTGTCTCCTTTTTGACCCTTGGAAAACAGTTCACCATGCCGATTGGTCAGCTTGCCAACCAAATCAATATGATCAACATGGCGATGGCGGGCGGCGAACGTATCTTTGCCCTTCTAGATGAGCCTAGCGAAGTTGATGATGGCTATGTAACCTTGGTCAACGCGGAAGAAGGCAAAAACGGAGAACCCGTTGAAGCCGACCATCGCACGGGAAAATGGGCTTGGAAACATCCTCATGCAGAGGACGGAACCATCACCTACACTTGGCTGAAAGGCAAGATCAACATGTACGATGTTGACTTCGCTTACGTAAAAGATAAGCCGGTTTTGCATGGAATTACGCTTTATGCGGAACCTGGCCAAAAGGTTGCCTTCGTCGGTCCGACGGGCGCTGGCAAAACCACGATCACCAATTTGCTCAACCGTTTCTATGACATCGCCGATGGCAAAATCCGCTTCGATGATATCAATATCAACAAAATCAAGAAGAAGGATCTCCGCCGCGCGCTTGGTATGGTCTTGCAGGAAACGAACCTCTTCACTGGCACGGTGAAAGAGAATATCCGCTATGGCAATCCCGACGCCACAGATGAAGACGTGATGGAAGCGGCTAAACTTGCTAACGCCGACAACTTCATCCGTATGCTCCCTCAGGGCTATGATACCGTTCTTCATGGAGCGGGAGCTGGCCTATCGCAGGGTCAGCGTCAGCTGATCTCCATTGCTAGAGCCGCCTGCGCAAATCCGCCAGTTTTGGTTCTTGATGAAGCGACCTCCTCTATTGACTCTCGTACGGAGAAACTTGTGCAACAGGGCATGGACGCCATTATGAAGGGCAGGACGGTCTTCGTCATCGCTCACCGCCTCTCGACCATTCAGAACTCCGACGTCATCATGGTTCTTGAAAAGGGATCCATCATTGAGAGAGGCAACCACGAAGCCTTGCTTGCCGAAAAAGGCAAATACTTCCAACTTTATACCGGTGGGCAGGTCACTGCCGCTGAGTAAAGAATTGACTCGCGAAAGCGGGTCTTTTCTTTACTGGTAGCGTTTCTATAATGGCTTCATGATTGCAGACAAAGAAGTGGAAGCCTACTTCCACGCTGAAGAAAAACGGCAAAATGAAGGCATCGAATTAATCGCTTCGGAGAATTACCCATCCGTGGACGTTAGGGAGGCTTCTTCCTCCATTTTCATGGCGAAATATGCGGAGGGATATCCCGGACATCGTTATTATGGGGGCTGCGTGAACGTTGATGCGGTGGAAGAAATCGCGATGGAACGAGCTCAGAAATTGTTCCATGTAGCCTATGTGAACGTACAGCCTCATTCTGGCTCCCAAGCGAACTTTGCCGCCTATCACGCGCTTATCAAGCCCGGGGATAAGGTCCTTTCTTTGACTCTCAACGATGGAGGACATTTGACTCATGGCTCTCCCGTTTCTTTCTCTGCGCAGACATACCGCTTTGTCCATTACCCCCTTGGGGATGATGGAAGACTTGATTATGGGATCATTGCGCGCAAGCTAGAGGAAGAAATGCCTGATTTATTCCTTGCGGGCTATAGCGCCTATCCTTACGCGATTGACTTTAAGAAGATGAGGGAACTCATTGACGCGCATAATGCAAAGCACGGTACTCATTGCTACTTTATGGTGGATATGGCTCATATTGCCGGCATCATTGCTGCTGGTCTTTGCCAAAACCCTTGCGACTACGCGGACATTGTTACCACAACAACCCATAAGACTCTCCGCGGTCCGCGCGGAGGTCTCATTATGACGAATCGCGAAGATTTAATAAAACCGATCAAATCCGCTGTGTTCCCATATACCCAGGGAGGGCCTTTGGAACACATTATTGCCGCAAAAGCCGTGAATTTCCTTGAGGATTTGCAGCCTTCTTTCGTTTCTTATATGAAACAGGTTCTTATCAACACGAAGGCTGCTTCAGATGAGTTGGCTAGAAAAGGCTGCGTAGTCTCGGGAAGCGAGAATCATTTATTCTTACTTAATGTCCTTGATTCCTTTGGTCTTACGGGCCTGGAGGCGCAAAATCGCTTGGAAGAAATCAGCATCACCACGAACAAAAATATGATTCATGGGGATAAGTTAAAACCCAATCAGACTTCTGGCCTTCGCATTGGCTTCGCCGCCTCTACAACGCGTGGCTGTGACGAAAAGCAAGCGAGAGAAATCGCGGACATCATTTACGAAGTCTTAAACGATAGGGCCTTTGATCCTTCAAAATACACCGCAAAAGTGGCCTCAATTGTTTCCGACTGGAAAAACGTGATGGATTTGCGGCAGCTTTAAAGAGAGTTTGCTAAGCGTCTTAATCCGCCGCTTCTTCCTTCATCTGCTCATTTTTCTTTATTTTTGCTTTCTCTTCAGCGACCAAGGCGTTCGGATCGGCAACGACCTTGTGGGGGATGGGCTTCCAGGTGACTTTCATAAACAAGCAGGCAATGTTAATGAAAATGCCTGAGATATCATAAAGAGGCCAAACAAACGTAATGAGAATGGCTTGCCACCAGGTAAAGTGGACTTTTCGCCATTCTCGGATGAGCACGAGGCAGGCCATGAAGAAGCCCCCAATGTAGGAACCAATTAACGTCGACAAAAGGTAATTCAAGAATGAGCCCCAAGCGGGTTGACCGGTCGCTAGCATCAAAATAAGGGTGATGATTTGGTAGAGCAAAGGCCAAATGAAAGAAAAAAGGGAATAAGGGAAGAGATCCCAATAGGCATCGTATTTTTGCCAGGTCGGACGCTTGAAAAACGATTTAAATAAACGCGAGCCGGCATGCCACCAGTTCACAAGGCTCCCCTTTGCCCACCTTAGTCTCTGGCGAAAAGAGAGACGGATAGTCGATGGCTGCTCATCGTAATAACTGGCTTCTTCACAAAAACCTAAATGGGCTCCCGCTAAAACCGAGTTCACTGCAAACTCGGAATCCTCGACCATTTCATGGCCGTGCCAGCCATCTTTTAACAATGTGGAACGAACCATGAAGCCGGTTCCGTTTATCGCCTGGGCGGTTATTCCAAGAACCGCGCGAGGCCTAGAAAGGCACAAGGTGTTCCTGTAGAAATTTATTCCGTTGATCCCCGTGACCCAGTTTTCATTCAAATTTTTGATGTTAAGGTAACCTTTGCAAACGTCGTATTTGCCTTCCGTCATCGCATTGTCCATTTTGCTCAGATAGTCAGGGGCGAGTACGTTGTCGGAATCAAAGAAAACGTAGGCGAAGTAATCGTGCTCGAGATCGACGGTTTGCTTCATTTGAGCAAAAACCCATTCGAGCGCATAGCCTTTTCTAGCATGCTCGGGGTCTTGTCTCTCATAGACGTGGCATCCTTTTTGCCTTGCGATTTCGGCGGTTTTGTCATTAGGGCTGCAGTTATCCGCCACAAGATAAATGTCGATGAGCTCCTGAGGATATTCTTGGGCACGAATGGAATCGATTAGGTTCCCGATGACGGCCTCCTCGTTTCTCGCCGACAAAACAAAGGCGTAGCGGTTATTTCTTTCTTTGCATTCCGAGAAGATTTTTGGCCTCGCGAAAAAACCAACTAGGGTGTAGATAAAGCGGTGGAAGTTGAGAATTCCGAGGGTTATGGTGACGGCCGAAAAAACGAGCTGGACGTATGCTTGCGCTGGGATCGGTTGGTTATTTTCGATTGCCTTCATCATGAGGTCGATGCCGAGAAAGCCGAAGAGCCAGTCTTTACAGAAGTTAATAAATTCCATAGTCGAACCGAATTTTAGCCTAATAGGCGCCCTCTTGCTACCGCAAGACTTGCCATTTATGCTAATAATCTTCAGTTGATAGGGGTGCCTGCGTTTAATTTTCACCTCAGTTGGGATAAACTACTCCACGCACCGAAGAGGTATTCACATGGAAGAAAAACTTACTGACCAAGAACAGGCTCGCCGCGCGAAGCTCCCTCGATATGAGGAATTGGGCATCGATCCTTTTGGATCTCGTTACGATTGGAAGGATCGCATTTGCGATCTTCGCGAAAAGTATGGAGAGCTCACTCCGGAAGAACTTGAAAGCAAAAATATCGCTGTCGATATTGCGGGCCGCGTTGTTTCGCTCCGCAAAATGGGCAAAGCCGCTTTCTTTAATATTAAGGATGAATATGGCCGCATCCAGGTTTGGATTGGCCGCGACGTCGTCGGCGAAGAAAACTACACCGTTTTCAAATTGTCAGACCTTGGCGACATTGCTGGTGTAGAAGGCACTTTGATGAAGACCCAGACGGGCGAATTCACCATCCGCTGCACTAAATACACTCACATCGTGAAATGCTTGAAACCTCTCCCTGAGAAGTTCCACGGACTCACGGATACCGAAGATCGTTTCCGTCATCGTTACGTCGATCTTATCGTCAACGATGATTCTCGCAAGATGGCTCTTCTTCGTCCGCGCATCGTTAGAGAGATCCAACATTACTGCGATGACCTTGGCTTCGTCGAGGTCGAGACCCCGGTTCTCTCCCCGATTCTTGGCGGCGCTTCCGCTCGTCCGTTCGTGACCCATCATAACGCTTTGGACAAAGACTTTTATCTTCGTATCGCGACCGAGCTTAACCTCAAGAAATGCATGGTTGGCGGCATTGACCGCGTTTATGAGATCGGAAGAATTTTCCGGAACGAAGGCATCGATACCAGGCACAATCCTGAATTCACGACTATTGAGCTTTATCAGGCCTATGGCGATCTCCGTTCCATGAAGGAATGGGTCGAAGGTCTCTTCGAGCGTTTCTGCAAAGCCCTTGGCAAGACTACCTTCCATTGGATGGGCAACGACATCGACTTCTCAAAAGGATTCCGTTGGGTTTCTATGGCGGAAGCTATCCAAGAGAAGACCGGCGTCGACTTCACCAAAGAAATGACCTTCGAGGAAGCGGTGGAGCTTGCCAAAGAGCATCACGTTCCCCTTGAAAAGAGCTGGAACAGCGTCGGCTACATCATGAATGCTTTCTTTGACGAGTTTGTTGAGCGTACCCTCATTCAACCGACCTTCATTCATACCTACCCCGTCGAGCTTTCTCCTCTTACTAAGCGCAGCAAAGATCCGCGCTTCGTCGAGAGATTTGAGTTCTTCATCGGCGGCACCGAGATGGGCAACGCTTATAGCGAGCTCAACAACCCCTTCGATCAGAAATCCCGTTTCGACGCCCAGCTTGAGGCGAGGAAACGTGGCGATGAAGAGGCCGCTGATATCGACTTTACCTTCATTGACGCCCTTGATTATGGCATGCCCCCGGCAGGTGGCATCGGCTGCGGAATCGACCGTCTTTGCATGCTTCTTGGCGAGCAGGATAACATCCGTGAAGTCATCCTCTTCCCAACCATGAAGGACGAAAAATAAGGCACTTCTGCAAAGCTTTGAACCAAAACCACCGCAAAAAGGTGGTTTTTTCGTAAAGAAAAGAGCCCGCTTTCGCGAGCTCATTGTGGCGTGGATTAGAAGAATCTCTCGACGAGGTCGTGCGAGTATTCGCAGGTTTCATCCATGTCGCCATAGGACATGATTTCGCCAGCGTAGAAGGTGTTGTTCTTGCCTTGCATGGCTTCTACCTTCTCATACCATCCTGCGGCATAGTCCTCAGAATAGACGTGGGGGAAGTAGTAAGCCTGATAACGGGTAAGGATTGCTTCTTTGCCATCGACGACTTTGATCGGAGCGCCGAGCTGTTTCATATCCTCGGTGATGATTTTCTCGGTACCTTCGTAAGGAATTTCCTTGCCGTCGTTGTAGGTCTTGTGATGGCGGAGGGTGTAGCTCACGATCGGCTGATCGGGTTCATTGGCCCAGCGATGATAGTAGATCATGACGTGGGGCATTCTCTCCGGGACCA
>CAVEPD010000007.1:0-54743 GCA_963617535.1 bacterium
AGGTCATCGACATCCTCCTCAACAAGACCGCGATGAGGAAGATGGTCGCGAAACTTAAAGTCAAGAATATGAGGACCGGCGCGATCGTTGAGCTCGCCCGCAACTCCGGATATGGCGTCGAGGACATCCACGTCGACAAGAAGACGATGAATTACCTCTATGATGATGGCCAAGCCTACAACTTCATGGATCCTAAGACCTATGAGCAGGTTCCTCTCCCGCACGCCGTTCTTGAGAACGAAATTAAGTACATCGCCCCCAATAGCGAAGTCACCATCGTCACTTATGAGGACGAGATTCTCGGCGTTTCGCTTCCTGCGAAGGCCATTTTGACCGTCACCAAGACCGAACCGGGCGTCAGAGGCGACACCGTGAGCAACGGCGGCTCCAAAGACGCTGAACTCGAGACCGGCATCACTATCCGCGTCCCGCTCTTCATCAACGAAGGCGATAAGATTTCCGTCGACACCTCGACTGGCAAATACGACGGGAGGGCCTAAGAATGACCCTTCCCGCGCTATTTGGATGGGATGGGGGCTGGTTTGGCCTAGTTATCGGCGCGCTTATTATCGGCGCCGTCGCTGGCTTTTTGATTGCTCGTTACGTTTTCAAGAAACAGCTCAAAGACAACCCGCCTATCAATGAGAACATGATCCGCGCGATGTTCCGCTCCATGGGCCGCAAGCCCTCAGAAGCGCAGATTCGTGCGGTTATGAAACAAATGGAAAGCGAACGCAACCGCTGATATCAGCGGTTTTTTGGTATTGAAAGGAAGTTATTTATGAAAACCAATTTCGACATTTTTATTGACAGCACCGGCGATATGTCCGCCGAGCTCAGGACTAAGTACGATGTGGACTACCTCCGCATGGGCGTCGCCGTCGAAGACGGGGACAGGATGGATGCCTCCCTTGATTACGATCAGGGCATGAGCCACCATGACTTCTATCAGGTCATGAGAGATGGCAAGCGCATCTTCACCCAGCAGATCACCGAGCAAGAAGCCACCAAGCGCTTCACTGCTAGCCTCGAGAACGGCAAGGATATCCTTTATATCGCTTGCTCCAGCGGCTTAAGCGCCTCCTTCAACGTCGCGCTCAAAGTCACCGACGAACTCTCCAAGAAATACGCTGACCGCAAGATCATCTGCATCGATTCGCTCATCACGGGCTATGCCCAAGCCGATATGGCCATCAAAGCCAGCAAGATGAGAGAAGAGGGCAAAACCATCGATGAGGTGGCCGCTTGGTTGCAGGAGAACCTCCTTAAGTTCAATCAGTTCGCGACTGTTGAGAACCTCACCGCGCTTAAAAGAGCGGGCCGCGTGACCGCTAGCTCCGCTTTCTTCGGAAACCTCTTCGGGGTTAAGCCGATCCTCATCAGCGACATCAAAGGCCATAACTTCGCCATTGAGAAAGCAAAAGGCAAGAAAGCCTCCCTCTGCCGCATCGCCGACATGGCCGCCGATGCCTGCGAGGATCCTGAAAACGAAACCTTCTATATCTCTGACGCCGACAACCCGGAAGCCGCTGAAATCACCAAAGAAGCCTTGCTCCGCCGTATTCCTAACGCGAAAATCTATCGTGGCAACATCGGACCCATCATCGGTGCTTCGACTGGCCCTGGCACCGTCGCCGTCTACGTTTTTGGTAAAGCTGTCACTGCCTGCGGGGAATAACTGTTTCGAGGTTTTCCCCAATGAACAGCATCAACGCAACTATGTTCCAGGCCATGGTCTCCAATGGCCTGAAGAATCTGAAAGCCAATTATCAGAAAATCAACGATCTAAACGTTTTCCCTGTCCCCGATGGCGACACCGGGACCAACATGACCGCCACCCTAAAAGGCGGGGTTGAGGCCATGGAAAAGGAAAAAGAGGACACCGTAAGCGCAAAAAGCGCTGCCCTTGCTTCTGGTATGCTTCTTAGCGCCAGAGGCAACTCCGGCGTCATCCTCTCCCAGTTTTTCGCCGGCCTTGCCAAAGGCCTTGAAGGTTTAGCCGAAGTCAATCCAACCCAATTCGCGATTGCTCTTCAGCAAGCTACCCATACGGCTTATGAAGCGGTGGTAACGCCTGTTGAAGGCACTATCCTCACCGTTGCTAGAGAAGGCAGCGATGCGGTTGAAACCAAAGTCGAAAAGCTCGCCACCATCGAAGAATTGTTCTCAATGCTCCATTTCGCGATGGCTAGGGCCCTAAAAAAGACCCCGGATCTGCTCCCCGTCTTAAAGGAAGCTGGAGTCATCGATTCCGGCGGAGCGGGCTTGCTCACCGTCATTGATGGCATGAGCAAGGAGATAAACGGCGAGGAAGTGGAGGATTCCGCTTTCGATGGGCCGAGCAACGGCACGACCGCTACGGATCTGAGCGCCTTCAATGAGGACAGCGTCCTCACTTACGGCTACTGCACCGAATTCATCATGCAGCTTCAAAACTGCAAGAACGGCCCGAAGGAATTCGATCTTCAGGCCATGATCGATTATTTCAAGACCTTCGGCGATTCGATCGTCGCCCTCCGGAACGGGAATATCGTCAAGGTGCATGTGCACACGAAAGATCCTTCTCTCCCAATCCGCTATGCCCAGAAATACGGCGAGTTCCTCACCTTCAAGATGGAGAACATGAACCTTCAGCATAACGAAATTCTCCTAAAAGAGATGCCGATTGAAGAGAAAAAGAAGAAAAAGTACGCGGTGGTCGCTGTTTCTCCCTCCGTGGAGATCTCTGCGCTCTTCCGCGAACTCAAAGTCGACGCCATTGTTAGCGGCGGCCAAAGCATGAACCCGAGCGCCGATGACTTCATCAAAGCCTTCGATGACGCTTGCGCGGAGAACATCATTGTTTTCCCCAACAATGGCAATGTCATTCTGACCGCGAAACAAGCCGCTTCGCTTTACGAAAAGGCGAATGTGGTAGTCATTTCTTCCAAATCCGTGGTTCAGGCCTACAGCGCCCTTCAGCTCATCGATTTTGAGACTGAAGGCCTTGATGGAACCGTTGAGACAATCAATGGGGCCATCGAATCCGTCGTCGCTGGCGAAGTCTCAACGGCTGTGAGGGATTCCGTGAATAACGGCATCACCGTCACCTGCGGAGACTATATCGGCATTCTCTCTGGAAGCCTCGTCTCCGACAACTCCGATCCGATTGCTTGCCTTATGGAGACCATCTCCAAAGTCGAGGACATCAATGATCGTTCCGTCGTCACGGTCTTCTTCGGAAAGACTGTCACCCCTGAGCAAAAAGAAGCGGTAGGGGAAGCGATCGAAGCCAAATACCCCTTGATGGATTTCTTCTCTATCGATGG
Source organism: bacterium (assembly GCA_963617535.1). GTDB lineage: Bacteria > Bacillota_I > Bacilli_A > RFN20 > CAG-826 > Alloenteromonas. The sequence goes on from CAVEPD010000007.1 coordinate 3,309, forward strand.
GGGACAAGACGTTTATCCCTTCATCTTCGCTCTCGAATAAAGAGTCGAACAAAACGTCAATCAAAAAGGCGGGTCCTCCCGCCTTTTTCTTATGTCGAACTTAGCTAGAAGTGAAAGCAGTGGTTAACAAAAACTAAACGAGATTTTTTAAAGCGAATTCCTTAAAATGTATTTGTGCAAAAATAATGTCAATCAAAAACAAGCACAGTAGCGACGTTTTTTAATAAAAAATGGAAATCCACATTTGGATTTCCACCAAAAATTAATTAACTAGAAAACTACTAAATTTTTTCTAACTTGTCCGTAGTCTTCGCTTCCGTTCCTTCTTTGAGCCTTTTGATGTTCGCGCGGTGGCGGAAGATAAGAAGAGGGGCAATCAAAGTGTCAACCAAAGCGAATTCCCAGCCAAAATGGAACAAGGGCAAAAACCCGAATCCCCAGGAGAAATAAAGGTCGAAGGGGATGTTTGTTTTTATCGTCACCGCGAGGATGAACATGATCCACGCCGTGATGGTTCCGACGATGGAAGTGATGATTGACGCCAAGGAGATGATCTTCTTTTTGCCGGCGATGACGAGATAAGTGACTCCGGCGAAAAGGAACTCCGTCCAGCTCGTCATGATATTCGTCCCCATGTAACAAGAAACGGCCTTGCCCCCTTTGAAGTGAATGTAAATTGGCCAACAGTGCCCGATGGCTGCGGCTAGCCCAGCGAACCAATAATAAAGGGGAGCGGCGTCGTATCCGTTATTCCAAACCATATAGTCACGGAGCCCAGAGAAAGTAAGCGTTGCCCAAATCGCGTAGATGGGCAGCGCGGTTTTGATCATGTCAAGGATGATGACGAGGACACCGATCTTCTTTCCGAAGACGCGGCCGGAATTCGTCCCGCCGGAGTTGTGGGAGTAGTAATCGCGCGGGTCCTTATGGAAGAAAACCTTGCCGATGATGACTCCGCTTGGGATCGATCCAAAAAGATATCCAACGATTAAGCTGACGGCGATTACCGCGATGTTTATCCAAATGATTTCCATATACAGGACCTCTTTTCCGGCGCCTATTATATCGAAAAAAGCGCATAGTCTTCCTTAAATTTCGGTTGTATAATGCATTTCGGTCCTTGGGACATATCTTTTTTATCTTATAAAACGACATGGCAGACATCGAAAAAGCGGAACAACTTTATACGGCGAAGAACATCGAGGTTCTCTCGGAGATGGAAGGCGTCAGGAAACGTCCTGGCATGTACATCGGCGCGACGAACACGCAAGGTTTGCATCACCTCATCTGGGAAATCGTCGATAACGGCGTCGACGAAGCCGCCAATGGCTATGGCGATCATATTTACGTCACCTTGAACAAAGATGGCTCGGTCTCCATCGAAGACGAGGGCCGCGGCGTGCCTGTCGATATCCACAAAGGAACGGGCAAGCCCGCGATTGAAATCATCTACACAAAGCTGCATGCCGGCGGAAAATTCTCCGATAAGGCCTATCAAACCGCGGCTGGCCTCCACGGCGTGGGCGCGACCGTCACCAACGCTCTTTCTGAGTATTTGGACGTCACGGTCTTCCGCCAGGGCTTTTCTTACCATATCCGCTGGGAAAACGGCGGGCACCTCGTTAAGAAGCTCGAGCAGATCGGAACCACGAGAAAGCACGGTACCCTCGTGCGTTTCAAACCCGACAAGACCATTTTCTCAACCACCGAATTCAAATGGGACACCGTCTATAACCACCTCCGCGAGGAAGCTTTCCTTTTAAGGAACATCCATTTCGTCCTCAAGGATGAGCGGACGGGCCAGTCCATCGAGTTCTATTACAAAGACGGCTTGAAAGAATACGTGGCCTCACTTAATGAGCACAAGACCCCGCTTGGCGACATTTTGACCTTCAGCGATTCGAAAAACGTCAAAAGCACCGCGAACCCCATCCGCATGGAGGTGGCTTTGCAGTGGTGCGTCAAAGATTACAATGATAACCTCATTTCCTATGCCAATAACGTGCGCACGCACGATGGCGGCTCCCATGAGACCGGCTTCAAGGCGGGTCTTACCCGCGCGGTCAACGACTGGGCCATCCAAAACGGGCTCATCAAAGAGTCCCAGAAACTCGACGGCAATGACGTGCGTGAGGGCCTCACCGTGGTCATCTCCGTCCAGATTCCCGAGAACATCCTCCAATACGAATCGCAGACGAAAGCCAAGCTAGACACGGCCGAAGTCACGCCCCTCATGAACGATTTCGTGTATACGAACCTCATGTATTACCTCGCAGAGCACAAGGCTTTCGCCGTGGATCTCGTCCATAAGTGCAGCGCCTCTAAACAAGCGAGAGAAGCCGCGAGGAAAGCTAGAGAAGCGGCGCGCGGGGGCAAAACAAAGAAAGTCGACGCGGTGATCTCGGACAAACTAGCCGCCGCCCAAAGCAAGGACTACGCGGAGAACGAGCTCTTCATCGTCGAGGGCGATTCCGCAGGCGGCAGCGCCAAAACCGGCAGGGACAGGCTCCATCAGGCCATCCTCCCTTTGAGGGGTAAGCCTCTTAACACCGACTCCATCACCATGGAGAGAATGAAGGCAAACGTCGAATTCTCCACGATCATCCAGACAATCGGAGCGGGAGTGGGGGCGGATTTCGACGCCTCCGAATCGCATTACGGCAAAATCATCATCATGACCGATGCTGATACCGATGGCGCCCACATCCAGATCTTGCTTCTGACCTTCTTCTATAACTATATGAAGCCCCTTATCACCAACGGCATGGTCTACATCGCCTGCCCTCCCTTGTATGGCGTCTTCAAGAAGAACGACAAGAGCCATATCGTCTACGCTTGGGACGACAAAACCCTCGCTGAGGCGAAGGAAAAAGTCGGTCCGGGCTATTCGATCTCCCGCTACAAAGGTCTCGGCGAGATGAACGCCGACCAGCTGTATAACACCACCATGAACAAGAAGACGAGGAGACTGCTCCGCGTCCATATCGACGATCCCTTGGTCGTCGAGAACCGCATCTCGGTTCTCATGGGTAGCGACGCGAGCAAACGCCGCGAATGGATTGAGCAGAACATCCAGTTCAACGAGGAAGACACCTTCCTGAAGGAGGTCAAAAAATGAGCGCCCGCAGGAAGATCGATAACGAGCCGATCATCGAGAACATCGAGCCAAGCACCCTTGACGAGCTGATGGGCGATCGTTTTGACGTCTACGCCAAAGACGTCATCCAAGACCGTGCCATCCCTGATGCCAGAGACGGCTTGAAACCCGTTCAGCGCCGCATAATCTATGCGATGTACAACACCCATAACACGATCGACCGGCCCACGAAGAAGTGCGCCCACATCGTCGGCGAGGTCATGGGAAAATACCACCCTCACGGGGATTCCTCGATCTACGGGGCCCTCGTGCACATGTCCCAAAAATGGGCGATGAGGCTCCCTCTCATCGATTTCCAGGGCAACAACGGCTCCGTCGACGGCGACGGCCCGGCCGCTTATCGTTACACCGAGGCTAGACTTGCCGCGGTTGCGAACGAAATGGTCCGCGACATCAACAAAGACACGGTCGACATGGAGCTTACCTTCGACGACACCGAATTCGAGCCTAGCGTTCTCCCAAGCCGCTTCCCGAATCTTTTCGTCAACGGCTCCACGGGCATCGCGGTCGGCATCGCGACCGAGATTCCCCCGCATAACCTAAAAGAGGTCTGCCAAGCGATCATCCATCGCATCAAGCATCCCCATTGCCCCATCGAGAGCCTGATGGCTTATATCCCTGGCCCCGATTTCCCAACCGGCGGCATCATCTATGAGTCGCAGGGCCTGAAAGACATCTATCTCAAAGGCAAAGGCAGGGTGGACGTGGTCTCTTGCTATCACACGAACGAGAACGAAGACCAGACCGCCCAGATCATCATCACCGAGATCCCTTATGGGGTGGTGAAGAGCTCCTTGGTCCGCTCCATCGATGAAATCCGCCACGACAAGAAGATCGACGGCATCGAAGAGGTGAGAGATGAATCCGATAAGGACGGCACCCGCATCGTCGTCGACATCCGCAAAGGCTTCAAAGCCGACGCGGTGCTTGCCTATTTGATGGGCAAAACCCAGCTGAAGACCGGCTATAGCGCCAATATGGTCGCAATCGTCGACGGGCGCCCCCAGACTTTGAATCTCTCCTCCTATTGCGACACCTACATCGCCCATCAGATCGAAGTCATCACCCGCCGCACCAAATACGATCTCAAGAAAGACGAGGATAGGCTCGAAATCGTTTTGGGCCTCATCAAAGCATATTCGATCATCAACGAAGTGGTGGCCACGATCCGCGCCTCGCAGGACAAAGCGGATTCCATGAATAACCTCATGGCCAAGTTCGCTTTCACCCAACCTCAGGCCAAAGCCATCGTCGAGATGCCTCTTTATAAATTGTCCCACACGGATATCACCACCTTGGAACAAGAAAGGGATGCCCTGCAAAGCGAGATCGCCGAGCTCAAGGCGATTCTTGCTGACCCCAACAAGAGAAACAACCTCATCATCGAGGATCTCCGCAACATCGCAAAGACCTACGGCAACGATCGCAGGACGCAGATCACCGAAGAGAAAGAGGACCTCACCTCCGTCGATAAGCGCGACCTCATCGCGAAAGAAGAGGTCATCCTCACCGTGAGCCGCGACGGCTACGTGAAGAGAAGCTCCATCGCCTCTTGGAGGAGTAGTGGCGGTCTTACCGGCGCTCTCCCTGGCTTAAAAGCGGGGGATGCCCTCATTTACGAAGGAAACTGCTTCACCACGGATTTCCTCGTCGCCTTCACAAACCTTGGCAATTACCTCTATGTGCCCGTCCATCTCCTTAAGGCCAACAAGTGGCTTGATGAGGGTGTGCACGTGAATAACGCGATATCTCTGGCGGAAGGGGAGAAACTCGTCCGCGCCTTCGCGATCAAATCCTTCCGTGAGGATCTCAATTTCGCGATCCTCTCGAAGCTAGGCCAAATCAAGAGGGCAAGGCTCAGCGATTTCCCCGTCACGCGTTTCAACCGCCCAATCCGCATCATGCGCTTGCTGCGCGATGATGAGGTCGCCGACGTTGCCTTGACCTGCGGCAATTCCACCTTGGTGCTCGTTTCCAAAATCGGCCAATGCTCCCGCTATAATGAGAGCCAGGTGCCGATGAATGTGGGGGTCAGCTCCGGCGTAAAAGCCGCGGCCTTCAAAGGAAACCAGGCGGTCTCCCTCATGGCCTTCGGCCCCGAAGAGTTGGACAGCAAGTTCTTCATCGTCACCGATTTAGGCAATGTTCGCGTCGTTTCCTTGAATAACATCCCAGAAGGCGAACGTCTTACCAAAGCCACCTTGCTTTATAAGTGCTTCAAGAGCGAACCCCATACGACCGTCTACGCCGACAAAGTGGGGGATAAGACCTCGCCTTATCTGCTTTACGCGAATCTCAGCGACACCTCTCGTCATGAGGTAAACCTCGTGAACTGGAACCTCACCCCGATGGAGAAGAACGCCAAGAGGGAAGACTCTTTCCCCAAGAAAGAGACCGTCCTCTCCGTGAACCGCAGGGCGAAGGATTACATCGACGAGAGCATCGTTTCCTATGCCTCCCCAGTCTCGGAAGAAGGGGAAGCAGCCTTGCCTGAGAGCGAGGAAATCGAGAAACCGACCGAAAGGTTCGAGCAGATCTCAATCTTCGGGGATGATGATTAATTAGTTTAAAATTAGTTATAAATTAGTAGTTATTCATCCGACGTAGCCGAAAGAAAATCTAAAACCAACACTTAGACCGAATTCATGACAATTCGGTCTTTTTCGTCTGTAAATAGCGCCTTTATCGCTTACCCTTTTAAGGGTAAAATAGTCCTGATGCTGAAGAAACGAATTCCCTACGCCTTGGCCGCTTCGCTCTACGAGATTCCTTTCTCTTTCTACAAAGCCAAAGACGTGAAGACCATCTTCCTCGACCTCGATAACACGATCGCCCCTTATGCTTGCCCGCTCCCTGAGGAGAGGGCGATGAAGTGGTGCCAGGAAGCCAAGCAAAACGGCTTAACCGTTTATATCCTTTCAAACAACACCGGTGCGAGGGTTAGCCGCTTCGCCAAGGATCTGGGCATTGAGTTCGCGAGCATGATGAGAAAACCCTTTTCCGGGCCTTTAAAAAGGTTCCTTAGGACCAAGAAACTGAACCCGGAGGAATGCATAATGGTCGGTGATCAAATCATGACCGACGTGACCGCGTGCAACGGTGCGGGCGTAAGATGCATCTTGACCGAGCCTCTTGACCCCCATGAGCCCCCTTGGACGAAGTTCAACCGGCTCTTTGATCGCCCAAAGCGGAAAAAGATCAAAAAGAAAGGGCTCGCGAAGCCCTGGGAGGAGATGTTATGAGTGAATTCAGCGTTGTTAGACGTTGCTATGGCTGCGGGGCGATTCTCCAAAGCGAGGATCCTAACTCGCCCGGCTTCATCGAGAAGAAGAACATCGACAACGCGCCTCTAGGCGCCCCTTTGTTCTGCGAATCCTGTTGGAAGAGCACGCGCTACAACCTTAGCCCCAAAACGGCGAAGGCCTCGCCTGACTTCCTCTTGATGCTGAAAGACGCCCAGGCAAGCGATTCTTTGATCGTTTATGTGGTGGACCTTTTCTCCTTCGAAACGAGTTTCATCCCCGAAGCCAACGAATTGCTCCAGGGGCTCAATATATTGGTTCTTGCCAACAAGAGGGACCTTCTCCCGAAAACCGCGGACGACGAGGCTTTGAAAGCCTACGTCGCCCACCGTTTCAGAAAAGAAAGGCTCTCCGTGGACACCAAAGACGTGGAGCTCGTCTCCCTGCAATTCGCTAGCGACGTCAAAGACATCGCAAACCGCATCGAAAAGGAGAGAAGGGGACATGACGTTTATGTCATCGGTGCCTCCTCTTCAGGAAAAAGCGTCTTTGCGAACGCCTTCTTGAGAACTTATAAGAACCCTTCGAACCGCTCCATCGCCACGATCACCTATCCCGGCACCTCCTTGAACGTCTTGACGGTGCCTCTAGATTCCTCTTCCTCGCTTTATGACACCCCGGGGATGAGCGTCGAGAACTCGATGGTCGCCCACGTGGACGCCCTCACTTCCTTCTCCCTAACCCCGAAAGAGGAGGTCAAACCTCGCTCTTTCTCCCTTGTCCCGGGGGAAGGGCTCTTCTTCGGCGATCACCTCGCTAGGATCGATCTCCTCTCTGGCCCAAGGACCCCGATCAAGGTCTACGTCGCCAAACCCGTCCACGTCTTCAAAAGCAAGGCGAGTCTAGGCGAGCAGACGATGAGGAAGCTCATGATGCAGTTCGGAAGGCAAGATGAGAGGAAACTCCCTTTCACCGCCAATGACGCCGACGCCTTCGACCTCAAGGTGGATGAGCAGACCGAAAGAGACATTGGCATCGAGGGCTTAGGCTGGATAAGTTTCAAAGGAAACGGCCAAACCTTCCGCATTTACGTGATAAAAGGCGTTGCCTTATACACCTCGAGGGCTAAAATCTCTAAGCCAAATTAAGGAGACACCATGCTTAAAGGAAATCAGAAACGTTATCTAAAAGGACTCGCGAACCCCATCAGCCATCGCTATTTGCTCGGAAAAGGGGAGATCGACGAATCCTTCATCGCCCAAATCGACGCGGCCCTAGAGGCCAAAGAGCTCATCAAGGTGGGACTTAACTCCAATTGCCCCATGAGCGCCAAAGACGTGGGGGAGATCCTCGCAGTTAAAACAGGCGCGGAGCTTGTCCAGGTCATCGGCAAAGTCGTCGTGCTTTATCGCCGCTCGAAGAAAGCCCCCAAGATCGTCCTTCCTCAATAAGATGGAACGAAAACTCAAGCCACTTTATTTCTTCGGCGATTTCGACCCCATCAACCAAGGGCTGCTCGAGCTTGCGAAGAAAGAGCATGAACGGACGGGCCGTCCGATCGTTTTCGCGCCTCTTCCGGCCGAAAAGCTGGACGAGAACGACGCAGGCGATGAGGACCGCCTCGCAATGCTGGAACTCATCGTCAAAGACGAGCCATCCTTTTCCGTCGACCCTTCTTACATAAGCAAAGACGCGTCGGATATCTATTTGGAGGAATCGCTAGGCTGCCCCGCGAGCCGCAGGCCCTTCATGAGTGCGGAGGACTTCGGCGAGAGGACAGAGATTTGCCTTGACCCTGACGTGGTGAGGTACAAGAAAGTCCTTCCCTATGAAAGCGACTGCCGCGCCGCCCGGCGCTTCATCGCTATAGACGGGGTTAGGGGCTATATCGAGAAGAAGCGCCTTTACTATGTTGGGAAGCTTTCTAGCGCCCTCAATAGCGAGCATCGCTTGGAACACAGCATCTCCGTGGCGCACCTTTGCTACGAGATTGCCTTAAGCAACAAAATCCCTCATCCCGAGGACGCCTATCTCGCCGGACTCTTCCATGACTGCGGCAAACATTACGAGGAGAAGAAGTCCCTTGAGGTCATGAAACGTCTCTTCAAGGACCAGATTTCCTATCCTAAGTGGACTTATCACCAGTTCATCGGTTATTGGCTTGTAGCGGCGGATTATAAAATCGGGAACCCCATCATTTGGGACGCGATTGGCAAGCACGCCACAGGCGCTCCCGCGATGAATGTCCTCGCGAAGATCGTCTACGCCGCGGACAAGATCGACCCCTTGAGGGGATACGATTCCTCTTCGATGATAAAGGAGTGCATGGAAGACATCGACAAAGGCTTTCTCACGGTGCTCAGAGAGAACCGCAAATACTTGACGGAGAAAGGCTATAAAGTCGATAATCCCATGACGAAAGAATGCTTTGATTACTATTTAGGAGTTAAGGAAAAATGAGTGAATGCAAAGAACTCGAGATCGCGAAGAAGTGTCTCGAAGACCACAAAGCGGAAGACATCGCAGTGGTGGACGTCGAAGGGTTCAGCCCCTTCTCGTCATACTACGTGCTCTCGACGGCGAGCAACATCCGCCAGCTAGGAGCCCTCTCAGAGAATCTCGAAGAGGAGTTCGAGAAGGCTGGGTTCACGGAGCTCAAGAAAGACGGAATCCCCGAATCCGGATGGATGATAGTGGAAGCAGGGGAGGTTGTCGTTCATATCTTCCTAGACGTCAATAGAAAAGAAATCGACCTCGAAGGACTTCTTGAGAAAGAAGTCACCTCGAAGAGAGCCTAAACCACATTCAACGATAAGCAGCCACTGTGGTGGCTGCTTTTTTCGTATCTAAATTAGTCGATTACACTTTTTAGATTTCCACCGATTTTTTTCCAAAATAAGGCAACTTCGCATAATGTCTATTATGTTAAGTAAGGCGAAAAAAATAAAGATAGATGGCGTCTTTTTTATTTGTTCTCTTTTTATATAAATGATTATCCACACAAGGAAATCCCCATTTTCCCCTTAAAATACAATTTACCAAAAAACTACTAATCCTAGATTTATTCATTTTTAGCTCTTAAAAATGAAAATCGCCAAGCCAATCGGCTTGGCGAGACTTCGCACATCCTCTAGATGATCCTGAGACCTTGAATTCTTTGTGATGCCTTAAACGTCAATTAAAAATTCGCTCTCAGTCCTTTTTGGCTTTCAGAATGAAAAACGGTAAATCGAGCAAAGCCATGAGGAACAAGGTGATCAAAGCGTACGCCGGGATCGCTTCGATCCCTCCGTCAACTTGCCTCGACAAGACGATCAAGGTCCCTAAGCCAATCTGTCCTGAACTCGTGTTTGTAAGAACCTCGGCCATGATCGAGACCTTGAATCCAAGGCCGACGCTCTGAGCGAGGCTCATCTTGATGAATGGCCAGGAATTCGGGAGATAGACCTTCTGGACGGTCAGGAGGTTTCTTGAAGCTCCCTCTAAGGAAAGGGAATCCATCACGTCTTTGTCCTCGCTTAAAACGCCGCTTTGGAAGGCTTCAAAATACAATGGGAACGCCACGACGAAAGTTAAAACGACCGGCACCCAAGAAAGCCATTCATGGGCTCTTGCACCCATGATCACGGAGATCAAAACCAAGACAATCGCGACCGTCGGGATGGCCCGCAACGCCCCAATCCCGGGCTTAGAGAAATAACGGAACGGTTTGAATAAGCCTGCGAGAACCCCGAAAATTCCCCCGAGAACGAAGGAAATCGTGAGTCCTATGAGAATTCTTAATAAGGTCCAGAAAATGGCTTTCCAGGTCGAGGAAGCCCCGCTTCCAAAAAGAAAAGAGCACGCCAAAGCGATGCTCTCATGCGGGTAAGGTACGCCATAATTGTCCTTTTGATGGAGCAAGAAGGCGACTAGATACCAAAGCGCGAAGATGAAAAGGACTCCAAGAAGAGCGAAAAGCCAAGCTAGGCCGATCTTTTTCTTCTTTCTATCCCCCACTGCGCGCCCCTAAATCAAAGAAACAAATTATCGGCGAAGGCAACTCCTCCAAGGGCTTCGTTAAACGTGTTGGCCGTGGCTTTTTTGTCTTTAGCGTCCGCTGTTTTGATAAAGCCGAAGGTGTTGCTCTTCTGAAGGTTTGCCAGGTTGTTCACGATGGATTCCGCGATGCCGAATTTCACATAATTTCCATCTATGACGGCATTCTCGTTTTCTGAGGCGTATTTCTTGAGCGCTTCTTGAGCCGTTGAAGGTGAATCGACGAGCGCATCGAGGCGATCGTCGGTCTCTTTGAGGAATTTCTCGTATTCCGCTTTATGGGTGTCATAAAGGGATGTGTTCACAAAAAGCGCGGCGCTAGGGATGGAATTTCCATCATGCGCTTTCCCCCACTCTTCCTGCATGTCGTAAATAAGATGAAGCTTATCGCCCATTTTCGCTTTCAAATTTGTGTAAACGGGATCGGCCACGATATAGAAATCATAGCCATTGGAGGCAATGTTTGTTGCGACCTGGCTTACGCCCGTCTCGTAAGTGACTTGGCTGGAGACGTCGCCCCAGTTCCAAACAGAATTCGCTAAAGACAAGAAGGCGCGCGAGGAATTCCCCGTTTGGACAAAACCGTTGATTGTCCAAGAGGTATTCCAAGTGGCCGTTTCTTCCTTCGTGTGATTGCGTGAGACGACATAAAAGCCGAGATTGTTGATCCAACGGGCTAATTTGTAGTTGGCGGCCTTCGAATTTTTGGTCATGAGATTGAGGCCTGAGACTCCATCGAAGACTATAGCGTCATAGCTATTCGACGCGAAAGAGGGAACAACGATTTCGCTTGGGTTGCTCGCGGTGACCCAATTTTTGTTGCTTCCTTGGTCATAGAAAGCCAAAGTCGGCGCCCCGGTCGGGGTCACCCACTTGAAATCATAGGCGGCTTCTGAATTTTCAGAGGCATCGCTTGATTTGACCGCGGACTCCGAGCTCGCTTCTTTCCCGCCTCCGCAGGAAGCTAAGGCCAATGCCGCAAATCCTAATGCCAAAATCTCTTTTTTCATAAATCTCTCCTTGATGCGCCCCTATTATGAACCTTTAGAAGGCTCTTACCCATTGAAACGCTTCGGTAAATCGTTATTTGTCTTCCAAAAGCTCTTTGAGGATTCCGCCGAGCATCGAAGGGTCCTTCTTGAGGGCGAAGTTCTCTAGAACGGTGTCGCCCATGACGGCGAAGGTCGCTTGCTCAGCGAGCTTTTTTCCGTTTTTGAACGAGGGGCAATAGCAGAGCAAAGGAACTTTCTCTCTGGTGTGGTCCGTCCCTTTGAAGGTCGGATCGTTCCCGTGGTCCGCGGTGATGAGCAAGAGATCGTCCTCTTTCATTCCCTCGATGAACTCGCCAACGCGCTTGTCTAGAGCCTCTAGGCAGCGCGCGTATCCCACAGGGTTCCTCCTGTGCCCGAACTCGCTATCGAATTCGACGAGGTTCACGAAGCAAAGCCCCGTCCAGTCCTCGTTTTTAAGTTGCCTGATGGCTTCGTCCATGCCTTCTTCGTTGCTAGCGGTATGGATGGTTTTCACGATGCCTACGCCGTTAAAGATGTCATTGATCTTCCCTACGGCGCTCACCATGTAGCCGTTCTTTTTGAGGATGTCGAGCGCGGTGATATTGCTAGGCGAAACCGTGTAATCGTGACGGTGCGCTCCGACACGTTTGAACTGTCCTTTTTTCTCGCCGACATAAGGTCTAGCGATGACTCTGCCCACGAACCATTCCGGGCGCATCGTGAGATCTCTAGCGATCTCGCAGCAGCGATAGATTTCCTCTATCCCCATATGGTCTTCGTTCGCAGCGATCTGCAGCACGGAATCCGCGGAAGTATAGACGATGAGCGCATTTTCTTTGATTTGTTCTTCGCCTAATTCATCGAGGATGACGGTCCCTGAGCTCGCTTTGTTGCCCAAAAGCTTGTGGCCCGTCCTTTTCTCTAGCTCATCCATAAGCTCTTTTGGGAAGCCCGTGTCGGTGAAGGTCTGGAAAGGCTTCGTGGTATTGATGCCCATCATCTCCCAGTGGCCCGTCATCGTGTCCTTGCCTTTGCTAGTCTCGCGGCAAGCTAAAGAATAGGCGTGAGGATGGTCCGAAACGGGCTTAACCCCGAGGATATCGTCCAGCTCGCCGATGCCCATGGCTTCCATATTGGGGACGTTAAGGCCTCCGACGCTTTCGGCAGCGTGGGCCCAGGTGTTCGAGCCACAGTCGCCAAAAAGAGCGGCGTCAGGCTCTTCCCCGATGCCGGCGCTATCGGCGACGACGAGGAATATTCTTTTGAATCTTTTGTATTCTTTTTCCATTTTCTTTACCTCCGGCGAGAGGCGTATCTCGCCCGATATTATAGCTTATTTGCGGCTGGAGAAGCGGTCATAGGCCTCGAGGATTCTTCGCGTGGAGACGTGCGTGTAGATCTGCGTCGTGGAAAGGTGCGCGTGACCTAGCATTTCCTGCACGGCGCGAAGCTCAGCGCCATTCTCTAATAGATGGGTCGCGAAGCAATGACGGAGGGTGTGAGGGCTAATGCTTACCTCGATCCCGACTTGCTCCGCGTATTTCTTCACCTGCATGAAGAAATAATTCCTGCTGATTGGCTCGCCCCTGAGGTTCAGGAAGACCTCTTTCTTCTTTTTGCCTTTGTTGAGGGAGCGGAAATCGTGGATATAGGTCTCTAGCCACTCTAAGGCGAAAGGAGAAATCGGCACGGTGCGTTGCTTATTCCCTTTGCCGTGCCTTACCACGATGAGACGGTTTTGAACGTTGATGGAACTTAACGGGAGGGAGCAAAGCTCAGAGACGCGGAGCCCTGTGGCGTACATCGTCTCGAGCATCGCTTTGTCCCTCATCCCGCTTTCCTTGCTCGTATCAGGTGCGTCCAAAAGGCGCTCAACCTCGTCGAAAGAGAGGATGACGGGCAGGTTTTTCTCTTCTTTAGGACGGTCAACACGCTCTGGGGCGACGGAGATGACGCCTCGCTTAGAGAGGAACTGATAGAAATTGAAAAGGGCCGAGAGCCTTCGGGCGATTGTCGAGGAAGAGCGGTCTTTCTCACCTTCTTTGATGGCGAAATCGTTGAGATCGGTCTCCAAAAGGTCGTCGGTCGTTTGCTTCTCTGGGAAATCCCTAAGGAAGATGAGGAGGTCTTCCTTGTAGTCATCAATCGTCTTCTCAGAGAGCCCTTTGGAGGCGAGAAGATAGGTGAAATATTCCTCAATCGCTTGCTTAATCTCCATGCTTCTTTCCTTTTTTCTCCGCCTGGGAGGCCATTTTCAGCTCCGGGGCGTTCATCCTGTGCCTCATTTTGCGGTTAATCTCCTCGATCAAAAGCTTCGTCGCGTCTTTCTTCTCATAGTCCTCGTAGTTCCATAAGCTCATCTGAACGGTTTCCCTTTGGGGGTTCACGAGTTTATTTAGCGTGATGCCGACCTGCCTGATCTTGGGATTCCCCAGTTTCTCCATCAAAGGCTTGAAGACGCGTTCCGCCTCATATTCGATGCTCACGGGGTCGCAGGTGGAATCCTTCAGCATGGTGGCTCTGCTATGAAGGCGGAAATCAAGCGTCTTGACTGAGACAGTGATCCCTCTTCCCGCTTTTCCTTCCTTGCTTGCCCTTGAGGAGATCTCCATGGCAATTTGACTTAGGAAAGGAGCGACTTCCTCGTAAGTAGAGCAATCGTAAGGCAAGGTGATCTGCGCTCCGATGGATTTAGGGTCCTCTTCTTCTAGCTGGACTCTATCTTCGCCTCTTCCTTCCACCCACTCCTTCGCGGTGAAGAAGAACTTCCCCAGCTCTTTTTGGAGCAAAGGATCGTTTTCTTTTGCTTTGCGCGCGAAGTCGCCAATCGAATTGATGCCTAGGCTCCTTAGATGGGGCGCGGTTTTCTTTCCGATCCCCCAAAAGGATTCGATGGGCAAGGGATAAAGGATCTTTTCGATGTCCCTCCGCCTGCAAAAGGTGAGGCCCATTGGCTTTTTGAGATCGCTAGCCATTTTGGCGAGCCATTTCGTGGGAGCCACCCCGATGGAACAAGATAGCCCCGTCTCCTTCTTTAGTTCCAATTGCAAGTCAAGGAAGAACTTCTCTGGGTCATCCACGCCTTTTAAGGCTTCGGTCATATCCGCATAGCCTTCGTCAATGGAAGCAGGTTCCACCAAAGGGGTGAACTTCCGGATATAGGAAAAGAAAGAAAGCGACATCATCGAATAGTAATCGAAATCCGGATGGATCACTTTGGCATTCGGGCATAGTTTCAAAGCTTGGAAGGTCGGCTGGCCGCTGTGGCAGCCGTATTTTCTGGCCACGTAGTTCGCGGTCGAGACGATGCCAGAACGCCCCGAATGACCAATCAAAACAGGTAAAGAAGCCAAGGAAGGATCGCGGATTTCCTCGCACGTCGCGAAGAAAGCGTTCAAATCGATGTGCATGATTACCTTCGCCATAAGCTAATTGTAAAACCTAGTCCCCGTTATGTTAACTAATTCACGTAAGAAAAACGAATCAGAAAGCCTTCGCTTCTGCAAGGACGGTCTCCAAATCGACGGAGCATTCCTTCTCTTGATCCGAGGTGCAACCGAATTTGATGAATTTCAAAGGCAATGCCTTAATTTTTACTTGCCCTTTATAGCCTTCTTCCATCAAGGAAGAGAGGATCATGTCCGCGAAGCCTTGCTTCACGCTGTAAGGATCGTACACGAAGATTTTCTTATAACCCATCAAAGCCTCTAGGTCCTCTTTGGAGATCGTAGACAAGACCACCGGATCGATGAACGTTCCTTTTATTTCGGATTCAAGGCATTTCAAAGCGAATTCCTTGCCTTTAGGGCCGACGCATAAAAACGCGGCATCATCGGAGGTTTTTCCCAATAAGCGGAAGCCAAGGCACATATTTCCCAAAGTTTCTTCGCCTTGCTTCGTGAAGGCGTTTGGATAGCGGATAGCGAAGACGCCTTTATGGCTAAGCGATTCCTTGAAAAGCCAGCTCGCCGATTCCTCATCGCTAGGCATCGTCACCAAAACGTTCGGTATGGAGCGGAGAAACGCCACGTCGTATATGCCTTGGTGGGTCTCGCCGTTCTTGCCGGAAAGGCCCGCTCGGTCGATAAGCAAGGTCAAATCGGAGCCCATGCGCGCGCAGTCATGGCTGATCTCGTCATAGGCCCTTTGGAGAAAAGTCGAGTACAAAGAGACGATTGGTCGCTTGCCTGCCAAAGAAAGGGCTCCAGCGAAAGTGAGCGCATGCTCCTCGGCAATGCCCACGTCGATGCAACGCTCCGGATGGGCTTTGAAAGCTTCGCCTAGCTTGCTGCCCACCGCCGTTGCCGCGGTCACGAGTACCCGATCTTCACTCTCATCCAATGCTTCTTTGACCATTTTGCCGTAGAAGCTAGGCCAAGAAATCTCGCCAGTGTGCGGGTTTTTCGCTTTTCCAGTCTCAATGTCAAACGGGGAGACGCCATGCCAAGTCCCGGCTTTGTCATTCTCCGCGAAAGAATAGCCTTTGCCTTTGATGGTCCTGCAATGGATTACCACGGACTTCGTGGAATTCTTCGCCGAGTTCATGGCTTTCTCAAGAGATTTGATGTTATGCCCGTCCACTGGGCCCACATAAGTGAAGCCCATGTTGTCGAACATGGTCGTCGGGACGAGCCTGTACTTCAAAGCGCGCTTGAAACGATAGGTGACGTTGTAGATTTTTTTGCCGAAAAAGGAGCGGGACATCGCCCTTTGAAAGCCTTTTTTGGTCTTATTGTAGATTTTGCCGGTCGAGATTTTTCTAAAGAACTTGCCCATGCCTCCGACAGGCTGATTGATGGACATTGCGTTGTCGTTGAGGATGACGATGACTTTGTTGTGACGTTCACCGATGTTATTAAGAGCTTCGAAAGCCAGACCATTGACGACGGAAGCATCCCCGATAAGGACCACCACATCGTAATTTTCTTTCTTTTGATCGCGCACATAGGCAAAAGCCTCGGCCGCGGATAGGGAAGTCGAGCTGTGACCGGCGTCATAGCAGTCATAAGGCGACTCGGCCCTGTTTTGGAAGCCATTGCAATGCCCACGTTCGTTAAGGTGCTCCAGATTTCTCCCCGTCAGTATCTTCTGCGCGTAGCATTGGTGCCCCACGTCTAGGATCAGCTTGTCTTTTGAGAAGTCGAAAACGCGGTTTAAGGCAATTGTGATCTCGACGACGCCGAGATTGCTTGAGAGGTGGCCGCCGCTATTGGAAGTGACGTCGATTATTTCCTTACGAATGTCGCCTGCAAGGCTTGCAAGCTGCTTGTAATCTAGCGATTTCAAAAAAGAAGGCGCTTTTATGTCCTTTACATTAATTGTTTCGACATTGCCTTTCTTTTTCATATACTAGAAAACTACTAAATATTTACTTTAAATCTTCTTCGTTAACCGCGAGGTTCCCAACCTTTTCCTCTGCTGCTTTTAGCTCCCCTTGAAGCTCTTTGATCAAGGTTTTCCCTTCTTGATAAAGGGAAAGAACCTCCTGGAGGGGAAGCTCTTCGCCTTCAATTTTGGCGACGACCTCGTCTAGTCTTTTGAGTTTCTCTTCGAAGCTCATTTCTTTCTTTTCTGCCATGGTCAATCCTCCTTCTCCGTGATTTTGGAGACAATAATACCATCTTTAAGCCTTGTTCTGATTGAGTCTCCCACCGCAAGCTGTTTCTTGCTTCTAAGGGGCTTTCCGTCGCTAGTCAAGGTAATCGAATAGCCACGGTTAAGGACTTTTTCGGGGTTTAGAGCCTCTAGACGAGAGTCTAGGCTCTTTAATCTCTCCTTGCATAGGCCAAGTCTACTAATTGCGAGGGGTTTCAGCCTGCTTGAGGCGTAGTTAAGTTCTTTTTCTCGCATCTCCAGGATGTTTTTCGTCCCGTTGTCGAGCCTGACCCCGATGCTATTCAGCTTCTCGATCTCATTCGAATAAAGGGCTCTAGGGTTCTTGAAGTAAGGCTTTGAGAGATATTTCTCGATCCTTTCCTTGGCTAAATCCAAGATAGAGGCCATCTCCGAATCGATTTTCCTCTCCATGTCGTCCAGCCTCTGCATGACCTCGTATTGGTCTGGGACGCAGGCGATTGCGGCGGCTGTAGGCGTAGAAACGCGCTTGTCGGCGACTAAATCGGTCAAAGTAACGTCGATCTCGTGCCCTACCGCGGAGACGCTAGGAACGGGGAAAGATGACAAAGCGCGCACCAAAGCCTCGTCATTAAACGCGCCTAGGTCCTCGCTAGAGCCTCCTCCCCTTCCGATGATCAGAACATCGGGCTTGGCCTTTTTAGCCTTCTCGAGATTCTCGATGAGGTCTAAGGGGGCGTCTTTCCCTTGGACTAAGGAAGGGAAAGTCAAAACTTCAGCCAAAGGCCAACGCTTCGCGAGGTTCACCTCGATGTCGCGCATCCCCGCGCTCCCCCTGCCCGCGATGACCGCGATTCTCTTGGGGATAAGGGGCAAAGCCCTTTTTCTGCTTTCGTCGAATAGGCCCTCCTTTTTTAGCTTAAGGGCCAATTCGCGGAGTTTCTTTCTCTCTTCGCCCTCCCCGTCTTTCTGCATTGAGGCGACGGTGAGCTGATAATTCCCCCTCGGGGGATAGACGCTGATCTTGCCGTGCACGAGGACTTTGTCCCCATTGTCCGGACGGAACTTCAAATAGGCGAGAGAACTAGCCCACATGACCGCGCTGATCACGGAATCCTCATCCTTCAAAGTGAAATAGGCGTGGCCGGATGAGTAGATCTTGAAATTGGAGATCTCCGCGCGAAGAAAAACGGAGCTAAGCCCCTCATCCCCTTCCAAAAGGTATTTGATGCGGGCGTTCAGCTCGCTGACGGAAAGATAAGTCTTTTCTTCGCTCATTATCTCACCAGGACGTTATCCAAGATGCCGTTCACGAATTTGTAGTCGTCTTTTCCTAGATAGTTCTTCGCTAGGCGCACGGCGACGGAGATCACGACCTTCTTGCTGATGGTCTTCTCAATCGCGTAGAAATGGACGTAGGCAAGCAAAAGGATGGCCTGTTCCAAACGGCTCAGGCGGTCGAAGGTCCATTTGACCATGTGGTCGCTATATTTAGCAATGGCCTCGTCACGGTATTTGATCGCGTAAACGGCCGCGGCCTTCACGAAATAGTCGCAGTCCGCGAAATCTTTATCGAGCAAAGAGGAGACGATTTCCTCGACGTTGACGGGTTCCCCCATCGCGATGTAAGTGAGCTCATCGTATATCGCGGTCATGGCCGCGCTCTGCAGGGAATTCCTGCTTCCTTCTTTCCAAGCGATTTCCTCTGCGATTTCTTCCATAAATAACAATGCCCCTAAAGCCCGAAGATGATAGCACATTCCGCCCCATTAGGCGAAAGCAATCGATTAAGTAAGCGTTTACGGACAAAGAAAAATGCCCCGAAGGGCATCAGGCGAACGAGGATACGTGGACGTGGATCTCGTTTGGGACCGCCTCGATCATCATCGAGAGGTTCGTCGCAATCTCCTTCTGGAGGGCGAGGCAAATGGCTTTCACCTGGGAGCCCGTGGGAAGGATGATGTCCACGCTGACCTTGATCTTGCCCTCTTTCGACAGGACGATGGAGATCGGGCTAGCGATCTGAAGCAGGCGCTTCTTGCCTTTGACTAAGGAGGCGCCGCTAACGTTGCTCACGCTCTTCCCCACGATCGTGCGGATCGCTTTCCTGGAGATGCGAAGCTTCCCATTCGAAGAGTAGTTATTGATTTCTAGATAATCGCTCATGGGCTTATTTTACCATTTCCTTCACTTTGTTTGCGATCGCTTCCGGGGTAAAGCCGAAATCCGATAAAACATCGCTCGCCTTGCCGCTTTTCCCAAAGCGGTCTACGCCGATGTTGTGCTTCGCGTATCTCCCCCAGAGAAGGGTTGAGCCCATCTCGATGGAGACTCTCTTCTCGTAAGGCAGGTTCAGAATCTCGTCTTTGTAGGAGTCTTCCTGAGCTAGGAAGTTCTCTAAGCAAGGCAAAGAGACCACGCTAGCAAGGATTCCTTCCTTCTCAAGCAAGGAAGCGGCCTCCAAAGCCAAGGAGACCTCGCTGCCGGTGGCAAGAAGCTCGACGTTCGCGTTCTCCACTTTCTTGACGAAATAGGCGCCTTTTTTCACGCCATCTTCGTCGTGATAAGGGAGCACGGGCAGATTCTGACGGGTCAAAATGAGGCAAGTGGGAGTCTTTTTGGAGGCGAAAGCTTCTTGATAAGCAAGCATCGTCTCGTGGCTGTCCGCGGGGCGGATTACCTTGACGTTAGGGATGCTTCTAAGCATCGTGAGGGTCTCGATCGGCTGATGGGTCGTGCCATCCTCCCCAACCGCCAAAGAATCATGGGAGAAAAGGTAGATGATCGGGAGCTCCTCCATCGCGGCCATCCTGATCGCGGGCTTCATGTAGTCAGCGAAGATGAGGAAGGAACCGCCATAGGTGACTAATCCCCCGTGCAAGGTGATGCCGTTCATCGCCCCGGCCATGCCGAATTCGCGGATGCCCCAGTTGACGGACTTGCCTTCGGGGTGAGATGGAGTGAAATCGCTCGCCCCTTTGATCGCGGTCTTGACCGACCCCGCCACATCGGCGCTTCCGCCGAACAAGAAAGGGATCGATTCGCTGTATTTCTGAAGGAGTCTCCCAGAACTCGCTCGGGTTGCCTCGACTTTGTCTTCAAAATCGAAATGAGGGAGGTAGCCCTCCAAATTACGGTTCATCGCGTCAAGGAAAAGCTTCGCGCTGGAGGCGTTTTCTTTCGAATATTCCTCAAAGCGGGCGTTATATTCTTCATGAGCTTTCCTGCCACGTTCCCCGAAGGTCTCCTTGAAATGAGCGTAGACCTCATCGGGCACGGTGAATTCCGGATAGGAATAGCCGTAGACTTCCTTCGCGTGGGCACCGTCTTCTTGTCCTAAAGGCGCCCCGTGCGTCGCCGAGGTCCCTTGCTTCGCAGAACCGTAGCCAATGATGGTATGGACGATGATGAGAGTCGGATAAAGGGTGCTTTGCTTTGCTTCCGCTATCGCTTTCGACACCGCTTCAACGTCATTGCCGTTACCGACCTCCAAAACGTTCCATTCTTCCGCGAGGAAGCGGAGTTTCACCGATTCGCTCAGCGAATTCGAGGTCGGGCCGTCCAAAGTGGCTCCGTTCTCGTCATAGATGAGGATGAGCTTGTTGAGTTTATTATGGCCCGCGAGGGAGATGGCTTCCTGGCTGATTCCTTCTTCAAGGCACCCATCGCCGCAAAGGCAATAGGTGTAATGGTCCATGATCTTCTTGCCGTCAGGATACTGGGCAGCGACCGCCTTCTCGGCGATCGCCATGCCTACGGCCTGCGAAATCCCCTGCCCCAAAGGGCCGGCAGTCGCGTCGATACCCTCGGTCAAGGTGACCTCGGGGTGGCCTGGGGTCAAGGAATTGAGCTGGCGGAAGGATTTCAGGTCGTCGATGCTCGTCTTGTAGCCAGAAAGATGGAGCAAGGAATAGATGAGCGCGCTAGGATGCCCCGCGCTATAGACGAGCCTATCGCGGTTCACCCATTTGGGGTCGCTAGGATCGGCGATTAGGTGATCGCGGTAGAGGGCGTACATGATTGGCGCGGCGTCTAAGGCCATCCCAGGGTGGCCGGAATTGGCCTTATTGATAGTGTCGATGACCAAGGCGCGGATGGCGCTCACACAAAGTTCGTCGATGTTGCTGCTCATATCTATACCTCCTAAGATAAGTAGTTTTTTAGTTAAAGATTAGTTGTTCTTATATACTATGTATATAAATCAGTCTTCCACCACTTTAACAGCGACGGATTCCAACTGTTCGTCGGTGACTGGCTGCGGGGCGTGGGAGAGAGGATCGCTTGCCTGAAGGTTCTTTGGGAAGGCCTCGACGTCGCGGATATTGTCCGTGCCGGTGAGAATCATGGCCAGACGGTCAAGCCCGAAGGCCAAGCCGCCGTGCGGGGGCGCGCCGTACTTGAAGGCGTCGATGAACCAGCCGAACTTTTTGTCGACGTCCGCGTCGCTTAAGCCGAGGAGCTTGAAGATCTTCCACTGGATGTCGTGGTCATAGATTCTTAAGGTGCCGCCACCGGCCTCATAGCCGTTGATGACGATGTCATAAGCGTAAGCGAGCACTTCTTCTGGCTTCGAGTCTAGAAGAGGCAGATCCTCGTCGCGAGGACGGGTAAAGGGATGGTGCTCCGCCACGTATTTGCCTTCTTCCCCTTCGACGGGGGTGAACATCGGGAAGTCGACGATCCAAAGGAGGTCGTAGGTGCCTGGCTTGATGAGGCCAAGCTTCTTCGCGAAGAGGGTGCGCAAGGCGCCCAAGCCGAAATCGATGTCCCTTCTGGAGGAACTGGAGGCGAAGAGAAGAAGGTCGTCTTCTTTTAGACCCAGTGTCTCGATGATCGCGTTTTTATGCGCGTCATCGACGAATTTGGCGAACGAACCCGCGAGAAGACCGTTCTCGATTTTGAGGGAAAGCACGCCTTTGAGGTTGAACTTCCTGGCTTCGGCGGTGAGCTCATCGAGCACCTTGCGGGAGGTTTCCTTCCCCTGCCCTGGCACGATGATGCCCTTGATGTATTCCTGGCCCTCAAAACCTTTGAAGGCGATGTCGCCCACAAGGGGTTTGAGATCGTGGATAATGAGCCCGTAACGGGTGTCCGGCTTATCGCTGCCGTAGGTATCCATGGCTTCCCAGAAAGGGATTCTGCGAAGCGGCAAGGGCACGTCGTATCCCGCGATGTCCTTGAAGATCTTGGAAAGGAATCCTTCCATGAGGGAAAGGATCTCGTTCTGATCCAAGAAGGAACATTCAAGGTCAAGCTGGGTGAATTCGGGCTGCCTATCGGCGCGCAGATCCTCATCCCTGAAGCATTTTGCGACCTGATAGTAACGTTCCACCCCGCCGATCATGAGAAGCTGCTTCCAAAGCTGAGGGGATTGAGGAAGCGCGTAGAAAGAGCCGTGATGGACTCTGCTCGGCACGAGGTATTCCTTCGCCCCTTCCGGCGAAGAGACGTTCAAAGCCGGCGTATCGACTTCCAAGAAGCCCTTGGAGTCGAAATATTCGTGGAAATCCTTCACGATCTTCGCTCTAGCTTTAAGTTTGTTCAGGATATAGGGACGGCGGATGTCGAGATAACGGTACTGAAGGCGGGTCTCCTCAAGCGCGTCCGTCTTGTCGGCGATGATGAAAGGGGTCGTCTCCGCTTTGTTAAGCACGACGATGCTAGAGACGATGACCTCGACTTCGCCCGTTGGCAAAGAGGGATTGGGGTCTTTCTTAAGCCCCACCACGCCTTTGACCTGCAGGACGTATTCGTTCCTGACGTCCGGGATGGAGTCAGGGTCATTGACGGTGAGCTGAATGATCCCAGTCGAATCGCGGAGATCGATAAACTCGATGCCGCCGAGCTTTCTCACCTTCGCGGCCCAGCCGCAGAGGGTGACGCTTTGCCCGACGTGCTCTTTTCTAAGCAAACCGTTCCAAATGGTGCGTTCCATAATTCACTCCTTATCGTGGCAGCAGCAATGATGTTCGGCTTCCTCATCATGATTCTCTTCATCGTGATGGTGGCCACAGCAGCAATGATGCTCATTTTCTTCATGCTCTTCTTCGTGGTGGTGCCCACAGCAGCACTCGTGTTCTTCTTCCTCGTGATGATGCCCGCAGCAGCACTCGTGTTCGCTACTTTCTTCGTGCTCATCGCAGCAGCATCCGTCATGGTGATGATGTTCTTCCATCTTGGCGAATTCCTGATCGAGATAGGGGCCAAGGGCCTCAATTTCCACCGCAATCTGCTCTTGGGTGGCGAGGTTTTTGACCTGGACAAGATTCTGATCGAGGTCATCTTTGCCGGCGATTACGGCGAATTTCGCGTTCGCTCTGACCGCTTTCTTGAAAAGCGAGCCAAGTTTTCCGCCAGAGAAAGGCATCTCGACGGAATAGCCTTCCCTACGGAGAGCCTGAGTCAAGGCGAAGCAATCGTCTTTGCTTTCATCGCCGATAGGCATCATGTAGATGTCTAAGCCGTGCGCGATGTCGCCCAACATGTTGTTGTCCTTCATAAGGGAATAGATACGCTCGACGCCAAGCGCGAAGCCGACGCCAGAATCGTTTTCCTTCGGGCCGTTGAAATTGCCCATCATGCCGTCATAATGGCCTCCGCCAAGAAGCGCCCCATAGTCTTTGCCCTCTTTTGAGATCGCGTGGACCTCGAAGACGACCTGGCCGTAATAATCTAGGCCTCTGACGAGCGAATCGTCGATCTCGTATTCGATTTCCTGGTCGTTGATGATGGAAAGGGTCTCGTAGAAGCGCTTGCTCGCCTCATCGGAGAGATAATCCTTCATCTTCGGCGCGTCTTTGACGATCTCCTGGTCCTCGGGGACTTTGCAGTCAAGGATTCTCATGGGGTTGAGGAGCAATCTCTGCTTGCAGTCCTCGCACATAGAGTCGATCTTCGAGGCGAAGAAAGCGCGAAGCGCCTCTTTGTAGGCGTTTCTGCTATTCGCGTCGCCAAGCGTATTGATCTTGACTTTGAGATGGTCGAACCCGAGATAGGAAAGCACGTCCATCGCCAGGCAAATGCACTCGGCGTCTAGTCTTGCGCTGTCTTGTCCAACCGCTTCTACGCCCGCCTGGATGAACTGGCGGTATCTGCCTAGCTGCGGCCTTTCGTAACGGAAGACCGGGCCGTTGTAATAAACCTTAAGCGGGAGGTCGCCTGTAGCATAAAGCTTGTGCTCGACGATCGAGCGGATAACTCCGGCAGTCCCTTCGGGGCGGAGAGTCAAAGAACGGCTCCCCTTGTCGAGGAAGGTATACATTTCTTTGCGCACGACGTCGCTAGATTCGCCCGTCGAGCGGTCGAAAACCTCGGTGTATTCCAAAATCGGGGTCTCGATTTTGCGATAGCCGTAAAGCTCGGCGACCGCGCAGAAAACGTTTTGGATGTAAGAATAGGCGTCCGCCTCGTCCCCATAGAGGTCGTGCGTGCCTTTGATGCCTTGATAAGCCATGAAGAAAGCTCCTTTCGATTCGCGTCAAATTATAGAACTGACGCGCGCTTTCTTCAACGAAAGGCCTAATGAATCACGCGGGAAACCGAGAAAACCCCTTTCACGCCGAGCAGGACGGCGAAAAGGTCGTCGAGGCACTTGGAATCGGTGACGGAAATCGTGACGTTGATGACGTCGTTCATGGTCTCGGTGACCAAATGGGAGCGGAGGTCGCTCGTGACGATGCCTTTGGCGCTGATTGCCTGGAGGATATCCGCGACGAGATTCGCCCTGTCGTTAGCGAAAATCTCCAAATCAACCGGATAATGGCCCGCTCCGAGATCATCCTTCCATTTCAAATCGATGAGGCGCGCCTTCTCGTGGGCGACATTCGGGCAGTTGCTTCGATGAACTGTGATGCCTTTGCCTCTAGTTATATAACCTACGATCGCATCCCCTGGGATCGGCGTGCAGCACTGGCCGAGGGTGACCGCGAGCCCTGTGATGCCGCCTGGCACCTCCACAGGGCAAGCTGAAACCGTTTCTTTTTGAGATGGCGTCTTTCTTTTCCCTAATTTTGGGGTCAGCTTTTTCTTGATGTGCAGAACTTCAAGGACGGCGCTAGGCGTCGGGTTGCGCGTGGAGACGCTCACGTAAAGGTCATCCAAGCTGTCGCAATGGAATTCGTTGCTAAGTTTCCCGAAGTTCTCATTGAGGATCTTGAGGGCTTCCTCTTCCTCAAAGCCGCGCAATTTGAAGCCATCGAGCAAGGAACTCCTCCCCTGCTTGGTCTTCTCGTCCTTCAAAAGCAAGGCGTCCTTCTTTTGAAGGGCCCTTCTTATGTGGTTCTTCGCTGAGCTTGTCTTCGCAATCTCGAGCCAGGAATCGTTCGGCCCCGTCGACTTTTCTGAGGTCTTGATCTCGCAGATGTCGCCGGTTTTCAAAACGGTGTTCAAAGGCACTAAGGCGCCGTTAACGATAGCCCCCACCGCCGCATCGCCGACTTTGGTATGGATCTTATAGGCGAAATCCAAAGTCGTCGCCCCGGTAGGAAGGTCCACGACTTTGCCTAAAGGGGTGAAGACATAGACGTTCGCCCCGAAGATGTCGTTGGTGAGGCTAGCCATGTATTCTTTCGCGGTGCCTGACTCGTTGCCTGAGAGGGTCACGAAATCGCGGAACCAATGGAGTTGGCTCTCGATCTCCTTCTGCTCTTCTCTTGGGTTGTAATGGCTGCCCTCTTTGTATTTCCAGTGGGCCGCGACGCCAGTCTCGGCGACCTGGTCCATGTCCTCGGTACGGATCTGGACTTCGTATACGTTGCCATCCCCCGCCACAATCGAGGTGTGCAGGGACTGGTAGAGGTTAGGCTTAGGCATTGCGATGTAATCCTTGAAACGGCCTGGGATTGGGGTGTAGGTCGTGTGGATCATCCCGAGGATCTCATAGCAATTGACGACGGTCTTGGTAATCACTCGAATCGCAAGGATATCGTAAATCTCGTCGAAGGAATGCCCCTTCTTATACATCTTCTTATATATGGAGTAGATTGACTTGACCCTGCTCTCCATCCGAAAGGGGATGCTATGCTCGTAAAGCTGATCGGCGATCCTTTTCTTAAGCTGTTCCAAAGCGCCTTTGCGGTTCTCGAAACGGTCGTCGACGAGTTTCTTGATCTTCTGGTAGATCTCTGGCTCAAGGTATTTCAAAGAGAGGTCCTCGAGCTCGCTTTGCATCGTGTAGATACCTAAGCGATGGGCGATGGGCGTGAAGACATCTAAGGTCTCCTGCGAGAGCGCCTTCTGACGTTCAGGGGAAAGGGAATCCAAGGTTCTGAGGTTGTGGAGGCGGTCCGCGAGCTTCACGATGATGACTCTCACGTCATGGGCCATCCCCAAAAAGATTTTCCTATGGTCTTCGGCCTCGAAGTCCTCTTTGCTCATATGGGAGAGCTTCATGCGCTGAATCTTCGTGAGCGAATCGACGATGAGCCTCACGTCGGGCCCGAATCTCTGCTCGATTTCTTCGATGGTGACGTCGGTATCCTCCACCACGTCATGCAAAAGCGCTGAGGCCAAGGTCGCTGGCCCAGACTGCAGCTGGGCGCAGATATAGGCCACTTCCAAAGGGTGATGGATATAAGGCTCGCCGGATTTCCTGAACTGGTTGCCATGCTTCTCCTTGGCGAGGAGGTAGGCGTCATAAATGAGCTTTTGATCGTCAGGATTCGTGATATAAGTCGCGAAAAGGGCCTTCAGGTCCTCGTAGCTGTGCATGGGGTAGCCACCGTTTGGGGGCAATGGGGTCGCGCTGGATTTTTCCATGGGGGTAGTATATTCCTACTTTCTCTATTTGTTAGGGGTGGACACCACTCTTAGCTGAAGTGAGGTCGCTCCCCTGAATTCGTTGAGCTCGAAATGAACGTAGAAAGAGGCTCTCTCCTTCTGCACGAAATCCTTTTTGCCGTGCTCGAAATCGACGAGCCGGACGTTGTAGCCTAGAGGGGTCATTAGATACTTCCCCTCCTTCCCGTATTGGAAGCTGTCCGTCGGGAGGTTGCTCAGCATGAACAAGGGTTCCTCATGCTCCTCCCCAAAGGGCCCGAACTTACGGATCGTCTTAAAGGAATCCATCGTCGCCTCGCTTAGAAGCAAGGGGATCGCCGGAGGCTCAGCCTTCGTGAAGGGATGCTCCCTGCAATAGGCCAAGAAGACCTTCGAGAAGGAAGGATAATCCTGCTTCAAAATCGAGATCCCTCCCGCGTGGCTATGGCCGCCGCTACGGATGCAATAAGGGGCCAAGGTTTTCACGCACTCAAGGACGTCAAAGCCCTCTTCGCTCCGGATCGAGCCCACTAAGACATTGGGATCAGCGAAAGAGGAAGAGAATATCGCTACCGGCACCTTGTATTGCTTCATGAGCTTATTCGCAAGCAAGCCGTTCAGCCCTTCCTTAA
Source organism: bacterium (assembly GCA_963617535.1). Lineage (GTDB taxonomy): Bacteria > Bacillota_I > Bacilli_A > RFN20 > CAG-826 > Alloenteromonas. Next base: position 30,721 of record CAVEPD010000007.1, read on the forward strand.
GAGGAAGGTTCGCGACGATTCCTGGCGCCCCAGGCTGATATTTCACTAGGTTCGAGGCCTCTTTGGTAAGGGTTTTCCTCTCCTCGTTGACTTTCATCATCCAACTTGCCAAGGCAACCCTCCTTTGGGGGTCCCTGTAGCTAAAATAAGCCACGGCCTGCCTGGCTTTATGCCCTTCTTCCATCCTGCCTAAGGCGTTAATTGAAGGAATCACGAGCATCCCCAAAACCTTCTCGTCGATGCGCTTCTTGTCGCAAAGCAAGGTGATCTCGGGGTATTTCTCTTTCCGGAGGTCTCTTAGCAAAAGAGAGACCAAGATGTGGTTTATCCCCTTCATGGGCATCATGTCACTTAAAGTCGTGATGCCCGCGAGGCTTCTTCTGTAGCAATCCTCTCTGCCAGTAAGAACCAGCGAGAAAAGATAGCTCACGAAGCCCGCGGAGATATTGAATCCCCCTGCTTTTCCGATTCCTAAGGGGATGGGATGAACCAAAGCCAAGGGCTTAGGGAGTTTCTCCGGGAGCTCATGATGGTCGAAGATCAGCACGTCGATCCCCTTATCCATGAGGTAATTCACTTCCTCAAGGCAAGAGACTCCGTTATCGATCAAAATCACGAGGGAATAGCCGCTGCTTGCGATCTTTTTCGCGTTCTCCAAGGTGAGCCCATAGCCATCGCTATAGCGGCTAGGAATGAAATAGGCGGCATCCATCCCCTTCTCTAGAAGCGCGTTATGAAAAATGGAAGTTCCCAGAATCCCATCCGTGTCGTAATCTCCGTAAAGAAGGACCTTCTCCTTCTTTCCAATCGCCGTCTCGATGCGCGATTTCGCCTTTTCTACGTCCTCATTGGCTGAGATATCCGGAAAAGAAAGAGAGGAGGGTTCGCGGATAAGATCCGCGAAACTCTCCTCATCCAGGGAATAATAATGTTTCAGGCGTTCCTCTAGGCTTTCCATCAGTCGTTGATCCCGATGAAGATGGCCTCTTCTGGCTCATTGCTCTTCTTCTTGAGAGCGCCGCCTTTTTTAGCGTTCTTCTTTCTCGGCTTGAATTTGATCTTCGAGAAGAGCTTCCCGAAGAAAATCGAGATCGGAGAGAGCAAGCCAAGGTTATAGGCCCCGAGGAAGAGGATGCCCATGATGAGGGCGAGATAGATCATCATGAAGCTTCTTGGGCCGAAGCCGAAGAAGGCGATTCCTCCATAGGAGGCGATCATGAGGAGCAAGAAGAAGCTGCTCGCCGAGCGAGAGACCGCTTTGTTCAGGCAATCGGAGCGGAAGGCGAAGTTGTTCTTTTCCTTCTCTCTGCTTTCCTTGTAGATTTCTTTCTCTTTGTTGAGGGCGAAGAGAGCAAGAAGCATGGTGAGGAGGCAGGCGCCGAATACGCCAAGGCTCACGAGCGGGGTCACGGCGATGCGCGTGAAGACGAAGAAGGCCATGACGCTATAGGAGACCACCGCGCCTCCGATCGTCGCGGCGATGCCGCGCGAGGGGCGGAAGCGAATCATGAAGTAGACGAGCATGACGGCGAGGGCCACGCCAACGGCGAGGGCGACCTTGTCGACGTAAGGCTGACCTAATTCCGGCGAGACGGTAGCGAAGCTAACGAGGACGCTATCTTCGTCTACGCCGCTCCCGAATCCGGTGGCGAGGTAGTTTTTGACGGTCTCGTTGGTATCGTCTAGTGTTAGGCCGGTTTGCTTGTCCCAGCCCGAGGTTCCGCCGACATAGACGCTGACTTCGTGTTCGGCGTCCTTATCGATGTACTTGTTGAGCTTGATGGAATAGTAATACCAGTAGGTGCTGATCTTGGTGTCCTTGTCGTAGACCGAATGAGGCGTGCTAGAGAGGGCGATGTCATTGACGCTATCGATCATATCGGCGAGTTTCTTGCCGTCAATCTCGACGCAATGGAGTAAGTCCGTCGTGCCGTCTTTCTCGTAGATGTCTTCGACGCCAGAGAGGCTCGAGACGGAGATCTGCTCGTTGGAGGTCGATTTCACGTCGATCCTAAGGACGGTCGATTTCTCCGTGTAGGCCGAGGTATTGTAGATGTTTCCGCTATTCTGGATCCCGAAGACGATCATCGTCGCGATGCCCGCGGTGATGACGCATCCGAAGATGCCCATGAGCCACTTCTTTCCTTTGGTGAAGTCTTTTTTCTCATAAGGTCCGAAGTAGGACTGCTTCTCTTCCTTAAGGAGATTAGGAATCTTGCTGGGATCGATGTTCAGCTGCTTCGCGTATTTCGTCTGCATCGAGGAGTCATTCGCAAGCAGCCAGCCGCCGAGGCGGGTGAGGGCGATGTTGGCCAGCAAGGCGAACACAGAGCCCAAGACGAGCATCGTGCCGAACTTCGAGGCGAGCTCTCCGCCGAAGATATAGACGAAGACCCCGAGGATGACCCCCACAATCGAGGCGTCGATGATCGGCCAAGTGGTCTTCTTCGCAGCCTCCTGATTGGCTTTTTTAAGAGTGCGGCCCTTGTAGATCTCATCCTTCAAAGCCGCCCCGTAATAGATCGCGCCGAAGGCGGCGATGCAAAGCACGGCAAGCAGGCCCAAGCAAGCGGCGACGTTGAATTGGGCGCCGAAGCTCACGAATGTGAGGAAGGAAGCGTAGCAAGTGCCGAGGATCGAGGTGATCTGGACGAGGGAGAAGATACGGTTGAAAAGAGCAAGCACGACGCACATGAGCGCCACCGTGATCAAAGTCGCGATGAGGGTGCCCCCTAAAGCCGGATAGACCGACCAGGCGCCATAATAGTTGAGGCTCTCGACGTTCGCCGGGGTGGATTCGCTATAAGTGAAGGTGAGGGAGAAACGATACTCAGTATTGCCGTTTTTGATGGTGAGCGGCTCGGCGTTATACATGTTTTTGAGGTAAACGGCCGCGTCGTAGGCTTCCTGAGCGTAAGTGGGATCGTAGCTCCCTTCGCTTGTGATGGCGTTGCTCGCGGGGATCAAACGGAGATAAGGGGTCTCCTTGTCTTCGTCGCTGTCGTAATAATAGACCGCGTTGTCATTGGAGACGCTTTCGACGGCGAGGATTTTCTTGCTGAGGTTGGTGTTGCTTCCCCCGCCGCTAGTGGAGTCGCTATAGAGATCACCGTCGACCCTGTTGGCCCAAAGGACCAATTTGCACTTGTCCTCATTCGTCGAGGAGCTGTCGCTAGAAGACTCCGAGGAGCTAGCGGCATTGGCGTCGCTTGCGGCTTTTAGAAGATCGGTGAAATCGCTTTGGTAGGCGTCGGGGATCTTGACGAGGACGAAGGGGAAGTTGTAACCGTTGAGCTCCATCGATTCGATGTAGGCGTCTTCGGTGTCGTCAAGCATCGTGGCCCAGGTGTCTTTCCTGGACTCCTCGACGACGCTTTCGTCGGTGACGTCTAGTTCATAGTCGCCGCCAGAGAAGGCGAGGTAGTTCTCGAGGTAGGTGTATTGGGTGTCGCTGTCGGTTTTGGTGCGGACGCTCACGGCGATCGTGTCATAGCCCTGCACTTTCACCTCGTATTCGGAGAGATTCCAGATGTCGAGGCGGTTTTTGATGGTGTCGGCGAGCGTGTAGATCGCAAGCTGGTTGTCGTTGTTCTGGTCTTTGATCTGGTCTTGGTCGAGGAAGGAGCCCACTTCGTTGCCGTAGTTGCCGTTGGTGCTTTCCTCGTTGTATTCGCTGGCCTTGAAATAAAGCGTCTTGCCCTCGCTATACGAGAGGTCGCTGTTCATTTTCGCGATGAAAGGCGCGGTCGTTGTGGCGATGCCTAAGAGCACGGCGCTGCACATGACGACATATCCTATATAACGTCTCATATCTAAAACTCCTTTGCGAAAACAACCTGGTCGCAGGTCGCGGCTTCTACTTTATACTTCCTCTTACCCTTAGGCAAGAAAAAAGGCCCCCTTAGGGGGCCATTTTTGCAAATTCGTCAGAAGAGGGATAGCTGATGGGCTTTTTTGAGATGGGCGTAGGCTTTTTCGGTGGCCACTCTCCCCCTTGGGGTACGGTTCACCATGCCCACCATCACAAGGTAAGGCTCATAGACGTCCTCGAGGTTGCTCACCTCTTCGCCAATCGATGAGGCGATGGATTCTAACCCCACCGGACCACCGTGGAAACGCTCGATGATGGCGGTCAAATAACGGATGTCCACATCGTCTAGGCCAAGCTCGTCTATCTTAAGCGCCTCTAGGCTTTCCTTGCAGCGAGAGGAGGTGATCTTCTCCTCCTCATGGAAGGAAGCGAAATCCCTGATTCTCTTGAAGAGGCGGTTCGCGATTCTCGGGGTTCCCCTGCTTCTTTTGGCGATGAGCGACACCGCTTCTTCTTCAATCGGGGTCGCGTAGACCTTTGAGGTGCGCTTCACGATCTCGCTTATCTCCTCTTCTGAGTAGAAATCTAGCTTCATGGAGATCCCAAACCTCGCCCTTAGAGGCGAAGAGAGGTCGCCGCTACGGGTGGTCGCCCCCACCAAGGTGAAGGGAGGAAGAGGCATGTTGAGGACATGGGAGCTGCCGTTTTGATTGATGAGCACCGAAAGGGTGAAATCTTCCATGGCTCCGTAAAGCACTTCCTCGACGACGCGAGGAAGGCGGTGTATCTCATCGATGAAGAGGATGTCTCCGGGCTCAATCTCGGAAAGAATCGCCGCGAGGTCCCCCGCTTTTTCTACCGAAGGTCCGTTGACGAGGCGGATCTTGCCGCCCATCTCGTTGGCGATGACGTAAGCCAAAGTCGTTTTCCCTAGGCCTGGCGGACCGTAAAGCAAGACGTGGTCTAGCGGCTCATTGCGTTTTTTCGCCGCGCCTAAAAAGACTTCGAGGTTCGCCTTGCTTTGGCTTTGCCCAACATATTCTTTGAGGCTCTGGGGGCGAAGCGAAAGCTCGCTTTTCTCGTCCTCGACCTCCTTTTTGGCACTTAGTAGCCTCGACATCCTAGTCGTTCCCCTTTCTTAATTGCTTGAGGGCAAGGCGGAGAATGTCGCTATTGGAAAGATTGGGCTCATTGATCGAAGAGAGGGCGCTATCGATCTGAGCTTTCTTGAAGCCGAGGGATTTGAGGGCGGAAGCGACTTCGTCATAGGCTTCCGGCCGTCCTTTTTCGTCGGTTTTGACTAGCTTGCCCTTGAGGTCGAGGATAATCTGGGCCGCGGCTTTTGGGCCGATGCCAGGAAGCTTTTTGAGGAAGGCCGTATTATTGGCCTCGATCGCCGCGAAAAGCTCTTCGGGATGAGTCGCCCCGAGGGCGCTTAAAGCCGTTTTGGGGCCAATGCCCTTGACTTCGATTAGGGAGCAAAAGGCCTCCTTCTCCATCTTGTCCAAGAACCCTACCAGGTAATGGTCGTCTTGGGTAAGGACCTCGTAGGTATAGACTTTTGTCTCGGAGTTCAAGGAAAAATCCTCGCTTCTAGCGACGAAAACCTCGTAGGCAATATTGCCTAAATCGATGGCGATTCTGTCTTTACTGACGTCGCTCACGACGCCTTTGAGGGAATAGATCATAAATCAAGATAAGCTCAGGCAAAGAAGGAAGAGAAGGAAGAGAGCTATGCTAGATACGAAGCAAACGAGCACCCCTGTCCAAAACGACTTCTTTTCCATAAGCTGAATTATAGCAAAGTTCGTGCCTGTGGGAGGAAAGGCTTACTTCGAATAGGTGAATTCGAAGTCGGCAAGACGGACGGTATCCCCGTCTTGCGCGCCTTTTTTCTCAAGTTCTTTCTCAACGCCTAGCCTCGCTAGATAAGCGATGAGGCGCGCAACGCCTTGGTCGTCACTAAGGTTCATTAAGGCGTATTGCTCCAAAACCTCGTGCCCGGTGATGACGAATAGGTGATCGGAAGGATGAGAGATAACAAAAGGCGGCTCCCTCTGTTCCTTTGAGGCGTCATAGACGCGGTATTCGGGGCTATCCACCCCTTCTTCTGCCTTGAAGAGAGCGAATTCCGGGGTCTTTTGGATGAGCTCGTAGACCTTTTTGATGAGGAGCTCAACGCCGTCATTGGTGAGCGCGGTGATTCCGAACGACTCGAATCCGAGCTTCTTGTCGAATTCCTCTTTCCGCTCTTCCGCGCCATCGCTATCCATCTTCGTGGAGACGACGAGCTGGGGACGTTTCTCTAAGTCCGCCCCATAGTCTTTCAGCTCCTCGTTGATGATTTTATAGGACTCATAAGGGTCTCTCTCCCCGTCCATCGACACCATGTGTACCAGCACGCGGCATCTTTCGATGTGACGGAGGAAAGTGATGCCCAAGCCTTTTCCTTCATGCGCCCCTTCGATGAGCCCAGGCATATCCGCCAAAACGAATTGGTCGTAGGTATTGGGCAAAGTCACGACTCCGAGGTTCGGCTCCAAGGTTGTGAAAGGATAATCCGCGGTCGGGACATTGGCTTTAGAAACAATGTTCAAAAAGGTGCTTTTGCCTACGCTAGGGAAGCCGATAAGCCCCGCATCAGCGACGAGCCTAAGTTCCAAGACGATGCGCTTTTTCTCGCCAGGATGCCCGTTTTCGGCAATTCGAGGAATCCTAAGGCGACTGGATTTGAAGCAGGCGTTGCCTTTGCCGCCCCTACCACCTCTAGCGATGCAGACAACGTCGTTCTCGTTAGAAAGATCGGCGAGCAAAACGCCGCCCTTCTCTTCGGAAACAAGAGTCCCTACGGGCACTTCGAAGATCTTGTCCTCGCCGTTTTTCCCGTTCCTGAGCTTCTTGTCTCCCTTGCCCCCGTTCGGGGCTTCCAAAACCCTGGAATGGCGATAGGCCATCAAGGTGTTCACGTTCTTTTTGGCAATGAGGAAAACTGATCCCCCCTTGCCTCCATTGCCCCCATCGGGGCCGCCTTTCGGCATGTTCTTCTCCTGCAAGAAGGAGATGCAGCCATCCCCTCCATTCCCGGAGCGGGCTTCGATGATAACGCGGTCAGTCAGCATGCTCTTCCCCCTCTTTCAAAATATAATGCGCTTTGTTCCTTTTGATGGCTTTGAGATCTTTGTAGAACCGTTTGCTCGATCCCACCACCCCTTGAAGGGTGCTCTCTGGGTCATCCTCCCATTTCGCCGGGTATTCCTTGATTTTCTTCCCGTTCAGGTGGAGGAAATAAAGATATTCGACGTCGAAGGCGCTCCCTAAGGTGAGCTGGTGTTCCGCCATGAGCTTCGCTAGAGGCAAGGCGAACATCTTGAATCCGCATTGGGTGTCGCTTACTTCCTTCATCCCGAATTTCATTCGGATGATGGTCTTCGCCCCCCAATGGGTCAATCTTCTCTTGAAAGGCTGCTTCTTCGTATAAGTCGCGCCTTTGCAGTCCCTAGAGGCGATGTAGGCGTCGTAATTGCCTAGGTCTTTCTTCATCAATTCGAAGACGGAGAGATCCGTGGATAGGTCCGCGTCAAAGAAAAGAACGTAGTCGCCATCAGAATGGAGAATCCCCTTCTTGACGGCCCATCCCTTGCCTTTCTTGTCCTCGTAGTCATCTAGCCGAACATGCGCGGGCATCTCTTTTAGGCCTTGTCTAAGGATTTCTAGTTCCTCTTGCGAAGAATGGTCCGCCTCGATGAGGACGCTATAGGTTACGCCGCTTTTATCAAAGTAAGGCAAAATGCTCTCTTTGAGGTTCTTAAGCAGTTTCTTGGATTGGTTGTATGTGGGGATGATTATGGTGATTTTCATGCGTTTCGATTATAGGTTGAGCCTATTTTTAGGCAACGTCTTCCGCCCTCTGCTTCATTAAAAAGAGAGCCTAGAAAAGGCGTAGCGGTATTGTATCCCCCTTTCGCTTTTAGGCAAAGGAAAAAGGAGACCGTCAAGAGTCTCCTTTCCTTAGTTTAGGCGGCTTTATGCGCGATGAGGGTTTGATAACTCGACAAGGGGGTCGCTTCGCTTAAGACCACCCCGCTATCCAAGGTATCCAAAACCAAGGTATAGCCGGAGAAATCGATGGAGGCAGGAGTCTTGCTTCCGCCATTAACGTGCGCGATGCGATAAGTGCCTCCCTCGCCGTCTGGGATGTCATAATAGATCTCGTTGCGCCGGGTGGAGTCATCCTTATTCACGACGAGCTTATTGGCTTCTTCCTTGGCTAGGTGGAGGCCAGGGCAACTCTGCTTGAACTCGATGAGGGCTTTGTAGTTCTTCACCATGTCCTTGTGTTCTAAGGCAAGCGAATAATCAAGCTCATTCATCTTATAGTAGTCTCTGCCATCGTTTTGCCCGCCATAGCTATTGTTTTCCCCTCCTTTTGACCGAAGGAATTCCTCTCCTTCCTGCATGAAGGAAACCCCTTGCGAGGTGAAGGTGATGGCGTTTGCAAGCACGCTCATTCTCTCTTTTTGCTCTTCGCTATAGGAAATCGAGGTGCTTGCTTTGTCTAAGGCCTCAAAACGATCGACAAGAGTGTAATTATCGTGGCAAGTGACGTAATTTACGGTGCGGTCTGGATCAGCGATGATGACCCCGCTCCCGTAAGTCGATCCTTTTATTCCGCCCATCACCGCGTTCATGTCGGAGGCATTGACGTCATAAATGCTCCCCGCCGTGACGAAGCCGGTCTCAGAGACCCCTTTCATGCCTCCTTTGATCATCGCGTCGCGGTAACCATCATTGAAGGCGGCAAAATCCTCGGCCGTGTCTTCCTTCATCTTGATGCCGGGCTGATCGGCCAATAAGGCATCTGTGGAGGTAGACATGGTCCAGGGCTCGCCATAGACGGCGATATAGGGACTAATCTCGTGGAGAGCTTTGGTCACTTGATTCATCGCCTCGATGGTGTGAAGCCCCATAAGGTCGAAACGGAAGCCCCCAAGCTTATACTCGCTTGCCCAGAAAGTAGCGCTTTGTTGCATGAAGTTGGCGAACATGCTTCTTTCTGAAGCCGTATCGTTCCCGCAGCCTGACCCATTGCTATAAGTGCCGTCGTCTTTGTAACGGAAATAATATCCAGGAGCCAAGACGTCGAAGCTTCGCCCTTGGACGCTCGAGACGTGGTTATAAACGACGTCCATGATGATATTGATGCCGGCATCGTTATAGGCCTTCACCACTTCCTTGAACTCCTTGATGCGCGTGTAGCCGTCATAAGGATCGCTTGAATAAGAGCCTTCGAGGACGTTGTAATTCAAAGGGTTGTAGCCCCAATTGAAGGAAGGATTCACCTCATCGTTATCCTGATCGAAGATCGGTTGAAGCTGGACCGCGTTCACCCCTAAGCTTTTCAAATAATCGAAGCCCGTTGGAGTGACTTCCCCCGCTTCATTGGTATAGGTCGTCCCTTCTTCGCATAGTCCGAGGTAGCGTTTCCTTTTGCTTTCCGTTCCCGTCCAAGTGGAACTAGAAGTGACGTCAACGACGTGCGCCTCGTAGACCGTGAGGGATTTCTTGTCGTATTCGTTGATTCTCACCTCGTCCCAGTTTTCGGGGTTGGTCTTACTAAAGTCCACGATCATCCCCCTGGCCCCATTGATTCCGGCGCTTTTCGCGTTGGGGTCGACGATTTCTGTCTCGTTGTAGGTGCCGTTTGTTACGATGTAAGTGTAGTATTTCCCCTCGTTATCGCCTTCTAGGCTGTAGCTCCAGACCCCCTTTTCTCCTAAAGCCATCTCATAATCAACATGGGTATCGTCCCCTAGGGTCGAAGAGACTGACTTCGGGGTGCCGTTAGAATAAATCCTCAAGGTTATTTTCTTAGAAGCGGGAGACCAGACTTTGAAAACGGTCCTCTCTTTGGAATAATTCGCCCCAAGGTCCATGGCGTCATATTCATAGAGGTCGTTGTATTCTTTCGTGTCGTAGACGCTAGAGAAAGAAACGTTCTTTTTTAGGCTTGCTTCCGAGCTGAAAGAGACTTCGACGCTATAAGAGGAAGCGAAATCGATTTTAAAGTCGCTACCCAAATCCCAAACGAGGTAATCCGCGGGTCTATCGAGAATCTTCTCCTTGACGGTTTCATTCCCCTTATAGAGCTTAAGGTTAGAGAAAACGTCATCGGCATGGATCTTGATGGATGTCAAAGAGGCGAATTCAAGCTTTGAGAAGCTGTATTTGGAAGGCTCTGAGTAATAAATCTCGGTATCGTTGTATTTAAGCCAGATCGAGGCGTTCCCGTCTTCGTCTACAGGTGACAAGGAAAGATCCGCCATCATGTCGCTTGTCTGATAGTTCCAACTGCCCTTGGTTTTGACAATCGTCCCCATGATGATGGCTTTTAGATCGTTCCCGAAGGTCGCAATGGGCACGGTGGCGTAAGCTCCGAACGAGTCTTCGCCCTTGAAGAGATACTCTTTGCCCTCCCCTCCTTTTTTCCACAGCCACAAGGCGTATTTAGAATAATCTAAGCCTTTGCCATAAAAATGCACGATGACATTGTTCGAGCCATAATCGGGCTCGGCTAGCTCGGAGCTAGTTTCGGAGGAGCTTATATCCTGCGAGCTTGCCGCCGGGACGTTGCTCTCGCTTGTGTTTCCTCCTCCGCAGGCGGCTAGCAAAGCGACGCCTGAAAGCGCAAAAAGGATTGAAAATCGTTTCTTCATTGAGTTGCCTCTTTTCTTTATGGTCGCATTGTATGCGCTTTCATTTGGCTTTTCTACCAAAAAGAAAGGGTTGCAATGCTCTCTGCCACTTTTTCAGGCCCGCTCGTCCTTTTGCTGAAGAGGAAAGACACCAAACAAAAGTTTGTTCGTTACAAAACTGAACTCACAAACGAGGAAACTTCGCATGGACAAAGTGGAACGCCACGGTGTCCATCTCCAAGAAGCGAGAAAAAAGCCAAAGGAGGTCCCAAAGAGCCTCCTTTGGTTTGTCTAAGCGCCCTATTGGGCAATTGATGCTTGCAAGCTTATTAGCAAGGCGAATGGACCGGCCATTGAGTCTTTAACGGTAACGCTGAGATTCGACGTAAAGCACGATGCTGCCGTCACTTTCCGTGTAAACGTAGTAAGTGAGGCTGAAACTCGCGTAATCCTCCATCCGGAAGCAATGAAGATATTCCTTGTCGGAGGTTTTCGCCGCGCCTTTCGGGAACGATTTCAAAGGATTGTTCGCTGAAAGGGAGGCGTTATAGAGATATTCTTCCTCGCTTCCCCACATCCCGGAAACAAAGCTTTCGGGCACGAGGTGGTTTTCCACGAGGTCTTTGACTTCCTTTTTGGTCATAGAGGTCCCGAAATTGACGGTGAGCTTTCTTCCGTTCACTTTCGTCGAGCTCCCCCAAACGTACATGTTCTCAACCGTGTAGTCAGTGTAGCCCTGCTCCTTGAGAAGCGTTTCAACCTCCTCTAGGTTCGTTGAATAATTCACTCCCTTGACGATTTTGATCGTCGTCTTGGCGAGGTAGGTATTCCCTTTATCGTCCTCGCAGGTCGCGAAAAGCTCATAGGTTTCGCCAATCGGCGCGTCGACGCTTACATTGACTACGCCAGTAGAAGAATCGACGCTTACCTTGCCGGTGCTATCCGAGCAGGAATAGCTGATTTCATAAGGCAACATGCTGACGTCTAAAACGGGGCTGTAGCTATGGCCGGTGCCGATTTCGTAAGTATCCTGACGGTACTTGAGCGTGGGGACATGTGCTTCCCCGCTCCCCTCGCCGATGACGATGCAGGTGTAGCCGTAAGAATTGCTGTAGGCGCTATTGTCTACGCTTATTCTAACTTTGCCGGTCGAGTCCTCGTATTCTGTCTCGCCGGTATCCGGGACGAGATACCATCCTGAGGAATAAAGGAGCTTCTTGTAGGCCTCGTTGACTTTATAACGAAGCGCGAAATCCTCTGGGTCATCGAGCGCGGAGTCGTAGAAAGAAAGGGTGATGCCTTTTTTGATCTTCTTGTCCGTGTAGGTTTTCGCCATCTCCTCCAAGGTAGCGAGGGAATAGGAATCCCCATAGTTCTGCTTGTAAAGAGAAAGGTAATACTCGTATGTCTCGTCGTATTCCTTTTGGGTGACGACATTGTATTTCATTGGCTTTGAAAGCTTGAAGGAAGATAGATCCAAGGAAGGGATCTCCACCCCTTCGACGTTCAGGCAGTCCTTTAGGCTTTGTTCAATCGTCTCGCTAGGCCAAGAAGAAACGAAAACGCTGCTTGGCTCGCTGAGTTTGAAGCTCAGCATGAAGCCAACTTCTTCCCCACTATCGTCCGCCAAAAGGTAAGCGGATATGCTTAGTTTCTCTTCCCAGGAAAAGAGCTCGCTGTTGATGTTTTCGATGTAGGAATAGTAATCGAAGGTTGAGCTCAAATCGTAGGTGACTACGTAAGAGACCTCATGCAGCACGTAGGTCTTGTAGCTTCCGCCTTTAGCGATTTTGAAAGAGGGGACGCTGATCCCGGATGCCTTTTCAGCCTCCTCAAGGAAAGCAGAAGGCCAGGAGGAGCTTTCCTCCATCGCCGGGGTGAAATAGATGTAGACGTTGTTGCCCCTAAAATAATTGATGAGTATCTCGATTTTCGCCCCGTCAGAAAGGGTTTTGCCTAGATAAAAGCATTCGTATTCTTTGCTTTTTTCCTCATCCGATTCAAAGCCATTTTTCCCAAGGGAAGCGATGATCTCGTTTGAAAGGTCCTTGCTGCAATAATCGAAGAAGTCAAGTTCCGTCTCGCTTGCCATTGAGAAGGCGTAATCGCTACCCAAGGCAAAGAAAGGAAGGCTTGAGGAAGTAACGTAGGAAATCGCCTCCTTTTCCTCTTTGCTCCAGCCTGTCTTATCTGTTTTCGTGGAGACGAAGGAAGAATAGCAAACGATGCAGTTATAGCTGTCGCCACCGCTTTCGCTGTTGTCCACGTGACAATACATGAGCTCGTAAGCCTTGCCGTCTTCACCTTCTTTCGTCAGTTCGACGTAGCTACTCCCTCCCTTGGTCTGAATGAGGTTCCCATCGTAGCCAGAAATGCAGGTCCAGCCGAAGCTTTGGAGCATTTTGTAGTAGTCTTTCAACGTCCATTCCTCGGCCGAATTAAAAAGCACGAGGCATTTGTCGCCATTATTTTCTTGCTCCTCCATCTGGATCCCTGCGCCAACGAGGTCATAAGGATGAGGAAGAAGAGAGCCGCAATAAGTCATCATCAAGGCTTTTTCGTCTTCCTCCCACATATCGAAATCGCCGTCAAGGGAAGAGGAGACTTCTTTGCTGGAAGAAAATTCGTCCGCTCCGTCAGAACCAGACGTTTCAGAAGAATAATCGCCGCCGCTTATGCTTGAGCAGGCGCATAAAAAAAGACCAAGAGACAAACAAAAGATTTTCTTTTTCATGAATTACCTCCTAAAAGTGAAACCATTGATGCGCTTTCCTGAATAAGATAAACCGGCGGAGACCGCCGGTTTATCCTTTTTTCTCCCGTAAGTAGGGAAGAATTAGTTTTGATTAGTCTTCAGAAGGATAGAGGTTGAAGGAAAGACCGAGATAGCTCGCGGTTAGACTGATGGAACCCCCGTCTTTGTCCCAATCCCCGGTTCTGTTGAACGAATATTCATTTTCGCTTTCGTCGCCGAACCAGGTGTTTTCACACCAAGCATAGCCATCATCCATGAACTTGATGTCATAATAGCCAGTAGAATACTCGGAAACCGTGTATTCACAGCTAAGATCGTAGGTGCTGCCTCTGCCCTCGATTTTCCCAGAAACGGTTCCGTCGGGGGAGAATTCAAGAGTCATGGTGTGGTCACCATTATCGCTGTCAACGCCAGTCCATTTTTTGCAAAGACTATATTCGAGAGAGTCGGAAGAATAGAGTTTGTCATACCATCCACCTTCTTCGTCGGAAGAGTAAAGTGCGCCGTCGCCGCCGAGTGCGAAATAGAATGGGATGAGACTTTCATTGTCTCCATTGTAGACGAAGTAAGAATAGTTTTCGTCTTCCTGAGGCACAATGGAGAAGCCGGCTTCGGTTGATGAGTCATCTTCGCCTGTTAAGACAGCGGTGCCCGCATAGTGGTTTCCCTCGTAGTCCTTGAAGGTCAGGGTGCTCTTTGTGCCGTCGCTGTTTTCCAGGACATACGTTTTGGAAAGAACGTTAACCGGGTCATTGTCGACAACATTGATGGTGAAGGTCTGCTTTATCTCAGGATCATCTTCACTTTGAATTGTCAATTTGTATTGGCCCGTCACTTCGTAGCAGAACCCAACGGCGTCAATCCATTCATCGTCGCTTGCGTCGAAGGAATCTTCGTCATCGAAATAAAGGGCCTCGTCGTCAATTTCTTCGCCGTCCATATCGGTTAGAGTCGCTGAGAAAGCGCCTGCTCCAGCACCTGTTTTCACATTGGGGACAAAATAGATGATGTTGTCGGACTCGGTGGTCGTGGTGACTGTTTGGCCGTCGACGAGCTTCACGGAAGAATATTCGCTGTCTGGCTCTTCGGTGTAAAGACGGACCGACATCCCCTCGACCACAACCCCGGTCACGGTGAGGGCAAAACTTGCAGAAGCACTGCCGTCGCTATTCTTGACTTCGATGACGTAATCGCCAGTCAGATCCGCGGTCAGGTGGAGACAATATTGCTCTTTGAAATCGTCATATTCAATATAGCCCCAAACGCCGTATTCATCGCCGCTAGTGATTGACCAGCCAAGACGGTCGAAAGAAGTGTTGGCGGTCGCGGGCGTCGCGTCAATATAAACAGCGAATTCACTCCCTCTTGAAACCTCAAGAGGAGTTTCCGTTCCAAGGGCCTCACCATTGACGTTTTTCAATGCGATGCTCTTAAATTTGAAGCTTTCGAGGTCAACGTCGTTTTCGTAGGTCCTAGTCCCCGCGGTCTGAACGATGGTGAAGGTGTCGAGCCCAGAAGCCTCGACGTTCTCCAAAACCGTGAAAGTTTTGGTAGCAGAGTCAAATGTGAACTTGGTGTCATCGGACGTATTGGAATATTGGTAAATTTTGAAATTGAAGCTCGTAAGGGCGTCATTCGTCGAGGAGAAGTCAGCAACCACATTGTAGACGGTGGAAGGCTCTTCTTCGTTATAATAGCCAAAGCCGAAAGTCACTTTCCCTCCGTCAGCAAACGCAATAAGGTCTTTGTTGACGTTGGATTCCGCCTTGGAAACCAAATTTTTCAAAAAGCCTTCGGCGCCGTAGATATAACTCGAATCCAAAGCAGTGTAAAACCTGGGTCCAACGGCCTCATAAGAATCATAGTAATATCCGTCCGCTTTTTGGTAGGACCCATTCCCGTCTTCCAAAGCCGTGACAACTTGTCCATTTCCGTCCTTCATAACGAAGATGGTGTCGTATCCGGAAGTAACTTTTAAGGTGTCGCCGTTAACATCGTTGCCATAAACGAAATTCGTCGTGGTCGTGTCGTCCGAATAGGCATCCTTGGAATTGTGGGCGATGGTCCCACCGCTGATTTTGCTCACATTCGAAGAGAACGTGGTGCAATAGTTTTTAAGATCGTCGATCGTGATGGGAGAGGGCTCCGATTCCTCGCTTGATTCGGCGTCGGAGGAGATGGACGTGTCTTTCTCACTGGAGGCTTCGCTAGACTCCACGGGGACGATTGTCGAAGGCTCGGAAGAGACCTTATTCGACGAGGAGACGGTCTCCCCTCCCACCGAGCAGCCTGCAAGAAGAATGGCCGCGGCGAAGGGGATGATGAATTTTGCTTGTTTCATAAGTGTTGATGAGTTTTCCTTTCGCAAACGTGTGGTATTTTTGACCCTGGTTAAGAAATGTCAATAAGCGATATTGAGTAAACTGGGCTTTCAAGGCAAAGATAGCACGTTTCTATATAAATAAAGAGAAAGGGCCACCGAAGTGGCCCAGGTTTCCTGAAGTTATTTCGCTTCGACGGGATAGACAGAAGCCTTCTTGCGGCTCTTGCCCCATCTCTCGAATTTCACGATGCCGGTGATCGTCGCGAAGAGGGTATCATCTCCGCCCTTCATGACGTTCTCCCCCGGATAGACCTTCGTGCCGCGCTGACGGTAGATGATCGAACCGGCGGTGATGAGCTGCCCATCACCGACTTTGGCGCCGAGACGGCGGCCAGCGGAATCACGTCCGTTCTTGGTGGAACCGACGCCTTTCTTCGAAGCGAAGAACTGAATGTCGAGGACAAATTTCATTTTGCTTGCTTCCTTTCTTGGATGGCGATGTTCTTGGGATAAGAGGCTTCCACGGTCTTGAGCTGAAGGATGAGCGTCTCAAGCACGATCGTGTCGTGCTCGCTGAGCTTCCTTTTGGCGTCAAGCCTTATGGAGCCTTCTTCTTGATCGACCGAATAATCGAACTCCTCCTCAAGCTCCTCTAAGGCGTTTAGCGCCCCGAAGGAGCAAAGGGAGACCGCTCCGCAGACAACGTCCTCGCCATAAGGGGCGCTGTTAGCGTGGCCTTTGATCTCCAGGCTTTGGAGATCCTTGCCTTTGTATTCGATCTTGACCTTAACCATGAGATTAGGCGTTGATCGCTTTCACGACCAAGCAGGTGTAAGGCTGGCGATGGCCGAGGGTTTTGCGCTCATTGGCCTTCGCTTTGTACTTGTAGATGCGGATCTTCTTGCCAAGACCGTGCTTCTCGACTTTGCAGTCGACGGAAGCGCCTTTCACGAGCGGGGAACCGACTTTGGTGGATTCGCCGCCGATGAAGAGGACCTGGTCAAGCTTGACATCCTTGCCGGCTTCGACGTCGAGCTTCTCGACGTAGATCTTGTCCCCAACAGAGACCTTGATCTGCTTGCCGCCAGTAACAACGATAGCGTACATGCTTTGTTTTCCTCCATTTTCTGGCTTGAATTAAGACTCGCTAGGAAGGCGGGAGAGACTCCACTTAAGCCTTTTTTAGGCGGTTGTACCTCTAAGCCCGGAGGTGACAACGCGAGTATGATAGACGCTTCTTTCCCTTTAGGGAAGAACTTTTTAAGGGTTTTGGGCTATTTCTTCACTTCGAGGAGAGGAAGGAATCGAGGCTGCTCAAATTGTAAAAAGAAGAGTAATCCAAATCGTAATCCACCTCTGCCCCGCTATCGAAGCTAGAGCCATCCCCGTGGATAAGGGCGGTATTCCCAGACATCGACCAAGTCGTGCCATCGGGCGAAACCCCATCGCTAACGACGCAGTCGCCCCCACCGCTCTTCTTGCCAATGACCTTCGCCCAGCCGTTTTCCTTGGCGATGCAAGGGAAAGCGTTCCCGCAGGAAAAGGAATAAGGCGAAGTCATGATGTAGAAATTGTATTTCCCTGCGTAAGAGTCCTTGTCGCTAGTATCTCCATCGAAATCATTATCAACGTATATAACTTCCTTAAAAGTCGCGCCAGTATGGTTGTTCTTCATGTTTAATGAAATGGCATCATCTGTAAGGAAGGATAAAGCGTGGCCTAACGCCATCGCCAACCCGCCCCCATTCATCGAGACGTCGAAGACAACGTTCTTAATCGAAGAATTCAGTGAGATTGTCTTTAAGGAATTATAGATAATGCCGAAGGTGCTCGTGGTGTCCGAAGTCACGTTCCTCTTCGTGGGTGAGGACCCCTTGCTATTGAGAGCGAACTCATCGAAGACGATGAGGGCGGTCGAGCCGCTCATATAAAGTCCGTTCCCATTGATGCCGTATTGCTCCCTATAGCTTGCCAAAGTGTTATAGACCTGGGCGCCTTTGTAGTAACGGCTGTCCTCGAGAATCTTGCCTTGGAGGTCGTAATCCGTGGTATAGCTGTATTTGCAGCCAAAGCCCCGGTCTATGAAATAGGTGTGCCCACCATCGGCGAACACCTTTGCAAGGGCGTCGGCGATGGCGCTATCGGCGGTTGAAGGAAGGCGGCTCATCAATTTGCTTTTTAGCCCCAAGCTTTCGAATTTCGCGTCGAGATCGGAAATCCCCAAAGCGTAGTATCTGCCGTAGAAATTCCTCATCTCGAAGAGAAAGGAATAGTAATTGTAATCGGCGAAGCTCTGGCTTCTGACGCCACTAGAAAGCGAGCCGGAATAGAAGGATTCGCCATACTGGGTCAGGGTCCTGTTCGAATAGAGATGGTCCGGGGAGCATAGATAGAAATCCGTGCCGTTCCAGACGAAGCGATAGCCAATATCAGCGCAGGTGATCGTGTCAAGGAAAGAGAAAGGCACGTAGATATTGCCTTCATAACTCACCATTTGAGCGTGATAAGAGCCTAATTTATAGGTCGTTTTGCCACCTTTTTGGTAGGTGCAGGCTTTTTCGTCCAGGCTGCTTAAAGGGTCAGTCGACTCGTCACCCGCGTTGAAGGCGTCCACCGGGATCGGCGTCCCCGTGAAGTTCACGAATTGATCGAAATCAAGGCTAGAGATCGAATTGGCGTCGACGTCGAAATAAAGGGACACCCCCGTGTTGCGATTGCTCACTTCGTCCCCTGAGACGACGAAGAAATCGCCGAAAAGGGGATCGAAGAAATTCTCGTAATAATCCTTAAGAGTGACGTAAGGGACGTCCTCGGCGAAACTGAAGTTCACGCAGGGAAGGCTCTTATAGGAGTTCAAAACGCCGAAATAGGCTTTCGCATTGCTGTAGGTTTTGCTTATTTTGATATCGCCGGAATAAGAACTGAAATCATCCTCCCCTTCCGTTTCGGAAGTCGAGCTGGTCTTTCCGCTTTCCGTTGAGCTTTTCGGTCCGAAGTTGAAGCTAATGGAGCAAGAAGCGAGAAGGCCTGCGAGGCAAAGGGTAAGCAAAGCGTGTGTTTTCTTCATAAGAGCACCTCCTTAGAGGTGGGCTTATTATAGTAAGGAACCATTCTTTTACAAAAGAAAGAGAGGCGAATTCATCTTGCGTCCATCGTCATATCTTTTCTAGGGGCCAGTTTGCGGGCAATGCGCCTATTTCCAGCCTCTTCTTTCAGCATCCTCCGATAGATGGATTTCACCTTCTCTTCCAATTCTTTTTCGTCTAAAGTCCGGCCTCTTGCCTCAAGCATCCTTTCGATGGAGGCGGCGCAATCTAGGGTATGATAGGGATAAAAGACTTTTCGGAGGTCGACTGGCTTAAGGATTTTGAAAGCTTCCAAAGAGCTCACCCCATAGGTCAGGCAGAAAAAGCGATGCGTGTAGCCGATCCAATACATCTCGTCCGGGCTGAATTTCTCCTTCCCATAGCTGATGTCCCCGTATTCTCTTTTGAGACTATCAAGGCACTTCAATACGCTATCGCATGTGTTTGAAAGGGACTTTGTGTCGAAAGAATTCGCCAAAGAGGAATGGGAGAAACGCCTGATGAAGATTTCACTGCTCCCGGAAAAATAAGCGAGCGAGGCTTCAAAGATCTCCGCCTCTAAGCGGCATAAGATCAAGCCGTCGTAATCTGGTCTTCTTTTCAGCATAAGATTTGGTGGATGTATTTCCCTTTCCCTAAGTATTCGCTCCGCGCAAGTCTAACTTTCGCATCTGCGTTGGAGGCTTCCTTTTTCCTGATTTCGCTGAACTTGCTTTTCTCTTCTTTGCAGATGTAGAAACGTTCAAGCATCTTGAGTTTTTTGCAGGCCTTGTTAGTTTTCAAGACGTATTGGTTTCCAATATGCGTTGCTGCGAGGCAATGGATGCATTGCTGATCGGTGATTTCGCCTTGCAGGAACTGGTCGATGATCAGAAACATGCGATTGTCGGCGATTGGGGCGACGATGACGTCGCACTCCTCGCTTTCCTGGATGGCCTTCTTTAGCAACGGATGCTCGCGATAATCGCCGAGCATCCCTCTGTTATGCCCAACGGTCAAAAGCCATTCCAAACTCGCCCCGTAGGTTTTGAAAGTCAGATTCTCCGTTTTCAAACGGAATAGATAGACAGAGGACTCAGGGCTGTCATAGACGTAGGTCACGCTTTGCTCATAAGTCTCCCCTGTGTAGAAGCCTTGCCCAAAGTCATTGATCATAGAGCTCTTTTTCGGATCGATGCATCCTTCTATCCCCTGCTTCGACCCATGGAACAAAAGCAACTCATTAGTCTTGAGGGTTTCTTTTCGAATCTCTGATTTCAATTTGTTGAACCCTTCGATTTTGCCAAAGACAAAAGAATAGAATTTCTCCTTGCTGACCTTATTGAGCTCGAACTCTTCTAAGGATTCGATTCGCCGCACGGTACGCTCGTTTACCCCTAGTACGGAAGCGATTTTCTCTTGGCTGAGACCAAGGGCCTCACGGGCTATTTTTATGTCTCTAGCAATTTCAAATTTCGTGTTCACATACGGATTATAAAGTATCATTCGTCTCCTTTCAAACTAGATGAGGACAAATGTCCTAATGTAGTTTTAAATCTTTTTTGACATTCCTTTTTCTTTCGTCAGCATCGTTATAATTTTTATTGCTCAACCGTTGGATGCTGCGGCTTTTCTCTTCTTTCGTTTCCCAAAAAGCCGCCGTCCCTGAAAGAATATTTCCCGTTCTCCGTGACGATCCAATGGTCTTTGAGACGCAGCCCGAACGTTGAGGAAAACCGTTCTAGCTGAATCGTGAAAAGGTAATCTTCCTTCGAAGGCAATGCGATGCCAGAGGGGTGGCAATGGACAAGCAAGAGATCGCCTTCGTTGCTATAAAGGAGCGAGGAAAGCAAGGCCCTCTTCCCTCCTTTGAGGGTGCTTAAAGAGCCGAGGAGGATGAGCCTTTTGCCAAGCACTTCTCCCTTTTGGCCTAGGAAATAGGCGTAAAGAGCCTCTTGCTTCTGGCTAAGCAGATCCTTATGGATCTCCTCTTCGAGGCTTTTCGTCTCGCCAGGCTTCTTTAGCCTTCTGGCGAGTTCGAAGCATGCTCCTAAAATTGAGGCTTTCGCTCTCCCCACCCCTTTCTCTTTCTCTAAGAGAAGATAAGGGCAAGAAGAAAGCGAGGCTAATCCCCCGAAGTGGCTGAGCAAGTTGGTCGCAATGTCCAATGCGCCGTATTGCTTGTTGCCGCTGGAGAGGATGAGGGCGAGCAATTCCTCATTGCTAAGCCCCTCCATCCCCTTCTCAAACGCTTTTTCCCTTGGCCTTTCGCTTTTGCTGAGCGAGGCGATCCTCAAAGGAGGCCACCCCACTCGAATTTGAAGCCCTGCAGCTGCGCCTTGCCTTCTTTGCTCGTGAAAAGCTTATAGGCGACCACGGCGAGGATCGCCACGGTGAAGACGACGAGGACGGTGGCGAGAGTCAGCGCCTCGCCCGGGCGGATGGAATTAAGCTCCTCATCGCTTAGCAATCTTGAATCGTTCATTTCGTTTTCCTCCATAGAAAGTTTCCCTTCACCCTATTAATAAAGAGGAAATCGACTTTATTCCCCAAAAGAAAACGCCTAAGTTTCCCTAGGCGTTAATTTCATAAGCTGGCAAGCCGTTTTTCGACGTTGCTAAGTTTCTCTTTATTGGAGGCTAGCTTCTCTTTCTCAAGGTTGATTTTGGCTTCCGGGGCCTTGTTCACGAAGCCGGGGTTCGAGAGCATCTTCTCACCTCTAGCGATCTCGGAGAGGAGCTTCTCTTTCTCCTCTAGGAGGTTCGCCTTAAGTTTCTCGGGATCGATGTCCTCCGAGATCACGAGGGTGAATTTGCCATATACGAAGCAATCGCCTTGCGGGGCTTCCTTCTCAAAGCTCACCTTCTTCGCGAAAAGGAAACGGGTGAGATATTCCTCAACCCCTTTGAAGAGGGGCTTCGGGGAGAGAATGAGGCTGATGGGCGCATTCGGGGCGATCTTATGGCTCGACTTATAGCCTCTGACGTCCTTGATGATCTCCTTGAGGAGCTTGCCTTCTTTCTCCGCGGTGGGGAACAAGAGCGATTTGTCGAAGACAGGATAGCTTTCGAGCATGATCGAATCCTTGTGGGCAGGCAAAGAGAGGTACATCTCCTCGGTGACGAAGGGGCAATAAGGATAGATGAGGAGCAAGATCTCCTTGATGACCTTGTAAAGCACCGCTTTCACGGTCGCTTCGTTCTCTTTCTTCCCAAGGGATACCTTGCTCATCTCAAGGTAATAGGAGCAGAAATCGTCGTAGACGAAGTCATAGAGGTAGCCTGAGGCGGCGCCGAATTGGTATTCCTCCATCTTCCCTTCGACTTTATGGATGGTCTCCTCAAGTCTTGAGAGGATGAATTTATCGAGCACGCCTAAGGAATCTTTGTTGATCTCGCTCGGCACATAATCCTCACCCAAGGTCATTTCAACGTAGCGGCAGGCGTTCCAGATCTTATTGAGGTAGTTCTCCGCGGACTGGAGCTTTTCCTCGCTGTAGCGCATGTCTAACCCTGGGGTGCTGTTCGTTGTGATGAAGTAACGGAGGGCGTCCACGCCGTATTTCTCGATGATGTCCAAAGGATCGATCCCGTTCCCTAAAGACTTCGACATCTTCCTGCCGAGCTCATCGCGGATGAGCCCGTGGATGACGACCGTCTTAAAAGGCGCCTTGTCGGTGAAATGAAGCGACTGGAAGACCATGCGGCTCACCCAGAAGAAGATGATGTCGTAACCGGTGACCAAGACGTCGGTTGGGAAATACCTCTTGAAGTCCGGGCTATCGGTATTCGGCCAGCCCATGGTCGCGAAGGGCCATAAGCCGGAGGAGAACCAGGTGTCGAGAACGTCCTCGTCCTGCTTCCATTCCTTAGGATCCATATCTTCCTCGGTCACGACGAGCTCGCCGGTATTGATGTTGGTATAAGCTGGGATCCGGTGCCCCCACCAAAGCTGACGGGAGATGCACCAATCCTCGACCTCATTCATCCAGCGAAGGAGGACCTTCTCAAAACGCTTGGGCAAAAACTCGACTTTGCCGTCGGTTTTTTGGTTCTCCAATACTTTCTTAGCTAGCGGTTTCATCTTCACGAACCATTGCTTGGAAAGCATTGGTTCCACCACCGCTCCGCTTCTTTCGCTATGACCGACGGAGTGAACGATCTTCTCAATCTTAACCAGATGGCCGTTGTTCTTTATGTCCTCGACGAGCGCTTTTCTGCATTCGTAGCGGTCCATGCCTTTGTATTTCCCAGCCTTCTCGTTCATATGCGCCGAATCATCGAGCACCTTGATGAAGGGGAAACCATATTTCTTCGCAAGAGCAAAGTCGTTGGGGTCGTGAGCCGGGGTGCATTTCATGGCCCCGGTGCCGAAAGAGATGTCGACGTAATCATCCGCCATCACGGGCAAAAGGTCGCCATTCGCGGGATTAACGACTTTCTTGCCGACGAAGGCTTTGAACCTTTCGTCTTTGGGGTTAACGAAGACCGCGGTGTCCCCGAACATCGTCTCAGGGCGCGTCGTCGCGACGATGAGGGAATCATTAGTCCCCTCAACGTCATAACGGAAATAGAAGAACTCGCCTTCGTCGTCTTTGTGCTCAACCTCGATATTCGAAAGGGCGGTTCTAAGTTCTGGATCCCAGTTGATGATCTTCTCGCCCTGGTAGATGAGGCCTTCGTTAAAAAGGGTCACGAAAACGTGCCTGACCGCTTTCGAAAGACCTTCGTCTAGGGTGAATCTTTCCCTGGTGTAATCGACGCTTAAGCCGATTTTGGCCCACTGGTCGTGGATGGTAGAGGCGTATTCGTCCTTCCACTGCCAGGCTTTCTCCAAAAATCCTTCTCTTCCAAGGTCGTAACGCGAGACGCCCTGCTCCCTTAGCTTGGCCTCGACCTTAGCTTGGGTCGCGATGCCCGCGTGATCCATGCCAGGCACCCAAAGGACGTCATAGCCCTTCATTCTCTTGTAACGGGCGATGATGTCATCGGGGATCGTGTCCATGACGTGCCCCAAATGGAGCTTGCCTGTCACGTTTGGAGGAGGGATGACGAGGGAGAAAGGGACTTTGCTCATGTCTCCCGCGGTGAAATAGCCTTCCTTCACCCACTTCTCGTATTTGCCGCTTTCCACGGCGAGATGGTCGTAATGTTTGTCTAGCATAGGGACTCCTTAACAAAAGAAAACCGCATCCAGATTGGGACGCGGCGCGCGGTACCACCCAATTTCCTTATTGCTAAGGCACTTTTCCCCGAATCGCTAGGGGCGAACGTCTCTTCTCCTCCGCCGACTCAAGGGCCCCTTCGTCCCGGTTTCACCAAGCCCGGGCTCTCTAAGCGAAGAAGTATCCTCTCCCTGCGTTCTCTACGAAGAACGG